>CAZASK010000006.1:0-85517 GCA_964487845.1 uncultured bacterium
GCCGACAATAAAAGAAGCTTTCAATAATTTTATTGGTTAATAGGAGACTCGCGTTAAGAGAGAGTGTGTTCAAGCGATCTTGATATGATCGTGTGGTGATGATCGTTTTATAGAATTTTTCGGACGAGTCTAGATTGTGGTTATAGGCATATAAGCCCGCTTCTTTGAGTCTCTTTGCGTGATGCTCTTGTAGCATGCCAAGAGTGCAGCACACTTCTGCGCCCAAGCTCGTGATCTTTTGAATCATCTCCAGTATTTTTTCAAAAGCTAGCCCATCGCGAACCTCTCTCCATGCCGCTCCTAGGCAGATTCTGGTGGCGCCGCCGGCGATTGCTTTTTGAGCCCGTACCAGTACCTCTTCCAGAGGCATCATAGGTTGTGCAGAAATAGTAGTCTGGTAGCGAGCCGACTGAGCGCAGTATGCGCAGTCTTCCGGGCAACCACCTGTTTTTATAGAAATCAAACTGCATACCTGCACTTCTGCTGGTTCATGATGTTGGATGTGAATGGCATGAGCGTGTGAGATAAGTTCTATAAGTGAAAGATCATAGAGATTTTGTAGTTCTTCAAGCGTCCAATCGTGGCGAATGCTCATTTTGTTCTCCTATTTTCGATTGATTGAGTGTAACATTAATTATATTGTGAAATCGAGGTGGGAAAGTGGTTGTCAAACTACATAATAGTTTTTATAAGTTAGATGTAGGTCTTGTTTTGTCTTTTCATTGAGGAGATATTGTACAATGATTAAACTCTATCAGAGTTTGTTTCGCATGCATGTGGAGGTTAATTTTTTTCATGTTACACGTTCTATTTGGTAGTCAAAACATACAGCGAGTGCTTCTTTTTTTGTTTGTAAATGGCAAATGCTATGGAGCTCAACTGCACCGAGTGTTACATACTGCACTCACGCCGCTACAAAAAGCGCTCAATCGTCTCGAGCAAGGTGGACTCATTATGAGCTACTATGAAGGCAAGACCAGAATTTATCAGTTTAATCAGGCATATCCTCTCTTGCATGAGTTAGAGCTGCTATTAAAAAAGGCATACACGCTTTTGCCAGCAGATGAAAAAAAGAGATATTACGCCATCAAAGAAGATATTTCTGTTCATGCGCAAAATGAAAACAAGCCGCAGGTGCTCCTTGCATTTTGGGCGCGTCTCGTTAATACAACTCAACTTACTTTTTGTTCGAAGACGCACAGTAGCATAGAGCAAGGAAGAAGTGGGAGAGGAAAAGGTGAAGTTATAGCAACGCGCGAAGGGAATAATGTGGTTGTCTTTACTGAAAAAGGGACATGGCACGGCAAACAAGGATCTGAAATGCATTTTAGCAATGTATTTCGATGGACTCTGGATAGAAAAGGAGGGCTGATTTCATTAGAGCATCTCCGTCATGGCCCAGAGGCGCCTGTGTTTTTATTTTATCTTATGCCAACTGGTCCATCGACGCTTTCTTGTGTAGACTCACACCTATGCGAAGGCGATATGTATTTTGGGCAAATTCAGTTTGATAAAAGTAGCTTTCGTCTTCATTGGCGTGTCATAGGATCTAAAAAAAATGAAGAGATTGACTATTACTATTCATAATTCAATGACGATATTTCTTTTTTGAAGTTCTTCTTTGAGTTGTTGTGCTGATGTGAAATGGATAGTATTTATTCCTAAGAGAGCGGCGGCTTCTACATTTTCTTGGGTGTCGTCAATAAAGAGAACCGCGGCAGCTGGGAGGTGTATCTTGCTGAGCAAGATTTGAAAGACCTCTTTATTTGGTTTGCAAACGCCTATATCGCATGATAAGAGCACAGGGTCAAACAGTGAATAGAGGCCAAGTTTGCGTATTATGTTAGCTTGTTCGTGGTGGATATTGGAGACTAATGGGGTTTTATATTTTTGTTTTTGTAAATTTTTTACAATATCGATGACTCCAGGAACTTCTGTATACGTAATCGTTTGCAAATAGTCTTGAAACCATTTTTTTGGCAGCTTTTTCCCTACAGACGCTGCATAGTGCTCCCAAAAATCTTTTTCATCTTCGCCTCGCGATCGTGCTGCATGCCAAGCAGCTAATGTCGGCCGTAGCTCTGAGATATCGGTTTGCAAGATTTTAGTAAAAAATAAAATCGCATCGACCTGATCAACTGTTGCGATGACTCCATCAAAGTCAAATACCACTGCTTGTATTTCAATGGGTGTGCTTGACGCGGAGGTTGTAATGCAACAAGAACTAAGAAAGAAAAATAGGGCAAATAGATGTTTCATCATAGATACCTCTTGTTGCTACAGAAGTGTACACATCGTAAGAAGCGGATTCTAGCAAGGAATAGCTAGAAAATCAAACAGAATGTCTGTACAATGTTTTTCTTGATTTATGCGAAAAGGTGAGATGAATAGAATGATAGAAGAAAAGATGTTCACGTCCCAGGATTTTTCGAAAAAAATACTCGATAATCACATCTACTCGAACTGCTCGTTTCACAGGTGTAATTTTGCAGAAGCGACACTTCGAAATGCGCAGTTGATTTCTTGTAAATTTGTAGGCTGTAATTTTAATCTTGTTCACCTGGATGGCTGTCGTCTACAAGATGCTCAGTTTGTAAACTGTAAAATTGTAGGAGCTCATTTTTTCGCGTGTGAAAAGACCTTTTTTTCCGTTTCATTTCTGAATAGCGCTCTTCACTATTGTAATTTCTCAGATCTGAATATGAAGCATACCATGTTTACTGGATGTGCGATCAAAGATAGCCATTTTATCAATACACAACTTGAAGAAGCAGATTTTGATGGCGTTGATCTGTCTGGGACCATTTTTCACAATTGTGATATGACGAAGGCGGACTTTTCAACTGCAAAACGATATGAGATTGATCCAAAAACAAATATTATCAAAAAAGCGCGCTTTTCACTCCCAGATGCCATCGGGCTATTGCGTGGTTTTGATATTGTCCTAGTGTAA
Organism: uncultured bacterium; assembly: GCA_964487845.1. Classification (GTDB taxonomy): domain Bacteria; phylum Chlamydiota; class Chlamydiia; order Chlamydiales; family FEN-1388; genus CAZASK01. The sequence continues at coordinate 2,954 of CAZASK010000006.1, forward strand.
ATATATTAATAGATACTATAACATAATACGTTTGTATCCACTGAATGAGGGCTTATTATGAGCGGTATTAAGTTTATTTTTACTGACTTTGTTCCTGCTGCAGCAAGGCATATATCTGAGAGTTATGTAGAAGTTCTTAAAAAAGGGTGTGATGAACGCTCTCAGCATCCAATTTCTTTGTCTCACTTTCTTCCTTACTCAGAATTTAAAAAAGGCGTTGATTTGAGTACTGGGGATGTATATTGGAAAGATAGTAAAAGAGTGGCTCGATTGAAATGCTTAGGGCTTGCGGTTGCTACTCCAATTGTGCATGCAGTTGGTCTTACTTTTAATTTGGCAAATCGAGTAGCCAAGGTGATTTCTTTGGCTCATTTTTGGCATCCTTCCGCAAGTCATCTTTCCTTCGTTGAAAAATGTTGCTCCTACGGTAGGGACCTATTGCGTATAGCATTCACGCCTTCTATTTATCTCGGATTAGAGTTGTCTGCTGTATACGGGCTTATTTTTCCTAAGAGCGGAAAGAAATTGTATGCCACTTTTGAGCGATGTGCCTATGGGAAAGAATTATTGGCACCTTGCTTTCAGCCTTATGCAACCAAACACCTAGGAGGAGGCATTCCAGGCAAAGAAAATGAATGGTAAGAGTATTCGTGAGATCTCCAGTGGATGGCCGAGTTTCAATTTTAAAGTTGCTTGAATGTCGTAGATTTTGTTACCATTTGCTTCATGAACGAAGCAAATAGAATATCTTCATTTGTGCAAAAAACTTGCGATTGTATCGCGATACAGGTGTTTGCATCTCTTCTTGTCCTTCTTCCTCTTATCCTGCTGTGCCGACAGGCACACTAATACCACTCGCTACAGTCTATTCTAGAAAAAGAATTTTAAGTTTATAGAGGATTTTTATTGTATGATTACGTCTCATTCAAAAGCCCAGAAGGCTGCTTGGGCAATTTGGATTATTGCCTCAATATTTTATGCCTACCAGTATGTGTTAAGGGTGATGCCCAATATCATGCTGCACGATATCATGAACCAATTTCATATTAATGCAACCACTTTCGGGCAATTCTCAGGAGTCTATTATCTAGGGTATTCGCTTATGCATATACCGGTTGGTATCATGCTCGATCGTCTTGGGCCTCGAAAGACGATAACAGGGTGTATACTTTTAGCCGTTATTGGATTAACGCCTCTTCTCTTTGCTGACCATTGGATATATCCGATTATTGGCAGATTGTGTATTGGGATGGGATCATCTGCTGCTATACTTGGTGTTTTTAAAATAATCAGACTGACATTTAGTGAAGAGCGATTTCCTCGCATGCTCAGCTTGTCTGTAACTATAGGGTTGATAGGAGCGATCTATGGTGGAGGTCCTGTCAGTTATATGTGCGATACTTTTGGCTATCAAGCAGTCATTCAGATGTTTGCGGGAGCAGGTCTTGTATTGGCGGCGGTGACTTATTGTATTGTTCCAGAGCATGTGTCTTCATCTGATCAGTCAGTGTACGCTTCAGTGAAAGAGGTTTTGAGTAATAAAAAGGTGATATGGTCCTGTATATGTGCAGGGCTTATGGTAGGCCCATTAGAAGGCTTTGCTGACGTGTGGGGAGGAGTGTTTTTTACTCAGGTATATGCATTTGACACTGTGATTGCAGCGAGCTTGCCATCGATGATGTTTATTGGGATGTGTTTTGGATCGCCAGTGTTGAATTGGATTGCTGAAAAAGTAGGAAACTATATTGCTACTGTTATTGGAGCAGGAGTTGTGATGACAGTGAGTTTTTGTACTCTTCTGATGTGGCAAATCCCGATGAGTGCACTTACCTTCATGTTTGTAGTTGTGGGAGTGTGTTGCGCGTATCAAATTTTGGCGATTTATAAAGCATCTACATATGTACGTGAGCAAGTGGCTGGTCTTACTACAGCAGTTGCGAATATGATCATCATGACATTTGGCTATCTATTTCATGCTGTCATCGGATGGGTCGTGCATGTGATGGGAGGGGCACATGATGCTCAGGCGCTTGTGTATGGAGTATCGTTGATTCCAATAGCGCTTTTTATAGGCACGATTGGCTTTTTTATTTTGGCTTTGAAAGACAGCAAGCGCGCTATAGTCTAAAAAATGAGAGGATGGAAACATCCTCTTCTAATAGGATTTAAAAAAAATAACTCGATAATGCATTGCCAAAGCGTTGCACTTTCTGCACCGCTAGTGCAAGAAAAGTGGTGGGGTATATAGGGGTGAAGATGCCAAGTTGATAGAGCATTCGTGCAACTGAGGTTGGCTGTAGTTCTATTTTCTGGGCGCTCATATCTACAATCACCTCGGAGCTGATATAGAGAGCCTTTCTTGCTTCAATGAGTGCCTCTTCTATAGTTTGCTTGGAGGTAATGCCAATATCTTTTTCATCAAGATAGTCTTCCATTTCTTCAAATGAGGAAAGTGATTGAGCATGCTTGAGAATCTCTGCAAAATAGTCTTTTTTCCAGTCTTCGGGGATGTTATTTTGACACCAATCAAAAAATTGACCACGCAATTCTCCACTTTGTTCAATGGCAGGTATGATGCATTCAAATAAAATGTTTTTTGGAGAATAGAGCTCTTTTAGCCTCGTTCGGGCGAGCGTGATGTTTACCCCATTCCCAATGTATTTGTCCTCAAAGTTTTCCATGATCTCAGCACCAGGAATTCCAAATTCACGGCCCAGATGGCGCATAAGATAATTGTAGTCATGTACGCTATGAGATCCATCAGGGACACACGATTGCATCAAAAGCTCTCGATAGTTCCCAAGAATTTGTAAAATTTCTTGTGAAAATGAAGGAGGTTTTCCCAACGCAACGGATACATATTGTTGGCAGGCGTTGGTATAGATTTTCCCCCCACACCAAGCGGCTGCTCTTACAAATTCAACGACTGTTTTTGTAAGAAGCGCTCTTTTTTCGCTTGATTCAGGAGTGTGTTCAATTGTGTGAATCGTATGTGTGATACAACACTCGATAGTTTTATAGAAATTTTCTAGCGTTGTTCCCTGTGAAGGCGTTCCAAGATAGGGTGTACGCCTTTGTACTTTATAAAGAAAGTCCTCAAGATTTTTTCGTAAATGAGGTATTTTTTTCGTTCCAGTGTCTGCCTTGAGATCAGCTGGATTGATGTAGTGAGCCTCTTGTGGCCTTGTAAAATTTACTTTATCAAATAAATCCAGAAGTTGAAAGATATTCGCATTCGGTGCGCATGTGTCTGGAACGGCAATAAATAGTTCGTTTTTATAATGCGAGGCATCTACTTTGTAGATAAAATGATGAACTTTGGATGCTGGGTAGAGTAAAGAAAGGGTGTTGATAATTTGTATCACATCTTTCTCATCTAATTGTTGGAGATACTCTACAAAAGTATTTCCCTCGTCGAGTAAAAAAAGTTGTTCGTGCTTTGAAAGTTGTTGTAATTGCGTTTGGCAGTAATAATAGGCACTTTTCCCGTACATATCTTTGAGTGTTACATCAATTTTTTCTGATAGCCATTTTGCTATTTCATACTGCTTTGTTTTGCAAGCGATATGGAGAAGTGTGTTTTGCTTATCATCACAGCCAAATAGAGATTCACCCAGAGTATATAGTTTTTTGACAATGGGGAGAAACCCGCGCTGAACAGCGTGAAACAGCACAGTGTCATGTCCATTTTTGTTTAGAGCTCCTCGGTCTACACCTGCTTCTATCAGCATCAGTGCATTGTGTTCATCATTGTTTTGTATGAGATAGTGAAGAAATGGCTTAAGAAGGTGACGATGACTCTGCAGGTCTATGTTGTATATGAGAAATTCTTTAGCTTTTTCGTAATTTTTTTTCTCTATCATAAGAGCAAAGAGCCATCTTTTTCGTTCTTCTGATAGTGCGGCAATATTGGCACCTTGTTCGAGAAGAAATTCTACAATGTTAGTGGCTTGTATCTTGCATGCAAATTCGAGCATGCCCATCTGCTTTTGATCAGCCTTTTTTGACAATAGCTCAAGGCTTGCAATCGTGAGATTTACGATAAGAGCAGAAGAATCTCTTTTCTGTTTATGTAAGATGTTATGCGCCATTACACTCAGAGCGTGACATGCGGCAATACATTTTTTTGTGCTCGTAATCAAAGTCCAGTTTTTTTCCATATACGAGGTGATGTGCTCGATGTTTGCTACAAAATCATATGACGTCTTTGCAAAGAGTATAGAAAGCGCTCGACAGATGGGGAGGGATTTTTCTTTTTCTTGGAGTTGAGGACCTGTTTTTGGATTACATGTAAAATAATATTGAGAGAGCTTCTCGTGAGAGATGCTAGAGAGCTGAGCAAAAAAAGGAGAATAGGAGATCATACAAAACCCTTTTGTTATTGTAGCGGCTATTGCGAAAACCTCACTATAAAATGTTTATTATTTTGATGAAATTTTAAAGAATTGCTGCTACAATTCTTGAAATTATTTATTGGTGAATCAGCATGTATGTATTAACGCAATTTTGCTATCTCTTGATATTTGCCTCTTGTTCCTTGTGGTCTGGAGACGAAGAGACGCGCATCGACCAAAAAGTAGAAGAATTCAGTAAAACAGTAAATCAGCTTGTGGTGGAGCAGTTAGTTGATGGGGAGGTTTTGGTAGTACAAGGAGTGCAGTCTGTGATCCATGTGAAAAGTGACGATATTGCTCTTACACAGCCGCCGCAATTTATGATTGGCTCGGTATCAAAGCAGTTTTATGCAGCGGCTCTTCTAAAAGCACTCTATGAAAGTACTTTAGAGGGCGAGGTAGACATTCGTGTAGCAGATGTGCAGAAAAAACTTCATCTTCCGATCTCTTTTTATTTGCCAGAACAAGCAGCTCTTTGGTCAAATCAAATGCCAGCGTGGGCCCATCAAGTTTCCATACACCATCTTCTTACCCACACTTCTGGAGTCGCAAATTATACTGCGTGTGACGAATATCATGCCGTTTATGAAAATAACATGAAATTTTTTGAATTTCGGCATGATCCAAAAGATATGATTCAACTGATTGTGCATAAAGAATTATCGTTTGTTCCAGGCTCACAATATGCCTATAGTAATACAGGCTATCTCATCATTGCCGAGATTATAGAATCGATCACGAAAAAAACAGTTTCTCAGTATCTTCAAGAATCTATTTTTGATCCGCTTGAGCTTACTTTTACATCAAATCCACAAGAAGGAACATGGCAGAAGCTTCATCTTGAACCGAAAACAAAAAATTTGGTTTCCCAATGGAGATACAATCTTTTAGCAGATACCAAGGTGTTATATCCACTCATTCACTGCGAAGATATAAGCGTTGCAAAAGGGGCTGGCTCTCTTGTCTCGTCAGCTAGCGATATAGTGAAGTGGAACCAAGCGCTTCATAAAGCAAAAATAGTGCTCCCAGAGCAGCTCTACAATCTCATGATTACCCCATATCTGAATGAATATGGCTATGGAATAAGTATCGAAAATACCAATATGGGGACAATGTTTGGGCATGCAGGTGGTATTGGTGCTTATAGAACACTTGTATGTTATTTTCCTGAGCATGACCTTTCTGTCATCATCTTGTCACATATTGCAGGTGATGATGATCGCATAGTCGAAGAATACAAAAAGCTGCTTCATGAGTTGCAAAAAACTATTTTCGATGAAGAAGTGTGTCAGAAAAAGGCGCAAGAGATCATGTCTCAGAAATATCCTGATACAAGGGGATTTGAAAGAATGAGACAGCGTCTTGAATCTCTCTTTGAGATTCAGTGATGCTGAAAATAGATAGGCTCTGGACTACGCACATTGCAACACCGATTGGCTCTATGATTGCTATTGCAAGTGAAGTGGATCTTTATCTTTTAGAATTTGTAGAGCGACGCGGCTTAAGTCGAGAAATCGAGAAACTGGCTCAATCCACACAATCAATCATCATTCCACATAGAACGCCGCTCTTAAAACAAGTTGAACAAGAGCTTCACCATTACTTCACGGATGGATTCAATACATTTACCATGCCTATTGGCTATCCAGGATCTCTTTTTCAAAAGAGTGTATGGGCAGAGCTTCAGAAAATTTCATTTGGCCATACGAGGTCATATAGTGATATAGCGCAAGCTATTGGCAGGCCGTCAGCATGTCGTGCTGTTGCTCAAGCGAATAGTATGAATCAGATTGCTATCATCATTCCCTGTCATAGAGTGATTCACGCAGATGGATCTCTTGGCGGATATGCAGGAGGTGTTGAACGAAAGGCGTGGCTATTACAACATGAAAAAGATACTATTGCTTCTCAAGTGAGGAGATAAAGATGCTGCGGAAAAAAAATGGCGATATCGAATGGCTTGAATTTGAGCTATTAGCGGATGAGCCTCATATTGCTCATGGCGTATTTCTGCGCCATGGGGGAGTCAGTCAAGGTCCCTATTCTTCTTTAAATGTATTGAAAGGCAAAGGCGACGATGACGTACATGTAGCGCACAATAGAAGCCGTATCATGCAGTGCATGGAGCTCCAGCATCTGATTACATGTGATCAAGTACACGGCACATATGTTGTACATGTAGAAGAGCTGCAGCACGAGTTCCCTGATTCTGACGGTCTTGTGACACAAGTAAAAAATTGGGGGCTCGTCGCAGCTCATGCGGATTGTCAGGCAGCTCTCTTTTATGACCCTGTTCGCAAAGCAATTGCCACAGCTCATGCAGGCTGGAGAGGTCAGGTACACAACATATATCAGAAGGTGATTGAGAAGATGTATGCTCTATTTGGCTCTTCTCCTCAAGATCTTCTTGTGTGCATATCGCCAAGCTTAGGTCCCGAGCATTCAGAGTTTATTCATTATAAAACTGAATTTCCACAGCCCTTTTGGCAATTTCAAGTGAAGGAAAATTACTTTGATTTGTGGGCTATTGCGGAGTGGCAATTGAAGAGCTGTGGTATTCTCTCACATCACATTGAGATTGCTGGAATGGATACCTATGCAAATGAAGCCGATTGTTTTTCCTATCGTCGAGAAAAAGCAAGAGGTCGAGAAGAAAAAATTACAGGCGGCCATGCAACAGTAATCGGACTTAGGTCTAATATATGAATCGTCAACAGAGCATGTCTGTACATTTAGTATGGCTGCTGGTACATGTATGTGCTTTATTCAATAGTATGCAAGCTGCTACAGATACACAAGTGGGGAATATGACAAAAGGAATCACATCAATCGCAAATCAATTTGATGGAATATTGCTCGATGCGTATGGAGTCTTTTGGGGGGGGAATGAATGTGGACTCTTTCCAGGTGCGCAAGATGCAATGGAAAAGTTAGTACGTATGGGAAAAGTAGTGGGTATTATATCAAACTCGACACAACTTGCTAAAAAAGAAATCGAAAAATATGCAAAGCATGGTGTAGTTCAAGGTGTCCATTTTCATTTTTTACTTACTTCTGGAGAAGAAGCAAGAGGGTGTCTTATGCAAAAGCAGCTGCCATTTGATACACCTAGAAACACCTTTTGGGTTTTTGGAAGCCAGCATCCTAAATTTTCATCGCATACGCTACTTTTTCAAGATACGATTTATCAAGAAGTAGCTCATATTGAAGAGGCTGATTTTATCTTTATTGCAATACCGCATATACATGGAGAAGACCAAACAAGTGTTGCTCCATTTTATGAGGAGATTAGAAAAATACGTATCCATAATCTTCCTATGCTATGCGCAAATCCCGATACATATGCTCATGAAGGCCGTCCTGCAAGAGCAGTGGTTCGTCAAGGCTCTATAGCTGCTACGTATGAAGAGCTGGGAGGGACTGTGTTTTATATAGGAAAGCCTCATAGACGTATGTATGAGAGTGCTATGTTGCAGCTTCAAAAATATGGGGTCACAGAGGCGTCACGCGTGCTCATGGTAGGAGATAACCCTGAAACTGATATACGTGGGGCGAATCGGTATAAGATTCCTTCCGCCCTTATATTTCAAACTGGGGTTATGGCAGATCTGATTCGCAAAGAAGGATTTGCTCATGCTTGTGAAACGTTGTCCGATATTCCTGAATACTATGTGGAGCGATTCGTCGATGACCTTTAATTTGCACGCGAATTTTTCAAAGAAAATATTTATTGATGATTTGCCATTATGTAGGGTTCTTTTAGAAGACGAAAAAAACTATCCATGGCTTTTGTTAATTCCGAGACGCCCTCAGGTTTTGCGGATAATAGACTTAACAGAAGATGATCAATGGCTTTTGATGAAGGAGTTACATGATATTCAGAAGCTCATGTGGGAAGAGTTTCATCCAACACAGCTGAATGTCGCGGCAATCGGCAATAAAACCCCGCAGCTTCATATTCATGTTATTGCTCGATATGACACAGATCCCGCGTGGCCCAACACGGTTTGGGATCATCCTGTGCGGGCGGTTTACGATGAAGAAATGAAGGCAGCTTGCAAAAGCCGCCTACAGCTTCTCTTGTCGACAAGGAGGTGTCGCAAGGAGGAATAGTCTCCTTTTGGCGTGAGCTAGATATAGTTGTTTATAATTGTATGAGTTACTATTCCTGTAATGAGGCTTATCCCTGTCCAAATAGCTCCATCTAGATACTCTCCTTTTCGAAAAGACCGAACGGCCTCTACTCCTGCCGTGACTGCGGTTGTACTGCCTGCAAGAAGAATAATATTCTTTGTTGAAAAAATGGAGTCGGTTACAGATGTGTTTTTTAATAAACGTGCATTCTTGATTTTTGAGAGAGCTAGTTTCAAAGATAGTGTCTCAATTTCAGGGAGCATTTTTTGAGCTTGGTGTTTGATAGCTGTTTTGCATATCTGTACTGGATATGTATTTTGAATAGCATCTACAGTACGCGGAATTACAGTTGATAATTGTGTTGTTTCAACATTGTTTTTTATGAAAGTTACATCGATTAGATCGCTTGCACAATTTACGAAAAGTGTAGCGTATTTTGTGGCTGCATTGAAAGTATTTACCATTTGAGCCCTGTGTGAATGTTATTTTTAGGAAATCAGATAACGTATTTTGCGCGCGTATATTACCATGGAGAATGTTTTTACCAGCAGTGATTTTTTTCTATTAATGGAACCAGCTGTTGCGTTTAAGAGAGTGCTTATAATTGCCTTTACGCAAATCTTGCATGGCCTCGGGAGCATACCTGAGTGAGAATGCTCCGCCTGATAGGATAATTACATTTTCATTGAAAAAATCGCGCCAACGAGTCATTCCTATTTGAGTTTAAGGAGCCAATATTTAAAGAGGATCGGTTGATATATTCTTGTTTTGAGGTTGCGAATACAGAAAAAAAGTGACAGCCACTCGACTATGCCGTTCGTAAATTACCGCAACTGAAAACGGCGTGTATAAGCCGTTTTCAATTTTTATATTCAGCTAGACGGCGATATTTTTAAGAACAGTATGAGTGACAATTCCAGTAATAACACTGGCCGTTGCCCACAAGAGACTGTGAATATATTCGCCTTTACGAAAATTGTCTATAGCTTCTGCGGCAGATGCCAATGTAGATGCTCCACCTGTTACAAGGACAATATCCTTTATTGTAAAAATGTTTTGTGTCTTTTTTGCGGGTTGGAAAAGCGTACTGATATTTCCATTAAAACGGTAAATCTTGAGAAATAATGACTCAGATGAATTAGCTATTTTTTGTGTTTGATATTCAATAGCATTCGTACAAACAGCTCCCGGGAATACATTTTTGATATTCTTGACTACTTCTTCCGAGAGTTCTTGTAATGCATGCATTTCTATGTTGTTGTTTGTATAATGTATGTTTGAAACATTTGAGGTGCAATTTATTGTGAGTGTGAAGTATTTCCAAGCAGTATTGAAAGTGTTTACCATGTTGGCCTAAAAAGTAAAAGATTGATGTGAAAAATATTAGGAGAGTTTGTTAAAGCATGTATATGTCATAATAGCCGTAATAGCACCTGCCGTAGCATGGAGAATGCATTGCTTATAATTCCCCTTGCTAAAATGCTGAATTGATTTTGCCGTGCAATTCAACGTGTATCCCACTCCAGATATGGTAATAATATGTTTCAGTATAAAAGCTGGATTTATTAGTGAAGTGGCATTTTTGTTCACGTAGTTTAAAGAAAAAGAGGAGGTAGTAGGGGTTTCTTGTTGTGCTTGGTTGCGGATGGAAGAGTTACACGTATCCATGCCATATCGATTTTTGTAATTACTTATTTTTGCTGAGATAAAAGTGAAAGACTGTTCTTGAGGGATGTTATTGTCTTCAGATGCCAGTGTAAATATCTTGTTCGTGCAATTTATAGCTATCGTGACAAAATTTGATACTGAATAGGTGGGGTTTATCATTTTACTTCTCTGGGTTAGGTGCGATCTTTAAATTGTTCATATAATCGCATCTGCATCTTATATCAAAAAAGATGAATTTTCCCTCAATCAGTTTTTGTAAAAATCTCAAACATCGTATATGTCGGAGGAATGTGCCTCTCAAAGCCCACATGGAAAGAGTAAAGCAGGCAATAAACCACTCGGAAAGATAATACCATTCCAAAAAAATAATACCATTTATGAATTTATTTTCTCGGAAGGGTATAATTTCGCTTGTTCATGGGAGTGTTACAAGTACATTATTTTTTTGTAAAAAATGAGAGTATCTTTTCCATGATCATAGCAAAGCTTCCATTGCCCAAAATGTTCGCGCATGTGATGACGGGATCAAAGAGGATATAGAGTGCTGTAATCAGAGAAAGCATCTCCGCATTGAATCCCAAGTAATGCTCAAGGATAGGAAGCATCACAAGAATTCCACCGCCAGGCACTGCAGCAACAGAGAATTTTGCTAGGACGAAATAGGCCGCAAAAACAAAATAAGTCGTAAATGAAGGTTCAGCAATTCCAAAGCTTTTCATTACGGCAAAAGCAAAAATGGGAATAGCAAAGCAGTCCCCAACAAGGTGTATATTGACAGTCGCTGGAATGACGGCGCTGGCAAGATCTGGATCTTGTGCATTCTTCTTAGCACCTAAAATTGTAAGCGGCATAGCTGCAGCGCTTGACATGCTGCCAAAGCCTGCGATGGCCGCTGGGAGTATGTTTTTAAAGTTTGCGAATGCATTTTTCCATTGGAAGCGGTTGATGAGCAAGTAGAGAAGCGCAATATAGATAAATACCGCTGATCCAATTAATGCAAATATCAAGGAGTAATTTTGAAGGATATAGCTCATCACGCGATCGTGATGCATTTTTACGACAAAGCCTGTGATAAAAAAAGGAATAGCCATCAGGATTACTTTTAAAATAATATTTACAGATTTTTCAAAAAGAAAAGAGAGTGTCTTTGCAATCTGAGAATTGCACCAGCCTACGATGATACCTAACAATAGTCCTGCGATCATTGCCTTATCATTGGCAATCCATTTTGGAAGAGTGTAGTCCCACGCTGGGATAAGGGCATGTTCTTCGCTAGGAAAGTTGATAGACAAGTCACAATAGTAGGCAAGAGAGCCCACGGAGTAGCTACAGAGTGTAGATATAAAATTGGAGCAACAGATAGCGATGACAAGAAGCAAAATCATTTTTGAAGCATTATGTGCAAAATGTACCGCCGTCTTGAAGAGAAGGCCAAAGACGACAAGAGGCAGAGCAAAAACGATGAATGACTTTATAGATAAACTCAAGCCATAGAGAATAGACTGGTAGTTTGGAGAGATAGCATCTCCAAAGAGTGCAATAGATATGATGATTGCAAGCAAAATAAAGGGCATTTTATGAAACATAACATATTTCTCTGGTAATGTAGGTGATAAATATGAAAGCAGCAGGAAACATTACCGGCTGATGCCGGTTGTTGTGGTTACAGACGTAAAAGTAGAAGGAGTGTTCATTTTCAACATACCCCGATTATATACAAGTATTGCATTTATATGAAGCCTGGTTTTCCAAGTCGCCATTTTACAGATGCGATGGTGACGGGAATAACTGAGTGATCGAATGCTTTACGTAGACAACGAGCCGCCTCTTTCATGGTCGCCCCGCATCCTATGTAATCATCGAAAAGAATGATGGATCCTGATGGAATAGAGGTCTCATAGGCAAGCTTCATATTTCCATGGACGTTATGCTGTCTTTGATCGTTATTGAAAAGCTCTCCTTGCCTTTTTGCCGGAAGATTTTCCCATTCAAGTATGTCAGTAAAACAAAGCGCACGAAAAAAAGTAGCAAGAGTATGTGCATAGTGGATTCTTGCTTTCCATGAGTGCGAGGGGATCGCTACTATAGCTGCGATCGGAGTGTCAAGGGCTGTGATATGTTTGATGAGAAGCTCGAGGATGGAGCTGTCGATGCATTCACTTTCTGCGCGCTTTTTCATAAATGAGCAAAAAGCTTCTGTGCGTGCTTTGCCGTCAAAGAGGCTCAATCCTTCTGATATGCGGTAGGTTTTTGTAGGGGCAATCGCTACTTTTCGAGAAGAAAGCCAGAGTGAGGGCTGGCTTGTATCATATTCTACGCATGCTTTCGGAGCGCAGATGTCGCAACGTCCACATTTTTTTGCTTCATGATCTCCCAATGCTTGACGCACGCCCATCATGCGGCAGTCTGTCTTCTGTTCTGCATATGTAATCATTTTATTGAGCTCTTGCGTTTTGACAAGATGCTGCGTTGTATAACGGCTCATGTCAAGTGTGCGATCGTGTGTTTCGCGTAGGTATACTTGCACTCCCTTCACGCTTTCTTTTCGTAGAAATTTTTGCTCGACTAGCTCTGCTAAAACGAGTGTTATGCGCGTAGGATGCAGCCCTGTTGCTCTTTTGAGAGCTGTGAGATTTGGAGGTTGAGTTGCTGTCTCTACAGCATTTAGAGCAGCTTGAAAATCCTCCTCTGCGGGAAGGGCTGAGTCAATAAAGTAATCTTGCACTTTTCTATCTGCTGTATCATAGAGCAAGATTCCGTCTGCAGACAGACCATCGCGTCCTGCGCGGCCCACTTCCTGATAATAGGCTGTCAGAGATCCAGGAATGTCAAAATGGATGACGAAGCGAAGATCTTTTTTATCGATGCCCATTCCTAGTGCTGATGTAGCTGCAATAACACGGTAGCTGTTATGTGAAAAGGCTGTCTGTATTTTTCGTTTTTCATCGGAGTCAAGTCCTGCATGATAGGAGGTGATATTGATGGATTGATCTTGCAGATATGCGGCAACGAGTTCTGCATTTTCTCTGGTAGAACAATAAATGAGGCCATGGCCTGGCAATGTTTCAAGTAGTAGCTGACAGAGGGCGAGCTTTCCTGCGATGCCTTCTACTGGTATGACGCGCAGCGCTATGTTTGGCCGATCCATTGTTTCACGCCAGATGCGTACTGGTTCACTCTCTGATGAGAGCTGTTTTGCGATATCTTTTTCACAGACGCTATCAGCTGTGGCAGTGAGTCCAAGAATTTTAAGCTGCGGCCGCCTCTTTTGGATAGCATTACTGAACTCAAGGATGCAGCGATAACTTGGTCTAAAGTCGTGTCCCCAGGTGGAGATGCAGTGCGCTTCATCGATGACTAGGAGGTTAATAGGGAGTTGTAGAAAAAAGGCGAATCGATCGATATGATCGAGCTGTTCTGGAGATGTAAAAAGAATTTGAATATCGCCATTGAGTAATCTTTGCTTGGCTACTCTGTTTTCTTCTTCTGTTTGGTCGCTGTTGATAGAGGCTGAAGCAATATGAAAGCGATGGGTGAGCTGATCTATCTGATCACGCATGAGGGCAAGCAATGGTGAGATGACTACTGTTATTCCTCCCAGTATGCATGAGCTCAGTTGATAGATCAAAGATTTGCCATATCCTGTTGGCTGTATACAGAGAAGGCGATTGTGAGTCAGTAAGGCCTCTATTGCTTCGCGTTGGCCTGGACGAAACGCCGCCATCCCAAATTTTTCTTGTAGAAGGGTCTCTATATTCTCATTCATGCTGGCAAGTATACATTATTTTGATACATTCTGCCTCTTGCAATTTGAGGCAGCCTCTACTATATTTCGTCGTCAAATAAGACGATTGACGAGGAGATTCATGCATCACAGCATACGGCGCACATTCATTTTTTTGCTTACTCTTTGCATGGTGTCTGCAGGGTGTAGCACAACAGCTGAGACTCCATTGATCCCAAGAGAAGTGATCTTCGGGAATCCCGAGAAAGCGGCGCCAGAGCTTTCTCCTGACGGCACGCATCTTGCCTACGTAGCACCTGATGAGTATGGAGTCTTGAATATATGGCTGCGCGATCTTTCTCATTCACAAAAAGAGGCTCAAGACCGCGTGATCACCTGTAGTAAAAAAAGAGGAATAGGAGGCTGTCAGTGGCAGTATGACAATGCACACATTTTGTATGTCCAAGATACAGATGGCGATGAAAATTGGCATCTTTACCAAGTGGATATACAATCAGGTGCGGTGCGAGATCTTACTCCTTTTGATGGAGTGTATGCCAATATCCTCGAGTATAATTCAGACTTTCCTGATGAGATGCTGATTACACTCAATCTCAAAAATCCAACGCTGTTTGATGTGTATCGCTTAAACCTCAAAGATGGCTCGCTTGTGCTCGATACAGAAAATAGCTGTTCTGAGGTAGAGTGGCTTGCTGATAAAGCTCTGCAAGTAAGGGCGTCACAGGCATTTCTAGATGATGGTAGCGCGGTGATTCGCGCGCGTGTAGATGCATCATCTCCGTGGCAAGAGATGATGGTAGTAGGTCCTCAAGAAGATTGCCCGTCGCTCGTATCTTTTTCCTTGGATGGAAAATTTCTGTATATGACTACAAGCCTGGATGCCAATACAAGTCGTTTAGTCAAGATAAACGTGCTGACAAAAGAGCAAGAGGTAGTAGCAGAAGATCCTGACTATGATATTTCGGCTGTGATGGTAAATCCTCTTACTCATGAAATAGATGCCGTTGGTTTTAATCGGCATCGTTTTGAATGGCATGCGTTTAATCAGAATGTGGCCGCCGATTTCAAGGTATTGGCAAGGCATGATGCGGTATGCTCTGTTATAAGCCAGGATGAGAAAGGAAAAAAATGGATTGTGCGCTATATGTACGATGATAAGGCGCCTCACTATTTTTTGTATGAGAGGGCGACTCGAGAAAAGGAATTTCTGTTTACATCCCGTCCTGAACTTGCAAATTATGCTTTGAATAAGATGACGCCTATTTCTTATCAAGCGCGTGATGGCATGACGATTTATGGCTACTTGACCTTGCCAGATGAGAAAAGTGCGGCGCAGAAGCGGGGAGTTTTGTTTGTTCATGGCGGGCCAAATTGCCGAGACAGCTGGGGCTTTGATTCTGTAGCGCAATGGCTTTCAAATAGGGGATATGTAGTGCTGCAAGTAAACTATAGAGGCTCTACAGGGTATGGGAAAAAATATCTGCATGCGGGAGACAAAGAGTGGGGAGGAAAGATGCAAGACGATCTTCTCGATGCAAAGGCGTGGCTTGTGGAGCATGGGTATGTAGATTCTGATAAAGTAGCCATCTATGGCGGAAGCTATGGTGGATATGCTACGCTTGCGGGGCTTGCATTTACGCCAGATGAGTTTTGCTGCGGAGTCGATATCGTAGGTCCTTCGAATATCATCACCCTATTGCAGTCGCTTCCGCCATATTGGACGCCTGCAAAAGCAAGTATGGATATTCGGATTGGAAATCTCGAAAGAGATTTCGCTCTACTGCAAGAGCGTTCTCCGCTTTTTAAGGCAGACCAGATTACCAAGCCATTATTAATTGCGCATGGAGCGAATGATCCTCGTGTAAAGCAAAAAGAGAGCGATCAGATCGTAGAGGTGATGCGTAAGAACAATAGGTGTGTAGAATATCTTCTCTTTGAGGATGAAGGGCATGGATTTGCCCGCCCTGAAAATAGGATCAAATTTTTCGCGGCTGCAGAGCAGTTTTTGAGTGAGCATCTGGGTGGAAGAAGTCAGCCACCATCTGAAGAGGAAGACTGGAGTTTGGTAAAAAAATAATTTGTCTTCATCTGCTTAGGTTTCCTATATATATATATATATATATATATATATATATATATAGGAGAGGTTTTTAGGTATGGACAGCGGGCAGGATTTTGGACTCTCAGGCGAAAACAAAATTGTGCATATCCCTGAGCAACTGAAGAAGGACGGAGAAAAAAGTGTTCCTTCTATTGAAAATGTAGAGAGTATTCACTCGATTGCTGACGATGCAGGTATCTTGGGGGATATTGTCAGTGAAGGGTTATCTGAAGTTCATCCTACTTCAAAAGAGGATCTGTTGTTGCCTGGAGGTATTGATGACCTTGAAAATACATCTCTTATGCAAAATGGTTTATCATCTGTACAAAAAACTGGAGATAGAGAGTCTGAAAAATCGATGCAACTCATCGAAGAGACTATACATCTTCTCCCTCATGATCCGCAGTGTGTTCCTCCAGGCTTTACGGAGATTCCACTCCCTGTTATTGAAAAATCAGTCCAGTTGGGCACTGATAATTTTGTTCCTCTTAAAGAAGTTGTTGATGGAAAAATGCTCTTTCATACAGTGCTGAATGAGTTAGATCGGCTAAAAGAGAGATTAGGTGGGGCGCCCAACTTCGGCGACAATGCGCATCCTTCACTTGATGATCCAGATAAGCATAAAACGTTTTTTGGAATTCCAATGAGAGCTGTTAAAGATTGGTTGAGAATGGTTCTAAAAGATAAATGGACTCCACAGGTATTCTGGAGGGCGGTATCGAGTCTTTTTCATGTGACTACACATAATTTATATTCGCAGTATGAAGAAGCACATATTCGTATTCAACGCTTTGGAATGCTTATAGCGAATAAAGAACGTATTATTGGTATTTTAAAAAATAATGAAAAAGAACGTTTTTCTGAGTTTAGTCAGATTTCGGATATGTCATGGCATCCAACAACGAATGGTTTTGGAACAGAAATACAGTATATAGAATTCGTAGAGAAATTTTTAAAAGAAGATTTCCAAGAAGCAAAAGAGGGAGAGATGAGGCGTTGGTAAACTATTTTAATGCTTTTCATGGTTTGTGTTTTGAAGATCGATGTCGAAACTTAGAACAGTTCGCGAGGGAAAACTCTACGAAGGCCAATGCAGACATTAAAAATCTCAACGAGGTGTTAGAGGATATTCTTGATATTGATTTCAATAAGCCCGTTGCTGCGGCGTTTGATGTTCTCGCGAGCGTAGTAGTAAAAAAAGCAGGTGATGTAAACCCGACAACCTTGCTAGGGGAAGTAAGACAACAAGGGATTTTTGATAAAGAATTTTTTGTAAACGATAGCGGCCAGCTCAAGCCGACCTTAGAAGATTTTCAAGATTATTGTCTTGAACGCATTGAGCAGTGTGCTATGGCGCCTTACAGCTCGGTAAAAGAGTTTCTCGAAATCGAGCTAGAAGTTTTAAAAAATTCAGGGAAAGAAATAAATAAAGAAAATTTCATGGAGCGTCTTGTAAAGGCTGAGGAGAAAGAGATCTTCAGAGATGAGCAAGATTCATTTAGTTGTGATGCTCCTGCAGTGGGTCAATTTATTCAAAACAACTTCTCTAGCTAAATAGAGACGATTCAATTATCGTTTATCTAACTCACCATACACAGGTAATATGAAGCAGATCATTCGTCATGGAGCATATGGCGTGCTATTGCAAGATTCTCATATTTTGCTGACTCAGAAAAAATCAGGACCCTACAAGGAATTGTGGGGGCTTTCTGGTGGCGCAATCGAATTTGGAGAAACTCCTGAAGAAGCGCTGCGACGTGAGTTTTTAGAAGAGACGGCAATAGCGATTGGTGCAGTAGAATTTTTACATGTCGCAACGGCTACCGGATACTATGAGAATGAAGAAGGGCGGTATGGTTTTCACCAAACGGGTATTCTGTATACGATAATCGACTGGGAACAACGACGAGAGGTCATCCCTGAAGAAGAGTGTTTCTGGATCTCTTTAAGCGAGGGAGCGCGAGAAAAGATTACTCCATTTGCACTCCAAGCAATTACTGTATTGTGAGAAAATATTTTGCAACAGAGATCCCTTCCAGGTAAAAAATGTATTTCAATAATTGTATTTTTTTGGTATGACGTTTTTTTGAAAGAAGTTCAATATGCTATGAAATCAAGGGGATATTGTATGAGTTGGAAGTTGTGTATTGTTTTTGTGCTTAGCCTATCTGGCTTGATGACACATTTAACCGCTTTTGAAAAGGGTGATTGGCTCATAAGGGCTCGAGCTCTTTCAGTGACTCCTCATTCTTCAAGCGAATCTGTAAGTTCTATACCGAAATCGAAAATTAAAGTTGGCCGTGATCAGACAGCAGAACTTGATTTTACGTATATGTGGACTGAAAATGTGGGAACTGAACTTGTTTTGGCAACCACAAAGCACAGCTTAAGAGGAAAAAAATCCTTGGCTGGAGTAAAAATCGGGACCATCAAAGCTCTGCCGCCTTCTCTGATGCTACAATATCATTTTTTTCCCACGAGTTCTTTTCAACCCTATATAGGATACGGTATTAATTTTACAAAGTTCTATCACAAGCACTGCTCTATTAAAAACACAAAATTGCATTTAAAGAATTCATGGGGAGCTGCCTTTCAAGTTGGTGTAGATTATATGATTGATCAAGATTGGTTTTTCAACGTTGATGTAAAATATATTATGATGGGGACAAAAGCAATGCTGTCCGGAGCTGTTTCTGGCCATGCTCATGTAAATGTCAATCCTTGGCTTGTAGGTATCGGCATAGGCAGGCGTTTTTAATAACCCGCACATGAATGATTCATTGAATTCGTATTTATTGATACAAATGAATATGACTGTCACTAGACCTCTTCGCAACAAAAGCAAGTTTTCGAAGAGGTCTACTTAAATATCGTCAGAATCTTGAATTATTAGCTGCATATGATAGAGATTGGCATATGTCCCTTTGAGTCTCACTAGCTCATCGTGCGTGCCTTCTTCTACGATTCCCTTTTCTGTCAGCACAAGAATTCTTTCTGCATTACGGATGGTGGATAACCGGTGGGCAATGACGATCGTAGTACGATTTTGAATTAATCTTTCTAAAGAATCTTGCACTGCTTTTTCACTTTCATTATCTAGTGAACTTGTTGCTTCGTCAAAAATAAGGATAGGAGGGTTTTTTAAGAAGACGCGTGCTATACCGAGGCGCTGCTTTTGTCCGCCTGATAGTTTTACACCACGTTGTCCGATATCTGTAGCATATCCATTCGGTAAAGCCATAATAAATTCATGTGCGTGTGCTTGTTTTGCAGCGGCTATCACCTCTGCGTCGCTCGCGGTGAGTCTTCCATAGCGAATATTATCGAAAACAGTGCCAGCAAAGAGATATACATCTTGCTGTACAAGGCCAATGCTTGCTCGTAATGAATTGAGTGTAAGCGTATGAATATTCGTGCCATCCAGCAATATCTCGCCGTCACTCACCTCGTAGAAGCGGGGGATCAGAGAGCAAAGTGTTGTTTTCCCAGCTCCAGAAGGACCTACCAATGCAACATACTCGCCAGCTCGAACAGTAAGAGAGATATTTTTCAGGATATGGTCATGATGTTCTCTATATCGGAAACAGACATTTTTAAATTCTATATTGCCTTGCACATGCGCGCAGTGATGTGCGGAAGGGGCATCTTGTATGTCTGGTTGAAGTTCCAAGAATTCCATGACACGCCTAAAGCCAGCAATCCCTTCTTGATACAGCCTCGTAAAGTTGCCGAGTCGTTGTATAGGCTCTGTAAGAATAGCAAGGTAGAGGAGAAAGGTGAGGAGATCCGCTACGTCAAGAGATCCTTTAACAATATTGAGAGCTCCAAAAATGACAACAGTGATTGTCATGAGTTGTGTGAAAGTAAGGAGCCCATCATAAAAACAAGTTTCACTCTTGTAGCCTTCTCGTCTGCTCTCTACAAAACGACTATTTTCATGTGTAAATTTCTTTTGCTCTAGCTCTTCATTTGTAAAGGATTGTACGACTCTGATGCCAGCAAGCGTATCTTCAACTTGAGCGTTGATATCTCCAATTCTATCTTTACTCCTTCGTAGAGCTTTGTGCATTTTTTTGCTAAAGTATACTCCATGAAGGATCATGATGATCAGGAAAAGAGCTGTTACTAGTGCAAGCTCGATATTGATGTTCATCAATATGATGCTAGCTCCAATACAATTCAAAAGAGAGATGACGATATCTTCAGGTCCGTGGTGGTAGAGTTCAGCAAGATCAAAGGTGTCATTTGATATCCTCGTCATGAGTTGCCCTACTCTGTGGTTGTCATAGAATGTAAAGGATAATTTTTGATAATGGTCAAATAATTCATTACGCATATCTCGTTCCATCATAGCTCCCATCATATGGCCTTTGTAGTCGACAAAGGCGTGACAGACAATATGAAGAGCAAGCAAAGTGAGCATAAGAGCTGCCATGATCCAGATGTGCTGCACAATATCTGGAGAGTGTGTTTCAAAAGAAAGTTTCGTGATAGAGCGTATGCATAATGGAATTGTAAGCGTCGTTGCCGATACAACAAGCGCGCAGCTGATGTCTAGCGCAAATAGCCCAATGTAGGGTTTGTAATAAGAGAAAAATTTCTTTATTCGTTGATTCATATTCAATTCCGATTAGGTTCGAAAGAGATATTTTCTCATTTTTTTTGTGTGGGATGCCGTTTTATCGGAGCAATATACACTGAAATTTTTGGCCTCTGTAATGCATTGTAATGACATCGGCTTGTATCATTTGACTTGTGTATATTGCTCTCGTTCTTTATTTCGACTTATTTCGCGCAGCTTCAGTGCCCCAGAAATAGGTAAGCGTCGTGGTTTCACCAGTCTGCTTTCGTTCAACTGTAAGAGTTGCCTCTCCTCCTTTTTTGCCTACGACTGCTGGGTTCAGAAGAGTAAGTATGGCGCCATCTTTGCTTGCTTCGAAATTCAATTGTGTTTCCTGCTCATCGCCTTTTAAAGTAAAACGTAGCGGTTCATGAGGTTGCAGGCCTTTTACAGTACAAACGAAGTCGAGGGCGTATTTATCGAAAACGAGGAGGTTTATACAACTTCCATCTGACCAGGTATGTGTAATTGGATTCGGGATGAGAGTGGCTGTGATGCACGATGGAGTCTCTTGATTTACGAAAGTGAGGTTGTAGGGCTCACCGTTCATGAAACCGAGGAATGACTGGAGCCATACTCCATCTTTAAATAGGTGTGTGCAGTTAGGGTCAGTTGTGTCGGAGACAAGTTGTCCATTTTCATTTGCTATGACGCTATCTAAATAATTCTTTCTAAAACATGCATCTACACGATAGGCGCAATATCTTGCTCCGGGCTTGAATCCTTGTGATTCTAGTTTATATAACGAAGAGTTGAGTGCTGTCTCACTTTTTAAAATATTTTTTGCATCTTCACTTGTGAATTTTTTGAAGATTACACGAGGAGCGGTTTCTTGAGGCGGATCAACGAGCTCGCGCATTACTGAAAAGTTAATGCGCCTGTCCAGCATTTTAGAACTAGTCGGAGCGCACGAGCAACAGAGGAGTGTAATGAATAATCCGATGATATATTGGGTAGAGCCTTTCATAAGAGATCCTGGGTGCATTTTAAAAAGGATCCATTTGATTATAAAATTGAAAAGTTGTCAATTGTAAAATAATTTTTATATACGATTAAGATATCTACTATTTGAGCAGATCTTTTTCAATGGCTATTGAAGCAATCCATTTATATGTTTTCATCATGAAGAGACAACAGCTCGCTGAAATTGTTGGAGAGCCGAATTTCGTTGTCTTCCTTGCTGCCAAGAGCCTTTTCGATTTTTTCAATATCGTATTGTATTTTTTGAACGATTTCATCAAATAAATCAGCTCTCACAAAGATAGCGTTCCCTTGGTATCTTTTATAATAACCATGGGAAAGTAATCGGATCCATTGCTTTCAAGTTTCCCTATTCCCACAGCAAGCATTCTGAAAGCATCAGCCCCATGACTAGCAAAGTGATGAAGAGGCTGGCTAGACCAGTATTCATGACAATCATTCCATTATTTCTTATAGCTCTCTAAGGCTGTGATTCCCCTGGCATACTTGATTTCATCTTTTCCGCATTCAATTTCATCGTCATGATTACATGGCACTTGAGCATTTAGATCTTCAAGCAAGCCGTTGATGATAGTATCTATAAAATCCAACAGCCAAGGCATACTCACATCAAAAATACGGCAAAGACCATTTTAAGGAGACTTTTTCTAGTAGTGATCGTCTAATAAGTTCTTTTGTTTGGTCTGTGATTACATTTGTTTCTGCATGTTCAGTCATCTGTTTTCCATAGTCGAGACAACGATAATTTTGTTTTCCGTGTCTTGTATGACCATTCTTTTTGAGAAGGGCAGAATCACAAGCTATGCATTTCATTTGCGTTCTCTAAATCAGTTAAGATGAAAATCTTAGCTGATTTGAAAATTCATGCCATAGCATTACCTGTTTAGCACTACCTAGATTTTTTTAGGTTCTGGAAGCTCAATACCTTCTTTTTTTACTGCTTCAATAATTTCTGGTATCCAAGCATCCGTCATAGAATTCGCTTTTTTAATCACTGCATCGATAATTGACTCTTGGCTTAAAGCATAAGCTGTTTGCATCTGAGAGCTATATATAATATTTTTTACAAAACCAGTTCTTTTATGTTCTTCAAGCATTTCACTTGCTTGTTCTTCATTGAAAATTCCAAGAATTTTATCACAAAATTCAAGTATAAAAGTTTTTTTAAGAGTTTTAAGATTTTCATTTGAAACTGTACTCCACACTCTTTCCTTCATTAATACTTCAAAATTAGTGTTAGCTACTTCTTCCAATTTCTGCATAGCTCCTTTAAAAATAGACTTTAGAGCTTGCTCAGGTGCTTTTGCATGGCCAGACATCCGTTGAGCTAATTCCCATTTACTCGTAATATCACTCATTTGTGAGGCTTGTACATTGCAATTCATATGAACTCTCTTGTTATAAATGTTTGTTAAAATTGTTTTTCGTTGCACCGCCATTGCACCGCGGGCAGGAAATTTAACGTATCTGCTGGTATTGGATCAAGGTGAAAGCCTCTCACACGTATGTGTAAAAAGTGGGGCAGGATGGACTTGAACCAACGACCAACGGATTATGAGTCCGCTGCTCTAACCGACTGAGCTACTGCCCCACGAGAGTGGATGACGCGATTGGGCGACTAGTAGTGCCCAAGTGCGCCATATTTGTACCATAAAAGGTGCCTTATTGTACAGAGGCTAACGTTTTAATTTCTTCAAAAATTCAGCAAGTTGAGCTCCTTGAGCGATCACTTCGTCTTGATCTTTTGCATTTTTTAGAGAGCCATCACTATTGAATGCACCATAAGCATCAGAGATGCATTTTTGTTTCGGGAGTACAATGCTGTAAATATTGCCAAACAGGGAGCGTACGTGGACAAGTCCTCGAATACCCCCCATACCGCCAGGAGAAGCACTCATAATAGAGACAACTTTGTCAATAAAACAGCAGAGATAGGTCTCAGAGCTGTTAGCTGGTCTTGAAACCCAGTCAATCATATTTTTAAAACACGCAGGAAATGAGCCGTTATACTCAGGGACGGCAATCAAAAATCCATCGTGTGAGAGCATCAATTCTTTGAGTTTAAGGGCGTTTTTTGGCAAGCCTTCTGTATCTTCGATATCTTGATCATAGATAGGGAGGGGATAATCTTTGAGGTCAATATATGTTACAGAAGCGCCAGCTTGCTGTGCTCCTTGCATGGCAATTCGCACCATTTTTTTATTGCAAGATTCTTTGCGCAAACTTCCAGCAAAAGCTAATATTTTGGGTGACATAGATTCCTCCTTGTATTGGATACATATAGCCGTATCGTAGCAGAAGTGTAAAAAAAGAAAATAGAGTGATTGCCTCAGAGTCTCTCATTTTGATACGATTTTTTAGATCTAATATGTACCAAGAGCCATACCATGATTTCGATGGGCGTAGAATATGAAAAAGAAAGAGAGCTTCTCTCAGAAAAAGAGATAGATACGATTTTAGAAAGTGGTAAAAAATGGGATATTACAGATGTTTTGCAAAAAGGGGGAAGTGCCATCTTCCCTCATACCTATCTTCATGCTTGCGGTGCTCATATAGCGGCTGTTGTAAATGGCTGTCTCGATAGTCAATCAGATAGCGTACTTGTGTTGGGAGTTGTTCATAGTATGGACCCCGAAGTAAGGGATGCGAAAGAACAAGAAAAACAAGGTGTTTATATGGCTTGCTCAAACTCTCACGGTGTCTGGGGACCGGGCATAGCAGGACATCGATGTTGGGAAATCGAATTTTCTCTTCGTAGTTTTGAATTTTTATTTTATGAAGCAGTGAAACGAAGCGGCAAAAAGGCGCCAAAACTCATCTTGCGCTATCCCACCCTCGTCGGAGGATGTCCTGAGAAATTGAAGGGAATAGGGGAGCTTGTTGCTATAGCGAAAGATAGCGTAGTCGTCGCAACAGGAGATTTGTGTCATAATGGAATCGCATACAAAAATCGCACAAATCAGCCAGTATATGGGTTTGGTAGTCAAGGATATGTATATGCAAAGCAATCCATCCAGTATGGATTTGATCTCTTAGATACCGGCTGCTATAGCGAATATATGAAGCATTGTTATCTTCATTTAAATGATAGCATTGACAGCTTTGTAGTCTTGAGGCATTTATTAGGGCCAACAAAATCTGAGATTCTTGATATCCAACTAGTTGATGTAGCAGAATTATATAAAGGAAAGCCAAAAGATAGCTGGGTTGCTGCAACGCTTGCACTGTTGCATAGATAGAGTTGAAATGCGAGGAGATGTGAGTTTGCAAAAACTAGTAATGGGCAAAATGACTTTCAGGAAGAGTCTGACCACCATCGACTACGAGACTCTGCCCTGTAATGTAGTTTGCCTCAGGGGAAGCTAGAAATAAAACGGCATGAGCAACATCTTCAGGAGTGCCTAGTCGACCAAGAGGAATAGGGCGTAGCATGATCTCTGCATGTTCTTTCCCCATCTCTTCAAATCCTTCTGAGATGATGTTGCCAGGTTCAATTGCGTTGATATTGATCTGATATTTAGCTAGCTCGACAGCTGCGGTGCGAACAAATCCCGCGACACCACCTTTAGAGGCAGTATAATGAGAATACCCTGGCAGCGCGGTTTTTGGCCCTGAAATGGAAGAAATGATGACAATTTTTCCTCGTCCTTGAGCTTTCATAGTGGGAATGCAAGCCTGGACAGATAAAAAAGTGCCTGTAAGATTAACATCGATTACGTGTTGCCATTCTTGCAGTGTCATCGTCTCTAATCGCGCATGTGGATATATGCCTGCATTATGACATAGAACATCAATTCGCCTATATTGGGCGAGAGTGTGTGAAATAACGTTTTGCATATCATTGGGTTGGCTTACATCCGCTGTAGCAATCGAGGCCTTGCCTCCATTTTTGACGATATCTTCATAGGTCTTTTGTAGCTGGGGGAGATTGCGTCCTACCAGTACAACGTGCGCTCCATGGAGGGCAAAGAGGTTAGCAATACCCCGGCCAATACCTCGAGATGCTCCCGTTACAATAACGACTTGATTGATATAGCGCTTTGATGATGACATGTTCGATATCCTAAAAAACATTCGCAGAAACATTCCCTTAATAGCAAGACTACAGCTTGCAGTATAGCGTTAAAGCTTATACTATGTCTCGCACGATAATAATAGACATAGGTTATATATGATTCAAAATAGTAATTTGCTTCCATTTCTTAAGACACCAGATTTGTTTGATCAACTCAAAGAACCTGGTGTTTTTGTAACAGTCGATCATTCTCAAGAAATAGCTGAATGGAAAATTATTCATCTTAACCCGTTTCAAAGGGTCATACGTACTGTTTTTGGCAACCTTGGGCCATACCGCAACACCATATCTTCGAATGTAGCATTTCACCTCAAAAAGGAATACGCACATCTTATCACCTTTGATGAGGGGTGTAATCATGTGCACAAGATAATGCGCGTTATTCAGAAACTCCAACTTCTTGATAGCTCAGAAAATGAAAGAGAGGAAGATGTGAGCATGGAAGTGGTGGAGAGTATCGCTCCTGAAAATCCAGCACTCTTACAAAAAACGCAAGCGTTTGTCACAAAAAATAAAGAGCTATTGGTCGACATGGGGAAGCTTGGACTCTCCTTTAAAATACGACCAAATGGATCCGATCGACTAGCTGTCCGGTCAACTACAGAAGGAGTCGCGATTTTAGGGAAAAAAATATTAGGGAAGGGAGGGTTTAAAAAAATAAAAACGGCTTATAATATTGACACAGGCAAGTTGTTTGCAAGAGCTATTACGACCATAAAATCTTCGAGAATGAATATCTTTGATCGCTGGTTGTATGAACGGATGGCGAGTAATGAACTTCATTTTCTTCAAAAGCTGCAGGGTGAATCCACCGTTATTCAATTACGCTCTCACTACACCTATATCACCAATCTCGGATATGAAAAGCGAGTGATGCTTTTAGATTTAGCAGATGGTGATCTCTATTCATTACTAAAAATGAATATATCAGAAGAGCAAAGACTCGACATAGCGGACCAGCTTGTAGATGCCCTGGCGGCATTATCGCAAAAAAACATCTGGCATCGTGATATAAAGCCATTAAATTTTCTCTATTTTAAAGAAGGAGAAAGATATCGGGTCGTTGTAGCAGATTTTGGGCTGTCTGCCGTAGACCGTGATGTGATTGCTGAAAAATGCATTGCAGGGACTTATCAATATATGCCGCCGGAAAACTTTTGGTTTTTCCGTCTTACTAATGGAAAAAAAGGTGATGTCTACTCGATGGGACTTGTTTTATCAGAGTTCTTTTTTGATGGGCGTCTTCTCGATGGTGCTCCAGAGTTTATAGCAGATCTTATAAAGGAGATGACAAATAAAGACCCAGGGCTACGACCTACTGCAGAAGAGGTTCAGAATCGATTTAAAAAGGGATATGAAAAATACAAGGAAGAGATGATCTAATCGTCACCACATTGAATATGCAGACGTTTCAAGAGTTGTTTTACGTTTTGAATACGTTCTGCATTTGTTTGCTGTAATCGCTCACGAATAGATTCTTGGAGAGGTGTTTTGATCGGCTTGTAAAAGGGGTCATATTCGAAATGAACAGCACTCAGAAGTGCTGTTCCATTACCTACAGAGCATTCGATAATAGCTGCGTGGTCATCTGTATGAGATGCGTCCAATGGAGAGTAGGTAGCTAATACTTTCGTACGTTCAGTCTTGTATGCATCTACAAAATAGCCCCCTCCATTATAAAAGAGGGTGCTCTGGGCAGAACAATGCGGTTGAAATAGATCCGTCCAGTGAATCGAAGCAGCAAGGGCGCCATTCATGCTATGGTAGTCATAGGTAGCTAAATGTGGTCCTTTGACTATCCCAGGGAAAAATGAAAGCTCTCGAGTTCCTTGGACTTCCAGTGCAGTCTCTCTAGCGAAATCAACAAATGCACCAGCATAATAGCTGCCTGCACATATGCCTAAAAAAGCACCTCCACTTTTCACATAAGAGATGATTTTCGCATTGCCTGCTCCATTCAGCGCTTTCATGTAAGGGACGTCAGCTCCTCCTGGCATTACGAAGAGAGCGGCTTTCTCTCGCCAATCGCTACTTTTGATTTGATGAGCAAAAATGGGTTCAATGCAGTAATTTGAGTGAACACATTTCTTCAAAGTGGACGTGAAATGGCCAAAATAAGAAGAAGCGGTCCCTGGTCCGGCATACAGATATATGATATTTCGGCGTGTCGATGGCATATACTTTCAAAAAAAGAAACTATTGTAGCAGAAAGTGCATAAAAGGAGAAATACAGACGGCGTTTTTATACTGTCTGTATTTCTGCTCGTAATTCTACAATGAAGAATAGAATTGAATAGTGCGCAGTCCTACTGTATTGAATAGCTGAGTCAGTGCGGCCACTCCATGTTTTTCAGCATATGTGATGAGGTTGCTTTCACCGGAAGCTTTTCGGACAGCAAGAGTCGCCTTGTTAATCGCCTCTACTCGTGTGGATAGTTGTGCATTACGGTATATAAATGCAATTTTTTCAAGTAGTGGAGTCTGAGCAACGGTGAGTATGAGTACACATTTTGGATGTTCGGTAGAAGATTTTAGCTGTAGAGGTATTGGAGCAGTTCTCTCACAGAGAGTGCAAGTGGGCAGTTTTTTCTCATTTTCTGCTATTACATAGTCTTCAAAGAATAGGTCGGAAAGTATTTTGGTCAGGGCTCTCATTATATTATTTTCTCCTACGTGTGTTATCTTTGCAAAAACTATAGACAAAAGGAGTAGATTTTACACAGCAAAATAAGAAAAAACATCACACGTGCGATTCGTAGGTTCGAGATTTGCATGAGAGCTCAAGATAACAGGATGTAATAGCGTAGAAAATGAACGAAGCAATTGCACCGAAGGCAGCAGCAGCAAATAGGATATCTTCACTCAACTCTATACCTTGTGTTTTATAATAGAGAAGAAACCCTAGCCAAGCTACAGTGCCTCCTATCATCGAAGCCCATGCCGATTGTACGCAAGCTCGCTTGTAAAAAAGAGCTGCTGTTGCAGGAACAAAAATCGATACAAAAAGTGTGGTTCCAGAGTGAACCATCATATTAAAAATAGACTGACCACTGAATGCAAGGGCAAGTGCAATGAGTGCCATCACAGCACTCACAGCCCGCAGCAGGCGCAGCTTGTGTAGTTCATTTTGTATAGGCCATACTTTCAACAATACGTTGTTCGTCACAAGAGTAGTCCCGGCGAGTAGGTAGCTGTCTGCTGTGCTCATGATCGCAGAAAAGAGACCGCATGCAAATAGGATAAAAGCAAAGGGTGAGAGAAATTCTTGTGCCAGAAGAGGGATGAGTTGCTCAGGATGTGTTAAGGAAGGATATATTTCACGGCCCGCAATGCCGATAACAAGAGGAATCATTCCCAATAGCAAGTAGGCACATGATCCAAAAATACCGCTATAACGCGCAATTTTTTCAGTGCGACTTGCCAAAAATCGCTGTATAAGATCTTGTCCCATGATAGCACCTAGTCCTGTCATGAATATACGTCCCATATAAGAAAGCGAGTTCGTCGACAAGAAATTTCCTGATTCTATATGTGTTTGAGGAAGGAGAGTTCTCAATTCTGTACAAAATGTATCCATGACTGCTTGCGAATCTGCAACTTGCTGAAAGCAGATAGGAAGAATAATAACTAACCCCAAGCTGAGTAGGCCAAATTGAATAAAGTCCGTGATAGTCACAGCCCACATGCCCCCAGAAATCGTGTAGGAGACAACGATAAGAGATCCAAGTAACACTCCTGTTTCGAGACTTGCTCCAGATACAGTATGGAAGACATAGCCCATAGCGAGCATTTGTGACGCGAGTGTTCCTATATAAAATGGAAGTACAATCAATGTAGATATGCGTTCAAATGTAGGTCCATATGCTTTTGAGAGGAGATCCGATATGGTGAGTAAACGCAATCTTCTAAAGGGGGCCGCAAAAACAAGTCCTGCTATCAAAAGAGCAAGTGAGCAGCCAAATGGATCGGCAATAACGCCATAGAAGCCTTGTGAGTAGACAG
This sequence comes from uncultured bacterium, assembly GCA_964487845.1. Taxonomy (GTDB): domain Bacteria; phylum Chlamydiota; class Chlamydiia; order Chlamydiales; family FEN-1388; genus CAZASK01. The sequence goes on from CAZASK010000006.1 coordinate 32,675, forward strand.
TGCCTGATACACCCATCGATGAACCGGCTCCAAACCATGTGGCTACAACGGTTGGTAATGCTAAATAGAGAGGTAGTTTTCTTCCGGCAACGAGATAGTCTTCCATGGTATTTACTTTTCGGCTTGCAAAGTAGCCAATAGCTGCCATGAGCAAAAAATAGACCGTCACTCCGCAGACAAACAATGTGGTCATTCCTCTCTCCCAATAAGATTTGGGAGAGATTTTAGCTTACTTGGTTTACGAGTGCAATGGTATTGTGTCTTATATGTGATGGTGTTCTTTTAGCAATTGCACTACTTTTTCAATTCTTTCTTTCCATGGAGGAAGATGAGAGTTTTCTTCATACATACAATGTAATTGTTTGCTTTGAGTTTGAAGGGCACGTTCCAATGCAGTATGTCCGAACGAGTCTTTCACATCTACGGCGCCTAGCTCTAAGAGTGTTTGTACTGCATCAGCTCGTGCACAGAGAGCATTCCAATGAAGAGCTGTAAAATTCCATATTCCATCACATGTGCTATTGACAGGTATACCAGATCTCACGAGTGAGGTAATGATCTTAGGGCAGGTGGCTACATGAAGCGCGGTTTCATATCGCTGAAGTTCACGCGTATTCCGCTGCCTAACATTGGCATTTTTTGTAAGCAAAAATTTGAGCATGGTCACATGACTTTCGCGTGATGCTATATACAGAGGTGTTTGATCGAAGTTGTCATATCCATTGATGTCGGCACCTTTTTCGAGCAAGGATGTAGCGATATACATACAGTTTTCTTTTACGGCTTTATGCAGTGGCTTGGTATCTTGCCGTAGTAAATCCTTGTTTACATCAAACCCATGTTCAGTCATCGATTCAATAAACGTGTCGAATATTTTTTTTATTTTCACGCATGTTTCTTCGTCATATTCGTCAGATGTAACATGGTTTTGTTCTATCTGTATGGCTCTATGAAATGTTTCTACCCAGCCTAAATGGTTTGTTTTTTTCATCTCCTCTTCTTCAAAAATCGGTCTTGTATTGATAGGAGCTTGTGTCAAAGGAGCTAGTTCTGTTTCAAGTTGTTTGATTGTGTATAGGTCCATAGAAGTGTTGTTGCGATTTTCTATTTGCATGTTTTGTCCTATTATTTTGTTGTAACATCACCTCGACGCACTTTTTGAGGTCGTGGGGGGCTAAGTATGAAGACAGCAGACAATTTTTTCTATATCTGCCGATAAAAATCTATTCAGATCTTCTCTACAACCTCCTGATAAGAAGTAGAACCAATAAGTATACTCATCTCCTCCGCTCAATCTCGCCTTCAAAGATCTAGCCTCTTGAGATAACAATATCCTCAAAGGTGAGATCAAAATGTTGAACATGCAATCGTATCTTGGAATCTTTTCTTCCTAACACGAAAGATACAAATGTATTGACGGGCATTCGCAATGTGTTTATTTCAATATCATCATTCATTGGAGAAATACTTAGAATTGCATCTCCAACTTTCAATTTTCCTGATTTTTGAGCGGGAGAATTTGGATGAATTTTTAGAATCTGTATGGCTGGGGTTGCCTCCGAAACTTTGATTCCAATTCCATATACGTTAAAAAAATGCTGTCGCACAAAGGGAATAATCACATCCCATTTTTCTGGAGGGAGTACGTGAAGTTCATTTAAATAGATTTTTAATAGACTCTCAACGCCCTGATCTAACAGTTTAGCGTGCAGCTGCTGTGCTGATGGCAATTGCCTTCGATCATCAAACTCGCCTTGCAGAATTAGCGTTGCTGCTCTTGTTGAATTCGTATGATAAAGAGGGGATCGTTCTGCCAAAGCCTCATGAGTATTTCCTCCCTCTTGAAAAATGCTGTTTTTAATTCCATCAAGGTACTCGGGAATTTCAGAGCAAAACGAGGATAAATCGTAAAATCCGCTCTCTAATATTTGAACTGAAACATCTTGTGAATGACTTGCTACCATTCCAGCCAATTGAGCTCCTCGACTGATTCCATAAATCCCTATTTTTGAAGAATCTATAAAATTAAACGTCTTGAAGTGATTGATTACAGCAATGATTGCGTTTTGAGAACCAGGACCCCCAAAGTCTCGTTTACCCGCTGAATTTCCATATCCAGGAACAGATACAGATACTGCGACAATTCCTTCTTTTGCAAAGCGCTCTAAATACCCATATTCTACAAGCTGTTTTCCTCCAAGGCTATTTTCTGGCGGTTGATATCCATGCAATAGAAAAACAATCGGAAAAGGGCCATCTCCTGTTGGCTTCAGGCTAAAGAACTCTATTTCATTTTCTTTCTTCTCAGGATTAGGAATCACCCCTTTTTGAATATCTGCTACCACAAAATTACTTAGAATAAGCGATAAGCAAAAAAATAGAACTCTCACACCTTTCATAGTCATCTCTGCCAAAAACTCCTTCAAAAACCATACACTAGTCTATCTTTTAACGCTAGAGTTTACTTGATGTTTTTCTTGAAAATTACTACTGTTTTTAGTGATAGCCAAGAAATTAAGCAAGTCTTTATCAATGACGACTTGAAAACTTTCTTGAAAAATACTAATAAAATTAGTGATAATAAAGAAAAAGGACAAGTTGCATGAAACTCGACGCTTTCTTCGCTCAACATCAGATATTTACGGTAAATGACCTTATTGCTTGGTTATCTAAAGAAGCTGGTTATGCTGTCAACTACTCGACCTTACATAACTCTTTAGGCTACCATCAAAAACAGGGTCATATCCTTCGCATTCGTCGAGGCTTGTATTATTCTATTCCTAAGGGAATGATTGCAAACTCTTATCCTGTTGATCCTTTTTTGGTAACGAGCAAGATGGCGGAGGATGCAATATTGGGCTATCGAACAGCTCTTGACTTGCATGGAAAATTGCATAGCACTTCTAGCAAATTTATCTACATCTCAAAAAAACGGGTAATGGCTCCTTTCGTTTTTAAAGACATTGAATATCAGGCTGTTTCAATTCCAACAGCATTGAAAATCAACAATAATGAGCAATTTGGAACCCAATCAGTCGATCGACTAGGTCAAAGTATATTAGTAACTACTTTTGAACGTACATTGGTTGATGTTTTAGACCGCCCGCATTTATGCGGGTCTTGGGAAGAAATTTGGCGTTCTCTTGAGAGCATTGAATATCTCGATCTGGATCAGGTATTGAAGTATGTCCTTCTTTTGGACAATGCGACCACCATTTCTAAACTTGGGTTTTTCTTAGAGGCTCATCGTGAAAGATTAATGATACCAGAAAGTTATCTCGAAAACCTTTGTAAATATCGCCCTCTGAAACCGCATTACTTAGAACGTAAACATACACAACCTCAAAAAATGATCTCAAAATGGAATCTAATTGTCCCTCTGAGCTTGATCAATCGTGAATGGGAAGAGCCTAATGGAAATATCTAAGCAAGAATTATTGAGAGAAGCCCTAGAGACGGGATTTCGTCCTGAAATTATGGAAAAGGTTTGGCATCTGATGGCCATTCTCGATGGTATTAGCGTACATCCCTTTTTAAAGGAACGATTGGTGTTAAAGGGAGGTACAGCTTTAAACCTGTTTTTCTTTGACCTTCCTTGATTATCTGTGGATATTGACCTGAACTACATTGGGAAAATTGATCGACAAGAGATGCTCCTAGAGCGTCCAGAGGTGGAAAAGCTTTAGAGGCTGTATTTCATCGAGAGGCCCTGAGTATTCGGCGTATTCCTGAAAAACATGCAGGAGGAAAATGGCAGCTACGCTATGCAAGTGCGCTTGGAAGGAATGGCAATCTAGAAGTCGATCTGAATTACATGTTTAGATTGTCCTTGTACGGAATACATAAGAAGTCTTCCCACAGCATTGGTACGAGAAAAACTAAAGAGATTCCACTGTTAGACATCCATGAGCTTGGGGCAGGTAAGCTTTCAGCTGTATTTGGTAGGCATGCTTCTCGTGATCTTTTTGATGCTCATCAACTACTCACGAAATGTTCTTTAGATATCGAGCAACTACGACTTGCATGTCTTGTATATGGAGCAATGGGAACAAAATACTGGCGGCAGATATCGAGTAATGAGATTCACTTTGCAGAAAGCGAATTGAAGGAGCAGCTCATACCAGTGCTTAGAAAACGTGCATTTCGCAATGACGATTGGCTCAGCTGGACAAATCAATTGCTAGCAGATTGTAAAACTGCGTTAACGACTCTTTTTCCTTTAAGGGAACGTGAACGAGCTTTTCTACAAAGCTTATTTGAGCATGGAACAATAGATGGAGCACTGGCCACAGATGATCTCCACTTGATTGAGAAAATCAACAATCATCCTCTTTTACAGTGGAAAGCAAAGTTTGTTTTGGAAAACAGGCAAAAATAGAGGAAGGATAAGTTATAAAAAATCATGACGAATTGACAAAGAGACAAGTACAAGTACTGCCCTATCTCCTCTCTTGTCTCACGTACGAAGAATCTGCTATGTCTTTCAGAAAACAACTGAGGTACAAAATAAAAAACCGGAAACGCTTTCATTTCTGAAAATGTCTCCGGTGAATTGCCGATGGCCGGACTCGAACCGACACCTTGTCGCCAAGAGTAGATTTTGAGTCTACCGCGTCTACCAATTTCGCCACATCGGCGCACTGCTATGAGATGCGGACAACTATACGCTATGCAGGGATTTTTTTGGAATCGTTTTGAATACAGCTACTTGTGAAATATTCGCTGAGCGTCTGCCCATGTATAGTTCACGCGTGCATTGTGTGTGCGGTCAAAGCGTACCTGTATAGTGATATAGGGATACGAATGGCGATTGTCTAGATTCCGCCCTTCGCTTTGTTGATATAGTTTGATGAATACTTCTTTGTTATACCACGGCTGCACCGTAACGTCCGTGTTCTTTTCAAATCGATGAAATTCAAGATATTCTTTTTGACTGCAATAACGAGGATTGGTAGTAAAAAAATTTTGCAAAATAGAAATAATATGCTCAGGATTTGATTCAAAACCACGCACATAAAAATCTACCTCCGCGCCAATGGTATGTTTTGAGCAACTATTTTTGGTACTTTGGTCTATATAGGTATTATGAGTTGTGCAGCGATGGCCTGAGGTAATGATAACAGGCTTTTTGGTAATTGTCTGAACGTGATTGAGAAGCTCGAGTAAGATGGGGTAGATGTATTCTTGGTTTCCGCGTAAAGGCAAGCTGTGCTTTTCAGCTCCTCCGCAGTCTGTGAGAGGATCCATGTCTTTACCATGTACCTGATATGGCTTAGGAGGATTGAGACTACTTCCTTTGCAACGAAAATACTCTTTAGTGATGACGGGTATGTGAGATCGGCTCTTTTGCCAGGAATAATATTTTTTTGCGATAATTCGAGGAGGAGAGCGATCTAAAATTTTTTCAGCGTCTTTTCTTTCAATGGATTCATACTCGACTCGAGTGTCTGTATCGCATGAGGCGAAAATGGTAATAAAAAGAAGTAAGATCCAACTCATCGTGTGATGATCCCATGTAATGAACCGACTATACCATCTGGCTCGAACAATTGAAAGCTTTTGTGACAATAGATATACTGCTTTCATTTTGGTAATATGACATGCATTGGACAGATCGTTACACATTCTTCTTATTTGATCTCGACGGCCTTCTTGTGAACACAGAAGAGCTTCACTATAGAGCCTATGTAACCATGTGTAAAAATCGAGGGTATCTCTTGGACTGGGACTTTACAACCTATTTTTCAATAGCGCAGCAAGATGCTGAGGCTCCCCAGCGTGCGATTTTTGCAAAATTTCCTGAGCTGCAGCGCTATCCTTGGAGTACATTATACGCAGAAAAAAAGAAAGCCTATCTTAATATCTTAGAGCAAACGAGCGTTCCTTTAATGGCTGGAGCAAAAGAGCTTCTTGTTCTTCTTGAAAAAAAACAGAAGAAGCGATGTGTGGTAACTCATTCACAGCGTGAGCTTGTCGATATGTTATGTAAGAAAAATCCATTGTTGCAGTCGATTCCACATTGGTTTACGCGAGAAGATTATCTTCATCCGAAGCCTGCTCCTGATGGCTATTTGAAGGCGATAGATTCTTTGAAAGAGGCACAAGATGCTATCATCGGCTTTGAAGATTCAAAACGAGGACTGTGTGCTTTGATGCAGACTGAGGCAAAAGCTGTTTTGGTAAATAGCATGGATGCTAAGATGCGTGACGAATATGCAAAGCAGGGGATTCAAGCTTTTACTTCTCTAGAAGAAGTGCTTCTTCCGGATAGTATACGCTAGCTAAAAAAAGTCCCTTAGCTTCCGCGGCCTTGGGAGCTTTTTTGCGGTCTTTGCTTGCAAGAATAGTCCCAATTTCGTTAAGAGGGCGCTTTTTTGTAGCAACATCAAGGAGCATTCCAACAATATTGCGAACCATCTTATATAAAAAGCCATTGCCATGGAATTCAAGTCTTACACCATGTTCTGTTGGGATCACCTGAATCGAATAAATGGTGCGGATGGGATTTTTTTTGGCAGCACCCTCATGCTGGGCATTGGCAAATGCGCTGAAGTCATGAGTGCCAATAAAATAGGTCGTTGCTTGTTTCAATAGGGCAATATCAAGTGGTTTTCTGATATGAGACACATATTGTTTATCGAATGGCAGGAGGACAGGGTCTAAATAGAGGTGATAATGATAGATCTTACTTGTAGCAGATCTTTGCGCATGGAAAGTAAGAGGAACTTCTTGTATATCCAGAATGCGAATAGCTGCTGGCAAAAGTCCATTCATAGAGCGAACAAAGCGAGCTTTATCTAGACGCACATGGCAGGTGAAATGAGCTACCTGAGCTAAGGCATGCACGCCAGCATCTGTTCTTCCAGATCCTATAACACGTACTTTTTCTTCTCTGGAAACCATCTGTACGGCCTGCTCTACGAGTTGTTGAATCGAGGTATCATGCTTTTGTATCTGCCAGCCACTCAATTCGGTGCCGTCATAGGCGATGACTAATTTATAACGAATTTTTATTGGTGCATTATTCATTGTGTTGCATCGTTTTGAAGACTGGGTCGGGCGAATCTTGGCAAGTAGAAAAGAGGTCTGCTTGTACGCGTGCCGTTTCTACAGGATTACGATGTAATTTAAAGAGCGTAATTTCAGGCGGCGCAAACCAACGAAATGGAAATGTACTTCCCAGTCCTCGATTGATATAGATATAGCGTCCATCTCGTACGACTAAGCCGCTTTTAAATTCAAGATGCTTCAGCGGAGTTACCTTTTCCCATATATAAGGCAGGTTGACTTGGCCGCCATGAGTGTGACCACATAAAATAAGATCTCCAGGGTAGTGCGCAAGATAAGGGTATGAATCTGGATTGTGGGATAATACGATCGTCGGAAACTCAGGATCGTGATGCAAGAAGGCAGTATTCGGGTCACAATGACCCGCTATAAGATCCCCAAGGCCCGTGATATTCAGCTTTTGTCTTCTATTCCCAATTTGTATTGTTTTATTGTGAAGCACAGTAAAACCAGCTGACTCGAATAGCTCTTGTAATGCTTGTGATGGAGCTACAGGCTCGTGCAAAATGACGCTGGGGGTTAGCAGTTTCGGAGAAAATAATCTTGCAAACCCACGAAGCAGGGCGGGAACATGGTCTCTTATTTTTGTGTAGCTCCCATCAGTGCCATATGATACATAATCGCTGTAATCATGGTTCCCATAAATCGCAAAGCAGCCTAGAGGAGCCCGAAGTGATGAGAGAAAGTTGAGTAAACAATCTGTATTCACAAGCTCAGCATATGAGAGAAGATCTCCTGTAAAGCAGATGATATCAGGAGCAAGCTTCTGTATCTGTCGACTGATGCGCTGAATAAAATTTTCTGAGCAGTAAGAGGAAAAATGAAGATCGCTGATTTGTAAAATTTTAAGTCCGTGAAACTCTTGTGGGAGTGTGGGGATACCAAGTATATGATGCGAAGTACAGAGCAGTTTTGGCTCTATAAAACGTGGCCAAATCCCTATCAAAGAGGTAATGCAGAAGAGATCCCACAGTTTTTCTAAAATTTTTGGCGATATTTTTACATGAAATGCATGTAGTGACAATCAATGCTCTCTTTTGTAGGGCGCTTTTTCGTTTGTGACGCTAGCATATCTTATTGAGATATTTAAACAAAAACCCTCTTCTAGATGAAGAGGGATACATGTGAGGATGACATATTATGCTTTTACGTGAGCAGAGACTTTTTTAGTCATCTGGAACATGTCAATCTGATTGGTCGTGCCAAGGACTTTTCCTAACTTCGCATCTGGATTGATGAAACGCTTTGCTTTTGCATCTTGAAGCTTATGTTTGCGGATATATTCCCAAAGTTTTTTCGTGATTTCTGTGCGTGGCATAGGACCACTGCCTACAATTTCTGCAAGTTCAGCGCTTACGTGAACAGGCTTCATCAATGCGGATTGCTTTTTTTCTTTTGCCATTGTTTACTCCTAAAGTTAGGTTTTATATCCACCACTCTGCCAGAGATAGCCTTCTGAATCTACTATTATTTTACTCTTTTCAAAGGAGCGGAATAATATAAGATCATTCTTTTTTTGCCATTTTTTCACAGAAGGCATACCATGTTTCGGTTTTTGTGTCTCTATAACAGCCGAAGAGTTGCTGTTTTCTTACGGGTGAAGCAGCAATTCTTCTGTCGAATGGGTATATCCCTAAATCTTAATTTATATCAATTGGAAACAAAAGGTAGGGCATCACTATGAATGTTGCACAAAAAATAGTCCTTCTCAGTTGCATGCTGTTAATAGTACAATTTGCTACTGGGACGATATTTGCCCAAGATGACGCTAAAACAAATAATGATTTTGTTTGTAAGGACGGAATAAACGATATACAACACGGTGAATTTCAGTTGTTTACAGAAAATATTAAAAAATTTAATCAGGTAAAAGAAAAACTTGCTACCCTTCACTCATTTTCAGAAAAAATGGCCTATCTGTATGCGTATCCGGAGGTGGTGGAGTTTTTTATTACGTATCCTGATGTGAAAAAAATGATCGAAGCGAAACCAGCGCAAGAGCAGTACGTATTCTTACAGTTTTTATCTCTTGGACAAGGAAAAGTGGTCTTTGATGGGTATGATACGTTGACACAGAAAGAACAAGCAGTTGATGCTTTGTTTTCTGTATTGAAGACAGTAGATCAATTTTATATGAGCCTCGGGGGTATCGTAGGATATCATGTAAAAGTGCTCGAACTCATGCAAGAACAGATCAGTCCTACAGCATGTGCAAAGCGATTTTTTCCACCTCCTTATCGCGATATTCGCGTAGAAAATCGCGAGATCAGAAGAAAAATTATAGAAGGTATTAAAGCTCATGAAGATTTGGCTGAGCTTTATGCTATAGGAGGAGCTGGTGATCGACTAGATCTTCATCATGAAACTACAGGTCTTGCTCTGCCGGCGGCACGTTTGCCATTTTTGGGTAAAACGCTGCTTCATATGTTGATGGAGGATTTGCAGGCGAGAGAGTGGCTTTTTTATAAGTTATATCATAAATCGATCGTGACTCCTATCGTCTTAATGACCTCAGAAGAAAAAAATAATGATCATGAGATCGAAGCTATTTTACAAGAAGCAGACTGGTTTCAAAGGCCGCAAAGTAGCTTTTTGCGTATTGTACAGCCGCAAACTCCTGTGATTACGAATGATGGCAAGTGGGCGATTTCAAAGCCTCTTGAGTTACTTGAAAAGCCAGGCGGGCATGGTGTTATTTGGAAGCTTATTCAGGAGAAAGGCGGCTTTGATTGGTTAGCACAGCAGAAGCGAAAATATCTTCTTGTGAAGCAGATCAACAATGTACTTGCGGGATTGGATTACGGGCAGTTGGTTCCAATTGGCATTGGAGTTTCAGAGAAAAAGGCATTTGGTTTTGGCTCTTGCAATAGAAAACCAGGTGCGTCTGAAGGTGTCAATGTGCTGCAGGAAGTAAAGGAAAATGAGCGCTATTTGAATACAATCACGAATATTGAGTACACAGAATTTGCGAAACATTCTGCAAGTATAGAAAAAGAACTTCCCGCGAATACAAATATTTTGTTTGCCAATATAGAGGAGGTGCAAAAAGCCCAAAAAAGACTTCCTATTCCAGGCATGCTGGTAAATATGAAGCATAATGTGACTGTTTGGGAAAATGGAAAGCATGTTGTGAAAAGGGGAGCTAGGCTTGAGTCGACTATGCAAAATGTTGCCGACTCGATAACAGACGAAGCATCTGTATCGTTCGCAGTAACACAGCAGGAGCCATCGAAAACCTTTGTCACATTGAATGATCGTGAAAAAACTATTTCTGTGACGAAAAAGTCTTATGATGGAACTTCAATATTTGAGACCCCGCAAGGAGCCTTTTATGATCTTGTCAAAGAAAACATTCGGTTGTTGAATCAATGTAAAGTGCAGACTCCAGTATATTCATCGAGTGAGGAGTACCTGCGCACAGGACCTCATCCACTTTTTGTTTATCATCCAGCATTAGGGCCATTATATTCCGTGATTCAGCAAAAAATTCGTGGGGGCTCATTGACGGCAGAAAGTGAGCTTCGGCTTCATATAGCGGAAGTAGACTTTGAAGATGTGCATGTAGATGGCAGCCTCATTGTGTATGCTGAAAATCCACTTGGAATCGAATTTTCAGGATGGGAACCTCTCTACACAGAGCGATGTGGGCGATGTGTTTTACAGAGAGTGTCTATTAAAAATGAGGGTATCGATAGAACGGCCCCTAATGCCTATTGGAAAAATTCGATTGTAAGAAAGCAAGCTTTGACGATTACTTTGCAAGGTCAGTCAGAATTTGAAGCAAAAGATGTTGTGTTTACAGAGCCTATGGATATTGTTGTTCCAAATGGCAAACGAGCCGTTGCGAAGCAGAAACAAGATGGCAGTGTCTCTATTTTATTTGAAGAGAGAAAGCAGCCTTCTTGGCAATGGAAGTATCAGCTGAGAGAAGAGAGTGATATTATTTTATCTCGATAGGGAGAGCGGATGAGCCGTATCATGTACGGCTCATTATTAGAAAATAGTGTTACTCTATTATACAAGGCCGGGAACTACGAATTTAGTTGTAACAATGAGTGCGCCGCTTGCTACTGCTGAGACAACACCGGCTGTCATCCAGAGAAAATAAGGAATAGGACTATCAGCGGAATTTCTTGCTAATTTCATGCAAACAATTGTTACCCCTAATAAAAGTGCGGCTACGCCTATATTTGTTTGGAAAAAATCCGCTGTCATTTTGATATAGGGGAGTGTCAGCTGCCAGAGGTCTTGTATTTTCTCAATCCCGCATGCGGCGTATGGAGCCGAAAAGTTCCATGCAGCAGCGCCATATTCAGCCACTATGTTTCCTGTAGTAATAGCTTGTTGTGCTGTCCAGTCCCAAGCTGTGTATAGTACATCTTGTACTCCCTGTAGATTAAAGTTCATATGACCCTCCTATATGATTAATTAGGTACGTTCGGTATCGTAGTTATTCTATCGATGCTTCGATATGCTAATGAGAAAACACACAAAAATCAAGGTTTGTGATTTCTTCTCCTCTTTTGTATACTAGTGAAATTAATAACCATACCAAAAATAAAGGATTTCTATGTCGGATCTTGCAGAAAAAACAGGAGCTATTGATGCGAGGCTTCTTCATATGTGGAGGTATCTTTGACTTATCTACCAAGGAACAGGAGCTTCAGCAGCTCGAACAGGTAGCACTTGAAGATGCGTTTTGGGAGGACCAGGGACGAGCCAAGCAGGTGATTGCAAAAATAAACGTCTTGAAATCGTGGACAGTGCCATATGCAGAGTTAAAACGTAGAATTGAAGATGTAAAAGCCTTTTTGCCTGATGCAGGGCAAGACGCTGTGTTTAGTAATGAGTTGTTGGTGGAACTAGCAAAGATAGAGACAGGTGTAGAAGAGCTTGAATTAAGGAAGATGCTTTCTCATGAGGCGGACTCCGCTAACTGCTTTCTGAGCGTAAATGCCGGAGCTGGTGGTACGGAAGCGTGCGATTGGGCGCTTATGCTTCTGAGGATGTATGAAAGATGGGCGCTGAAGCGTGGTTGGACTGTAGAAATGGTGGATGCTCTGGATGGAGATGTAGCTGGAGTTCGTTCTGCCACCATTCGCATCGTCGGTCAATATGCCTATGGCTATGCAAAAGCAGAAAAAGGGGTACATCGATTAGTGCGGATATCGCCATTTGATAGCAATGCGAGACGTCATACGAGTTTTGCAGCAGTGGATGTAGTTCCTGAGATATCAGATGACGTGGAGGTGGAAATTCGCACAGAAGATCTTCGTATTGACACATACCGAGCTTCTGGGGCTGGAGGGCAGCATGTAAACAAAACAGATTCAGCGGTGAGGATGACTCATATTCCGACAGGCGTTGTAGTTTCATCGCAGTCTCAGAGAAGTCAGACTCAAAATAAAGAATATTGTTTTAAATTATTACGTTCAAAGTTGTATGAGTTGAAGTTAGATGAGCGTAAGAAGCAGATGGAAGCAATGGCTGGTGATAAAAAAGAGATTGGGTGGGGGAGTCAAATACGTAGTTATGTGTTTCAACCCTATACTCTTGTAAAAGATAATAGAACAAAAGTAGAAGTGGGCAGTGTTCAGTCAGTAATGGATGGAGATATTGATATCTTCATCAATGCCTATTTAAAAGAACGGAGTGGAGTATAGAAGATGACAGCAGATTTTTTTTCAAAACAAGAGCAAGACGAAGCGCCGATGGAGGGGCTTACAATTCGATATACTACTCCTGCTGATGCTGATCATCTGAAACAGTGGTTATCAGATCCAGAAGTGTCAGGGTGGTTCCCCATGGCTAATGAAGTAGAAATAGATGACGCGGTAAGAAGATGGATTTCATTTAGTCGCATTCGATCCAGTCTGACAGCGGAGCTCAATGGCGTGCCATGTGGTTTAATCACACTCTATTTACAAGCCTATAAGAAGCTTTTGCACCAAACAGAATTTGGTATTATCGTAGGATCCGGTTTTCGTGGCAAAGGTATCGGTTCATTTTTGCTGCGTAGTGGCATGCGTCTTGCAAAAGAACAATTCAAAATAGAGCTTCTGCATCTTCAAGTATATGCTGAAAATCCGGCACAAAAACTATACAAGCGATTTGGGTTTCGAGAATTTGGACGCCAAACGCACTGGATTAAAGAGTCAGATCGATATGTAGCTCGGGTGTTCATGGAGCGATTTTTGTGAGGTAAATGGTGTAAAGATCACTCGATGCGGCTGTAAGTTATTGTTTTTATATGTAGTATTGATGAGGTACTAAAATGAATGGCAATATTAACCCTATCATAGCGCATCGAGGTGGAATTATCCTTGAGTCACATCTAGAGCCAGCCAATTCTATCAAAAAAGCGATCTTGAATGGACTTTCTTCAAACGAAGTAGAGCTGTTATTAGATCGGGTAAAAGAGGGCGAGATTGGCTGTGATTTTCTTGCATGGGCTTTGCAAGCGGATGTGCGGTCCGCTATTATGTATAAGATCATAAAAAAGATAGCTGGAAAATGTGTCAACAAAGAGATGCTCAAACTTGCGATTGCAGTGCAATTTCGAGAGTATGTACTAGATGCTTTTTTATGTAAGCTACAACCAGCTGTTGTTGATAGCGAAGTGTTAGTTTGGACAATTGAAAAACAAGGGTGCAGAAACTATTTTTCTAAGATAATAGCTCATTCTAATACAGGTGTAGTAAATGAAAAATTACTACATGCCGCCTTAGAAAGTAGAGCGCCTATCTCTATTTTACAAGACATTGTTCATGCAGATGATTTTAGCATCAGTCGTGAAGGAATAGTCTCGTTGTTGAACTCTGTTTCGTATGTAGCGGATGCATATACAGAGATGGCTACGAGCTTTTGCCTGCTTGTGAAAAAAATAATACAAAAATGTGATCCAAAGGCGTTGATAAGTGAAAGCTGGCGGCTACATTTACATACGCAAAATACTGAATCATTGAGAGCTCAAGTGATGAGTATGATTCGGCAAGAAATTTGCGTGCTATACTAGGTAATTTTTAAATTTTAGAAGGAATAATTGTGTGAATATTTCATTTATTGAGAAGGTGCCGACATCCTCTTGGGCAACGACTCCTTTGCTTATTAAGGATAGCGTATCAATTGAGGAGGTTTTTTTCCACGAGACTGAATTGTTTTATGAAGCGCATACACAGAAAGTAAAAAAGCTGATTTTCAAAGGGAAGAGAGAGCCGTTGTTACAGACAGTATATGATATTCTTCGCAAGAAAGCGGTGAATTTTTTCAATATTGAGAACTTTTCTTCGCAGTGCGAGAGCAAGAAAACCAATTGTGAGATTTATAAGTCAGTACAAAAAACATTTCAATTGGCTAAAGACGAGATAGGTCTATTTTGTAAAAAAATAAGACTCTACAGCAATTTTGAAGACAAGCGATTATACAATCTTGCAGTTGAAATAATAGGTGGGCAGCAAAAATGGCTGTTGTTGAATAGTTTTGTGTGTTCACAAAATCTCAAAAAAAGTTGTGATACAGCACTGCCTCGGGAAATTTTAGCGGTGAAGCTCTTTTCTCAGCCTTCTATTACACGTAAATGGCTGTGGGTTGATGAAAATAAAATGATTTCAAAAATTTCTACCGATGAAGTGCTTCGTTCTTTGTTTGGAGAGACCTCTTGTGTTCCAGTGTATTTTCTTCCTACACTTGTTACACAGGGGAAGACAACTCTTTTACAAGCGTGTAGTTCAGAGGATACTCAATTTGTACACAAGAGCCTTGTAAAATTGTTGACAATCTTTGATAGGCTGCTTTTCCAAGCGAAGCAGATTGATAGGATGTATAGCCCCAGCTTACTTACAGATATTGTGCAAAATTATTTGTCAAAAAATCAGAATGGTTTCGACAGTATAATATATGATCACAAGGCTATTGAATTTTTAAATGCATTTACGATTAATTCTTTTTTTTATGCAGAAGAATTATTATATAAAAATTTTCCAGAATTTCGTGTTCGATTAAATGAAAAAGTAGGCATAATGAGTGAGCAAGATAAGGAATTCGGTACTCATTTTGATATAGGGATTGATCAGAACAACGCCATTTTTGTCTCACAGAAAAAGAAATTTTTCATTAGAAGACAAACACAGGAAGAAGTTTTGGCCTCCTATCAAGTTGTATGGAAGCAATTCAAGGAAGGTGAAAAATGGAACGCCGAATTGACTCTCTCTGATATAGAAATAAACCAAGAAATTAATACACACGATTATAAAGAATTGTTAATCGCATTCACAAAACATAGTAGCAATTAAGCTGCTTGCTGTAGCAAACATGGTTAGTTTACAATTAGCCATGTTTCATGTATTGTATCACACTTAAAAATATCGAATATTTTGAGGGCAAATTATGGTGTGTACGCGCGCCGCCGACCAATTTCTGGATAAATTGCAGCATGCTTCTCCAAAGCCGATGAAGCTTGTGATTAACGATAATCGACAGACTTTGCTGAGTGTAAAATGGGATCCTGAAGCTACGAAAATTTCCATGCATCGGATGTTTTTAGAAGCGCCGCAAAATGTAATGGATGCCCTAGCGTGCTATATAAAGCGCGAGCACAAGAGTGTAGCAGTAGAAATCAAGGAATTTATTGAGTCGAATTTCGCGAGATATGACTATTCTCATTTAGTAGATCCGAAAAAACTATGTGTTGTTGGCAGTGTCTTCAATTTGAAAGCGATATATGACAAATTAAACGTCCGCTATTTTAGTAATCGCTTAGATGTGCGTATCACCTGGTTTGGAAATTCATTGGTGAAAAACCGCGCTCGCTGTACTCTTGGCCTCTACTACGATTCATTGAGGCTGATTAAAATTCATAAATGTCTCGATCGCATCGAAGTTCCAGAGTATGTCATTGAATTTGTGATTTTTCATGAGATGATACATGGAGTGTGTCCTTCTTATATCGACAGTAAAGGCGTGCACCGCTCTCATGGAAGTAATTTTAAAGCGCTTGAAAAAAGTTTTTGGGCATACAAGGAAGCAGAAGAGTGGATCAAACAAAACCAAGTAGATTTTTTTGAAACGAGGTGATGAGCATGGCAGGGCATAGTAAGTGGGCAAACATCAAGCATAGAAAAGGAAAAGCGGATAAGGCAAAAGGGAAAATATTTAGTCGCATTTCAAAGGAAATTATAAACGCCGTAAAATTAGGTGGTCCCGATCCAAAAGGAAATACGAGATTAAGGCTCGCCTTACAAAAAGCGCGAGCTGCAAATGTGCCTAATGACAATATCGATCGTTGTTTGAAAAAAGCATCCGAAGAAGGGCAGGAATCGTATCATGAAATGCACTATGAACTGTATGGACATGGTGGTGTTGGTATTATTGCAGATATCATGACGGACAACAAAAATCGCATTGCGTCAGATATCAGAATCGCAACAAACAAGCGTGGAGGAACGATCGCTCATCCAGGAGCTGTCGCTTTTAATTTTGATAAATTCGGCGTGATTCACGTTCCCAGAACACAGGCGATTGAAGAGGAGTTATTTGCCAAAGCAATAGAGGCAGGAGCTCAAGATTTTATAGCAGATGATGAGGGATTTCACATTATCACTGACCCTGCAGATCTATTGCATGTAAAAGAAGCTGTGGAGCAACTCGGTTTTGCATGTCAAGAGGCAGGTTTTGAGATGATTCCAAAAACACACGTGGTATGTGATGCTGAAACAATGAAAGCGAATATGGCTCTCATCGAGTGGCTTGAAGAAATTGAAGATGTAGACGCGGTGTATCACAATATGAAACTGTCTGACGATTGTGTATAAGTTTCCTTGCACTCACCAGCAGTTTGTCGATATAGCGAGCCTCCATTCACAAGAAGAGGGCACATGCCTTCTTCTCTCGGGTAGACATTTTGACGCGTCTCAAAAATCATTGCTCTTTTTGTTTCCTTATGAGCGAGTGTGGTCTGCGTATGGGAAGCTTTTTTCAGAAAAAAAAGAGTATCCGTTGTCTTGGGATATGTTGCGTGATTTGCTTGTAGAGTCAAGTCATGATCCATCAACAATGTGGTCATTTTTTTTAGCATATGAGATGGGTTTTTTAGTAGATCCTGCTCTGGAATCTTTATATACCCCATCTTCTGAGATAGAGGCCTATTTTCAACGCAGTGCTTGCCGTATCGAATTCAATCATACATTGCAGCAAGCTGAGGTGTATATAGATGAACAATCCTATCCATTTATAACCGAGAAGCAGCGTCTCTGGATTGAGTCTTTGTTGAAAAATGGCCTCTCAGGTGTGAGATCGACACCTTCTATAATAGGGCCACCTATCGCGGTGCATTACGAGACAACTCAAGAAGAATATATGCGCAATGTAAGGGCTATCCAGAACTGGATACGACAAGGCGAAGTATATCAGTGTACGCTGTCTCATAACATCATCATTCAACACACTGTGGATCCATTCGCTCTTTTTGCTCAATTGGTGAGTGCGAATCCAACTCCATTTTCTAGTTATTTGAAATTGCCTCATCAAGTTATCGTTTCTTGCTCTCCCGAGAGACTTGTGCAAAAAAATGGGTCTTTTGTAGAGACGAGACCTATTAAGGGGACCAGGCCAAGAGGGGTAACAGCGGATGAAGATATGAAGATGTTGCAGCAACTTGTTACCTCAAAGAAAGAAATATCAGAGCTTGTGATGATTACCGACTTAATGAGAAACGACCTTTCCAAGGTGTGTGAAGCAGGTAGCGTCGTGGTGCCTGAGCTTCTTCGCACTGAAGTATATAATGACCTTTATCACCGAGTCTCAGTCGTTCGGGGTAAAGTCGAGGAGAAATATCACTGTCTTGATATCTTGAGAGCGCTATTCCCAGGAGGATCTATCACAGGCTGTCCCAAGATGCGGAGTATGGAGTTGATATCCTTGCTGGAGAAGAGAAGACGCGGGGCCTATACAGGATCGATGGGGTATTTTTCACAAGATGGCGATATGGATAGTAATATTTTGATTCGAACGCTTCAAATAAAGGACACTACTTTTTCTCTACAAGTAGGCAGCGGCATAGTTATTGATTCAGATCCTCTAGAGGAGTGGCAGGAGACTCTTCAAAAGGCAGCACATATTATACGTATTATGGGGGCGTAGAAAATGACACTTGTATTGATGAATGGAAGATTGGTTTCTGAGAAGGAGGCTGTAGTGTCTGTTCTTGATCCCGCTTTTCAATTTGCAGAAGGAGTTTTTACAACAATACGGGTGAAAGATAGAGTTATTGAACATTTGCAAGCTCATTTTGTAAGACTTCAAGAAAACGCAAAAAAGCTTGGTTTTCAGGCTCCTCATATTTTGGAAAAAGATATAGAAAATTTTGTAAAGGCAGTGTGTCCAGAAAAGGGACTTTGGAAGATAAAAATTATACTCTTGCCTCCTCAGAGAGATAATGGGGAAGCTCGTTATTTTGCTTTTGCAGAGCCATTTTTGTGGAACATCCCAGATACCTATGCTCTTCACACCATCGAAGGACACCTGCCCTTTTCTGCACAAATTAAATCGCTAGCCTACGTGGATCGGAGAATGGCAAAGGCTGTAGTACAAAAAGAGGGGTATGACGATGCTCTTTTCATTGATAGGCAACAGGTGATTCTTGAGACAAGTTGTGCAAATATATTTTGGAAGATAGGAGAGAAGATATACACCCCATCGCGGATGTTACCGCTTTTGTTTGGAGTTACAATTGAGAACATAAGTAACGTAGTGCAATCAATGGGATATGAGTATCAGGAGGTAGAGGAGACGCAGATCCCAGAGCAGGCCGCTATTTTTGTTACAAATGTGATGATATGGTTCAGGCCAGTTACGAAGATCGATAAGAGAAGTTATAAGCGTGATTTTGATTTTGAAGAGCGCCTCCATTTGCAGCTCCAGATGCAATTGGTATAAATGAGCTTGCCTGGTATTATAGTCGATTAAGTTTTCGATGACGCATTTTCACCGCGTCAAAGCTCTCGGGATTAAACGATCATAAATGGCCCCATATTTTTAATATTGGGCCATTTATGATCGTTTAATCTCGAGGCTTTCACGCAGGTCAAAATGCGTCATCCAAAATTTAATCGACTATATATTTCCTTCTATCACGTGGAGATCATCATGAATGCAGTGAAGCCAACAAGAAAAGAAAATTTTGCAGAATGGTACCAACAGATTATCAAAGCAGCAGATCTTGCTGAAAATTCGCCTGTGCGTGGCTGCATGGTGATCAAACCGTGGGGATGGAGTATTTGGGAAGAGATAAAGAATTTCCTTGATAAAAGAATCAAAGAAACAGGTCACCAAAATGCCTATTTTCCTCTCTTTATTCCTTTGAGCTTTTTAGAAAAAGAAGCTGCCCATGTCGATGGATTTGCCAAGGAATGCGCTGTTGTCACACATCACAGACTTGAACAGAAAGAGGGTAAGTTAATTCCCGCTGGCCCTCTTGAAGAGCCATATGTGATTAGACCTACTTCTGAGACGATTATTGGAGATGCTTTTTCAAGATGGGTTCAGTCATGGCGTGATTTACCATTGTGCATTAACCAGTGGGCAAATGTGGTGCGCTGGGAGATGCGTCCAAGGTTGTTTT
The DNA here is from genome assembly GCA_964487845.1 of uncultured bacterium. Classification (GTDB taxonomy): domain Bacteria; phylum Chlamydiota; class Chlamydiia; order Chlamydiales; family FEN-1388; genus CAZASK01. The sequence goes on from CAZASK010000006.1 coordinate 52,359, forward strand.
TGCGTACAGCAGAATTTTTATGGCAAGAGGGGCATACGGTACATGCAACTGCTGAAGAAGCGCAGGAAGAGACGCTTTTGATGCTACGAGTGTATCATGAGCTGGCTCGCGAGGTAATAGGACTTCCCGTGATACTAGGTGAAAAGTCAGCAGGCGAGCGCTTTCCAGGGGCTGAAAATACCTATACGATTGAAGCTATTATGCAAGATGGTAAAGCGCTTCAATGTGGGACTTCTCACTATTTAGGTCAAAATTTTTCTCGCGCCTTTGGAATCCGCTTTAATACGAAAGATGGCAAGTTGGAGCATGGCTTTACTACATCATGGGGCGTTACTACGAGGTTGATCGGTGCTCTGATCATGACACATGCTGATGATGATGGGCTACGTTTGCCGCCACGAATCGCTCCCTATCATGTCGTCATCATCCCGGTCTTGAATAAGCCAGAGGCTCATGATGCTGTACTTGCATATTGTAAAAAACTTCAGCAAGAGTTGTCGCAGCAGCAGTTTCATGGTCGCCAAGTAACGGTGCATATCGATCTGAAAGATGAGCGCGCAGGGGAGAAAAATTGGCTTTGGATTAAGAGAGGTGTTCCTGTTCGTATCGAATGCGGTCTGAGAGATATTGAGCAAGGAGTGGTCATGATGTCAAGACGAGATCAGCCGCCGAAGCAAAAAGTCGCAGTCTCTGCAGCACACCTTTCTGCGCAGATAGTTTCAATTTTACAAGATATTCAAGATCAATATCTCATGCAGGCAGAAGAATTTTATCGAGGATATATTCGTGAAGATATTGTTGATTTCGAAGGGTTGAAGGCATTTTTTTCTACAACTGAAGATGAGCCTGTACGCGGCGTTGTAAAAGCAAAATGGAGCATGGATCCCGATTCTGAGGAGCGGCTAAAGGAGATGAAAGTAACCATTCGCTGTCTGCCTTTAGAGCAAAACGGCACGAAAGGAATCTGCGTTCTTACAGGGAAAGAGGCTACAACGGATGCCATCTTTGCCAGAGCATATTAATATCAATCAACGTACGAAAATCCAATGACCGCCAGGCCTGACGTCAAAGATATTTTCTTTCTTTTTGATGGCAGCCTGTGCTGCGTCGATACGACGCGCAAGCACATCTTCTAGATGGCGACGCTGTTTTTCAAGTAGCTCATAGAGAGCTTTTGGCATTTTTTGTTTATCGCTGAGCAAGCGCAGAAGCTCTTCTGGGGTTGTTCCAAATGCTTGAAACAGCTCCATATTCTCTAGCTGCATTTTTTCGATGTCTTTCGATAGTTTTTCATATTTTTTATTTAAATCGTCGATGTTGTCTGTCATAGATTTATCTCATTAAAGTTTAGTGTGTGATACCAGAAAAATATATAAATACAAATATCCGATTTATTTTCCCATTAAATTTATATTGTTTAATGCTTCTTGTAAAATGACTTGTTGATGGAGATTGTTCTTTTTACTTGCCAGATCCCATTTTATTTGAGCAGTCTTAAGGAAGACTGGTTTAGTCTTGCAAACCAATAGTTTTTCAAGTATGTATAAATCATCTTTACTATCGTATAGAGGGTTTGTTTTCAGATCAAGCAGTACGAGAGCTAATTGAGAGTAATCAGTAGTAGAGTTGCCATTTGTATCACGCGTTGAGGTATCTTTCCACTCTGCACACATAACCATATGTTTTATGTTATGGATCACTTCTACTTGAGTAGATGACTTGTGTTGTCGTTCTTTGAGCCTTTCGAATAGAAGAGCTACCTCTGTAAGGCAGAGTCGTTTGCATGGAGGGAGTTGCGCGGCAAGAGAAAAAGTGGTGTCGGAGACGTGGGGCGCTGTGCAAGCAAAAAGAAAACCTGGAATATAGTCGTTTTGTTGTAAGGACTTGGTGAGCATGATGAAGCTATTATGGAGGGATTCATCAAGTTTTTCTAGCCATGTGTGGTCCACGTTCTCACTAAATGGCGTCCCATTAGAATCGCCTGTATAAAAATAATAGAGCAGTTCGAATCCATACCGTGCATTATTGACATGAGAGATGATTGATTGTAGAAGGTATAAGACTAGTTGTTCGGGTTTTGTTTTGCATATATCAGAAAAGAGGACTGCTAGAGAATGAATAACATGTATCTGCTCTTTTGTTTTGAGTGGGGATTTTTTTTCCCATTGTAAAAACAGGTGAGAGATCATTACAGGAAGCGCTTTTATAGGGTCCATGAGATGATTTTTTTCGAAAGCCCTATTTGTCAATTTGGATAAGCAAAGCATTTCTTTTTGATCATATGACGTTTCAGAGCAGACGGTTTTTATCTCAGAATGATTTACAAAATTTTTTATATGTTTTTCAAAAGAGCATTCACTGGATTTTTCATCCCACTCTTGTGAATTGATGATGTGAGAGATTGAGTCATTACCGAGTTTTTGTGCCTTTTTGAGTTGGATGAAATAATCGGGTAGTGTGGAAATAAATAACTCAAGAAAGAGAGGATTGTGTGATTTGTCATAGAGAGCTAAGTAGAGTAAAAGACACCCTTGTAGTTCTCGTAGCTGTGGGAGCTTATACGCACAGAAGTTGTTTTTCAGTTCATCTTCTGCTTTTTCAATAAACTGTTTACAATATAGACCCGACGGCCAGTCCAGCATTGCTTGATCAAGTAGTTGGACACTTTGCTTTTGCGTGGTGTCTTCAAGACATAATTGTTCGAGCTCCTGTAGATTGAAAAATGAATGAGATTTTGGAATTGGACAGAGTGGATTCATAAAGTCCTTCCTATATTAGGTATTATGAAAACGTTCGTGATTTTCCTTTACCTGCTGCCACATAGCTAGAGCTCGTATTTTACGCTCCTGCTTCTTGTCATCGACTATCTGTCCTTGTGGTTTATCGAAAGACCACTCTGGACTAAAATGGAGGTGTGCTGGAGAAAAGAGGGTTGAGCGGAGTTCTCCGATCGTCTGGTGAGGTACGACTGGAGGGGGTAAGAGTGCATACGTTGAAAGAGCGAGTGTATGAAAATGCGTTTTGGTCTTTGCTCGCTGGGCAATCAGATAGAGCATTTCTATGCTTTGAGGATCAAAGGGTGCAACCTCAATTACTTTCTCTTCGTTGAGACGATCGCGGCCGCCGCTAGGAGCAATATAGATACATTTACCGCCTTCTCGAAGAAGCTCTTCCATCACTTTCAGTGTTTTTTGATTGTGCCTTATTTTTTCAGATTTTTGCTCAGGAGGCTGATCTAAATATTTTTTTGAGTAGATACAGAGTAGGTTTCTTCCCAGGCTAAATGGAATCGCGAGTGGATCTGTAATGACTCGATGACCGGCTACAAAAATCATATTTTCTGCCAAATAGGGATGTTCTTTTTCTATCAGTAAGCTGATAATTTGTGGGTCGATTTCAGTTTGGTGATTTGAAAAGAGGATCGCATTTTCCTTCTTTTGAATGGCCTCTTGTATTTTGCCCAATGCTTCTTTACCTCGTACAGTAGAGTGAGAGATGTCGAGCAGGGGGCGCACAAAGTCAAGCCCAAAACGATAGTAGTCAAATGGGGAGCGAAGAGCTGTATGAAAAGGTTGAAATTGATAAGGGGTTGCTATTTGCTCTGCTACAAGCTTGAAAAAAAGAGTAAAACGGTCCAGGACAATGTCTAGTGAGTGACCGCTTGCCCGCGCTGCTCGTGCATAGCTCACTAAAAATTCCTTCACCTCACTCTTCATGTGCTCAGGAATGAGGGGCGAATCTAACAACTTGAGCAGAGGATCTGTTTCACTCGTAGCATCCATGGATCACCATTTATACTTCGATAAGTTTTTGGTTTATTGAAGAGAAAAAACGCCATTCGTTTAAGTGAAGTTCATCGAGTACGCCCCACTCTAATCGCGCATTCATTGATTCGGCAACGGTTTGAAAATGTTCTTTATCCCCGCATTCTTCTAAATAGTGATCAAGCTGAGGATGGACTGTAAGTTTAAGGGCAAATTGCTGACCGATAGCAATCACTTTTTTGAGTTGGCGCTCAATTTCAATGGAGATGCTCTCATGAGTTTTTATCGATCCCGAGCCAGCGCAATAGGGACAATTTGTGTAAATTGTTTGCATCAGAGATCCTCGACTTCTTTGCCGTGTCATTTCTACTAGTCCCAGCTCGCTCATACCAAGAAGTGTACATTTTGCAGAGTCTTCTTTCATGCAATCTTTAAAGTGATCCAGAACACGTCGTTGATTTTTCCGTGATCTCATGTCAATAAAATCACAAATGACAAGTCCGCCAATATTGCGGATACGTAGTTGGCGAGCGATCTCCTCTGCAGCTTCCAAGTTGATACGTACCAATGTTTCTTCTACGTCCTGAGCATTCGTGCTTTTACTTCTGCCTGAGTTGACGTCAATGGTGTGCATCGCCTCTGTTTGGTCAAAGAATAAATAGCCGCCGCTACCCAGCCAAATTTTATGGCGTAAGCTCTTTTCGATTTCCTTTTCTACGCCGAATCGCTCAAACATGGGCATTTTATCTCTATAAAATTCTATGCGTAGAGGATGTTCACTGGCATATGGGGCATACAGTTTTTTACAGTGTTGATAGGTGTTGTAATCATCTACAAGGAGTCGATCAAACCGTTTGTCAACAGCCGTCATCACCGTTTTTTTGATGAGATCAGACTCTTCATAGAGTAGCCCAGCACCAGGAGTGCGATTGAAATTTTCCATGATCGTTTGCCATGTACGCATGAGTTCTGTCGCCTCGCTGACAAGCATCTCTTGAGTTGCATTTTGACTTGCTGTGCGGCATATCAAGCCCATATTTTTTGGGAAATCAAATGATCGGATGATTCTTTTTAGACGATCTCTTGATTGCGAGTCTTCAATTTTTCGGGATACACCTCTGTGAGGAGAGTTTGGCAGAAGCACGAGATAGCGACCGGGGAGAGAGATTTTTGAAGTAAGGCGTGCTCCTTTGCTGCCTATTGGTTCTTTTACAACCTGTACAATCACTGATTGGTCGAGTTTGAGAATTTGGTCGATTTTTTGATTTTGAGCTTTTGTGGTGTCTAATTTAGAGATGTCGTAGTCGAGATCGAAGTCCATGTCGAACATCTCTTCAAATTTCTTTGTATTTTCGATAATATCAGAGATGTGGATAAAGCCATTTTCTCCGGCTTGGATGTAGATGAATGCCGATTGAATATTGTGAAGGATGTTGGTAACTTTCCCTTTATAGATATTACCAGTAATTTGTCTCTCTTGCTTTCTTTCTACCGTAAGATCATGAAGAACGCCTTTTTTAAGGGTAGCCGCACGTATTTCTTTGGTTTCAATATTGAGTAAGATTTCTTGCATGTGAAGTCCTCGGAATAAGTTAGTTCCTAATCATACCTTTTCAAAGTCATTTCTCGAAACCTGGAAATACTGTATACTCCTTCTTTTTCTCATCTCAGTAAGGTAGACGCTCAATGGCAAAATTACATGTAGGAGGAGGATCGCTCCTTGTTGCAGGCACTTCAGTTGGTGCTGGTATGTTAGGTCTTCCAGTGGTTGCAGGTGCGGCAGGTTTCATCCCTGCTCTTTTTACTGTTATCTTCTGTTGGGGATTTATGTGTATGACGGGACTTCTCTATGCAGAGCTTGCATGTACATACAAAGATGATGCCAACATTTTGAGTATGGCGGGTAGAACGTTAGGGCGGATAGGCAAGCCCATTACTTTAGCGGTGTATTTATTTTTTTTCTATTCGCTAACAGTTGCCTATTTTATTATTGGGGGAGATATTTTATCGCTTGTTACCCCGAGCGTTTTTGGTGTACAAGAGAGAATTTTTCTCTTTGCTTGCCTGTTCGTGCCGGTTGTGGCCGTCGGCAAGAGATTAGTCGACCCGTGTAATCGTCTGTGCATGTGGGGGCTTTTTGCCGCCTATTTTTGCTTTATTGGAGTAGGAGCTTCATCTGTACACTCAGAGAATCTATGGATGAAAGAATGGAGTGTAGCAGCTTTTGTCATGCCAGTAGCCTTTGCTTCGTTTGGCTTTCAAGGCACTATTCCTACACTTGCAAGTTGGATGGGCTATGATATTAAAAATATTAAAAAATCAATTGTTATCGGCACGTTGATTACCCTTGCGATATATATCGTCTGGTTGCTGTTGATTCTTGGGATTGTCCCTTATGTAGGAGATGGCGGCCTCCAGGATGCATTGAGTCAAGGATATGATGCTATTAAGCCTCTTGAGCGCTTTACGAATAATCGTGCTGTAGTTTTTATTGGGCAGTCTTTTGCTTTCTTTGCACTCGTAACTTCATTTTTAGGAGTGGGCTCAGGACTTGTTGACTTTGTCGCTGACGCATGTCGTTTTGATGTGAAAACAAAGAAAGCGCGGCTTACAGCGCTTGCCATCGCATTTTTCCCACCTCTTGTATTTTCCTGCTTTTACCCTCATATTTTCTTAGAAGCACTCGGGTATGCTGGAGGATTTGGATCGGCGCTTTTGTTAGGTGCTTTACCTATTGCGATGGTGTTTTTTGCAAAGTATCGATACAAGACGCTCACAACAGAGGCTTTTTATACAAAAAAGTGGGCACTTACAGCGCTCTTTATATGCGTATTATTTGAAATTGGCTGCGAATGCATCCATCTTCTTGTACGAAATCAATAAAACGAGCTATACTTCATGCAAGTTACTATAATTTTGGAGAATTCATCACATGGCAGTACCACGTAATAGACACTCAAATGCACGCAAAAACACAAAGCGCGCACACCATGCTAAGACACCTAAGTGCCTTTCTACTTGTTCAAATTGTAGAGCAAAGAAGATGCCTCATACTACATGCCCATCTTGTGGTCACTATGCAGGCAAGCTTGTTCTCTCGGTTGAATAAATAGATGCGAGATCATGTCATAGGCGTTGATCTCATGGGGGGGGATATTTCCCCCTTGCTCGTTTTTGAAGCAGCGCTCGATGTGCTCACTGTACATCCGAGTATTCGCTTTTGTTTTTTTACAACTTCTCAATTTGTTCCTTCTGTGTCTTCTCCACATGAGGTGATCATATGTCGCGATTTTGTGGAGCCTTCGTCTGATCCTATGCGGGCGGTACGTACCCAAAAACAGTCTACATTATGTGTTGCCGTTGACAAGCTTCATGAGCGAGTGTGCGACGCTTTGGTAACTACTGCGAATACTGGGGCTTTGCTCACGAAAGTTGCTATGACCCTTCCATTTTTACCAGGATGTGATCGTCCTGCGCTTGTTACTGAATTCCCAGGTAAAGAAAAAATGATTGCCGTGCTCGATGTAGGCGCTTCTGTGCAGGCTCGAGTCTCTCAGCTTGTGCAATTTGCTGTTTTAGGAGCTCGTTATGTGCATGAAGTGTATGGAAGAGCATGTCCGAAAGTTGCATTATTGAATATCGGTGTTGAACATAAAAAAGGCACTTTAGAGCTTCGTGAGGCGTATAGGGAGCTTGCTGAGAGATCAGATGATTCATTCCAATTTGTTGGAAATGTTGAGCCTCATCATGTTTTCACAGCTGATATCGATGTCTTAGTTACAAATGGATTCACCGGAAATATTTTCTTAAAGGCAGTGGAAGGGACTGCTATGTATATTAGAGAGCTTCTCAAAACGATATCTGAAGCGGATACAGCTGTGTGTGCAGCTCTTGAGAAAAAGCTGTATCAACGATCTTTTCATGGGGCATTTGTGATTGGAGTTGCCGCTCCTATCATGAAATGTCATGGTTTTTCTACAAAGCAAGAGATAACCCAAGCTATCACCTCTCTTGTGTATAGACTGCCTCATAATAATCATTAGAAGTCTATTCATGACAAGGAGTTGCTTGCTGTAACCTTGCTGCACAAGCTTCGATAGGCTCATCATCTTCAAAGGTGATAGGATCATGGAAGTGGATTTCTACTTTTGCAAAGGGAAGCGGTATTTTAAAGCGGTCCCAGCTTTTTAATGTGGCGACCGAAGAGGCTGTCCACGTAAAGGGGAAAATGCGGGCTTGAGTTTGTTGACCTGCGATGATAACCCCTGGTTTTACTTCATAGCATGGTCCTCTGGGCCCATCTGGAGTAATAAAAGCTACCTGCTTATTTTTTAGTGCTCGTATCATCTCAATAAGTGCTTGATACCGCTTTTTATGTCCTATGCGAATGACATCAATTTTGCAAAAGTTTGTAGCAAAAAGCGTCGGTATATCGCCATCTCGACTTTTGCTGATAAGAGCTGTATATTTCACCGATTTTGTAAGATAGAGGGGAAGATACGCTGCCAAAAAAAGTCTATTATGCCACATAGAGAGCATTACTGGTGGGCCATTTCTTGATTGCTGCTCTTCACAAGCTGTGAGAAAGTGTTCGAGGCCATGCACACGTATACGAAGTGTTTTTGTAAGAAGCACAAAAGTCCAAGTCAGCAGTAGCGATAAAAGTCGTTTCATCTCAGAAGCTCCAGTATGGCTTCTGTAGCGATTGTAGAAGGAAGATTTCCAGCATCTAAAAATGGCGTTATATCTGGTACTGTTTGCATTTCTTGGATCTTTGAAAAAGCATGTGCAACCATCTGCTCTTTTACGTTATACCCAATGCATTCAGGAAATATCTCTTTATTGAATACAATATTCACAATGCAATAGTAGGGCAATTGAAGACGGAAAATATATTTTGCAAAGAGGTAGTTGAGAAGGCTGAGTGAGTAGGTGACAACAGTCGGCACTTGAAAGAGTGCAAGCTCTAATGTCACTGTCCCTGATTTGGCGATAGCATAGGATGCTTGTTGCATGAGCTCATATCTCTTTTCAAATAGGACAAGTTGGACTGAATCGACCGCTCTTGCAGCTGATCTCACTATGTTTTCAATGAGTGGGATATGTTCTGTGCGAGCAACAGAAATAGCGACTTTTCCAGAAAAATTGCGTACAGCATCCAGTTGCAGCTTTAAATTGTGCTTGATTTCAGAGGTTCTACTTCCTGGAAAGAGGGCAACAAGCGGCTCGCTTGTTGCAACATGTTTTTCTTTGGGGATCACCTCTAAGAGAGGATGTCCGCAAAAAAGGGTTTTTAGAGTGCTTTTTTTACACATCTCAGCTTCAAAGGAAAAAAGAACAAGTAGAAGGTCGTAGTCTCTTTCTAGAGCTTGTAGACGATGTTTTTTATACGCCCAGATCGTCGGTGCCACATATTGAACAATTTTTCCTTTATAACCGCTTTTTCGAAGTGACTTGGCAAGTCGAAGAGAAAATGAGGGTTGATCGATGAGAATGATGCATGCAGGGTTTTGTTGAAGTACTGCTCGTTTCAGAGTATAAAAACAAGAGATCAGCTGAGGAAGCTTGTAGAGAACGGCTCCGATCCCCATTACTTGAAATGAAGAGAAGGGGACGAGGGGGACAAGACCACTTTTCACCATCGAGTCAGCGCCACAGCCAAAGAACCGAAGAGAGGGTCTTTTCTTTTTTAGCGCTTCGATAAGGGCAGCGCCGTACAGGCTGGCACTGATTTCTCCTGCGATCACGAAGATATGATCCTCATTGACTGCTGTATGCTGTTGCCTGTCTTGCCAATTCATAATTGGTACTATGTGGTTTTATGTGCTTTTTTCCAAGATGAATGAAGTTCGTGCAACTCTGTGTCCACCATACTTCGCAACTCAAAGAAGTCGAGCGCCTGTTGGAATTCATAATGATTTGCAAATCGACTGTGGAATTTTGGATTTCCTTTTAAAGGCTTCAGTCTGAATTGGTTGACAAGAAGAGAGTGTGTCTGGGCGAGTAGCTTTTTAGGAAAATGAGCAAAAGATGAGGTGTCGATACCGCGAAGAAGAGACTCTGATAGGCTGATGATGTCGCCCATGCCAAGTGGATTTTGCCGATCTTGTGACAGGGTTAAAAGCTCTTGTTCAAGTATGGGATATGCTAATGCGGCCAGGAGGCAAACGCGGTCAAGCGGTTCTGCTCGCGTCGCATGGAGGTGATCAATGGCGCTTAAAAAATCAAAAGCCTGCTTTCCTTGATGGCCATAAAAAAAGTGATGAAAACAAGGGAAGAGAATGTCTAAAAATCCCGATTCGCCCATAAGTTCAAAAAATCGTTTTGAATAGCGGGTCTCCATCATTCGAAACACTTCTTCCAAGATGCGCTCAGGGGCACTCTTTACAATTTCTTCTCGGCAGTGGTGCAAAGCCTTAACTGTCTTTGGTTCAATTTCAAAACCGAGCCGTGCTTGAAATTTGAGCAGCCTGATCATGCGGACAGGATCTTGCTTAAAACGAGATGATGGCTCACCTATCGTTCGCAATATCTTATGTGCGATATCTTCGCAGCCGCCTACGTAATCGAGGACAGAGCGCGTGGTAGGATCGTAAAAAAGTGCGTTGACGGTAAAGTCGCGTCTCATCACATCTTCTTCAGCTGAACCCCAACGGTTATCGCGCACAATTAAAGAAGAGCTATCGAGGTCTCCTGCGGCGCGGAATGTAGACACTTCAAAAATCTTCTTTCCAGCACGGATGTGTGCGAGACGAAAGCGCTTTCCAATAAGGAGGCAGCGTCTTTGAAAGATACGTTTTATATCTTCGGGCTTGGCAGAGGTGGAAATGTCATAATCTTTGGGTTTTTTCCCCATCATGAGGTCGCGTACAGAGCCGCCGACTAAGAAGGCATCATGACCCTGTTCCTTTAGATGGAAGATAATCGAAAGAGCATCAGGATCAATCGATTCTTGCTGAATGAGGTGGGTGTCTTCGTTGTATATTTTTAACTGCACAATCTTTTGCGGAATATCTGTTTCGTCTGCTATTCTAACCTTAGTTTTAGTCTTAAGTCAATAATAACTCTGAAGTGAAATAGCGAGACTGTGTCAAATCACATGAAAGAAAAAAATAAAAAAAGATTATTTGGGACCGACGGGGTAAGAGGAAGAGCGAACACCTTTCCTATGACAGTAGAGCTTGCATTAGCGCTTGGCCGCGCTGTTGGCAAAATTTTTCGCACGCATGAAGGCAAACACCGTGTGGTAATAGGAAAAGACACCAGGCTGTCTTGTTACATGTATGAAAATGCCCTGATTGCGGGTCTTTGCTCGATGGGAGTAGACACCTTGATGCTAGGACCCTTGCCTACACCGGCAGTTGCTTTTATTACAAGAGCCTATCGCGCGGATGCTGGTATTGTTATTTCGGCGTCACATAATCCATATTATGACAATGGTATTAAATTTTTTTCAGCAGAAGGATTTAAATTGCCAGACGCGTGGGAGCAAGAAATGGAAGATCTCATCGCGCAAGGACCCGCCGCCTTTGATCCTTTTTTGCCAAAAGACAATGAAATCGGTAAAAACTCTCGTATAAATGATGCAGATGGTCGTTATATAGAGTTTGTAAAGGCAACTTTTCCTCGCAAGCTATCGCTTAAAAATTTGCGTATTGCTCTTGACTGCGCTCATGGAGCGGGATATCGAGTCGCTCCGCTTGTGTTTCGGGAATTGGATGCTGAAGTGGTGGTATGTGGAAATAATCCTAACGGCTTAAATATCAACGACGGGTGTGGAGCACTTCACCCAGAGATGGTTCAAAAACAGGTCATTGATTTCAAAGCAGATGTTGGTATTGCACTAGATGGTGACGCCGACCGTGTGATTATGATCGATGAAAATGCGCAGATTGTAGATGGAGACGCAATTTTAGCGATTTGTGCAAGAGATATGCTCTCAAAGGGAACACTACGCAATAAGAGACTTGTAGGCACTGTAATGAGCAACTTTGGATTCATTAAAGCTATGGAAGCTTTAGGTGTCGAGGTGATTTGTGGGGCTGTCGGGGATCGTTATGTCATTCAAGAGATGATCAAGCATGATTCAAATTTAGGCGGGGAGCCTTCCGGACATGTAATCTTCTTAGATCATAACACGACAGGTGATGGCCTTGTATCAGCGCTTCAAGTGCTCAGTATCATGATTGAGACAGGCAGCAAGTTGTCAGAGCTGGCAAGTTGTTTTAAACGCTATCCTCAAGTACTTATGAATGTTCGGGTCTCTTCAAAGCCTGAGCTAGAGTCTATTCCAAAATTAATGGAGCAGATACGACATGTAGAAGAAGATTTGGCAAGCTTTGGTAGAGTTTTAGTGCGTTATTCAGGAACTGAAAATATTTTGCGTGTGATGGTAGAAGGTCCTAAGCGTAATATTGTGCAACAGCATGCCCAGAGTATTGCTGCAATCATAAAAAATGAGATTGGGGTATAAAAATATGTGCGGCATCTATGGCTATATTGGACATCGAAATGGAGTGAAAATTGCTTTAGATGGTTTAAGACGCCTCGAGTATCGTGGCTATGACTCAGCAGGCCTTGCTGGCGTGAGTGAAGGCAGCAAGCTGCAAGTATTTAAAGAAGTCGGAAAAATAGCAGCGCTTGAAGGGAGCACTTCTCATTTTTCTTCACCAACAGTCATTGCTCATACACGCTGGGCAACCCATGGGAAGGTCACGAGAGAGAATGCGCATCCTCAGCTCGATATGAAGGGAGAGGTTGCTGTCGTTTTAAATGGCATTGTAGAAAACTACCAAACGCTTCGCGAGAGTCTTCAAAAAGAGGGAGTCGTTTTTCTATCAGAGACAGATGCTGAAGTAATTCCCCATTTGATTGCTAGAGCGTATGAGGGAGATTTGCTTCGTGCTGTGCAGCAGGCGCTTCTTTTGCTCCAGGGGGCATATGCTCTTGCTGTCGTTCATAAAAATCATCCCCATGAGTTAGTTGCAGCGGCAAACGGCTGTCCCTTGGTGCTAGGATATGGAGCAAATGAAGCATTTTTATCATCCGATCCGAATGCGCTCATTCATCATACAAGAGAAGTAATCTATTTAAACGATGGCGAAATTGCACAGATCAAGCCAGAAGAAATTGAGCTATTTGATGCTAGCATGGCGCAGATATCAAAAAAGACAGAGCAGCTTTTACATCAAGTAGAGGAAGTTCATAAAGGAGAGTTTGAGCATTTCACGCTCAAAGAGATCTTTGAGCAGCCACAAACTATAAAAAATGCAATGCTTTCTCGTTTTTTTGAAGAATATGGCACCGTAGCATTAGAGGGGCTGGATATAGCAGTGCATGAGCTTCTTACGGTGCGCCGCATTTTGATCATTGCCTGTGGGACTTCATGGCATGCTGGCTTCGTTGCAGAATATATGCTCGAAGATTTGGCCAGAATTCCTACCCAATGCGAGATTTCATCTGAATTTCGTTATAAAAATCCTATCGTTCCAGAAGATACTTTTGTCATCGCCATCAGCCAGTCTGGAGAGACGGCAGATACGGTAGCCGCGGTGCGTGAGCTGAAGGCAAAAGGTGCTCGAGTGCTTGCTATTTGTAATATTCATGGCTCTACACTGGCGAGAGAGGCGGACAGTTGCCTCTTTTTACGAGCTGGCCCCGAAATCGGAGTGTGTTCTACAAAGGCATTTACAGGGCAGCTTGTGATTCTCTCATTGTTTACGCTATTTATGGCAAGGATGAGGCATATGAGTAAAACCGAGGGGCAGCACTTTTTACAAGCTCTTCAACGCCTCCCTGATCAGGTGCAAGAGATTTTAGATACAGCTACGAGCATCCAAGCCGTTGCAAAACAATATTGTCATTATGATCACTTTTTCTTCTTAGGAAGAAGATATATGTACCCAACAGCTCTTGAAGGAGCACTCAAGTTAAAAGAGATCTCGTACGTGAATGCCAATGGATATCCTGCTGGTGAGATGAAGCATGGCCCTATCGCGTTGATAAATGAACTCTGTCCTACCGTTGCACTATGTAGTGATAAGATAACATATGACAAGTTGGTAAGCAATTTAATGGAAGTAAAAGCGCGTCATGGAAAGGTATTGGCAATAGCTTCATTAGGCTCTCAAGGCTTGACAAGTGTTGTAGATGATATTATCTGGATTCCTGATACATTGGATGAATTGTCTCCGATACTCGCATCTGTAGCATGTCAGCTGTTTGCTTATTTTGTGGCAAAAGAACGTGGTGCTGAAATTGATACCCCACGTAACCTTGCTAAGTCAGTAACAGTAGAGTAGGCATATGCAGTCATTTGAAATTGTACAACGAAGTGTTGGCTATATAGCTGATGCGTTACAGAGACACAGTAAATTTGATCAAGTATGCATTGAAAAGTCCGAGGAGCTGCCTTCCCTGACCGTGGTAGAGCGCCTTCCTTTTGATATTGCGTATCAGACGATCTGTTCCATGTTTTCAAAATCTTCTATCATAACAGATAATGCTACGCGTCATTTTTTCGAACATGTATTTGGAAAAAGGCGATTCGAAAAAATATGTAATGAAGTATTTGGACATATACCACAGACATTTTCAAAAAATGATATTGCAAGCATTTATGTACATGCGGCAAATGTGACGTATAGTGATTTGCAAATGCTTTTTCTTGCGCTGAAGAGTGATGAAAAACAAGTGCTCTTTTTCACTGAGGAAGAAACAGATATCTTGAAACAGAAAATTCAAGATGCTCAAACTTTAGAAGAGGTAGATGGTGTCATCATCGAAGAATTTGTCCAATATCTTTCCCCATTTGCAAGAGTAGAGCATGTCTTTTTTCATCAAGTGCCGCAAGATTCTGTGTGTATCGATTCAGGGAAGACTTGGGCAGGTTTTCGAGAGCGTGTTGCAATTCAAGAAAAGGTAAAAAAGGGGAGCCTGACGCAAGAGCAGTGGTATTATATAGTAGGCAAGCAGCTGCTTGATTATGAAATACCCGAAGGGACTCTACTACGAAATAGAGAAGGTGGGTATCATCGAGTGTTTCGCATTATTTCTGGAGGCGGAGCTTATAAAACATGTTTGCTGCCTATTGGGAAAAAGGCAAAAGATACAAATCGATATGTGTTATATAGAGGCACTAGGCCATTTCCATCCGCAACTGATTCCTTGCATACGATTATAGATGATATAAGGCCGCAGCTTGGATCCAAGGGAGCATATATAACTTTTGAAGAGACAAAGTCACTTTTGACTGCTGGAAATGGATTTGTTGATACAGAAGCTGATACGGTAGTGGGCATTGGTTTTAGCCTGGGTGGAGCGCATGTGAGTCGAGATGCCGTTCTTCATCAAAACAAATTTCACTCTATCATCACTTTGGGAAGTCCTGGTATTGACAAAGAAACCTGTAAGCGCTTTGTTACCCAAGTCTCGAATAAACCAACTATTATTTCCTATATAGAAGAAGACGATGTCATCGATCGTTTTGGCGGGGCTAAGTTAGGACTTGGCTTAACATCAGATAAAGCGAGTGTTCATGTTCGCGTGATGTGTCCTGGGCGCTCGAATCCCACACTTGAAGAGGTGATTCAGCAACGCAGAGCTTCTCGAAACTCATTTTTGTTCTATGCGCGATTCCCATTTCAATTTATCACCTCTTTACTTGGATCTCACAATCGTATTACGCCGCAGATGCAAGAATATGGGGTGCTTCATTTTTCCAACGAGAGTAATGACCATTCTTTGCAAAAGATCCTTGCGCATGAAGGGCCTTTATATGATTCTCGGTGGGAGCGAGTACGTCACTATATTTCAAGAGTAGTCGAATTAGAAAATCATCCTCAATTTATACGATTGACTCAGGTGTTTCAAGAGGTGGTACAGGATATAGGAACTCAGTTTGAAACGGCCTGTCTTCATATACAGAGAGCTATGGGAGAAATCAATCATTTCTAGGGCAGCTTTTTTCATTCAAAAAATAATGAATGAGCGAAGTTCTGCGCCTCAAATGGAGCAAGATCGTCGATGCCTTCGCCTGTTCCAAGCCACTTGATTGGAATGTTCAGCTCTTTTTGGATAGCTATAGCGCCCCCACCTTTCGCAGTGCCATCCATTTTTGTGAGGATAAGGCCGGAAAGAGGAGTAAATGTAGAGAATACTTTGGCATTCTGAAGGCCATTTTGTCCAACAGTAGCATCAAGGACAAGAAGCGTCTCATGCGGTGCGTCAGAACATACCTTTTGTATGCTCTTTCGTATTTTTTCAAGCTCTTTCATGAGATGTGTTTTATTTTCCAGCCTGCCCGCTGTGTCGACAATAACGTAGTCAGCACCTCGGGACAGAGCTGCTTGGACAGCGTCAAAGGCGCATGCCGCAGGATCGCTTTTATATGCTCCAGAGACGAGATCTACCTTCAATCTGTCTGCCCAGATGGCGAGCTGCTCTTGCGCTCCAGCCCGAAAAGTATCTGCTGCAGCAAGAAGTACCGTATTGCCTTCGTCTTGCAGCTTCTTACATAATTTAGCCACTGTAGTCGTCTTGCCATTGCCATTTACTCCAACGACTAAGATAACCGTAGGGCCTTGGGCTGCTTTTTTTATTGTGCTATCTGCTTGTTTCAAGAGCTGAGTGATCTCATTTTCCAAAAAAGTGAGCACAGCGTCTGCTGAGCAGCCTTGATTTTTACGAAGAAAAGTTTTTGTTTTTTCAGCCATTTCAAGAGATGTTTTTACGCCAAGGTCAGCCTCATAAAAAATGGTTTCGAGCTCTTCAACGAGGTTTTCATCAATCGGCTTTGAGAACAGAGCGCGCAGACGATCGGTAAAGCGATCTCTCGTTTTTTTCAGAGCGCGTTTGATGGCGTTGTATCCAGACTGTAGAAAATGAAATACCATGTTGTCCTCAAAAAGAGCTATAGAGGGAAATTTTTTTTAAAAATGTTGCTATCTAAATCAGTTCATAACAAGATGGCTTAAGGATAGCTGATTATAAACACAGGATACAATAGATTTTATGGATTTGTATGAGTATCAAGCAAAGGAGCTTCTTCGTAATTATGGACTTATAGTGCCACCTTGTTATGTAGCAAAAAGTGCAGAAGAAATAGATGCTATCATAGAAAATCATGAATTTGAAACGTGTGTTATCAAAGCGCAAGTGCTTACAGGAGGCCGTGGGAAGGCGGGTGGGGTGCGGCTCTGCCACACAAAAGAAGAGATGAAATCGCAGGCTTACTCCATGCTTGGCATGAAACTTGTGACGAAGCAAACAGGGCCTCAAGGAGTTATTGTCCGGGAGATACTCTTTACCCCTGCAGTTTCTATCCAAAAAGAATGCTACATCAGCATTGTTTTGGATAGAAAAAATGGTGCTTTTGCTTTGATTGCCTCCAAAGAAGGTGGTGTTGAAATCGAAGAGGTGGCGGCGAAAGCACCTGACAAGATTCTGGTCATCCCCTTTGAATCGAAAGCGAGGGTGAGGAGCTTTCATGTGCAGCGCATTCTTCGTTTTTTAGGCCTCGAAAACAAGGCCTCTTCTGTTATCTACTCTCTGCTAGATGCCTTCTTTGCTCTCGACTGCACATTATTAGAGATAAATCCACTTGCCACTACAACAGATGGTCAACTGGTACTTCTTGATGCAAAGATGAGTATCGATAGTAACGCTTCGTTCAGACAAAAGTGGTGTGCAAAATATGATGACACCGCTCATCTCTCACAGGCAGAGCTTCTTGCAAAGCAGCACGATCTTTCCTATATCACCTTAGATGGCAATATAGGCTGTATGGTAAATGGCGCAGGACTTGCTATGGCTACCATGGACCTCATTCGACACTGGGGAGGCGAGCCAGCAAACTTTTTAGATGTTGGTGGCGGAGCCTCTTTAGAGAAAGTCACAGCGGGTTTTCATATGTTGCTGTCAGAACCCAAGGTAAAAGCTGTCTTGGTGAATATTTTTGGCGGTATTATGAACTGTGAGACAATAGCGCTTGCTCTCAAGCAGGCAGTGGCAGATACAGGCCTGAAAATACCTCTTGTAGTGCGTATGGAGGGTACAAATGTAGACAGCGCTCGAGAAATTTTAAAACAAGCCTTACCGCAAGCGCATGCTGCAGCATCGCTCGATGAGGCAGCAGAACTTGTGGTGCGATATGGCAATTCTTCTCAATAAACAGAGCTTGGTGATCTGCCAGGGTATTACCGGTAAATTTGGTAGTTTTCATACACAAGAGTGTCTTTCCTATGGGACGAAGGTGGCAGGCGGCGTCACTCCAGGAAAAGGAGGAACAGTACATGGAGGACTTTTTGTTTTCGACTCCGTACTAGAGGCGAAGCGAGCTACTGGTTGTAATGTGTCGATGATTTTTGTTCCCGCTCCTTTTGCTCCAGATGCTATCTTAGAAGCAGAAGAGGCTGGAATAGAGCTCATTATCTGTATTACAGAGGGAATTGCTGTACATGATATGGTAGAGGTATGCACAATAGTAAAGCGAAATAACAGAGCTCGACTGATTGGTCCTAATTGCCCTGGAGTGATCACTCCTAGTGAGTGTAAGGTGGGTATTATGCCCGGCTATATCCACACAAAAGGAAAAATAGGGATTGTCTCCAGGTCAGGGACGTTGACCTATGAAGCAGTATGGCAGACAACAGAGCTAGGTCTTGGACAGTCTACTTGCGTAGGTATTGGAGGAGATCCAATTGCTGGTACTGATTTTATAGACATCCTCAAACTGTTTGAGCAAGATAATGACACACAAGGCGTCTTGATGATTGGCGAGATTGGCGGCTCGAAAGAAGAAGAGGCGGCAGAGTGGATGAAGGCTCATATGACAAAACCAGTGGCTGCTTTTATTGCCGGGAAAAGCGCACCTCCAGGGAAAAGAATGGGTCATGCTGGAGCTATCATCTCACAAGGGCAGGGAGCAGCAGAAGGTAAAATAGAAGCACTCAGGCGAGCAGGTGTCGTTGTCGCTGATAGTCCAGCGAAGATTGGAGCTGCTATGCAAGAGGCTTTGCAAAAAAATAAACGCATATGAATCGATTTTCTATTCCTCTTAAAATTACAAGCTCATTTTGGATGGCCGCATTTTTGATTGGCTGGATGGCGTCTTCTGATATGACAGGTGCCTTTTTATGGGTTACAGTGGTTCTTGTATCAGTTGTTGTACATGAGATGGGCCATGCCCTGACAGCAGCGTTATTTGGTCAGACAGTGCGTATTGAATTAGGCTTTCTTGGCGGTGTAACCTATCGCTATGGACGAGCTGTGTCAAAGCTACAAGACTTTGTCATCGTCTTGATGGGCCCCGTCAGTAGTCTTTTATTAGCAGCAATATGCTGGTGGGGCGCGCAGGCATTTCACCATATGAGAGACCTGCTTCCCTCTCTACTCTATACGTTCTTCTTTGCCAACATTTTTTGGACCTTTTTAAATATTGTGCCAGTGCTTCCTCTCGATGGCGGCAAGCTCATGCAAATTGCATTAGTTGCTCTCTTTAAAACTTCAGGAGAGCGCCTTTCATATCTTTTCAGCTGCATTGCAAGCGCTGTTTTTGTAGTAGTGGCTTTATATATGGGGGGTGTATTTGTAGCCTGCCTTCTTCTCTTATTTGCGTTTGATAGCTATCGTATGTGGCAGAAAACGAGTGTGTATATTGCAAGCGATGTCGAGCAGCAGATCATCCAGGAGATGAATGGAGCGAAGCAGGAGTGGTTGCTCCAGCATCCAGATGCTGCGATCGCGCGCTTAGAAGCTTTGTGCTCTCACTATCCAGAAGAGAGGGCGATAGAGCAAGCGACAGTGCAGCTCGCCAATTACCTTTTGACAACGCAAAAGGCGAATAAAGCGTTTTTTTATCTTGTCCGCGTAGAAAAGACACTTTCTCTCGAAGGGTTAAAACTACTTCAGCTGGCAGCTTATGAGACTATGGATTGGAAAAAAGCTCTTGAAGCGGGCCAGAGAATCTTTTTAGAAGAGGGCGGAGATGTGAGCTCGGCATTGTTGAATGCTTTTTCGGCAGCACGTCTTGCACAAGCGCCTCTTGCTATCAATTGGCTCCTGGCTGCTGCGAAAGAAGGAGAGGTTGATATGAAAAAGGTGATGGAATCTGAAGATTTTGACTTGATTCGTTCACATCCTCGTTTTGTGCAACTCATGACGGGCTAGCATGGATTCTTTTATATAAAAGAATCCATGCTATGAATGCTTTATTCAAATTTCAATGAAACGAATCGAACCATTTGACCTGCTTTGATGTAGAGAAGCGCTTGTTTTCTCCCCGCAGTGTCTTTGACTGCTTTGTAGAATTGATCTGGCGTTGTGACTGGAATGCGGTTGACAGATACGATGAGCTGTCCTGGTCGAATTCCGGCTTCGAATGCTAAGCTGCTTGGTTCGACGTATTTAATGAAGACGCCTGTATCGTCAGTGTAGCCATATTTTGTGGCAAGTTCTGGTGTTAAGGGCTCTACTAATATGCCAGTGTCATTTTTAGCATCACTGATAGCAAGTTCAGATTCTGGGTGAGTACCTACTGTTGCTTGTAGAGAGACGTCTTTGTCATTGCGTCTAATAAGCAAAGTGACTGTATCGCCTGGATGCATGAGAGATATAAAGTTTCTGAGTGAACCGATATTTCCAATCGGTTGTGTGTTGACTTTCAGAACAATGTCTCCTGGCTTTACTCCAGCTTTGTCTGCTGGGCCATCTTTTGTGACATCTGTGATAAGCGCACCTTCTGCCTTAGAGAGATTAAATGCATGAGCTAGGTCGCTGTCGATTTTTTGCATGACGACCCCAATAAAACCGCGAATGACTTTTCCGTGCGTGAGGAGCTCATTCATAATGTGTTTGATGATATTACTCGGGATTGCAAAACCAAGTCCTAAGTATCCACCTGTGTTTGTTGCAAATGCTGTATTCATGCCCACAACTTCTGCATCAAGGTTGAGAAGCGGGCCCCCAGAGTTTCCGTGGTTGATTGCAGCATCCGTTTGGATAAATTCTTCTACTGGGATTACGTCGAGGTCATTGCGTCCTTTTGCGCTGACGACACCTACTGTGATAGATGTCTGAAATCCTAAAAGGTTGCCGCAAGCAATCACCCATTCTCCGATTTCAAGTTCGTCTGAGTCTGCTAAGACGAGAAAAGGAAGGTCTTTGGCGTCGATTTGTAAAAGGGCAATGTCGGTATTAGGGTCTTTGCCAATCACAGTAGCAGGATATTCTTTGCCGTCACTAAAGATGACAACGATTTTGTCGGCATCTTGAATCACGTGATTGTTGGTAAGAATTTTGCCATCACTGGAGACAATAAATCCAGATCCTTGCGAAATAGCAGTTGGCTTCTTGTCTGATTTTTGCTGAGGCATGGGCACGCCAAAAATCCGGCGCCAGAATTCATCTTGAAACGGATCGCCCTGCTCATCATAGGGATTTCCATAGGATGGATTTTGCTTTTTTACAGAGAGGGTAGATCGAATGGAAACGACCGCTGGCGTTGCTTTCTTGGCAGCTTGGGTGAAATGATAGGAAGCTGTTCTTGAAACATCGCCTTTGCTGATAGGGGCACAATACAGTTGCGTTGTAATGAAAAAAATCACAGTGAAGACACATGCTAGCCATCGTTTTATTGACATATACAATACCTCCAAATTGTCATGAGATGAGAAAATACACCAACTCAGTCTATTGCTGTAGAAGTTTCTAGGCAACGAGATTTCCATATTTTACGCAGGGTATTAGACAGCTTGTAGCCATTCTATAATGGCTTTATTATCTTCAGGATTTATACCCGGTGTAAGACGCGTGGTGGACTCAGGAATAGAATCTGGAAGGCCGAAAACAAGATAGGATGGATGAAAGAACCCAAAACTTTGGCGAGAGTATACTTTAATATTTTCCTCGTCCATTTTTTTATAAAATGATTTCATCAGATTATAGCTATTCTGGTTGTGACTCTCTCCTTTTACTTTAATGTCAATAAAGCAGGAATCAACATCTCTTTGAGCATTTTGAATTCTAATAGTGCTGTTTTGTGGATCACCCTGTACAAGCTTTGGTGGAATATGGTCTAAGATCTCTCGTGTGTTTTTAAAAATCAGCTCCTTGTATTTGCTCAGAGAATCGAAAGCATATTTATTGGATAAGCAAAACCATTGATTGCTTAACGCATCTGTCTTATAGAAAGGATGAGTCACCAGTTGATCGAATGGTTTCCAATGCTTTTCGCCATTATTGACCATAAAAAATGGCGCTCCATAGTAGTTATCCATTCCGAGCATATCGAATTTTTGTCCGCTTTTAAAAAAGATGAAATTGAGTTTTCCTTGTTTGATTTCTTCTTTAAATTGTTCTAGCAAGTCTTTAATAGCACTCGAAGGTGATTTGTCTATCGTGCAGTCGACAGCAACGGTAAGATGTTCAGCTGCGCGATTTTCAGTGAATAATTGCTTCACTTTTTCGGCGACATTTTCGCGCTGATATGTAACAGGTTCTGTGCTTATGGAAATATTGCTGTTAAATTGTCCTACATACAAATTCGCCTTTGGCAGATTGATATCTTTCTGAAAGTTTTCTATGTAATGATTGTCTCCGATAAGGCTCAATTGTTCGAAATAGATGTTTTTTCCATAGATTCTTTCTGGGGAGGGTGTTTGAGTTAATATGGCGACATTTATACCGGAAAATATGGTGCTCGCTGTTTTCCCAAGAGACGCTTGTGTACATTGCTTAAGCTCATCGGGGATTATGGATTGAATGGTGTTTGTATAGATCTGAGGAAAGTCATCTTCCTTGAATGGAGATGTCAATTCAAGTACCGCTGTTATCTCTGTATGGATAAGTTCGATCTCTTGTGCAAAGAAAGCAAAATTATTTGATAGAGCATGGATTTCTGCATTTGCAAGATGTTCTCTTATTCGAAAAAGAGATCCTTGTAGGGATTGACACAGCGCTGGATCGTTATTCACTTTTTCCCATACTTCAGGCTGTATTTCTTGCATTAATCCTTGGAGTAGATCCATTGTCGCTTTCCCGAGGACTATCGTATGGGGTTTTTCTTTCAGGAAATCAACACGTTGTTCGAGAGATTCAAGAGGGATTCCGCATTGTGTTGCGACCGCTGGCTCAAATTGTGGTAATGGAGCGTGTTTGGCACGTGCATCGGCACAATGAAAAAGTGTGGTCATTCGCTGGAACAGCTTTGTATGAGTGAAATCTGTTTTCTTTGGATAGTAGAGGGTAGTGAGCGCTTGAGCATTTTTTACAGTAACATTATACTCAACATCGGATCTCATATTGATGGCTGCTTGAGTTTCTAATCTTCGCAAATTTACTGCGCTGATATATAACCCAGTCAGATGTACAAACTCTCTAAGATGAGAAATAAGATGAGAGTCTTTGTTTAGTGGTGTTTGTAGAGGTAAAATTTTGATTCCTTTTTGAGATTCTCCTTCAACGAATGAAAGACATGTTGTGTTATTTATGACATATTGTTGAAGTGTGGATTCTAAATGAGCAATCGATTGGTTTTGGTTGATGAAGGCTTGAACTGCACGTTTGATATGAGTGTTGTAGCGCTCTTTGAATTCATTGAATTTATGTGTGAACAGGGTGGTTTTTTCTAGTTCTCCACAGGTTTTTATATCGTCTCCTATAGTATGCGAAAGATCAAAAATAAATGGCAAATCGAGTGGCTCGTTTATCGTTTTTGGAGGGATTCCAAAAAAGTGTTTTTGCAATGCCTTTTTTATGCAGTCCGCCTGGTTTTCATCACGATCTTGGAGAACAGTGTATTTTAAGGGAAACAGATGGCTGCATTCAAGAGAGTCTGTGAGGATAAATGGACTTTCAGAGCCGAAAGCAAGGGATTCATTGAATTCCTTACAAAATGATGTGCCAAGCTCCCAGCTTTCTCTATGATACCAATATTGGTCGAAAGGAGTTACTTGATATAATGAGGCAAATTTGTCATCGACATTCGGTAAATCATTTTTTACAAAATCTTTCCAGCATTGTAGCTGGATAGGAGCTGCTTTGCTTAAATAGTTGGAGATTAAAAAATCGAGCTGTTTGTGTTGCGCTTCAGTTGTAGCACTCTTTTTTGCAAGTCGCAAAAGAGCTAGGTTTAAGACCCACGCCGCCTCAGAAGAGGGTATCTTATTATTGCTTTTAATTAATCCTTCCACGTATGTACGAGATGAGCTTGCATGAATTAATTTACGTTTAAACCAATTATGGTGCGAGCACGCATGTGGCGAGATAAGCAGGGCAAGATAAACAAAAGGTGCTGCAATTACATAGCAAATTTTTTTGCACAAACGATTAAAAAATGAACCACTTGTATGGTCAGTGATCACTCGAACAAAGCGCTGGTTAAAGATAGAAATAAGTTGTGTGCGTAAAGGAGCAGGATATGCTTGACTTGTGGTGTTATCCTGAGGGGATGTAGGATTCATATTCACAGCATACAGTGTTTTATTAGAAAATTAAATATTTAAATTGCACCTTAGCGTGCCAATAACTCTATCAGTCGACTCATCGTGAGAAAGCCTTTTTCAATACGATCCCACCCGAAAGATTCATTCGGAGCATGAATGCGATCTTCTGCTAAACCAAATCCAAACATCGCAACTTCAGCACCTGATGCCTCTTGTAATTCAGGTACAATCGGAATGGTGGCGCCTTCAAAAATGTATTCACATTTTTTTAAGAAGACTTCTGACAGCGCTGTTCCAAGTGCTTGAATGATTTGAGAAGAAGCTGGAGTACGTACAGCAGCTCCCATGCCGTGGCCTACAGTGACAGAGACACGCGTGCCTTTTGGTGCAGATGACTCAAAATAGCTCTTTAAAAGGCGTCCAATTTTTTCAGGATCTTGATTTGGGACAAGGCGACATGAGATTTTTGCAAACCCACTTGCTGGAATGACTGTTTTACCACCTGGTCCTTGGTAGCCGCCTCCAATGCCATTTAACTCAAGCGTAGGTCTCAGCCAGTTTCTTTCAAGAGGGGTAAAGCTTTTTTCACCACCAGTAGGATAGGCTCCAAACTGTTTAAAATAATCGGACTCACTAAAAGAGAGGTTCATCTGAGCAAGCACGGCAGCATCTGGGTAGACAACGTCATCATAAAAGCCAGGGATCGTGATATGACCATGCACATCACGTGCCTGACTCATGAGCTGCACTAGTGCATGCAAAGGATTGTATGCGAGCCCTCCATGGGAGCCAGAGTGTAAGTCCCCATTCGTTGACTCTATTTCAACATTTACTGTCACCAGCCCGCGAGTGCCGAGCGTGATAGCGGGGGTGTACTGCTGTCTCATGCCGAGATCAACAACAATTAAGTGATCAGACTGAAGGAGTTCTTTTTTTTCTTTCAGTAGCTTAGAGAGGGCTCCACTTCCAGACTCCTCCTCTCCTTCAATCAACAGCTTTATATTAATCGGAAATTTCTTTTCATGTTTGAGGTATGAAAGCAAAGCTGCGAGAACGTAAAAACATTGCCCTTTGTTATCCTGAGCACCTCTTGCGGATATGACATTGCCTTCCTTAACGGGAGAGAAGGGATCATGCTTCCATTGTTCAAGAGGATCAACAGGTTGAACATCATAGTGATTGTATATGAGCAATGTAGGCTGGTCAAATCCTGCCTCGAGATGCTGAGCGAACACGACAGGCGCTCTTTCTTTGTCCCATAAGTCGACTTGAAAGCCAGCATCATGTAGCACCATCTCTAGCCATTGAGCACACTGTTTCACATGAGGACGCATGGAAGGATCAGCGCTGATAGTAGGAAATCGAAGAAACGTAAAATATTCTTCTAGGAATTGAGATTCTTGATTTTTGAAAATATTTTTAAAGTATTCTATGTCATGAATTTTCATTTTTTTCACCTTAGGCAAGTCGTGCTAGATCTTCTCAATTTTTAAAGGAGCCATGTTCATTGCTTCCAATTTTTTATTTTCTTCTTCTATGCGCTCTTTTTTTGCAAATGTAGTAACAGTACCTGTTGTAAATGCATCTTGCAAGTGTTTTGTGGCAGCATCGATGACCTCTTTTTTTGAAACGTCGAGGATGCGATTGCGGAAATAATTTCGCATCATTTTGCTCTTGCCTTCACGCCACCAGCCGTAGGCGACATCAGCTCTTGCTGATGGAGCTACAGGAGCATCCAGGCCTTGAATAATACCCAGTTTTGCCTCTTCGAGGTCAGATTCATTAAACGCTCCGCTCACGAGTGAAGAAATCGACTCTTCGAATGCACTGAGCGTTGTTGCAATATTAGGATCAGAATGTGAATAGAAATAAAATGTTGCTGTCGAGGCACTATAGCTCGCGCCAGCGCCATATGCGCCTCCTTGCTCTCTAATCCTCTTATGCAGTGTTTTGTTTTCTAAAATATGGGATGCCACAGCAATCATGGGAGATTCTGGATGGCGATAGGGGATAGTAGAAAATGCTTTTGCCGTGAAGGCAACTGGAGAAGAGATCACTCGTGCTTGATGATAGTTGTGTGGAAGTATGAGCTGGTTTTTCCATGGAGTGAATTGCTTGAGAGGAAGCTCTGCCATCCCATAGAAGGCATTCTCTTTATATTTTTCCATCTCTGTGTGATCGCAGGAGATGACAAGGTGTGCGCCTTCATTACAGAATACGAGCTCTTTTATCCTTTCTAAGTCAACAAGCAGCTGTTCTTCTCGTGCTTCATAGTTCTGCATGAGAGTGCGGATCATATGAAAATAGTCGAGTCCCTGGCTTTTTTGTGTGATCAGGTGAGAAGGAGATAGATGGCTCTGAGAGATGTTTATAGCATATCGTAAAGCATTTTGGTTGATACTACTCGAAAGATTTGTCCATAGCTTCCCAATAAGCTCTTTGATGCGCTTTCTATCGCTGAAGTCAAGCTGTATTGCCATCTCCTGCAGCAGTGAAAATAGACGATCACTTTTTCGATGAAGAGACATCCCCTTCATGTAAAAGGAGGGGGTAAATATCTCCGGCTGTTCTACTTGATGATAGAGAGAAAACCCTGTGGAGATACCGCCTGTATGCTGCTGCACATATTCAAGATTCGCTTGATAATTTCTGTTGCCAACACCTACTTGTGTTGCCAGCTGCGAAAAAAGCCTTAGCAACCATATATCTTTTTCTTCGATAGCAGGTAAGGGGAAGAGTAGGTTTACATAGGTAAGATGGTTAGTAAAACAGCTATGATGACAGACGAGCAGGTTATTTTCTGTATGGGTAATCATCTCAAAATCACGTACTTTCTGAGGCACATCACTGATGGTCATTTTCGGTAAAATTTCGACTTTTTCAGAGGCATCTTCTTCTTGAAGGCGTATAAGCTCTTGCGCTTGTGTCACGATCCTTTGTCTCTCTTGATCCGTAAGCGTGCGCTCTATTTTCTCCAGCATGTTCTTTTCTTGCTGAACTTCTTGCTCAGCGAGAGTAGAACTTGGCAGCAAGGCGATACGTACAAAATGAGTATTTTGGACGAGATACTTCATGGCAAGGTCAGCTATATAGCGTGGGTTGTCTTCCAAAAGCGTTCGTAACTCTTCGAAGAGAGAATATATTCTGAGACCATCTTTTGCATTGCCTCCATGCTGTGTAAGCAGTCCTGTTCTGGCAAAAAGAGAGAGGCCAAATGGGCCGCCCCCATTTGAGCTGATCTCTAATTTTGAAAGTTCAAGCTGGTGCAATGCACTCTCTATAAGGTGTTCTGGTATGCCGGTATTCGCAATTGTTTTGATGGTGTTGTGAATGAGTTCTTCAATTGCCTGTAGGTGCTCATGTTCAACGCCCTTCAGGATGAATACGTAGGGGATTTCGAGGCTTTCAGATCCAAGATAGGAGCTGGCTTGTTTACATAATCCTGACTGCAAAAGTGCATATTTGAGCAAAGAGCCATCTGTCTCCATCAAGATGATATCGAGAACATGCAGCGCTAAGACTTCGAGGCCATTCAGCGTCGATGTTGTTAAAAACCCAAAGCCGAGCAAGGGCTTGCTCTCATCTTTGTCATCTGGCATCACAGGATAAAACAGCTCTTTTCTTACGGGTGTCAATCTTCGCTGTTGACACACGATAGGAGGTAATGGAGCTCTTTTTTTTACTCCCGCTAGCGCATGCTCTTCGATAAAATCGAGATGCTTTTCGAGAGGAAGGTTTCCATAGAAAAAAAAGAGACAGTGACTTGGATGATAATAGGTGTTGTGGAACTTGATCAGTCCTTCATGAGTGAGTGAGGGGATATCTGCAGGGTCGCCACCAGAATTATATCCATATGGTGAGCCAGGAAATAGGTATTCGTTGATTGCTTCTAAGAGCCGCGTAGTAGGAGAAGAGAGGGCTCCTTTCATCTCGTTGTACACGACGCCTTTGAATGTAAGCTCAGAGGTAGGGTCGTCTACTACGGCGAATTCAAGACGGTGTCCCTCTTGAGCAAAGCTCAGTGGCTTGAGAAGAGGATGAAAGACAGCATCGAGGTATACTGAAAGAAGGTTATAAAAATCTTTTTCTATCTGTGTGGCCGCAGGATAGCAGGTGAAATCTTGTCCTGTCAGAGCATTCATGAATGTGTTGAGGCTGCGTCTACTCATCGAAAAGAATGGGTCATTGATAGGATATTTTTTTGAGCCACAAAGTACAGTGTGTTCTAGGATATGGGCTGCACCATTTGAACTCTCCGGCAACGTACGGAATGAAAGACAAAATAAGTTTTCAGGATCATCATTTTGTATGGAGATGACGTGGGCGCCTGATGCGTTATGAGTAAGTTCTACAAGATGACAGGCGAGCTCTGGGATAGGCGTAGATTGAACGACAGTATATCCTTTATAATGTGAGCCTGTTTCATATGCAAATTTCATGGTGTATTCCTATAGATTCTTAGGAGGCTAAACACAATAACCTTGCCATTCAGGCAACGCGAAAGCCTCGTGATTAAACGATCAAAAGTGACCCAATATTATAATATGGGGTCACTTTTGATCGTTCAATCACGAGAGCTTTGGCGCCGTCTCAATAGTAAGGTTATTGTGTTTAGTCTCCTTAATAAGCGCTTATTGGTCAGTCCAGCAAAAAAACTTCGTGCGACCAAGTAGCCAGCCAGAACATGCACCCGCTATGTGTGCGGTATTTGCGATCTGTACTGGAAATGAAGCATCAAAAAAAGCTTCTGAAAAGAAAGTTACTGCCGATAGGCCAGCGAGCGTTGTAATGAAAAAAATAATGAAGTGATAGGTAGAGCGAGACATCTGGTATCCTTCCCAAGGAGCAATGTTTTGTCTTGCTCGAATGAAAAATACCATGGCACAAATGACACCAGAAAACCCTAAAAAGGCAGGGCCACTCATCAGGTATTGCATCGTATTTGAAAGGCATGCTGTAATGGCAATAAAAGCGCTATATTTGCCAAGCCCAATACGTGCTTCAAGCTGTACTCCTACTAACAAAATCCATACCATGTTGAAGAAGAGATGGAGGATATCTCCGTGGAGTAAAATAGGAGTAATAAGCCTCCAAACTTCTCCGTGGCTTATTTTTTCAAAAAGCGGTGGGTTGTCCTGAAGGTTATATTGGGTTTTTTCCCCAAGTCGATAATCTTTTATCCATGAGGTCATGGGAGGAAGAATCCCTCGCCAATCTTTTGTTTTGAGATGCTGCTGATACAAAAATTTACCAGGAGGGGGCAGTTCATCAGGTTTCAATAGGGCATCGTATCCATATAAAGAGACAATTTTGTCGAGGAGTTCATAGTAGGCTGGATAGTCATATAAGAGTGCTTTATTGAGAGCAGACGTTGTGATCATCATTTTTTGAACAGGTTTTGGTATTGCCTCTTGAGGCTGAGGCCTCCACATCTCAAGCAAGAGCAACACAGAACAAAGAAGAATCAAAAAATTAGAAAGCTTAAATGTTGGGGGCTTTTTTGTTTGAGCCGCTATTCGAGGGCGAATAGGGGTGTGTAGCTTCTTTTCTAAAAATCTTTTTGAAGGGGAATGTAGCAGCTGCAGAAGATCAGTGCGTATTTCCTCAGGGGCTGGTAGTTCAAATTGAGCATCTTTCGGGTTCTTTTGAAAGTCTCGCAGCAGTGCTTCTGCTTGCTCTACCTGGTCTTCGTCGTGGATCCAGAGATGGCATGTCTTATCGCCATATTCCTCACTTCCCCAGTCTTTATTCGCTTTACCCTCTAAAGTGTAGGCGATATTTTTTGAGTATAAAATAGCAGCGAACTGCTGACATTGCTCTAGTTGGGTTGTTGTCCAGATGAGTCGCATAGATCCCGGATTTTCTTTACAATATGTGAAGTTGCCAGGCCTTCAATACGGTCAACCAGTACAAGCCTGCCACCACAGGATACGATTACTTCCTTTTCAATGCAATGCTCACCATATTCAACTCCATTTACATGGACGTGAGGTTCGATTTTCGCCAATATGGCACGAGGGTCTAATTCATCAAACCAGGTGACATAATCGACAAATTCAAGAGCCGAGATCAGCTGGAGGCGATAGTCGAGTGGAATAAGAGGTCGATCTTTTCCCTTATAGCCTTGAATAGATGTATCTGTATTTAGAGCGACAATGAGGATGTCTGCTTGCTTTGCGGCCTCATAGAGAATGTAGAGATGTCCCGCATGCAAAAGATCGAATGAGCCGTTGATGGTGGCGATTGTGTGGCCACCTTTTTTTAGCTCAGCGACTTTTCCCTCAATACAGGAAGGATCAATCCATTTTTCATGGCAAGCCGACGACCATGGCTGCTTCATATCTCTACATTTCATGTAATTGCTTGTTTGGGAAAGCTATTTTAAATACTTCATCATAGTGTTCAACAAGATGAATCGTGATTCCCTTCTTGATGTATGGTGCCAGCTCATCAAGGTCTCGTAGGTTATCTTTCGGGAAGATGACTTTTTTGAGGCCCGAGCGTTTTGCGGCAATTAACTTTTCTTTCACCCCACCAATAGGCAAAACACGTCCTGTTAAGGTGATTTCTCCAGTCATCCCTAGGTCATCATCGACTGGTGTATTTGTGAGAAGTGACAAAATTGAGGTCACCATCGTAATTCCAGCAGAGGGTCCATCTTTGGGAGTCGCCCCTTCAGGAATGTGAATGTGCACCTGCCCACGCTCAAAAAATGTGTAGCCATGAGCATATTTTTGCAATGTGCCATGTAGATAGCTCCAGGCAATTTCTGAAGACTCTTTCATCACATGACCTGCTTGTCCTGTGAGCTTCATTTCTGTCTTTTC
Source organism: uncultured bacterium (assembly GCA_964487845.1). Classification (GTDB taxonomy): domain Bacteria; phylum Chlamydiota; class Chlamydiia; order Chlamydiales; family FEN-1388; genus CAZASK01. The sequence continues at coordinate 83,391 of CAZASK010000006.1, forward strand.
TCCGGGCACTTTCATGGCTTCTACATAGAGTGTTGCTCCGCCGTGGCTTGTCCAAGCAAGGCCTACACAGACGCCAACGGGTGTTTTTTCATAGAAACGATCAGAGTGGAAGAGTGGCTTTCCTACATATTGCTGCAGCTCTTTAGGGCTGATAACATGTTTGTGAGGTTTGTGCTTTTTTGGTTTTTTCTCGCTGTCTTTTACGATACGTAGTGTGAGTTTTCGCAAAATTTTCTTGATATTATTTTCTAATGTCCTCACTCCAGCTTCTCTTGCGTAGCCATTAATAAGTTGCTTGAGCGCATCTTGCGTAAACTCAACTTGATCTGTTTTTAATCCCATTGCTTTTCGATGTTTTGGAATCAAAAATCGCTTTGAAATCTGAAGCTTCTCTTCCATGATGTAGCCAGAGAGTCTCAGTACATCCATACGGTCCAAGAGAGGCTCTGGGATCGTGTCGAGTACGTTTGCTGTGACTACAAACAAGACATTGGAAAGGTCACATCGTACATCCAGATAATGATCTAAAAATTCGAAGTTTTGTTCTGGGTCTAACACTTCAAGAAGAGCAGACGCTGGATCTCCGTGGTAGTTGCTGACGAGTTTGTCTACTTCGTCGAGCATGATGACAGGATTCATTGTCTGGCAATATTTGAGGGCCTGGACGATTTTTCCTGGCATCGCTCCAATATAGGTTCTTCTGTGGCCTTTGATTTCTGCTTCATCACGCATGCCGCCTACAGAAAAGCGGAAAAATTTTCTATTCAGTGCGCGTGCAATGCTTTTGCCAATACTTGTCTTTCCAACACCTGGTGGTCCAACGAGGCAAATGATGCTGCCTTTTACCGTTCCTGACTGTTTTGCTACAGCAATGAATTCGAGAATGCGCTGCTTGACATCTTCGAGGCCGTAGTGATCTTTTTCTAAAATCGTTTCCGCCTCTGATAGTTTATGGATGTCGTCGCTTTTGAGTCCCCATGGTGTAATCGTCAGCCAGTCGAGATAGTTTCGAGAAAGAGCATATTCAGGAGATTGTGGCTCAAGAGCGGCATGTTTTTCCAACTCTTCGTTAATGACGGTCATGACTTCATCTGGTACTGTCCGCGCTTTGAGACGTGTTTCAAATTTTTCACGATCCGATGTTTTATCATCTTTTTCCATCCCAAGTTCTTTTTTGATCGTCTTGAGCTGTTCACGAAGCCAAAATTCCTTTTGGCTTTTATTGATCGCGACTTCAATTTTTTGGTTGATGCTACTCTGTAGACGGCTGATATCGAGCTCTTTTTTTAACAAGACGAGGGCCTTGCCAATTCGCTCAGGGATGTCGATTGTTTCGAGTACCTGTTGAAGCTCATCTCGGGTTGCTGTGGTAAGAGCAACCGCAAAGTCTGCAAGTTTTCCAGGTTCTGTAAAGTCTGAGTGGCTTAAGAATATTTGCAGCTCTTCTTTAAAAAGAGGGTTTAACTTGAGCAGCTCTTTGATGGTGGAGATGATGCTAATGGCGTATGCCTTGAGTTCTTTGGTAAGGGTGATATCATCAGCGTGGTAGGACACTTTTGCGCTTAGGTGCTTGCCATTCTTCACAGGACGGATGATTTTCATCCTTTTTTCCATATTGAGGATGACTTGCGCACCGCCTTGCTCCATGGGGATAATACGCAAAACTCGTGCTAAAACACCTATCTTGCACAGGCCGTCGAAATCTATTTTGGTAATGTCGGCGTTCTCATCTTTTGTGAGGACGAGGCCGATGAATTTGTTTTGCGATTTAGAGATTGTTTTCAGCGCTTCATAGTAGGGACCTGGCTCTATCATCAATGGCGCTGCCATCCCAGGGAAAAAGGGGCGACGTAGAAGAGGGAAGATGTGAATAGTAGAGGGAAGAGCTTGTTTGCTTTTATTGGTTGACTCTTGAGAGAGTGAGGACATGATTGTGTCTTCTAGTTCAGCTTCTAGATCAGCTTTTGTAGGAAAATCCAAGGTATCAATACTCCCTTTTCATATGTATGTCTGAGGATAATGAGCCCTAGTATACGCAAAGCAAGATTTTTCAGCGAATTTCTTTCGAGATTTTCCAGAACTATACTGGTAAAGATTGACCCCCTAAGCATTGTAGATTCTTCGGAA
>CAZASK010000007.1:0-74771 GCA_964487845.1 uncultured bacterium
AAGAGGAAATTTTAAACTTGGTAAAAAGCGGAAATTTTAAAATTGGCGCGACAAACAAGGCCAGCATTCATTGATAAAATTGCTGAAAACAGCATATACTATTTGCATTATATAATTTATACAAGAAATCATAATGCGAATATTCTATATTTTTTTTACATTAGTACTGTTTACATGCAGCTGCCTACAGATTCCTCCTGAAGCCCCCCCAATGACACAATTGCAAGTCAGAGCAGTTCAAACTCGTGAATTTGATACAACAGATATAAAACTTGTAACAAAATCTGTTATGCATGTCCTACAAGACGAGGGGTTCATTATCAAAAATGCCGTACTCGATCTTGGCTTAGTTAATGCAGAAAAATACATAGAAAAAGAAAGCCCATATCATAATAACAGTCATTATCATAACAGCAATAATGATCAATATGGTGACATTCAGTTTTCTCTTTCTTCATCCCGCTCTCGATACAAATATTCAAGAAACCAGCACCAGACTCGGGATGAAAAACCTGTTCAGCCTCGCTATGAAGTAAGACGTAAGTATGAAGCGTCAGTGAATATTAGTGAGCATGGTGCCAAAACACGAGTACGTGCCAACTTTCAAATAACAAAAATAGACAACAATAGCAACCCATTGAGTGTCAAGGCAATATTAGATCAAAAATACTACCAAAACTTTTTCGATAAAGTCGGAAAAGGTATTTTTATTCAAGAATCAGAAATATAAAAATTCACCTTATATGGTGGGAAAAAATTAAGGAAAACAGATGGATCCATTTTTTTCATCAATTAGATTGTTGCCATTGTCAATCTCCGTAGCATTCATGTGCATATCATGTAATGCACAAAAATTTTACAACGAAACATATGCCGAAGCACCAGCTTTTACTCTTGGTAATGTGCAAAAAGAAATTCGCAAAGGAATGTCACAGGATGCCGTAGCCATAGCTCTTGGCTCTCCGAATATTGTAACACAAGATAAAGCAGGGAAAGAAGCTTGGATCTACGATAAAATAGCCACACAAGCGCGCTCATCTGGCGCAGACGGACTTTTATTATTTATACAAACAGGTGCTGATTACGTGCATAGACGGGAAACATCGCAACAAACACTCACTGTTATAATCAAATTCACTGACAGTAAAGAAGTAGAAAGCGTTTCCTATCACTCCTCTAAATTTTAGTCTACTGATGGAATTGCAAAGCGAGTTTTGCAACTCCATCTAATACCATTTATCAAAACTAAACGTTATTTTTGATAAATGAAATAAAGTCTATTCTTTAGTTGTCACAAAACCCATCTTACGAAACTTCTGATACCTCTTTTCTATTAGCAGATCAGCAGAAATCATTTTAAGATAGCTGCACTTGTCCACAATATACTCACGAACACGAGTATACATCTCTTTCGGATCATGATGAGCACCTCCAAGAGGCTCTTTAATAATATCATCAATGAGTTTGAGAGACAGCAGATCTTCTGCATTTGGCTTCAATTTTGCACACGCTTCTTGCCTCTTTGAGGCATCTTTCCATAAAATAGAAGCACAGCCCTCTGGACTAATCACAGAATAGTAAGCATGCTCCAACATGCCGATAACATCACCTACGCCCATGCCTAAGGCGCCTCCCGAACAACCTTCACCAATAACTACAACTACGATTGGAGTTTTGAGACGTGACATCACAAGTAAGTTTTCTGCAATCGCCCATCCCTGCCCTCTCTGTTCTGCTTCTAGGCCAGGATGTGCTCCAGGGGTGTCTAAAAGCGTTACAACTGGCAGTGAAAACTTTTCAGCAAGCTGCATTAATCTTTTTGCTTTTCTATACCCTTCTGGATTGACCATGCCAAAGTTTCTCTGAATACGGCTTTCTGTGTCACTGCCCTTTTCTTGACCAAGCAACATACACTCTGTTCCACCAATAGTTGCGAAACCAGCGATTACTGATCTATCCTCTCCGTATAATCTATCTCCTGACAGCTCAATAAAGTTCTCTGCTATATTTTTAATATAATCGATCGTGTGCGGCCTTGCATTGTGTCTACAAATAAGCAGCCGATCCCATGGAGTGAGTTCGCTATATACCTGCTGTTTCAACAGTACAAGCTTCTGCTCGAGCTTCTTTATTTCAGCATCAAAGAGCGAAGTATCTCGGTTTTGTGTTTTTAAGTGCTCTATCGTTTTCAAATACTCATATATCTGTTTTTCATGAGGAAGATAAAACTGTTGATTCTCTGCTGTCACAATAACTCTCTCTTTTTAATATTAGATTTCTGGGAATGGCAATTTTGCCAGGCGAAAATCACGCACTATTTCAACATATGCATCACGTGTTGTGATGATTGAATAGACCTCTTCAATGTCTGCTTGTCTGAGCCTTATACATCCATCGCTTTCATATTTTCCAATACTCGATTCATCAGAAGCTAATACTTGCTGTACATCGTTGAAATTCCACGGAGTTCCATGCATTCCCATCCCTTTTGCAGGCTCAGTACAGTTTTCTATTTCACGATCGAAAGGAATCCAACGGGTACCAAAAACTCGAATGAGCTCAACTCGCTTGTTATGTCTCATTCCCATCATTTTTGGCTTGAAGACTGCGATTCTACTTCCTAACTTATATTTTCCGAGAGGTGTTAAGGAGCCAGATGCTTTTTCTGGAGCAAGTCGACCTAATCCAGTACGATAGGTCTTTAACAGACAGCACTCACGCTTCTGTGGATCAACATAGTAGAGCCACATTTTATTCCTCGACAAATCTACGATCATATGAAAGTAAAACTCTTTATCTTGCCTGAGTACGTTGAGTTCAATGCCATCGGTAATAGAAGGGACGGTATAACTTGCTTTTCCATTAATACTACGCGCGATAAAATCAAGGGGTGTTTTGTAGTGAAACGCATAATCGATCAACCAAGCAGAACGCCCTGATTTCCATGCTACGCGGCTCTTGTAGCGAATAGTCTCAACTATTGGAAGAGGAGAATTTTTTTGAAAAAGAAGGTCTACCTTATCCGCTGATGGTAACACATCATCCGGATTTCGAATAATAAACCCAGAAGTCGCTGTCTCCTCAACTGTAGAAAGAGTCGTTTTATCCGACACTTCGCTTGTTGCTATATCCCGAAGATCTATCTCGATTGGCGCCTGCTGGTACACCCCATTGCTCGCAGACTGCACCGATTGAACCGAATAATGCGCAGCGCTGCTTTTTTTTAGGTACGCAGCAGTCCCAATCAAACCAGCTAAAATCAGTGTCACCACAAGAAAAATACGGGGCAATGTCATGTATCGCTTCCTTTTTTAAGTATACTGCTCTTCAAGAATGGGCTGTTCTACCTCGCAATCTGTACTAAAACGCATTTTTTTTCCTGGTGTAAACTTCACTGCTGTACGCGCAGGAATCACAATTGCGACAGAGGCTTTTTTAGGATTGCGTCCAATTTTCTGTTTTCTTTTGACAACTTCAAATACTCCAAAATCTCGAAATTCAAGTCGATCCCCCTGCACCAAGCAATCAGTCATCTTATCAAAAAAAGCTTGTATAATCTGTCTGACATCATTTGGATGAATGCCCTTTTCCTGGGAGATAATTTGAATGAGCTGCCTCTTCGTGACGGTACGCATTTTCCTTATCCCATCCATAGCAGTGCACTCCTTTTGTTTCGATCATTATTTGTCATCACAAGTGTGAGTCAATATTTTCGTATGTCCTTGATTTTCAATCAAGTATTTTGCTCAAAATTTATCACGCCCCGACTTGTATGACAGCTTTATTTTTTTTTCCAAATGCTAGCAATACAAATTTTGAACCGATAACATCCGCCTCAGAAATCACATATTCATCATCTGTAATTTTGCAATTGTTGATATATAATCCCCCGCCCTTGATCATCCGTCTTGCTTCGCTTTTACTTGGTAAAAACCCCGCTCGAGCAATTACATCGATCAACTTATGATGTATCACATCATGATTCGCTAAACACTTTGATGGCACGCTTGTAATTAAAGATTCAATAAGAGCCACATCAAGCTCTCCTGAATGCCCGGGACGCATGCCCTCTGTGGCTGCAAGCGCTTTTTTCAATCCTTCATCTCCATGAATTAACTCAACCACTTCACGTGCTAATAATTTTTGCGCGCTGTTTGGTGAATATCCTGGCTGCTTCATTTGATACTCTACATCATGTATGCGCGCCATATCTACAAAAGTAAGCATGCGGAGCAACTTAACTACATCTGCATCTTCAATTCGGATGAGCTGCTGATACAGTTCATATGCAGAAAGCTTGTCTGGATTCATCCAAATAGCACCTCTCTCCGACTTTCCAAATTTCTGCCCATTGCTTTTTGTGAGCAAAGGAAGCGTCACCCCATATACAGTTTTTCCTGTGATTTTTTTTATCAAATCCAAACCTGATGTGATATTTCCCCATTGATCACTGCCGCCTAATTGCACCGTAACACCATGATGTTGAAAAAGATGATAGAAATCATAGCCTTGAAGTAGCTGATAGCTAAATTCGGTAAAACTGATCCCATCTTCAGACCGCAGTCTCGCCTGTACACTCTCTTTTGAAAGCATGACGCCTACTCGAAAATGTTTTCCCACGTCTCTCAAAAAATCGATGAAGGAAAAATTACGAAACCAATCAAGATTATTAAAAAACAGTGGTTTTGCTAAGGATGCGTCTCGTAGTAATATGCGTTCAATATCAGCACGTATTGACTCAGCATTACGCTGAAGAGTGTCTAGGTCTAGTAAATTACGCTCTGTGCTCTTCCCTGATGGGTCTCCAATCATTCCTGTTGCTCCACCTACTATCGCAACTGGCGTATGCCCGCATCGCTGAAACCAGGCGAGTCCCATAATAAGTACCATATTCCCTAAATGCAGACTATCAGCCGTAGGATCAAATCCACAATAAACGCGAACAGAAGAAGCTAGCTTATCTCGCACTTCATCACTTGTGGTTTTCCCGATTAATCCTCTTTCTTTAAGTATATCAATCACATTTTGCATAGATACTTCCATTTTCATATTGATCTATGATAGAATATCACTATGAGACATGCAAAAGAAAGCCATTTTATTCAACGCTTGCGTAGAAAAATCAAAAAGGAACTGAAATCCTTACAAAAAACAGCCACGCCGAAAAAACTACAAAAAGTGGTCCAACGCATGCACACACAACTGCAACAAGAGGCTCGATCATTAGCAAACCGTGGCATACACATTGCGGACACCTTTGATGGAAATAGCCACACAGCACCTATCCAAGATAATGCTGTTCTTTCTCTCAGCAAAAAAATAGCACAAGAATTTGATAAAATTCACACGAATCTTCATTCATCATTGGAAATAAATACCGAAAAAAATAGTATTTAACTCATTCTTTCTTAATTTTAAACCTTAAAAACAAAAATAAAAAATGAACGATATATCATTTATAACAAATAAAATAAACACTCTCGAGATCGAAGAGAAAAATTTTAATCAGATAGACTACAATCTTCTCAAAGAGAGCATTAAGAATAAAACAATTTCTCTTTCCAGTGAAATTTTAACAATATGTGAAAATGGTTGTGTCACAAACGAATTACTCACTTTAGCGCTACAAAAAAATATCGATCATTTTGTTTTTGAAAAGTTATTATCCAAGTCTTCTATCGACGCATTTGACATGAAATTACTCGTGTACGCAATTCAACGTCATATGACAGCTCTCTACTGCAATGTTCAAAGCGATTCACGCATCCTGTGCTCCTTACTCGAAAAAGCTCCTGATCATCTCTTTACAGAGGAGCTGCTTGCAAACCTAGTCGTTTTATTTTTAGCCACATGCTCAGTAAAACAGCCAGATGCAACACCTCTTAAGCTTGCCATCAAAAAATGGGAAACGGCTCCCGAAACCCGCCGGAAAAAAACGTTACAAGAAATAGAAAAGACTTCTAAGCAGTTTGAAAATGAGATACGCCAAGCCATGCAATCTCACAACAATCATGCGGCAATTCTGGCTACTGCTTTTGTAAAAAAGGCGGATCCATCCCTATGTAAAGCCTTTTGGCTCAATCCAAAATGCCTCGTGCTGTCTCAACATGGTCTTGTGACAATTATTCACGCATTAAGCTGGCAACACCTGTCCATCCGAGAAATGTATGCTCCCTTGCTGTTAGATGCGATTACTGCGTGGGGAAAAACTCCTGAAGCAAAACAATTATATTTATCTGAAATGAAGCAAGAAATATCCGCTATTTCCAACAGGTCATTTCATCAAATTTCCAATTTAATTTGTGAGCAAGTTGAAGAATATCCTATGGTACATAAGTTTCGTGATCTGGTGTCTAAAATGCTCGACGGTACATACCCTGAGTTTATTCTCCGTTCATGTGCTGAAAACCGCTCAGTCCTTGGGATTGTACAGCTTCTTCAAAAGCATCCACAGCTGATTTCTACTATTGCACTTGATGAAGAGCATTATAAGACATGCAAAAACAATAACATACTGAGAAAAGTGCTCGATGACTCCCGGACAGGAAAGGATTTTTCAACATGCTTACTTATCCAGCTCATACAAAATAGCCACATTGAAAAAATGGATCTCGAATATGATGCAAAACAACAGAGACTTTTAACTATTGCGCAATTTCTGATAGCAAATGGTGCAAACATGAACGCAACAACAAAAACGCTCTCACAGCCTACTCCCCTACTCTTTACCGCACTACAAAGAAAACTATTTCCACTCGTCCACCTCTTTATTGAAAATGGAGCAAATCTCAATTGCAGCTATCTGAATAAGACGCTGTGTTCAACAGTAGCAGAGTCGCTCTTGTCAAGTCTTCTCAAGAAGAAAATAGATCAAGCAACGTCTTTTATTCACCTGCTGATTAGCCTCCTGAATCGCAGTGCTATTGTAGATTCGGAAAAGCACTTTCATAGGTCAGTAAAGGCACTTATTGAAGACGCACTTAAGACCGAAGCAGCCATTGAAAATGAGGCAATTACTCAGCATCTTCTCAACATTCACAGTCGCCTTGAAATCATACAGAAAAACAATTTCCTTCAGTTTATGAAAGGCCTTTTCCCAAAAACATGGAACATGAAGGATGATCAAGTAGAAAATAATTAAAATGGATTATCTTCGTTGATAAAATGATGTACAACGCCAAAGCGGGCATGAAGATGCTCGCCTAAAAGCTGAACCCCGATTTTTTCAGTAGCGGCATGGCCAAACGAGAAAAAGTGAATTCCAGCCTCATTTGCCTCATGCCATGTTGGCTCATCGGCAGTCCCTGTCACAAAGGCATCCAAGCCAAGATCAATTGCTTCTTTTAGCCATTTATGAGCGCCTCCTGAAATGATCCCGCATGAGCTGATTTGCTCTTTTCCTGCCAGTACAGAGCGCGATTGAGAACCATAAAAAGCGGTCAATAAATCTATAAATTTTTGTTTGCGCATAGGCGGAAAATTAGCTTTTACACCAATAAAGAGAGCACCCACCTTCCCAAATGGCTCTTTATGGTGCCATCCTAGTCGGTGAGCAACAGCCCAATTATTTCCTAGTTCTTCATGAGCATCTAATGGGAGATGATAGGTGAGCAATGAAATATCACTATGCAAAAGAGTAGCTACTTTTTTCTTCATAACTCCGGTGATAGAAACAGAAGAGCTGTTTAAAAAGAGCCCATGGTGAGTGATCAGAGCATCTACTTTTAACTTCTTCGCTGCTTCAATTACTGACAAACTACTCGAGACAGCGGTCGCAAAGGAGCGGATAGTAGACCTCCCCTCCACCTGAATGCCGTTCATGCAAACGTCCTGAAATCGATCTACTCGTAAAAGCTCATGAATGTATTGTGAAAAACTCTTGAGATCACATGCCATACTACAGTACAGTAGAGCAAGAAAAGCGAAAGAGTCAAGAGAATACTCATACTTCACTCACATGCAGAAGGATCTAGAAAAATATATGAGTAATACAGCAAAAATTGCGGCAGCAGAGCAAGCATGCACATATATTAAAAACGGCATGCGAGTAGGCTTAGGAACAGGCTCTACTTCTTCTTTCTTTATTGCAGCACTCGCGAGAAAAAATCTTGATATTATCTGCACGGCGACTTCTCTAGAGTCAGAAAGACAAGCGCTGGATTTAGGAATGAAAATAGCAACACTTGACTCACTACTAGAACTCGATATAGCAGTTGATGGTGCTGACGCTGTGGATCCTCAAAATCGTCTCATTAAAGGATATGGAGGCGCTCTATTAAGAGAAAAAATTGTGGCATCTTCATCAAAAAAATTTATTGTTATCATTGATCAGTCAAAAGCGGTAGAGTCACTCAACAAACATCTGCTTCCCGTAGAAGTTATTCCCTTTGCTCATCACACAATCTATTCAAAAATAAAGTCTATAGGATGCATAGGAAAACTACGGATGCAGCAAAACATCCCTTATATTACAGACAATGGAAATTACATATACGATATATCGATCCCTCCAGAAGTCTCTATAGAAAAACTCAATCTTGCGCTTCATCTTATCCCTGGTGTTGTATGTACGGGCTTTTTTTTCAACTTAGCAAAGCTCATCATTACAGGATGTGATGATGGAACCACTACTACGCAAGAGGTTGTCATATGACATCTGAGCTCATTACTCTTTCTTTTGATAAAATCGTACAGACAAAAAACTATACAGGCATTGTGCTACAAGGCTTAGAAAAAAAATTCGCTATTTATACAGACCCTCATGTTGGAAAAATACTTCAATCCTATCTTGCCGATATTGACAGACCACGCCCTCTGACACATGATTTACTTGGCTTGATTTGTAAAGGATTAGATATTCAAGTAAAACAGGTAATTATCTACGATTTACAAGATGCAACATACTTAGCGCGTCTCTACTTAGAGCAGCAACGCGGACCTATACGCCATATTGTCGAGGTTGACGCAAGACCGAGTGACTGTATAACACTTGCTCTTATGCACAATGCTCCACTATACTGCCGCCGTGAAGTCCTTGAAAAAACCATCGCTATAGCGGAGTAACTGAATGACCATCTCTCGCCACGAAGTTCCAGAAATCGATATATGGAATGTAGACGCTCTCTATCCATCACTTGCTGAATGGAAAAAAGAATATGTCAAAATAATAGGAACAAAGAAGCCTCCTATTTTTCGCAAGCTGCACACATATAAAGGCTCGCTTACGAAAACAGCAGCTCGACTCAAAGAGTGTCTCGACCTCTACTTCGACACAGAAAGGAAACTTCGCAAATTATACACCTATGCTCACCTTCGCCATGATGAAGATATTCAAAACACACAATACAAAACGAGTTATCACGAAATCACAAGCCTGTATCACCTTTTTGCGCAAGAAAATTGCTGGCTAGAGGCAGAGCTTCTGGCGCAGCCGAAAAAAAAGTTAGAAGCATATCTCAAAAATCCGCAGCTCCAAAAATATCATTTTTATTTAGAGCAATTGATTCGTCTTCAGCCGCACACTCTCGACCAGGATCAAGAAAAATTGATGGCACTTGCACAGCAAGCATTGGAGACGCCGCGAAACACCTTCTCAGCAATCAACGACGCTGATTTTCGATTCGGCGAAGTTATGGATTCACAAGGCAAAAGTATTTCTATTACACATGCAAGCTACGCACTTTGCCTACGCTCCCACGATCGCCTACTCAGAGAAAGAAGCTTTCAATGCGTCATGAACAAGTATAAGGAATATGAAAACACGCTTACAGAGCTACTCCGAGGCCAAGTCGAAAAACACGCTTTTGAACAAAAGGCCAGAAAATACAACTCTTGTCTAGAAGCTTCTCTTTTTCCAAAACATGTAGACACCAAGGTATATCGCTCTCTTATTGCCACAGTCCGTGAAAACATCTCTGTTTTACATTCGTACATGAAGCTGCGCAAAAAGATCATGAAGCTCGATGAACTTCATTTATATGATATCTATGTTCCGATGATTGAATCTGTTGATGCCCACTACACATTTGATGAGGCTGTAGAGCTTGTTTTGAAATCTGTGCAGCCTCTTGGGGAAGAATATGTTCATACACTCAGCGAAGGACTCAAAAATAATCGTTGGGTAGACCGCTTCGAAAATAAAAATAAGCGCTCAGGAGCCTATTCTTCAGGCTGCTATGACAGCATGCCCTATATTTTGATGAATTTTAAAGGAATCTTGCGGGATGTCTTTACTCTAGCACATGAAGCTGGCCATAGCATGCACAGCTTCTACTCGAGGAAACATCAGCCGTACCATTCTTCTGATTACACCATATTTGTAGCAGAAGTCGCCTCTACCTTTAATGAAGAATTGTTGATGCATGAGATGCTGCAACAGACCAGTGATAAAAAAGTAAAAGCATATCTTCTCAATGAAAAATTGGAAGACATTCGCGCTACCTTTTTCAGGCAAACGATGTTTGCAGAATTTGAGTTATTTATCCATGAATCACAAGAGGCAAGAATCCCACTTACCCCTCAACTTCTCAAAGATAAATACCTCGAGCTCAATCACTTCTACTTCGGGAAAGATGTCGTCATCGATCCAGAAATTGCCGTTGAATGGGCACGCATCCCCCACTTTTACTACAATTTTTATGTATACCAGTACGCCACTGGAATCAGCGCTGCTACTGCACTACATGAAAAAGTACTTCATGGCGGGAAAAAAGAAAAAGAAGCCTATCTTGCATTTTTAAGCTCCGGATCTTCCGATTATCCACTCAAGCTCCTCAAAAAAGCAGGTGTCGATATGACGAAAAAAGAGCCGGTTGTAGAGATGATCAATCACTTTTCCTCTCTGACAAAACAACTCAGCAAACTGATATAATCAAGAATTAGCACTTTATCTTTTTAAGTGCTAATTCTCTTGCAAAAAATAGCGCCCCCCCGCTACTCTGGATCGTGACATGTAACACAAAGGAGATATTATGACTCTACAACAAAAAGAAAAAGTACAACTCCGACCTCTTGGCAATCGCGTTTTAGCAAAGCGCCTTGACACGGAAGAAAAATTAAAAGGAGGTATCATCCTTCCTGACACAGCAAAGAAAAAGCAAGAAACTGCAGAAGTGATCGCTGTAGGAGCGGGAAAAAAAGAAAAAGATGGAACACTCACTCCTATGCCAGTACAAGTTGGCGACATCATCCTCATGGACAAATATGCAGCACAAGAAGTGAAGCTGAATGACGAAGAGTATGTCATCGTCCGTCAAGACGACATCATTGCAATTGTAGAAAAATAAGGACACGGTAAGATTTATGGCACCTAAGAATATCAAATTTAGAGAAGATGCAAGACAAAAAATTTTAAAAGGCGTTCAAATCCTCTCCAATGCTGTGAAGACAACACTTGGACCAAAAGGACGCAATGTCATCATCGATAAGAGCTACGGCGCTCCGCACATCACAAAAGATGGAGTCACTGTCGCAAAAGAAATCGAACTTGAAGATAAGTTCGAAAACATGGGCGCTCAGATGGTCAAAGAAGTAGCCAGCAAAACAGCCGACAAAGCAGGTGACGGTACTACAACAGCCACTGTTCTTGCAGAAGCTATCTACACAGAAGGCTTAAAAAACATCGCCGCAGGTGCTAATCCAAGCGACATCAAACGCGGCATGGAAAAAGCAGTACGATGTGTAGTAGAAGAGCTTGCGAAGCGAGCGAAGAAAATCCAAGATAAAAAGGAAATTGCGCAAGTAGCTACCGTCTCTGCAAATAACGATGCAGAAATCGGCGAAATCATTGCCACTGCTATGGAAAAAGTCGGAAAAGAAGGCTCTCTTACTGTAGAAGAAGGCAAAGGCTTTACTACAACACTTGATGTAGTAGAGGGCATGCACTTCGACAGAGGATATCTCTCCAGCTACTTCATGACAAACGCAGAGACTCAGGAGTGTGTACTCGAAGATGCATACATTTTGATCTTTGAAAAGAAAATTTCTGGTATCAAAGAGTTTATTCCTCTTCTACAAATGGTTGCAGAGACAGGAAAGCCTCTTCTCATTATCGCAGAAGATGTAGAAGGAGAAGCACTTGCCACTCTCGTCGTCAACCGTCTGAGAGCAGGACTCAAAATTTGCGCAGTCAAAGCACCGGGCTTTGGCGATAGAAGAAAGGCTATTTTAGAAGACATCGCTGTGTTGACAGGTGGTCAATTCATCTCCGACGAACTTGGGATCAAACTCGACAAAGTCGATCTCAACATGCTAGGAAAAGTAAAGAAGGCAATCATCAACAAGGAAAATACAACACTTGTTGAAGGCGCTGGAAGCAAAAAAGAAATCCAAGCTCGCATTCACCAACTCAGACAGCAGATTCAAGATGCAACGTCGGATTATGACAAGGAAAAGCTGCAAGAGCGTCTTGCCAAACTAGCTGGTGGAGTTGCAGTAATTCGCGTTGGCGCTGCAACAGAAATCGAGATGAAAGAGAAAAAAGATCGAGTAGATGATGCACAACATGCAACAGCTGCTGCTATCGAAGAGGGTATTCTTCCAGGAGGGGGCGTTGCCTTCATTCGATGCCTACCCGCACTTGCGTCTCTCACAGAAAAACTAGAAGGCGACGAAAAAACAGGCGCAAAGATCATCTCAAGAGCACTGAGCTCGCCTCTTAGACAGATCGCTGAAAATGCAGGAAAAGAGGGCGCTATCATTTTACAAGAAGTAGAGAAACTCAAAGACAACTTTGGCTACGATGCCAGAGAAGACGCTTTTGTTGATATGGTCAAGAGCGGAATCCTGGATCCAATGAAGGTAGCTCGATGCGCATTAGAAAATGCCGCATCAGTGGCAGCCATGCTTCTGACAACAGAAGCTATCATTGCAGACGCTCCGCAACAGGAGAAAGAAGTAGCTATGCCACACCCAGGCATGGACTACTAAGCCTAAGCCAAACTCCTCACCTTTACCTAAGGTGAGGAGTTATCATTACGATGGACGAGGTATTCCATGAAATGGTTCTGTTATTTTTTCAGCTTCCTTGCCGCCATCTTGATCGGCTTTTTCGGTTATCTGTTTGTATACAGAGCCAACTTTCTGTCGAATATATTGACACAAACACTACAGACCCCTGTCCGAATAGAAGAAATCATCATTACTAAAACTGGCATTGAATTTACTAAATTCACAATACACAACCCACCTGGATGTCAAATAAAAAAAGCATTAAGCGCAGCCAGCATAGCTGTTACATTTGACTGGCTTGATTTTATATTATGCTGCGCTAGATCGGATACAACAACCACTCCCATTAAAGAAATAGCGGTACAAGCCCCCTATGTGAGCCTCGAGCTTTTTAATTTCAATGGCAGTGACAATAACTGGAAAAGAATGCTTGCACACATGACTGATGATGAACAGCAACCAGTATCTCACACATTTACAGTAGACAAACTCATATTTACTCATATCACAGTGGAAATGCTCAATAAAAGCGTGAGCAAAACTCCGAGTAAACTCACCCTTATCCAGAAGATTGAAAAATGTGATCTCGGAAATGAAGAAGCTGTATCCCTTCGAGAAATCAATTACACAGCATTTGAACTCCTCTTATCAGAAATCGCGACAGAACTACGCATGAAAAGTATCACACAAGGCATCAAGCACCTGCCTCATGCTATCACTCAGAAAGTGCTCATCGCTCCCAAAGCAGTCTCAAAATCTATTATAGAACGTTGCGTACAACTACAACAGGCATTGCTCAACCTTTTTAAACAAAAGCAGCAGCCATAATGAGCACGAGAAGCTTGCTATATCGCCTTCTTGCTATAAAAAAATCTCCTTAGTGGACTTTTTTTGTACATACTTACCGCAGATGGAAAATAAGAGATGTTCTTCTCATAGAGTTTGCATACATTCTTCTTCTCTTCATCATTGGTGACTATCTTATTCTGAAGAATTTCAACATCTGTTCTTGTAAAGGTGCTATTGGGACAACACAATTTCCCGATAACCCCCGCTTTTCTCACTCGATCAAGATCAAATCCACCTGTTTCATTTTTTTCAGTAGAGGCAACGAGCTCACCAGTAAACGAAAAAAGTGCTACTTTTGCAGGCTTCACTCCTTCTGAATTATAAATGCCATTTTTAATCAGCATTGCATCTCGAGCACTTATGAAGACAAATTTTTCTTTTCCAGACGCATTTTTCATCCCAAGCATATACATACCTGGAAGTTGATAGGCTGCACAGCCAGAAGTCCCTATCTCTCCACCTTGTAAAAAGAGATTAGGAGATAACGAAATAGAAGGATCATTACCTAGTATTCCTTTGACAGATACAGGCAAGCGAGCTGTGAGTGGATCAAATTCTCGATTCAACAAGTCGCGAATCTTATAGCCAGAAAAGGCAATGATTCCCAGATCTGTATATTTTTTTTCTGTTAGTGGAGCATCAATCTTTTGCACCTCCACCTCCCGTTCTTGCTCTACTTCGACCTCAATTTCGTGCTCCGTCTCTTGTTCTAGCTCCAATTCACCCTCAAAATCATTCGAATCTTGTCCGATAAGAATCTTCTCTGGGATCTCTTTTTCATTAACGCAGTCTTTCAAAGATTGGGAGATTACATCTCTTGGTTGATTCTGTGTGTCCACAGGAACTCTTACATTGTCATCATAGAGTTTTTTAATCTCAGGATCTTGCTCAAGCTTGTCATAGAATTGAAGGCTCTTTTCTATTTGAGCTTGAATGGCCTCGTGCCGAGTCAAAAACTGCGCCTTAGATGTAAATTGTGTATAGGGCATATCTTTTGAAGACTGTACTAAAAAGTCACGAAACAATCGAAATGCTCGACTACGGACTTCTGGTGCAATCTTCACATTGGAAAGAAGTTTCCTCAGCGGTTTTTCAATAACCTCACGCATTTTGTGCTTGGCCGCTTCCCAGTTTTTATTTTGCTCGACGAGCGCTTCGTTTACAGTTAAATAACGCCATATATCTTTTGAATTTGGTGTGAACTTTTGTATAAAAGCATCTCGGAAATGAAGACAATCTTTTTCATTGATAGCACAAAAGGCCTCTTTAAGCGCCGTTTGAAGCTCTGGCTCTAGCTGAAGCTCTTGAGTTGCTTTCAAAAGATTTTCAAGAGTCAAGTTATTCTGCTCGAAAAGCTGTAAAAACTGTGGCTTAGATAGCAGCCCTTCAAATAAATCGAAGGCCATAGCCTCCTTTACCTCATTTGTGAGCGCAATTGAGACGCTTTGCCCAAAGAGAATCTGCCGCATGCGAAAGACACTCTGCAGTGCATCGCGTTTTGTCATTGCCTTTCGCATACTCATAAAAGCCTTTGCTGTAGGGCGCTGAGGAATGTTTGTTCCTGTTTCATAGCGCTGAGCAATCAACGTAAGCGTCTTACCTTCTGTAGTCTTATACCTCGAACAAGCAATCGGAACCTCTACAAGCTCATCAGAGCCAACTTGCTTCGGCTCGAGAGAGACGATGACTCCTTTTGCGTTGTGATAAACGATCGCTTCTATACCACGATCTTTCGTTTTCTGTCGTAGCTGAGCTGCATATTCACGCATATTTACTTCTTTTAACCATCCGCCGCTATCTATAAAGACGTCTAAATCTTTATCTTGGCAAAACGCCTCGATCATCTGCTCTGGAAATGATCCAGCATTTTCCTGAAATACTCGTGTGTTGGCAACTTTTGACTCCATCTTTTTTTGAACGGCAAGAATCGTCTTGCCATCAGTTCCCTTTTCGGCAATTGCTGTTGCTGTTCGCGATAAAATTCCAGTATGCAAGGTTCCAGTATACCCATATTTGAGCTTTGAGCTACTTATCAATGTCTGCGGCGTTGCAGAAACACTCTGCTCATATATTCTAATCTGCGGGAAGACAAAGGTAGCAAGATACTCTTTAATCATTTTCGGATCTCTGCTACACCCCTTCGTAAATGCGTCGATGAGCTTTTCGCTTATTGGCTGTTCGAGTAACGAAAACTGGAGTGGACCATCCCCCATCACCTGCATAAATGTTTTAAATGCGGCAGTATTTTGTATATTCTCACCATCGGCTATCGCGCACCTTGCCTGATGCTGCAACTGACCCAACATCTTCTTTGCAGCATCCCTAGGAACTCCATAGTAAAAAGCCATCTGAGCCGAATAGACGAGCTGCTGATAGGGATTCCCATAGCTACTTACTTTGGGTGATTGTGCTGCAGCATAAGGCCTTGCAAGATATCGCCCTTCCTGGGGATCGACTCCATAATGGCTGCCACATTCTTTTGCGAAAGATGAAGGGAAAATTTTAGTGATTGCTATACCCATAACAGCTAAAAAATGACGCTCTGATTCGGTAAATTGTTGGACTATCCATTGCTCAATCTCATTCAAAGATGGCTTACCTTCTTCTCTTATTAAAAATCGTCTTATTTTCTCCTTGTCTTCTTCAGACAAATTTTTCATTTTTTCAATTTTTGTTGATAATTCTTCTAGAGCAAGCTTGGTAAGATGAGGTTTGATTTTTTGATCCCACAGATCTTTCGTCATCGCCGCGCCTTTTTTTTGATAGTTGGGATCTTGGCGCTTTTTAAATGCTGTACAAAAATCTAAGGAAACGAGCTCCTGCATCGTTTCATCCATGAGAGCTTTACCTATAAAATCGGTCAAAAGCTCCGCACGGCCGGTGTCAATTACACCTGCTTCTCCGACGGGGAACTTGAAGGTGACGTTTGGATCCATGGTCATATCAGCTTCATCCATCTGCACGACTTCATTCAATTCAAGAAGCTCTACAATTTGTGCAATCAACTCAACCCTCTCTGCCGCTCCATCGACCTTATTTTCCTTATCATGATACGCCTCACTCAGGCTGGTCAATATAGAGTATTTCACTCTGGGAGTACGCAATAAGCATCCGCCCCTCTCTTGAACTTCCATAAGCGTGTGAAGACAATTTTTCAAAAATGTAATATCTTTTGCCTGCGTACGCTCATACGGTACCGTATAGATAAACTGATTAAATGCGCTACCGAGAACTCTTTGAAGCCCATCTTTTACCGGCTCAAAAAGTGCATTAGGGACATCTATAACAGAAAGTGTGTTTGGATCAGCAAATAAAAATCCAAGGATAGGCTGCAACACACTCGTTTTGCCAGCCCCCATAATCATTTGCAGAACGATTTCTTTTTCCTCTCCAACAGCTGTTAAAAATTTTTCTATATTATCGATCTGATCTTTTCTCATCTTAATATTCAGCACTGTCTCAATGAATAAAAATTGAGTTGCGTAAGGATGTTTAAGATCATAAGCGCGTTGTGCGCTAGCAAAACGGCCTAATGTATTTAGGACTGTTTCTCTTGTAATCTGCAGTGTTTTTGTAGCCTCAGAATCTAAAGATTGGATTTGGAGCAGCTTTTTATCTATTTCTAATACAGCATCAACTTGTTGTATGGTACGCTCAAGATGCTGCGCAAATTGTTTTTCTATGAGATACTTCTGTACGGCATTTTTGAGCTGATCTAATCCCTGATCATTCAGTTCAGGATACATCTTTTTTGCATAAGACTTAAAATCTTTTTTTGAGCAAAGCACGCATAACTCTTGTATAGAAGGGAGTGTCCGATTCTTCGAGGCAAATGTAAAGTGTGAGGCAAGCATGAGTGTTGATGAAACGGAGTGCACAATCTGAAACTCCATTTCACTGAGCCGCGTGCGCTCTTGGGTTAGTTTTTGAGAGATCTCTTGTCGAAATGCTCCTAAATCTTTTTCTGATTGAACCGTGTATACATTTTCATCGCTAGGGGTACTTTGCAGATCTTCTTGTACCTGCTTAAATTTTTCTTCAATAAAGGTGCCCTTTTTTACCTCTGGCGCCTCACTTTTAAAAAGCTCCTCACCTTTGCTTTCAACTACACCACCCATATTTTGTTCTTGAAGATAGCTCTTTACAAGACCTGGAATATAGATGTCCTCATGAGAGGGCGTCTCGATCGAATCCAAAGCTTTCATTTCGTATTGAATTTTTGATTGAGAAATTTTTGGTTTCGGCTCAACCAAAGCTTTTCCAGAAGCTACTTTTCTGAACCGCTCCTGAGCATTTTTTTGAATAGATGGAGCGTGTTGTCTATATAGATAAGCATAGAGCGCCAAACCCAACGTTTTTACTTTTGTATCACTTGACTGCCCCAATACAAAACTCATCTGCATAAAACCATTTTTAGTAATGTCGGCAAATGTTTTTTCTTTTTCCACCTCAGCAATTAAGAGCGCTCCGTACTTATTCAATTCCTCACTTGTTACACTGTGAGGATCAAACGGAAAGGTATTTGTAAGCCTTGCCTTAAAATATTTCAAACGAGCCCATATCGTAGGTTTGGATTGGTAATCCATAAAACCTACCTGGATGTTGGGGCTAGGAGGTGAGTATTGTGCTGTTTCTTGTATATCAGGCAATTGGAATTCAAGATTGGATAACTCATTATAGCGCATTTCAATCAACGGATCATTGTCTACAAAAGGCTGTAAAAGAATGCGCTCTTGAGATGGATCTAAAGGTGATATTTGCTTCAGTTTACCTAAATAGTCTTTAATCAACTCAACTACAATATTGGTATTTTCTTGTTGCGCTTTCTCATCTTCTGATTCTTGACTCTTCATCTCCTTTTGCATTTTTTCTTGTGAAAAACCAAACTGCATTTTATTTTTTTCCAATAAGTACAGCGCTTTTAGACGTATTTTTATCGTTCTTCCCGCGATATCACCTGATGCAGATTTCAAGACAATGGCCTGTAAACACTGCACCTCTTCTTCTGTAAATTTCTGATGGGTAGATTCTGCGACATGAGCAAATAAAAGCTCTTCTGCTTCGTCAATACAGCCCGTCTCAAGATACAGGCGCGCGAGATGAAATCGAGCAAATAGTGAATTTGGAACCAGCTTATTTCCATTTAATGTGCACTCGACATACTGCTTTTTTGCGGGACTAGTCTCTTCGAAGTCATAATTATATTCAAAATTAAAAGATTTTTTATTTTCATTACCAAAATCTTTTTTCGGATCAAGTACCGGAAATAGAACCTTCCTCTGGTTACCTTTCTTCAATACAAGATACCCTACTTCAGAACCAATATGTGGCGCGAACTGTTCTGTCTCAGGTGCAAGCTGCCAGCCTGCATGCTCTGCACATTTCCATTCCGTCCCTTCGTGCTGAAAGGTCAGGTTAAATCGCGCAAGCTGAACCTCTTGTAAAACATCATTGTCGCTGTTTGCTAAAGCGAGGATTCTATCCGATGATTCAAAACGGGAAAATAGAGAATTGGGCTCTATATTCACTACTCTGGCTCCATCGCTCAATCGTGAAATTGTGTTGTTCGAGTACGTTGATTGAAATACAGCTTTATTTGTTTTTGGATCGCAAAAATAGACTCCGTTTTCCCCATCGCGCATCACAAAATTCATTTCCATTCTTTGTAGCTCTTTCTCATTACTTTGATAATTTCTATGTAAGAGCCATTTTTCCTCTCCCTCTACGTGTGTTTTTATATAAATCGCGTTATTGATCACTCGCAGCATACACTCCGTTTCAGGATCCTTGATGTAGGTAGTACCGCGATCTACGTAGCATCTGAGTCTATCTAGTGGAATCGTTGGGGGATCACCAAATACCTTTTCGTTCTTTATTTTTTTGAGTAAAGACTCAGAAAGTTCGTTGTCATACACACCTAAAAGCTGTGTGTCTTGAAATACACATTGCCCATTCGTGATACTGAAAGTACTTATGGTTCTCCTCTGCGAATCAGATATTGTATACACATCTGGTGCTTTTTTCTGAATCTTGGCGCTGGAGAATTGACTATTCATAGTAGCAAGAATAGGAGGAAGCTGAGTAGTGACTACCTGCTCTATTTTTTCTAAATCTTCTTTTCGACTTTTTATCTCGCTGGATAATTCAATTAATTGAGAACTTGTATTCTGTGCATCTCTGTAACGAATTGAAGATGCCGTATTCTGAGGAGTAGGATGACTCTGATGCATGATGTGAGCTATCGTAGCATAGGCAAATAGCTGTTCTTCAATCTCATTTTGAGGAATATGACTACATATATTGCCTGAGCACGCTAAAATCGTCTCTAGTAGAATAGGACGAGAAGCGGTAAATTTTTCTTTCATCCCTACCTGAAAGACACGCAGTAACTCATTATCCGATATCACGCACATTTGTGAAGGGATTTTAGAAGAGCGATGTGAATGATCTAAATAATTTTGTATATTTTTTGCAATCCAGGTCAGATTTGCCGCCGTCACTATGTCTTCTACTTGAAGAGCATTTTCAATTTTTTGCTGAAAAAAGTCTCTTATGCACCCTACAAGGCGAGGGATGTCATTCGTTTTGTTAAAAGCGCTGGCAAGCACCTCTGGTCTAAATAGAAGACTATGAAAAAGCTGACACCACTTGTTATCAAAAAGAAGATCGTGCCGCTCTGAAAAAAATATGAGCAGCGAATCAACGAGCATATCAGGAGTTGCGACAAGCGAACATAGATTTTGTACAATGTCTGGCGATAGAGTATGAACCCATAAATCACCGTCTCGAATGAGTGTATCTACATGAAAAGGAGCTAATGCTTCCTTATCATTCAACACACTATTCATTTTCGTGTGCAGAAAGTTATGAAATTGCAGAAAATCCCGTGGTAAAGCAGATGCATATTGATTGTGTGATGTTTTTTCCCGTTCAAACCCACTCTGTTTTTGCAACAAAAATGTGCATTTTCCAGGGATCTTTTTCCCATCGAAGTTGCACAAACTACGTGGGAAGTTTTCTTGCTTAATGGGGTTATGTTGCTTTTCTGGATAATTAAAAAGATGCCTCGTGCGCACTCCCCAATCAAGCATCGTAGTAAAATCTTCTGGCACACAGACGTCATTATTTTGAGTACCAAGCTGACTCTTCCACTTCGTATCATCCAAGAAAAACATAGCTCTATAGATATTCCCTGCCGTAGTTTGACTTAATTCGGGTTGAACATATTGCTTGGGCCAATGATGTGGTCTTTTTGCAACGATATGAGGGGCTTGAGATAACGTATTCTGCAACTCGTTTATCTTTCGCTCTATGCTTCTAATCTCATCTCTGATATCAGATTTGTCGCCTGATTTTTTACACTTTCCCCACTCTTGTTCTTTCTCAGTAAGTTCCTGTTTTTTTTTGTCGAGCTGTTGTTGAGTCTCATTCTTTAATTTCTCTACTTCACGTTTTTGCAGCTCTCTATCACGCGTGATCGACTCTTGTACCTGTTTCTGTAAAGGCTCATTTCTTGTATCCTTATACCAGTCCATAACAGATGTCGCTATGTGCTCATTCAGCGTATAGGAATTCTCCTCATGAAAGTCGACAGAAGCAAAAATGTTAGTATATTTATTATTAGACGATAGCCACAGATCGTCATGTAGCTTAACCCAGAATGGATCTGTGCACTGTATATCTTTCGCAAAATATATTGAATTCGGACAGACAATATTGCTCCCTCTTCCTTGCAAAGGCAGCTTGGGTAAACATTCAGTTTTGGTACGCTGACAATAGGCTTGTTCTAAATGGCGTACGAGGCACAGCATCATGATCTGATGTGAAGGAGAGCTCTTGTCAAGATTTGTATACAGACAATTTGCAATTTGTGAAATTGCTTCAAAACTCATTTTTGCATCTTCAAAGTTCATTTTTTCAATATTTTTAAATGAACCTATTTTTTTGAATAATTGGTCAAGGATGTCGGGAAGAACCTTTTTTACATCTTCTCTACCGACGATTTTTTGAATACCCTGCAGTATGAGCTCATATTTTTTTTGAAAGTTTTGATCTTGTGGAGTAGGAAGGTTGTGTATGTCCTGTACTATCTTGACGATGTCTTCTTGATGAAATTTTGCGATAATGGAGTCGCCATCCGTTGTTTTCATATCAGAAATATCTTTGAAGTCAGAACTTTTTGTGATACTGAGCGAAACGAGTTGAGATACATTGCCCACACTTCTCAAGTTATTATGAGATTCGAACTGCAATACTTTCGCATCCATCTGTTTGAGCATATTTTGATAGAGCACGATTTTCTTTTTTGCTTCGACTATTTTTTCAGAAGGGAGTATGGCAGAAAGGTTTTCAAGACTTTTCGCAAATTGTTCTATAGAGCGCTTGATGATCGAATAGGACTCACGAGTCTCTTTATGTGCCTCTACAGTTGTAATATTTTTTGAAGCAATCTTCTGTAAATCTGGAATATAGCGCTCGAGTAAGAACAGCTTAAATTCCATTTTGAATAATTTATAATCGCGTTGCGTCATATTGTTCGCAAGACAGGCTAACAGCGATTTGTAGGTACATGTTCCAGATCGCTGCGGAGATACTAGTCGCTGTACATTCGGATCTATTTTTTCCGATTCCCCTCCAAGCATTGGAAGCAGCTGACCTACCAACACATCGGCAGGGCCTCCCAGTCCCTTTTCCCCCTCTTTTGACCAAGACGTCAACATCTGTAAAGATGCAAAAAACGATTTTTTAAACATCCGCTTTTCATCAATCTCGCATACAGCAATACAACCATCTACTTTTTTACGATATCCTTTTTGAAATGACGAATGATATTGACTTCCAGCACCTTCGTTATAAATTCTAAAGCTGTATTTTCCATTTTTATTCTTTTCAATCTCATACACAATCGCATGTCCACTCCATCCGCCAAAAAGAATACATTTCCCCTGCTTTTTAAGTTGTGAGAAGACTGTGTCTCTGAGCTCTTTTGGTTCTGTTAAACCAGTGGAAGATAGGGTAATTCCATTTTCAATCAGAGACTGTAGTTTGCTATTTTTTTCAGATTCTGGAATTCGCTCTTTGAGACAACTCGTGACGAGCGATCCAAAGGGGTTATAAACAGTTTCTCCTGCAAATTTTGATTCACCCACAAATGAATCACCAAATGCAAGAGCCATCTGTTGCAATGTTGGACTTTCTCCTGCACTCTCTAATTGGATTTTCTCCGGAAATAAGACAGTATTGATATCGATGAAGGCATTGACCCCTTCATCCGAAGCTATAGCAGTCGCCTCTATCAGCGCTTGTCGAATGTGTGATTTTGCCTGATTTTGCACATCAATAGAATATGGCTCACTTTGAAGTTGATTCAATAGATCAAATAGCTCGCTTCGGTCTGAAAAGTTATTCAGGCATATACATAAGCTGTTCCACAACGTATCATCCAATTTCTCAATTGAATCAAACAATGACAATATACCTTTTTTAACGACATCTACGCCCATGTGAATATTCGTTAATGCGGGTTTTTTTACCTTCTCTATTGGTATAGTGACTGACTTGAGTTTTTTTACATCTAGCTGCTTCAATGTCTTGGATTCAACAACATGGTTTTGTAAAGATTGAAGTTGTTGACATAAGGCATACATTTTCTTTGTGCTGTCACCACTTTCCTGATCATCTTGACGTAAAGCTCTCGTGAGTATCGCGGACGCACTGCCCAAATTTACTGTAATATCAAATCGGTTCCTCCCCCCACGAAACATTCCTATTCTATTCTTAAAACCTTCCCAGCCAGCACGAAGCGATCCCTTTTTAAGGAAGACAAAGTCTCCATTTCCTTTTTTCATCAAAAAAAACGCCGTAATCTTCGTACTGGTTGAAGCTTCAGCATCCTTATTGATCTTCTCGTAGCTCTTCAAAATGTTGTTCGCCGAACGTATATCATCTTCTGGTAGTGGAATAAGTGACTGCATGCAGTGTTTCTCTTAATTAGAATATGTACTGACCCTGTTATAGATGGACAATATCTTGTGAATATATTTTTGAAAAACTCTTTTTTCCTGTCAGATAAAAAATTGTTAATTAAATTTATTGATTGCTATAATATTGAATTAAATGTTTATGGTTAAGAAATGAAAAAATGCATTCAATTATTCAATGCGCTTGGTGAATATCTCGTTATGATCGTAGAAACCATCTGGACCTGCTGCACGAGACCGCCATCTTTCAAACTGATCCGTGATCAATTTTATCAAATCGGTGTTTTGTCCTTACCCGTAGTGGCTATTACAGGCCTTTCAACTGGCATGGTTCTTGCAGCCCAATCCTTTTTCCAACTTCAAGACAAGGGACTTGCTGGCATGACAGGGCTTATGGTTACTAAATCGATGCTGGTCGAATTGGGCCCCATCTTGACAGCGTTCATGATTACAGGGCGTGTAGGGGCTGCTATTTGTGCAGAAATCGGCTCTATGAAAGTATCAGAACAAATCGACGCTCTTCGATCAATGGCAGTGTCTCCTATCCAATATTTAGTAGCTCCTCGTATGCTTGCCATGACATGCATGGTACCTCTTCTTACTATTTTTAGCTGCGCGATGGGAGTTTTCGGAGGCTATTTAGTCGCTGTAAACTTATACGGAATGACAGCACACAGTTTTTTTGAACCTCTTCCTACGCATATATCCACATTCGATCTCATCTCAGGCTTCATGAAGTCATTTCTTTTCGGGATCCTGATCGTCACTATTTCCTGTTTTCGAGGGATGAGAACACGAGGAGGGGCAGCAGGCGTTGGCAACAGCACCACGACAAGTGTCGTGATATGTTACTCTGCAATTTTAATCGCCAACTTCCTCTTAACTGTTGTGATGAATACATTGTACTGGATGCTCTATAGCGCAAGAGGGGTGTAAATGGCAGAAGCTCACGTAACCGAAAATCAAATGATGGCCATTCAGGTACATGATGTGTGGAAAAGCTATGGCTCCGTTCATGTATTGAAAGGTCTTTCTTTGTCTGTGCCGCAAGGGAAAACAATCGTTATCCTTGGGCGCTCTGGTGTTGGCAAATCGGTACTACTCAGACAGCTGCTAGGAATAGAAAAGCCTGATAGAGGGTCAATCATCGTACAAGGCCATCATATTACTAAGTTAAAACAAGAATCTCTGTACAAGATTATGGGCCACTTCGGCATGCTTTTTCAAAGCTCAGCACTTTTCGACTCTCTCTCTATTTTTGAAAATGTAGCCTTCTACCTGCTGCAGCATGGCATACCACATGGCAACAAAACACACCTAAAAGACATGGTAGCAACGGCGCTAAAAAAAGTAGGCCTTGAAGGGTATGAAAATAAGATGCCATCAGAGCTATCAGGGGGACAAAAGCGAAGAGCTGCATTAGCGCGCCTTATCATTTACAAACCGAAAATCATGCTCTACGACGAGCCAACAACAGGACTCGATCCTATTACAGCCATGCAAATTAATGAGCTCATTATCCAAACACATCAAGAGCTGAACGCAACCACTGTTGTGGTGACTCATGACATTCGATCTGCTCTTGAAATAGGCGATATCTTTGCACTGCATAGTGATGGAAAAATCGCCTTTATAGCAGATAAAGAACAGTTTATACAGCGTCAAGAGCCTTTTATATCAGGTTTCTTTACACATGCAATTATTCCTGAGCGATATGCTGCGCTCATTCATAAAGAGGGACAACATGTTTGATAAATGGAAAAACTTTTCTATTGGAATTGTAGCGACCATAGCTATAGCACTAGTAGTATGGGTCATGCTCTTTCTCCATCCTACATTTGGTGACGGCGGAAAGCTCATTCGGGTGCGCTTTCCAAACGTAGAAAAGGTAGGCATTGGCACACGCGTTACCTACGCAGGTAAACCAGTTGGCGAAGTGATCGCTTTCAACATGGTGCCCGAAGCTCGAGCCACCACAGCTAATAACACAGATCCACTCTTTATCTATGAACTTACTCTAGCCATAGATTCCCATATCATTCTCTATGCTAGCGACGATATCAGAATACAAACAGCTGGTTTAATGGGCGAAAAAAATATTGCCATCACTCCAAAGCGCTCTCAAGATGGATCCATGGTAGTTTTGCAAAATAATGAACTCATCCATGCTACGACAAGCGATTCCGTGGAAGACACCTTTAAAGGGCTGAATAACGTATCTCGAAAAGCAGAGAAAACACTTGATGAATTGATTGCATTATTAGACAAAAACCAGGCCAACTTTCAAAAAACGATGAGTGCTATAGAGCAAAGCTCGGCCGAACTACAAGCTCTTGTAAAGCGCTCGAATGAACTCGACCTTCCGGGAACCCTTGCAACGACACTCACAACAGCCAATCAGATGTGCCAGGCGCTTACTGCAACGATTGCAAAGGTAGAAGAGGGAAAAATTGTAGAAAATCTTGCAACTACAGCAGCAAATTTCAAAAATTTTTCAGAGGCTGCTGACAGCGTAGCTGTAAAAGAGATGATCACACAAGCCAAACAGTCTGTCGACAACTTAGCTGCTCTTACACTCGAAGTACATGACTCTTGGGGGCATGTCGATGATGCTGCGCAATCTTTGTCGCACACAATGAAGCAATGTGATGCCCTAATAGCTTCAGTCGCAGAAGGGAAAGGGACTCTTGGAAAGTTTTTAAATTCGGATGACATATATCTCAAAGCACAAGGAATCCTTGCAAAAGTGGATACCTCTATTGCTGATGTAAATAATTATGGAATGCTCTTTCACTTAGATAAGTCATGGCAAAGAGAGCGAAGAAAGCGAATCCTTGAACTTGAACAACTGCAAACAGCATCGCAATTCAAGTCATTTTTAGATCGCGAGCTATCTCAGATAGCAACATCGGTCTCTCGTGTAGGAATAGCGCTTGACAAAGCGGATACAGCACTTGCCGCAACTGATAACATGCCCAATAAGGCACTTGCTAAACGCGAATTCATGTCCTCATACAATGAGCTTTTAGGTCAGCTACAGCAATTGGAAAATACATTAAAAACATATGGTGGCGAACATATAGCTGAAAGTGATAGTGTGCTCTTGAATCCTTGAGAGGGTACAAGATGGAGCTATCCCCGTTAGTCAAGCTACAAAAAGGCACTTTTCTTATTGCAAGTCCTGAGATCGAGTCAGGACTTTTCTCAAGAGGTGTTATTCTGATATGTGAATATACCATCCACAACTCCTTTGGCTTGCTCATCAACAAGCCCCTTGATTTTGAACTACCCGAAGAGATTATGAGTGTGCATCATATCACGAACCCGCGAGTGAGTATGAGGACCGGAGGCCCTGTTCAAACAAATCAGATGATGCTTTTGCACACCTATCATCATGACACACGCAATGTGCTCGAAATCACAGAAGGTGTGTATTTAGGAGGCAGCCTGCATCTTCTTCAAGAAATGCTTGCCAGCGACACTTCCCCCTACGTCACTCTCTGCTTTGGATATACAGGTTGGACAGATGGACAGCTCGAACGTGAATTTTTAGATGGCAGCTGGCTTATCTATCCTGCAAACCAACACTATATTTTTGAAGTAGCACCAGAAAAATTGTGGCAAACTCTGCTTCGCGATATGGGAGGCAAATATGCCACCCTTTCCATGATCCCAGAAGATCTTTCAGTAAACTAAAAACCTGATTAGAATAATAGACCTCTTGCGTAATTAAGGGTTCGTCGCTTTTTGGGATTATTTTGGCCGCTTTTCGATTCGAATTACAGGGGTAATATCAACGGATATAATCCCTGTAATTCGAATCGAAACGCGGATCAAAAGAACCCGAAAATCGACAGAACCTTAATTACGCAAGAGGTCTAATGTAAAACAAGTTCTCAGGCACGCTCTCTATGAATTCAATCACCCATTATCCACATAAGCAACAGCACACGCCTCTTTCTATAGATCAGATAAATCAACCTCATCTCTATAAAAAAAAGATTTGCCGCAGTAGCCTCAAAAAGTTGATTCCTGCAAGCATCTTAAATTGCTTCGAGCAGCTTAAAATCGTCGTCGACTATGCAAGTTGGTCGCTCTTTCGCTACTCTCAAGATAGATTTACATTTGCAAAGCCAGAAATGCTGCAATCCCTACTGACTAGGACTACTATCGATTCGGCACATGAGTTATGTAGCAACACAATCGACGTAGTCAATAGCACCTTTACTCAAAACATAAAAAACACGCTCTCAAAAAGCCAATCCATTGAACAATATCTCCTTACACATGGACTTCATTCAAGGCTTGCGCAATTCCCAGATCTCGTACACTTCCTCATGGAATCACAACTTCCGATTGCGATGAAAGTCTTTCAACATACCATGGAATATAATGAAGCGGGGAAACCCCTTATTTTGGTAAATGGAAGGCTAAAACCTCTTACCCACGTTATGCAGAACATGCGTATTGAATATAAAGCTGATAGCGGCAAAATACCTCTTCTTATTGAAAAAAGAAACAGCGCACAATGGCAATATTTGGGACAAGGACTTACCACACACAATATGCTCACAGACTTTACTCCAATGAGTAAAAACGCTCCCAGCAACTCACATACTATTTCCTTTTATTGCACCAATCATGGCAATACAACGAGTGCAGGAGGCATCAAGCGACTCTTAGCATCACATAGCTGGCTAAGACTGCAAGACAAAGAGGGAAATGTATATAGCGCAGGGAAACTCTGCCAAGGAGCTATATTATCTCCAGATCCATTCGAATTCAGACCCTATCCGAAAATCAAAGCCACCTTTCCCATATCAGAAGAGCAATTTTCCGCAATTAAAAGGGTTGTATCTGAAACGATGATGCAAGGAAAAGATTCCTATCATCTACTCTCCAAAAATTGCTCTACATTCACAGGAAAAATTGCGCATATGCTTTTTCCACAAGCGTCCCCTTCATCTGAGTTGAAAGAACATAACACACTGGGTACTCGAATAAAAATATTCAAGGTATTTCAAATGCTCGCAGAATTTTTTCACACACATTTTTCTCGCTCTATGACATACATAGAAGAGCACCTTTTCGTATACATACGGCAAGCCACAGGAGAATATGGTGAATGGATAGCAAACAAGCTCATTGAAATCTCTGCATTTATTCCCTCTTTGAAGAGCCTATTCAAAACACTCATACAAGAGTGTTCGACGTCATATCTTCATCTTATGAATAAATTGTATAACTTTATTACCGATCTATTTACAGCCTGCGGAAATCAAAAAATAGATCATCCCTACAGTCTGTTTTTGCAACTGAAAAAGATGCCGCAAGCAATTATAGGGTATGAACCAAAAAAATGAATTGAGGAAATAAAAAAGAGCCCTCTTGGGCTCTTTATAGAAAAATAACTGTAGAAACGATAATCGATTAACGCTTAGAGAACTGGAAGCGTTTTCTCGCGCCTTTACGGCCATATTTCTTACGTTCTTTTTTACGGCTATCGCGAGTAAGAAAGCCTTCTTCTTTAAGAGAATGCCTGCGATCTTCTTGTTCGCCAACAAGCGCGCGCGCAATACCCAAGCGGACAGCTTCAGCTTGAGCTTGGATTCCACCACCTGAAACACGGATGATGATATCATATGCTTGATTTTTTGCGGCTTTATCGATAGGAGCCAAGATCATCTGACGCTGGATTTCAAGAGGAAAGTAAGTGTCAAAGGCTCTGCCGTTGACATTCATTTTACCACTTCCATGACGCAAACGAACAGATGCTACTGCAGTCTTACGGCGGCCTGTTCCTAAACTTTCTTCTACTGATTTTACTGTCTCTGACATAGTGATCTAGCTCTTCATTAAATGTGAACTTGAGTTGGATTTTGAGCTTGCATATCATGCTCGCTACCTGCAAAAACGCGAAGACGCTTCATTTGAGCTTCAGCTAAGCGATTTTTTGGCATCATCCCTTTTACAGCTTTTTCGATAATATAAGCAGGATTTCTTGCAACCATTGTCTCGTAAGGAACTTCACGTAATCCCTTGATCGAACCTGTATAATATCGGTATAATTTTTGCACACGCTTCGCACCAGTTACACGGATCTTGTCCGCATTCAAGATAATAACACCATCTCCACAATCGGTAGATGGAGTGAACTCTGGGCGATGCTTACCACGGAGTACCTTTGCAATTTCAGATGCAAAACGACCTAAAATTTTTCCTGAAGCATCGAATACTAACCACTTGCGGTTAGCTACTGCTTCTTGGCGATGCGACTTGTTCGTATCTTGAGCTTTCGGATGTTGTTGAGTCATTGTTCCCCTTAAACATTAGGAAATTGAACTTTTTGCAAAATCATACCGCGTGTCGGCTTTTTTTACCATATAATTCATTCTGCGTGATACAAATTTTCACTTTCTTGCTGCGCTTTTACCCATTCAGCCTGCTTATCACGAAGACCATATACCGCCCCAAGAATGGTAAAGAGGAAGAGAATTGTACTCACCTGAAGCACAATCCATCTTTTTCGCCGATATATCGATCGATGTAACTCGAAGCGCATACAGCTATCAGTGATAATCAACCCTATAACGCCGGTCATTTTCATATGAAACCAACCAGCTTTCAGATGTTTTGGCAGTATTATAAAAAGCGCTATACCAAAAATTACTGTCAGCAAGAGGGCGGGTAGCTGATATCTCAAATAGAGCTTTCGAAGTGCTGTTCGCTCTTGAGTAAACAACAGCAGAAATGGCATACAGAGCATGGAACCTATCCAAGCTATCAAGAAGAACATGTGGAGCATTTTTAGGATTTGTGGGCAGCTTATGTCCATAGAAACTCTCTCTATTGATAAATCTAGAGAAAACGTATAGAATAAACGCCTTATTTAATACAGCAATTTTAGTGTGATGGTAAATATTTATGCGTGATGTCAAGACCTTTTACGTTCGAACGTATGGCTGCCAGATGAATGAACTAGACACAGAGATCATGGTAGGCATGCTCGAAAAGCGCGGCCTTTCAAAAGTTACCTCAGAAGAAGAAGCAGATCTTCTCATTTTCAATACTTGCTCTATCAGAGACTTAGCTGAGCGTAAAGTGTTAGGAAAGCTAGGAAAATTGGGACGTATCAATAAAAATCGCCCTGTGATTGGCGTGACAGGGTGCATGGCTAATGCAAAAAAAGAGAGCCTATTTCAAAAACTACCACACATTGATTTTGTCCTTGGCACGAATAACATTCATGAACTCAATACCGTCTTAGATGATGTGCTGCTCACTGGTACACAATCTTCGAAAACAGATAGCCGATTCGAACATGAACTCGACTATTTAGAGGCCAAGCGCGACAACTCGATCAAAGCCTATGTGTCTATCATAAGAGGCTGTGATAAATTTTGTACCTATTGCGTAGTGCCCTATACAAGAGGACCTGAATCATCGAGAGATCCAGAAAGCATTGTGCAAGAGTGTCAAAAATTAGTAGATGCGGGATATAAAGAGATTACCTTGCTTGGACAAAATGTCAATAGCTATGGAAAAGACAAACCTGAGTGGAAGTGCCTCTTTCACGACCTTTTGTATCGAATTGACAAGACCGGCATCGCACGAGTTCGTTTTATGACAAGCCACCCTGTAGACATTACACGAGAGCTCATGGAAGCAATCAGAGATCTTCCCTCTCTTTGCGAATTTGTCCACTTCCCTATACAGGCAGGATCGAATCGCATTTTGAAAAAAATGCACCGCATGTACACAAAAGAGCTGTATCTAGAAAAAGTAGCCCTCCTTCGCTCTATTGTTCCAAATGTCGCACTAGGTACAGATATCATCGTAGGCTTTCCAACCGAAACAGATGCTGAATTTCAAGAGACCATCGATATATTAAAAGAAATTCGCTATAGCACCGCTTTCTTATTTGCCTATAGCCCAAGAAAAGGAACTCCTGCGCTGCGCTGGAAAGATGACATCCCGTTAGAAGTAAAAGAGATGCGCCTTCAAACTCTTTTACAACTACAAAACGAAATATCGACAAGCATTTATCAGAGCCTGATGGGTCAAGAAGTCGAAGTATTGGTCGAAAGACGAACAAAAAACGACACCTTCTTAAAAGGTCGGACTCGCTGCTGGCAAGGTGTGATTTTTCAAGGTGATGACAGCCTTATCGGCGGCCTGCATACTGTAAAACTACACAGCTTTAACCACCAAACTTTGGTTGGAGATCTAGTAAAAAGCTATTCCAAAAATATACAGCTACCTATTGTATCGGCATAGGAGGTTTGTACAACATATGAATCCAATAGATGCCATCAAACATCCCCAAGTTGATTTCTCAAACTTCGATAATCTTACTGCCGACGTTATCAACAAGACCATCGCTCTTTCAACACTCAAGAACACCGTGCGTCAACAAACAGGACATATAAAAATATCTCCAGGCACACTCGTACACGCACTACAACATAATCTCCTATTTTCATACCTTATCGATCATATCGACCCCACACTTCTTACAAAACAGCTACTAACAAGCGCTCTTACTCACAATGTTTCTGCAGCAGTGATAAAAAAAATACTGAAACGACGCCCTCACATCGAAATTTCTCCTGAAATGCTCCTACAAACGAATGACACAGGCTCTTTTTTGCATTTGCTAGAAGTGATTTCACCGCCATTACTCAATGAACAAATCCTTACAAAGGCTGTCCAATTGTCTGTGAACATAGAAGTCTAGAACAACTAATATTTCAACGTGCTCCCACAACGCTTGTGTCAAAAGAAACCATTCTCCACTCCCTAAAAAATAAATATACATTTTCTTATTTAGTACAAAAATCCGATCCTGACATACTTACTGGTGACATTTTAGATGCTTGTGTTAAAAAACACCTTTCGACATACATGCTTGAAAAATTATTTAAAAAATCTGTGAATATACCTATTTCAAAAAACACTCTTCTTCTTTCTCTTCAACACAAAAATATCACAACCTATTCAAACGTTTTTTCATATTTACTCGACAAAATCGATCAATCGATGATTACAGAAGAGCTTCTACTTGAAGCTCTCAGATGTAACATATCTCTTGTTACACTTCAAAAGATGTTTACCAAGAATCCATTTTTACAAGCAACACAACAAGCTCTTGCTGTGGCAAAGAATAACGAAAAAATTCATAACTTTCTCAAGAAAAAAATCAACTCTCCCCTCTAAAGAAAATTGCAATTCCCTTTCTAGCCCACTACATATGATCCTGCGAAAGCAGCAAGTGCAAGGCCTGTAATTGCGCTATTTTTTATTGCGTCAGCATAATTTTTCGCCTGAATATTCTTCGCTGTTTTATACAAAAAGCAAAGCGCTACTCCTCCAGACGCTATTGGGAGCAAATACTCTCGACATACCGATACAATCTTCTCTATGAGAAATGAATTATGGGGTTCTGTTGTAAACTGACAAATAGTGTTTGGATTCGTCTTTTGGATTTCATTTTTTACACCTTCAATCATAGCCTCTGGCACACGACTATACGTAGTCATCCGCAATCCACACACACCTATTACTGTGTAATAATTCATTCGCTTCTCCCATTTCTGTAGTTGAACAACCGCCGCAGCATACATTGCTCACTTTCTCATATGCAAGTAATTTTTATTGCATTTTATTACGTGCAAGCTAGGCTTGTACTAAAAATGAGGGATGCTATGGACACTCATGCCTTTTTACTACAGCTTGTCATAATACTTTTTGCCGCAAGATTTTTTGGCGAAGTAGCTGCCTACTTCAATATCCCAGCCGTGATTGGAGAGCTCTGTGCAGGCATACTTATTGGGCCAAGTCTATTCAATTTTGTTGAATTCACACCCTCTATTCAACTCCTTGCAGAAATGGGTATCATATTTTTACTTTTTGAAGTGGGCATAGAAACCGACATAGAACATTTAGTATCATCTGGAATGAATGCTCTGAAAGTTGCAGTAGCAGGAGTCGCACTCCCATTTTTACTCGGCTATTGCATCAGCTTCTACTACTTTGACTACTCACTGCTTCCTAGTCTTTTTATCGGAAGCACCCTAACTGCCACCAGCATTGGAATCACTCTTCGCGTTATGAAAGATCTCAATAAGCAGCGTACATCTGAGTCACAGGTGATCCTAGGAGCTGCCGTATTCGATGACATCATCGGCATTATATTACTTGCCATCCTTTATGAATTTTCTATAAGCGGCCATGTGAGTCTGTGGAATACAGCAAAAGTACTTCTCTGCATTACACTCTATTTGGTTGTAGCTCCCATACTTGTAAAGATAATAGCTCAACTCATTCGTAAATGGGACACAAAAAGCTCTATTCCTGGCCTTCTTCCAGCCACAATAGTATCTTTAATTTTGCTGTTTTCTTGGATGGCCTATCAATTTGGTGCTCCAGAGCTTTTAGGTGGATTTGCAGCTGGTTTAGCACTCTCAAAAAGCTTCTTTTCGCAAAAAACAAGACTACTCAAAGAGACTTCTGCCTTTTCTGAAAAAGTAGAGAAACAGATGAAACCGATTGTTCACTTATTTACTCCAATATTTTTTATCTCCATCGGACTATCACTTGATCTAAGAATCATTAACTGGCACTCTCCCATCATCTGGACTCTCACAGCACTCCTCTTGGCGGCTGCTATTTTTGGCAAATTTCTCTCTGGATATGTCCTTCATAAAGAGTCTTGGCAGAAAAAGTGTCTAATTGGGACAGCGATGATCCCTCGCGGTGAAGTAGGCCTTGTTTTTGCCAATATAGGCCTTACTACACATGTGCTACAAAGCGATCTGTATGCAGCACTCATTTTAGTGATATGCGCTACAACATTGCTTGCGCCTCTTGCATTACGAAGACTCTACAGACAGCAGCATACTTAAGAACTGCTGTTCATCAAGAAGGGATACTCCTAATTTCTTCGCTTTTTCGAGCTTTGAGCCAGCATCTTCTCCGACAACTAGGTAGTTTGTTTTTTTACTCACAGATTCAGATATGTTGGCACCTACTTTTTTAAGCGCTTGTATAGCCTCATGTCGCGCCATTTTCTGCAACGTTCCTGTAATTACAAAGTGTTTGTTATAAAACTGATGACTCGAATCAATCACTCCGCCTTTTTCTTCAATGACGAGTCCCGCAGATAAAAGCATCTCTAGCTCGTTTTTATTCGCCTCATCTCGTAAATAGGCTACAAGCGAATGTGCCACTTTCTGTCCGATACCTGGAATCTGTTGCAACTCTTCTTCTTGCGCTGTAAAAAGTAGGGCAATTGATGGAATAGATCTAGCGATAGATTCAGCGGCCTGTGTGCCTACATGACGAATTCCTAAGGCGGCAAGCAGCCTATCAAGCGTAGTGCGCTTGCTTTTTTGAATACTTGAAAGTACATTTGCTATCGACTTTTCTTTAAATCCAGATAGCTGCTTGAGTTCAGTCGAGGTGAGCAAAAAAATATCCGCTGCATTATGGATAATTTTTTTATCTACTAGCTGCTCAATCACTTTTTCGCCTAAATGCTCGATATCAAGACCATCTTTACTTACAAAGTGCATCAGCCTGCGCTTGATCTGCTCTGGGCAATTTTTATTCACACAGCGGATAGCGACCTCTTCATTATCCTTCACAAGGAGAGACTGACAAGAAGGACAATGAGTGGGAATTGTAAGAGGAGCAGCATCGCCTTTTCTTTTTGATCGATCTACTTCTACAACCTTGGGAATGACATCTCCACCCTTTTCAATAGAGACATAGTCTCCTACTCGTACATCTTTACGCACAAGCTCTTCAAAATTATGAAGTGTTGCCCTTGCGATTGTGCTGCCAGCGACTGCTATGGGATCTAATTCTGCTACTGGTGTAATCACACCCGTTCTCCCCACCTGAAAAGTAATTGCTTTAACAGTCGTCCAACCACTTTCTGCAGAAAATTTAAAGGCACAGGCACCTCGAGGATGCTTACTTGTAGCCCCTAAACTGATGCCGTTACTTATTGCATCCACTTTAAATACGATCCCATCAATTCCAAAAGGAAGTTCGCTACGATTCTTTTCTATCGTATGCGCAAAAGTGAGCATCTCATCTACGGTATGGCAGACAGCATAGCTGGAAACATCTACATGATTTTGCTCTAAAAATGTTTGAGTCGTAGGTAGTCCAAGCTCCTTCAACCATGCTTGTAACTCGCTTTGACTATCGATCTGTGCCGGCTGTCCTTGTACCACTCCATAAAAACATATCGAAAGGCTCGTGCGCTTTGCAACTTCATGTGGATCTAAAAGTTTTAAAGAGCCAGCAGCTGCATTACGAGGATTCGCCCACAAAGGTTCATTATTTCGCTGTCTTTCTTCATTAAGCTGTAAAAAGGCTTGTTTTGGTAAAAACACCTCGCCCCTCACCTCAACAACATCATTACAGCCTACAGGAAGTCTCAGCGGCAGGTTTCGAATCGTCTTGACATTCTGCGTGACATCGCTTCCTACCTTGCCATCACCACGAGTAACTGCCCGCACAAAGTGACCTTTCTCGTAGGTTACAGAAAGCGCTAGCCCATCTAATTTTA
Source organism: uncultured bacterium (assembly GCA_964487845.1). Taxonomy (GTDB): domain Bacteria; phylum Chlamydiota; class Chlamydiia; order Chlamydiales; family FEN-1388; genus CAZASK01. The sequence goes on from CAZASK010000007.1 coordinate 36,358, forward strand.
ACTCCGCACACAGCGGCACATCTGATCTTTCTAGAAGCTTCTGCACTCTCTTGTGAAAGTCTTCTAACTCTTTTTTCGAAAATACCTTTTCTAAAGAAAGCATGGGCTCAGTGTGCACCACCTCGTCAAACCCAGATAACACCTTGTCGGCGATACGTTGTGTAGGAGAAGTAGCTGAAATCCACTCAGGATGACGACTTTCAATATTCTCAAGCTTTCTGAGCAATGCATCGTAGGCATCATCTGAAATTTCAGGAGCACACTCTTGATAATAGAGCCTATCATGATATGCGATTTGGTCGATAAGCTGCTCATAATCATTTTTTGTTATTTCTTGCTTCATATATACCCTTATACCACTCGTAAAAAATAAATTCCTGAATGAACAAAAATGTATTGCTAAGCCGACGCAGTCAAACACGAATTTACTTTTTACGATTGGTATTAAAACCGTACGCGAAACAGCATGCAAGCAAGTGGTGCGATTGCGATTTTTATACCCCAACTCCTTCCATCAGGCGCATATAAAATTTCTCGATGCCCCTGGACCTTGCCAGAACCTCCATACTCTTGAGCATCTGTATTCAAAATTTCTTCGATATCTGTTATCCCGCTCAAGTGAAATATATACTCAGAATGATACTGCGGTGTGAAATTCATAACACACAATATTTCTTCATATGGTCTGAGATGCGGAGCCTTTCTTTTAAAACTGATAATACTATTTTGGGTATCGTGAAAATCTACCCAATCAAATCCATGATAGGAAAAATCGATTCCCCACAGCGCTGGCTCTTGTGCATAGAGATGGTTGAGATCTCTGATACACGTCTGGCAGCCTTTATGTAAGGGAAAGTCAAGCATATACCACTCTTGTTCTCCGCCGCTCCACCATTCATTCCACTGCCCGACATCAGCGCCCATAAATAGCAGTTTTTTTCCGGGATAGCACATCATATAGCCGATGAGCAATCGAAGATTCGCAAACTGCTGCCACATATCTCCTGGCATCTTCGCAAGCAAGCTTTTCTTCCCATGGACCACCTCGTCATGCGATAAAACGAGAGTAAATTTTTCTGAAAATGCATAGAGGAGCCCAAATGTAAGATCATGATGATGATACTTTCTGTAGATGGGGTCTTTTTCAAAATATCGCAAGGTGTCATTCATCCATCCCATGTTCCACTTCATGTCAAATCCGAGTCCATTATGTGCTACTGGATGGGTTACTCCAGCAAATGAAGTGGACTCTTCGGCTATTGTGAGAACCCCAGGGAATCGCTCATGGATGATCGCATTTGCATGTTTCAAGAACTCGATGGCATCTAAATTTTCTTTCCCACCGTAGCGATTGGGGATCCATTCGCCCCCCTCTCTTCCATAGTCGAGATAGAGCATCGAGGCGACAGCATCGACTCGTAGCCCATCGATATGATAGAAGTCGAGCCATAAAAGAGCGCTTGCAATCAAAAATGAAGAGACCTCTTTTCTACTAAAGTTGAAAATGTGAGTCCCCCAATGTGGATGCATTCCCTGTCTTGGATCTTCATGTTCATATAGGCAGGTGCCGTCAAAGCGTGCGAGAGAAAATGAATCTTGTGGGAAATGACCTGGCACCCAGTCGATGATAACGCCTATTCCTTTTTGGTGCATATGGTCAACAAAATATTGAAAATCTCGTGGTGTACCAAAGCGAGAGGTCACAGCAAAAAAACCACTCACCTGATATCCCCATGATTCATCAAGTGGGTGCTCACTTATGGGCAAAAGTTCCACGTGGGTAAAGCCCATGTAGACGCAATACTCCGCTATCTCATGAGCAAGATCTTTGTAGTTCATGAAATAGCCACCTCGCTTCTTCCATGAGCCGAGGTGCACCTCATAAATCGATATCGGCCGATCAACTGTCTGCTGCAACCTCTTCTGCATCCAGGCGCGATCGTGCCACTCATATGAGGTGCAGTCTGCAACTACCGATGCAGTATGTGGTCTGAGTTCACTTGCAAGAGCATACGGGTCTGCTTTGACATGAAGATCCCCTATTTCCGAGCGTATTTCAAACTTATATTTTTCTCCCGCCTTGATTCCGGGCACAAAAAGCTCCCACACACCGCAGCCTCCCAGACTGCGCATGGGATATGCACGACCATCCCAGTGATTGAAGTCTGCTACAAGAGAGACGCTCACTGCCGATGGAGCCCAGACGGTAAACTGCACACCTTCAATTCCCTGATGTGTGGCCAGCCTTGCCCCCATCTTTTTATGCAGTTCATAGTGTACGCTATTTGCAAAAAGATACTGGTCTATCTCACCAAAAGTAGGCATAAAGGCATACGGGTCGTGCGCTAAAATACCATTTTGATGATAGACCCTATAATCTTGTAACGCAGTATGTCTTGGCACGATATGTTCAAACAGGCCTGCGTCTCCTATCTTTTTAGCCTGTACAATATTACCGTTGAGTTCAAAAAAAAGCTGATGAGCGCCGGGCCTCCAGAGGCGAATAACCGCATGCTGTTCATCGAAGTAGTGTATTCCCAAAATATGATGCGGATTATGGAGCGTATCGTAGAAAAGAGATTGCAATGTATCTGCAGCCATGGCACTTCCTTGTAATTGCTAGAGTATGTGGACGCTATGTTCTCATAAATCTCTGCAAAAGATCCATTATATTATGAAGCTGTGTAGCTCATGTTCATCTTCCAGCTTCACGACAAGATGTAAATATTTTTTTCAAAATTGCCATGTATTATGCAATAAAACGATTGCTATATATTAATTAATTTATAATAATATTATTTCATAGAAACTATTAAGGTATAATTATGATAAGCAATAAATACGCAAATTTATTCAACAACCACGATTTACAACATCATGTTAATTAATTTTTTAATAAAAAAGAAAACAAGATGGTCCGCGCGTTATCAGGAGCGGAAGCTTTATTAACAATCCTCAGAACCTCAAGATGGTCCGAAGACAATACCATTCGAGAACTTACAACAAAATTATATAAAAAATCGTTCAAGACGATTGAAAGACTCAATTTTCTTGATAAAGAAACAGTCCAAAACATTCGCAATTTGTACAATCAATTCCACAAAAATGAAATGACAATTCCTGAAATGCAAGAAGAAAAAAATCATCCAGAGCATTTGAATGGAACTGACTTAATCAAACTAAAAAAACAGAAAGAAAAAAACAAGAAAGCACAAAAGAAAGATAAAAAAAAGAAAAAAAAGATCGAAGTACGAAAGGTATATTATATGACACACACCGAAAGGATGAAGCGTATGATCACTTTCGAAAATGGCCGTGTAAAACTACCAAAATTCTTGAAGGGATCTCAAAAAATTGATTATGTCATGGATAATTTTGGGCACTTTTATGCGAGCAACGATGGCGAGAAAACAAATAATGGTAAAATTGTAAAGCACTCATCTCTCTTTTCTGGTGAAGCAATCTCGTGTGCTGGATCAATAACCTTGGACAATTCTGGAAAAATTCTCTCTGTGAATAACGATAGCGGCCACTATACGCCAGGAGCAAATGAGCTGCATAATGTTGAAAAAGCCCTCAAGCAATACGGTGCAAAAGATTTTAAACTAGATTTAAAAAAATAATCACACATAATAAGCAGCTCTCCTAGAGAGCTGCCTACCCGTCTAACATTCCTTTAATTTTTTGAAGACACCTTCTCAGATGAGGATCTGAGAAATCAAAAGGAACCGCATCCAGAGAAAACCAACGGACTTTATGAAATTCTTTGGGATCATATTCAAAAGTGTGTTTTGGATCTTCATAGAGCACATACCATAAAGAGACATCTTGGTGACATATGCCACTTCCTACCGTCTTTGCAACTGTCAAAAAAAGAGGTTCATCAGAGGCAAACTGAGCCTCTATACCAAGCTCTTCTTTCGCCTCTCGACGCGCCGTATTCTTTGGATGCTCATCTGGCTCTACATGTCCTCCTGAAGGAAGCCATAGGCCTGACTTTTTGTGGTCGACAAGTAAAATCTGATCTCGGGCTTGCGTGAGAATAAGACAATACGAAACAAGATGTATTGCAGGTGTTGCAGGAGCTACAAGACGACACAACTCACTCCCAGATTCGATCCAACTACATACAAAATCGATATGCTCTTGCTCTAACAGATCAACAGGCTCTATTCTTGAAACAATATCATATATTTCAGCGCGAAAATCCGTTGTATTCATAATCTTCTCTATTTTTTAAAATTATCGAATAGGACTGCACCCCCTTTCTTTACTACCAGCCTATCATGTGATCGATGCTCTGCTTCATATAAGCCCATCCTCACCCGAAAGCTGCGAATAGATGAAGGAAATCTCATCACGATTTCATCGTCAACATGAGGCAAAAGGATTGCACGTCGCATAGACTTTTTCGTCCACTCAAGATGAAGAAGATGGTTTTTTCTCGTTCTTACATGAGTCAGCCGTCCTGAATGAAACTGTGGAGGGACGCAAGGAAGTATCGACAATACGGTGTCATCTTCTTGAAAAAAGATACTTCGCAAAAACGCATGCGAGTTTTTCAGAAAAGCGTGCTTGGACGATGCATTCTCTTTGAGTGGATGATGAAAACCTTGATACTGCTCATCTGCAAGCTGTGGAATAAAAATACTTTTAAATCCAGCGAAGGAGATATCTTGAAGCATCTTTTGCATTGTCATTGCATCATAATGCGAAGAATAGGTAGCGTTATCAGCGCGCAGCGACTGCGCATACAAATACCAAAGAGGCACTATCTCTCGGATATCTTGTCTTCGAAAGATCATCTCCACATCTTGTGACTTACTGCATCCAAGAGAGAGCCTTTCTCGCTCTGGCATCTTCACCTGCTTTTGAGACGACTGAAAAAAAGTATATCTATTTTCAATTTTTTCTAATTGATACTCAAGATGAGGGATAGCTACCTCAAGATCTTGTGGCTTTTTTACAAGCTCACATACAAAGCCGCTTTCGAGAGCACGTAGTGCATACCGAAAATATCCCTTATCCGCAAATCCTGAGACAATGACTGCACAAGATTCTAAGTCAGCGGTGACTGTAAACTGCTTCAGCAAGCCCGAATAGTGGAATTCCAAAACAGCAAGACAATGATCACTCCACATCTCGAGTCGAGTAGGATAGACAACACAAAGGAGTGCAGAACCTGGAAGATAGCAACTCGCTCCTGGCACATGTGAATAGGGTCGTACACGTAATGCTACATCAATTTTCATATTTTCCCAAATAGACCTTCAGCGCGATTTTCAATCAATTCTACTTCTACTATCTGATTTGTTCCTAAATTACCACGTGGAATATATACTTCAAGAAAGGTATCTGTATGTCCACGTAAGAGATTGTCTGCATCATGGGCTTCTTCTGTGAGCACCCATACTTTTTTACCGACATAACACTCTCGTAATGTAAAAGAGACCTCTTCTGCGACACGCAAAAGCTCGCTTTTGCGCACTTGTATTACCTCTTGAGGCACCTTATTGGGATAGAGACTAGACCTTGTTCGTGGGCGATCGCTATAGGGAAACATATGCACTTTTGCAAATTCGGCCTCTCGAATAGCAGCTATGGTCTCTTGAAAATCAACATCTGTCTCTCCAGGAAATCCCACGATGACATCCGTGGTGAAGGTAAAGTCTGGATCTTCTGCCTTGAGCCTGCGAACAGTCTCTTGAAATATCTGTCTTGTATATTTCCGATTCATTCGCTTCAGCACCATATTTGACCCTGACTGCAACACAAGATGCATGGAGTGACATGTATTTTTCCCATAGAGGATAGCACGCTGCAAATCGGCATCTACTTCGTCAGGATCTATAGAGGAGAGTCTCAGCCTTTTGACGCCTGGCACTTCATCCACTGCCTTCACAAGATCTACCAGACGATGGCTACTCCCCTTACCTCCATCAAAATCTCCAATATTAATGCCTGTTAAGACAATTTCTTGATATCCAGAGGCAACAAGCGTCTCTACTTCTTGTAAAATACTTTCAATAGATCTGGAGTGAGAACGGCCACGCACATACGGGATGATGCAATAGGTACAAAATGAATTGCAGCCATCTTGGACTTTAACAAAAGCACGAGTATGAGCCTCAAAGCGTGTAATGGCAAACTCTGGAACCTCTTCTTCAGGAAACATCTGACGAATCAACTGCTCTTTATCGCTATTGGAAACCACATGATGGACACCTTCGATCGCACGCACAGATTCTGGATCGCGCTCTGCTAGACATCCCGTTACTACCACCTTCGCACCCGTATTCTTCTTCGCGAGCTGGCGGATAAGATGACGCGAGCTACTGTCGGCACTATGAGTTACAGTACAGGTGTTGACAACGCAGAGATCAGCCACTTCATCGCCCTTAGCCTCTTCAAATCCCATTTGGGTCAGCTGATCACGAAATGCCTGCGCCTCGTATTGATTTGTGCGGCATCCTAAAGCTTCGATACGATATTTTTTCTTTTCTAGCATCTACTACTCATGAACAATATATGACTTGGAAGGAGTCGATTATATCTTACTGGGTAGGTAAAAATGAAGCACAAATAGTAGAGCGCTCATAGTCAAAACAACAACTCATTATTTTGTTCCTGCTCGCTGATATTGACAAAAATAGAGCTTAGGTATCAAAATATGATACATAGAGGATAATTATGTCAAAGTTATACGGTATGGACCAAGCCATTATTACGCTTACCAATCGTGCTTTTACAAACGAGCTTGATTATCAGCTTGTAATGGATTGCCTGAAAGAGTACCGCTCTCCGCGCGCAAAGCTTAGTCGTCTTATGCGCGATCAAGTGCTGATCCATATGAGAAAAGGATTATACGTCTTAGGCGAAAAATCAAAACATGCACCTTATTGCCTTGAGCGTATAGCAAATTTGCTCTACGGACCCTCTTATGTATCACTTGAACGAGCCCTTCACATATATGGCTTGATTCCGGAACACGCAGAGGTCGTGACAAGTGTGACATGTAAATTGTCCAAAAACTACTCTACCTCTATCGGTTATTTTGTATATGCACACTGCCCTTCAAAGAGCTATGCAATTGGTGTAACACTCAAGGAGTTTGCAGAACATGACCAAGCGCTTATCGCAACCCCAGAAAAAGCCCTTATCGACCTGCTCACTATTCGACGAGGAAAAATCACAAGCATGTCGCAGATAGAAAAAATTCTGATAGAAGATTTACGAATCGAAGAAGACGATTTACGCAATCTTGATCGCACTCATATCCAGCGCATTCTGGCTGTTTATCCACATAGTGCTATTCATTTTCTTGAAAAATGGCTTCTCCGTTTAAAAGGAGACAGCAGATGAATGATGCCATCTACAAAATGTTGGAACGTTATAAAATAACGAACCAAGCAGACACAGAAAGAGCATTGCGAGAAATCTTGCAAGAAATCACGCTCATAGGCCTCTGGAGAAGTAAATTTTTTGACCACGCCGCCTTCTATGGAGGCACGGCTCTTCGAATCCTGTACGGGCTAGATCGATTCTCAGAAGATCTTGATTTCACACTTCTCAATAATCAATCTTTTACCTGGAACATGTTCGCAAATCAAGTAGTTCAAGAACTATCGTGCTACGGATTTGAAGTAAATTTTAGTGAAAAGAAAAAGCAAATACCAACTTCTGTTCAGTCTGCATTTCATAAAACCAACACAAAGCACGCACTCCTGCAGATAAGCCAGTCAAAATCATTAACCAGCAAACACAATCCAGACGCCCTCATCCGCATTAAAATAGAGATAGACACATGCCCTACTTTAGGTTTTAATACTACCTCAACTTATTTACGTGATCCCTTACCCATTCCTATCCGAACATTACACGAGTCTAGTTTATTTGCATGTAAAACGCATGCCACCCTGTACAGAGCTTGGAAACAAAGAATCAAAGGAGGTGACTGGTATGACCTCATCTGGTTTTTAAGACGTGGTACGCCACTTCATGTCAAATACCTAGAAGCCTGCATGCATGCGAGCGGCACTCTTGAAAAACATGAACTCTTGACTATACTGACCATCAAAAACCTCCTTAAAAATAGATTGCAGCAAATCAATCTCGATGCTGCAAAAGAAGACATTCGACCATTTCTACGCGACCCCACGCAACTTGATTTATGGTCTATTGATTTTTTTACCTATTGGATTGATCGCCTGCAATCTACCCAAGATAGCTAAAAAGTGGTAACATATCTCTGAAACTGCCAAGCGATGCTCTGCGGCAACTCTACATCGAGAAGTACATCGTTTTCCTCATATGATTGCTCGTAAATATGACCATCCCGGATGGCAGCCGCAATCAGCTTATATTCGCTTTGTGGAACTCTCAGCTGCAGCCTTACTCTTCTTTTCTGCAACACATGGTTGATTTCTTCAAAGAGCGCTTCAAAGCCCGTCTGCTCGAGCGCTGACATTTCTATTGCTCTTGGATACATGAGCTTCAACTTTGTAAAAGCTTCTCTTTCTCGAGGACCCATTTCCGCCAACTTATCTACTTTATTCAAAATAGTGATAGCTGGCGTATTTGGAGCTTTAAGCTCTTTTAATACCTTTAACGTGGTCTCCGACTGCTCAACAGCACCCGGGTGGGTAGCATCGATGATATGAATGAGAAATTCAGACTGTACAGCCTCTTCTAATGTGCTCTTAAATGCATGAACCAGAAGATGAGGTAATTTACGAATAAAGCCCACGGTGTCGATAAATAAAAGCTCTTGCTTATTTGGCAGCACATACTTTCTCGTCGTTGTATCCAACGTAGCAAAAAGCTTATCTTCTACCAACACTTCAGCCTGTGTAAGCGCCTTCATTAAAGTCGATTTACCAGCATTGGTATAGCCTACAATCGCAAATACAGGAATACTGGTACGTTCTCTCAAAATACGCTGCGTGCTTCGATGAGCTTGCATTTCTCGAATCTGCGTCTGCAGGCGGTCGATACGGGTTTTCAAAAGGCGTCTGTCAATTTCAATTTGCCTTTCCCCTTCACCTTTTGTGTAGCCACCACCAGATGAGCCTCCGCCACCGCCACTTTGTTTTCCAAGGTGCGTCCACATTCTTCTGAGCCTTGGCGTCACATAACGAACCTGAGCGAGCTCTATCTGCAGCTTCGCCTCTTTTGTCCTCGCACGATCTCCAAAGACTCCTAAAATGACTTCTGTGCGATCGATCACAGGAACACGAAGAATTTTTTCTAAATTTCTCTGTTGAGCTGGCGAGATCTCGTCATCAAAAATCACAAGATCTACTTGAAACTTCTGCACTGCCTGCAGAAGATCTTCGAGTTTTCCTGTGCTTATATAGGTGGCTGCTGAATAGGTCTTTATCGAAAGAGCAATTTTTTCAGTCGAGAGAATCCCATAGGTCGTTGCAAGAAGTTCAAGCTCCTTCAAACAATCGTCAACATATTCCTTTTTTGCATCGCCTTTGGCTATGCCAACAAGCAAAGCTCTTGCTTTTACAATCTTTTCTCGGTCAAACCAACCTGTTGATGATCCAATGATTTCTTCTGTATCCATATATTTTATTGCTCAGCGTGTAGTACAAGCCCATCATATGCAATATGCATACCTTTGGGCAAAAGAGTGGAAGCGTGATTATAATCGATTTCGTGTGAAAGATGAATAAAATACGCACTGTGAGGAGATATTTTTTTTACAAAATCCACAGCCTCATCAATTGTAAAATGAAGTGTTGACGGCGTAAATCGCAATGCACTTATGACAAGTGTTTTGACTCCTTTCAAAAAGTCATACAATGATACATCATATGTTTTGATGTCAGTGAGATAGGCAAGATCTCCAAAGCGAAGACCGAGTACCGGCATGCTGCCTTGTTTGTAGGTGGTATAGCTAAAAGGAAGATCGCCTACAGCGGCCATGCCATGATCATGTGGCAAAGGGATAAAGTCAAATTTTGCGGTGTGATTGCTGCCATCACTATTTTCCTTAAAATGGTAGTGATACTGACTTTTGACTTCATGCAAGCTTTGCTTGGAAAGGACACATGGAATAGGCGCCTGTTGCTTGTAATTAAAAATGCGCAAATCCTCCAGCCCCCCTAAGTGATCATAGTGCGTATGTGTTAAAATAAGACCATCAACACGATCGATATGTCTCTCAAGAGCTTGCTGTCTGATATCAGGCCCCGCGTCAATCAAATATTTTCTATTATTATGACTCAGTAGAGCAGCAGAACGCAGTCGCCTGTTTTTTGGCTCTATTGACAGACACACGGCACATGAGCAACCTATGACAGGCACTCCGCTCGAGGCTCCTGTCCCAAGAAAAGTAAGAGTGGGTGTTTTCAATAACATATGCGATAGGTATACTACAACAGCCCAAAAATTGGCTACTTATACCATTTGGCTCTCGTCAAAAAGTTGCCATCCGTGAGAAAATAGTCCACTCCCGGAATATGGGTCAAGGGTTTACAAATGAAAATTGCAGTCATTGGAGCGGGCTTTGCAGGGCTTGCCACCAGCTATTGGCTTACACACACCACTACTCACGAAGTGGCGCTATTCGATCGCCTACCAATCGGGGAAGGCACTTCAGGTATTGCGGCAGGCCTTTTACACCCTTATAGAAGTAGCTCTTTTCTTCCTAACTGGAATGCAGAAGTATGCATGCAAGAAACTGAGTTTCTCTTAAATGTAGCTTCATCAATGCTTCCATTTTCTTGCTATCAAAGAAGCGGCATCCTCAGGCCGATTACTCACGACACAGCATGGGATCTCTCAGAACTACCCAAAGAATGCGAAATGTGGGATCGAGAAAAAACAGCTTCTTTGCCAGGCTTAAAACCTCTTTCCGCACTCTTTCTCAAAAGAGGCATTACTGTCGACTGTAGCAACTACCTCAAAGGACTCTATCTTGCGTGCACAAGAAAGGGGCTACTATTTGAACAGCGAGACATCTCGGCACTCACAGAGCTTGCTTCCTTTGACAAAATCGTGATTGCAACAGGCGCTGCCATCTCGTCACTCAAAGAAACAGAGCATCTTCCAATCACGCGTATCAAAGGCCAACTTCTCGAAATCGAACATACGCACAACCCACTACCTTGTCCCATCTTCGCAAAGGCCTATCTCATCACAAAAGAAAAAAGTGCAATCATAGGAGCCACATTCGAAAGACGCTTTAGTAATACAGAGCCCGACATGAGATATGCGCAAGATGATCTTATGAAAAAAATTGAATCATTTTCCTCTTGGCATACAAGAGGAGCTGTGCTTCGCTGTAAAGCTGGCTTTCGCGCAACAACACGCGATCACCGTCCACTAATTGCCCCGATCAATGAAAATTGTGTGTGCATCACAGGACTTGGATCTCGAGGATTATTGTATCATGCATATATGGCAAAACAAGTCGCTCATAGGATTACTCATCTTACGCACTTGTGATGCCAGGAGGCATCACAAGTGCGTAAGATGAGTGATTACCAACTCACCTTCCACTTTTCCTTAAATATCTGTGTAACCACGAAGTTTTGCGCTTTTTTTACCTCTTCCTCAATCAGCGACATGTGCTCACCTTCATCAACGATAAAACAGCTAAGTAAACTACGCAGTATGGAAAATGATGGATTCCAGGGAAAATCTATACCTTTGGCCTCCTCAATAGCTTTCAAAATACATGATGTCTGTTGCGGCTTATCAATAGACTCAAGATGAGTTTTTTGTAGTATCGCATCTACTACTTCATTTTGTTTATTTGCAATAGCTTGAGTGAGTAATACAGGCATATCTTCCAATTTCGGTCCAAGTCCACATAAAATGAGATATTTGATTATCTCCCACGTTTTTGTCGAAGCAAGCTCTCTATTTTCTAACCCGGTAACCATCTGCATAGCCTTCAAAAAGAGCTCTTCATAAAAAACAACCTCAAGAGTGTATTGCTTTGCTAGATTCAGTAAATGCAATATATATTCGGCTCTTGAATCACGAACACATCCTACTAGTAAAGATCGCATTTCAAATTCTGATGGGGTGAGATTACATTGAAGGAGATAATAAATCGTAATCCACTTTTTAGCTTGGACCGCCATCGCCATGATATTTTTAGGAAGCTCTAGAGGACACGAGTTACCATCTTTCTTCACTCGTTGTTTGTAGTAAAACAGTAGAAGCTTTACTACCTTACTACGCTTTTCACATACTGCTTTTTCAATCATGTCTGTAAATTCGCGGACTTGAATATAGACATCATATTGAAGAAAGAGGTGCATCATCTTCCAATCATTTTGTTCAAAAGCAATTGATATGGCACTCTTCCCTTGAATATCGAAATTGGGATCGCCTCCCCTCTTCAATACAAATCGCACCATATTTTTATTGCCCGACAAGAAGGCATTATGTAGGAGCGCTTGCATATCAAGAATTTTATTTCTACATTCAAACAATTTTTTTACTTCCTGGAGATTTCCTGCCTTAGCATATCTTAAAATATCTTCTTCTAACTGCAATCCCTCAAAGTTTTTAACAAGAAGATTTTCAACTGCTGTATGACTTGAATCACTCTTAATCTCACACTGTTTGAGTAACTGAGCAATTTGATCATATCCATTAGCTTTTATCTCTAAACAATAGTTCAGCCCTTCGGTCACTGCTTTTTGGGAAAAGGGTATTGAGAGTACAGAGCGCATAAGATCCACATTCCCAATGGCAAGTGCTATGCGCAAGATTTCATCCTGCATAGACGCTCCATTTGACATCCACTTCTCAATACATTTCGTCTCTACATGATACTGTATCAAGAGCCTTGTTAATTTTTCGTCTAATGATACGAGAGCTGACCAAATAAAAGGTATATTTTGTTCTGTATGTCCATTCGGATTTGCGCCATGCTTCAAAAACAACTCCACTGCCTCTATATTCTTATTGAGCATGTATTTTTCAAAAAGATGTCTACCTTTTTTATCACACACCAAATTTGGCAAACAGTTTTCCAAAAAAAGAGCTGCTAAATTAAAATGTTTACCTTCTATGCAGTCATCTAGAAACTGACCATTGACAACGATCTTGTGAAGAAGGGTAGCACCTTCATGAAATAACTTTGCAGCCACTGCCACATTTTTCCTATCAATAGCCTCGTGAAAATATTCATTTTTCCCAAGAATCCCACCTTGAATTGGCTGTAATGTACTATGTTCTGAAATCATAATTTTCTCTCATATTACTAAATAGATTTTTTCTGAATAGAGATATGCGCTTCAGCACTCATATGGAAAAAGAAGATAACTGGAAATGCAAAGAACGCAGCTACAGGCAACATCAAAAAAGCCCACTGTAAAACAAGCTGCATATGACTTTCTTGAACAAAATAAAGAGCGGTTGTAAGTGAGATGCAGAACCATACGAGCAGGCCAATTGCGATACAAGGCAACAAAGCGAGTATCAAAAAGCAAATTCGCTGGAAAAGACATTCTCGAAATAGACGTACAACATGCGGCAAAAACTGCTCTTTTGAAACTGATCGCAGTGACAAGAGAGGAGCTGCAGAGAATACGAAAAAAAAAGAGCCAATAACAAGAAGCGATGAAGCACACAAAAGAAAAAATGGCCCAATAACAAAGAAGGTGCTAAAAAAATCCCCGATAAGCGGTATCTCGCGCAATGCCAAAAAGATCCCCAGGACGAGCCACAGCACAATATATACGAGGATGACAGGAAAAAAAGAAAAGGCAGCGGTAAGAAGTGTCTCCCAAGAAGAGGCTATAAGAGCAGCATAGCTGTAAGACCTTCCTTTAATTTCATCATGATAGGCTCGAATTACAATCACACCGAGTGCCATCAGTATGCCGCAGCTGATAAAAAATGGTAGATATGACAAGCACAGAGTTACCCACAGACTTGCTGAAAGACAAAGACTTTTAAAGAAGACGAGAATGACGCTACACACAAGCAATGCAGCTGTTGTCACAGCGAATTTTGTCCAATTGAATGTATGTGCGACTGCTCGCGAGCACATCGCCTCCAGAGTTTCAAAATTCATCCAGAAATGCTCTCGTTGCCAAGGTAGTAGTATTTAGGCCGTACAATAGGCACTCCCTTGCCACCGCGAGCCTCTAGCCTTTCATAGACAATTTGCCTTGCGATACCCACAATGCGTGACAGTCCAAAGAGCACGGTAAAGTATGCCGGATAGGGAAATCCTGCTGCTATTAAGGCAATGCCTGAGATAGCATCGACGTTTGGATAAGGATCCGAAATCTTTGGATTTTCACTGAGCACCCGGCTTCCCGCCTCTCTCAAGGCATGTGCAATTTTTACAAGAGGATGCTGGTGATATTTTTTCGCTGTGAGTTCATAGAAGAGTGTGGCACGAGGATCTTCGACACGAAGGACAGCGTGACCAAAGCCATAGACAAGCTCATTGTTCGCGAGCTTCTTTCTGAGTAGCGCCTCTACGTCGGCGACTGTTGCCTCAGCACCCACCTGTTTCATGATAGCCTCTACAAATTCAAGGCAATCTTGATTTGCTCGCCCATGTCTTGGACCTGCAAGAGCGCAGATCCCAGCTGCCATCGAGCCATACATGTCTTCGAGACCAGAGGCTACTGCTTTCCCCACGAACGTAGAGAGATTCCCACCACCATGATCATAGTGAAGGATATTAAAAATTTTCATGACTTCAACAAGTGCGTCCGTTTTTGAAATCGGCAAGTTGAGCATATGAACGAAATTTTCTATATAGCCAAGCTCTGGCTTTGGCTGAATTTCTTCCGACACACCCGCATGATGGTTGATCAACGCCGCAACAAGAGTTGGAACCCTGGCGATGAGGTTCAGACAGTCTTCTCGAAAATTATTTGTCCCCTCAAGCATGCCTTCTATCAAAAGACTTGTAGCGAATAGCTTCATAGGAGCGCCCGATCGAGGAAGCTGTCTGATCTGTTCGAGCACGTGAGATGACACTTTTGATCTCTTGGCGATCTCTTTTTTAAACTGATCTAACTCTTCTTTCGATGCCTCTTTCCCATAGTAGAGAAGGTAAATCACCTCTTCTGGCTGTTTGTCAGCGAGATCACGTACAGGCTTTCCTACATAAAACAATCCTTGAACAGGATCTACATAAGATGTAGTACAATATCCCACAGGATATCCTCTGAGGCCTGTTTCCAAACTTTCTTTTGTTACTTCAAACAGCACACCTTCCTTCATGGCTTTTCTCCTATAGCAAATCCCTTACAAGATCCCGCTCTTCGATTAGCTCCTTCTCAGAAGCTCGTATCTTTGCCTCTAAAAAGTCATCAAATGAAAGACCTTTTATTACTTCTACACCACCTTTGGAGAAGATGCAAGGAAAAGAAAAGACCAGATTTGGATCAATTCCATAGGAATTATGCTGAGAATAGATACCTGAGGAAAACCATGTCCCTGAAAGCGTTGGGGTATGGAGTGCCTTCATCGCATCCAAAGCTGCCGACGCCGCTGATGCCGCCGAGGACTTCCCTCTTGCCTTGATGATAGCAGCTCCCCTATTTTGCACTGCCGCAAAAAACTCTCCTTCCAGCCAGCTTCTATCAAGGATAAGTTGATCTACTGCTTTTCCCGCTATCTCGGCATGTACAAAATCGGGAACCTGCGTCGATGAGTGATTCCCCCAGATAGTCACTTTTTGGACCTGATCGATGGCTACATTCGCTTTTTTAGCAAGGAGCCCTTGAGCTCGGTTCTGATCGAGCCTCGTCATCGCATGAAATTGTGTTGGTGATAACCCTTTTGCGTTGTGGATGGCGATCAAGCAGTTTGTATTACAAGGATTTCCCACTACAAGAACCTGCACATGTTTGGCGGCGACTTTTGCTAGCGCTTTCCCCTGTTCTACAAAGATGGCGCCATTTTGCGCCAAAAGGTCTTTACGCTCCATTCCAGGACCTCTCGGCTTTGCGCCAATAAGAAAGGCTACATCTACATTTTCAAATAGCTTCATAGGATCATGGCCGATATGAATTTCTTGAAGCAGAGGAAAGGCACAATCTTCGAGCTCCATTCGTATTCCCTCAAGAAGAGGAGCTGACGCTTCTACTTCAAGAATATGTAAAGCAATCGCTCTTCCAGGAAAAAGCTCTCCTTGGGCAATGCGAAAAAGGAGGCTATAGGCGATCTGACCGGCCCCTCCTGTGACAGCTATTCGAATAGGATCATTCATGGTACACACCTAAATATGTGGCAATTTGGCGTCATTGTACATGAGCACTTTTTTGCCGTCATCTTCGATTAATCTTTCAGTAGCGAAATTCCAGACTTAATCCATGCCCATACACGCTTCAGTTTTAAGGGAATCGTATCTGTAAGTCCGGGAAGCTTGAATGGCGATACCTTGAGGGTTTTTACCCCTGTGTTTGCCTCTACTATACGCGCTGCGACACCATGTTCATCAAATGCCATTGCTCCAAACTTTTCCTTCAGCCTATGTTTCTTTGACGCAGTGAGATCGCTCTTCTTATCAATGGTCTCTCCAAGCATGCGAGCATCTGTTCGAGATGCGACATATCCTGTTCTATCTTTGGCACTCAAACATCCCATCGAAAGCTTCTGGCCCATCTTCAAAAGAAGCACGCTCACATCTTCTGCAAGTTGATAATCTGATTTACCTGCATCCAAACGCTTCTTAATTGAAGCTATCTCTTTCTTAAGTGTTTCAGTTTGTTTCTCTAGTGGTAATTGCTCAAAGGCCTCATTTAGTTTCTTTAAAGCTGTTGTATTTACTTCGTACTTCTTTTCAAAGTTTGTAACAGATTGTGTACTATGTCCTTGCACGGGAATATTAAAAAAATTAGCATTCAGTTTCATCGAAGAATTACTCTCATTCTTTAAAGATAGGTGCAAATTGCCCTTATCATCAACTTTTGGTGGATCTGATCCATCTAAAAAAACCTCTTTGCCATCACACTCTGAGAAAATTTCTTGCATATCGATGATTTCATTTTCCTCATCATGCATCCAGCCAGATTTATCAAAGTCTTTCTTCTTTGGGTTCAACAGTGCCACGTGGGTCATATTCAATTCTTTTTCGTTTTCACTGCCCTTATTTTGTTCGATTTGCGTTTGAACCAATCGTAGCATCTGTTGCTGCAAAATATAGCGTCTCTCCTGTAGTGCTTGTTTTACATTTTCAGGACTGAGCTGCTTGATGGCAAACTCAAGTGATTGATACTGCTTCGAATTTTTGTCTTTTATGAGTTTTTGTTGCCCATCAAGCTGCACGACTTTTTCTCCGGCTGTGCTAAACTCGTTGGCAAATTTTTTTAATTCACGAAGGTTAGTGAATCCATTTCTTGGATCTGTAATCACCCCTAAGCGACAAAATCCGCACTTCTTCTCATTATCCACTTCTAAAGACTGATAGCGTAAATTGACAGGGGCAGTAAGCACAGCATCACGAATAGGGACGCCTTGGTTTAATTGCTCTCGTACAAAACCAGAAGAGATCCAGTCTTCAGAAGATCGTTGGACAAAATTCTTACCCCTTGATTCTAGAGTATCACTTGTGTCCAACGATACACATTTATTACCAAGAGTGGATATTTTTTGAGCTTTTTCTGTTCCATATGTTGTATTCCCATCCTTGAATTCGAATTGCATCGGCTTCGCATTCTCAGGGACTGAACCTATCAAGAGCGGCACAGTTGAAGACTGTATATTTGATTGCGCCAATACTTCTTGCCCTATTTGCTTCATCACCTCTGCTTTCTTAATGAGCCAAGGAGGCCTATTGGGAATCGAAGGTGGTGTTTTCGGATTTGAATCTACTTGAGAAGTTGTGGGATCCATACTTTCTCTCTTTTTTTCTGACAGTATCAAAATCACACTTCATTGACGAGAAAAATGTATAGCAATGAAATATGAAAAAAGTACACTGTATGACATCATCGTAATTATGGAAAACACATGATATTACAACCTTGGAGCTCTGAAGAATGGACACAAGCTGTTAATGTGATACACCTGCATGTCCAGACACATCTTCAACCCTATTTTTCAGGCTCTATCACAGAAAAGACTCAGGACAAAAACAGAAAGCCTCTTATTCACACTCTCGCTCATACGATACAAAAGACCTTTCAGCGGTCAATAAATGAACTACAAATCGAGTACATTGCGTGCTCGCAGTATATACAGCTTGCCGTCAAAGATTGCGAAAAAAAACTCGGTCGTGCAATAAATCCTTCCGATCCCAAAGATGTGCCACAATATGCAATATTTGAAGAGGCCATCATGCAAGCACTAGAAATCGATTTTACTTCCACATACCGCTCATTTAAAATACTAAGCATGGATATATTGAACGCCTTCTAGGGAAATAGTCCAGACCTATAGTCTATCAGAGAGAATATCCTCTCGTAGCGCCCTCATTTTCTCTACCATAAAAGTCAAATTGTGGATGGTAGCAAGTGTATAGGCAGTCAGCTCTTTTGCCTTAAAGAGGTGGTTGAGATAGGCCACGCTATAGCGCTGGCAGGTAAGACAGGAACACTCTTGTGACACTGGAGTAAATCTATTTTTGTACATTCCCTTCGTGACATTCAAAGTCCCCTGATGCGTCAGCAAAACTCCATGACGTGCCATCTTAGTAGGATAGGAGCTATCAAAGGTGTCGATGCCGAGTGGAATTCCAGCCTCTACAGAGACTAAATCGCCAATGCCAAGCAGATGATTCGGCTTGTCGCGAGGAAGATGCGGCATGGTGTTGATGAGAAGATCATACATCTCTTGCTTCGTCTTTCCTAAGCTTCCGCCAATTGCGAAGCCATCATAGGGATCCTCTCTGAGTATCTCACAGCTTTTTTTCCTCAGCTCCCAGTCTATGCCTCCATGAATCACCGCGTAGAGAGCCTGTTTACGAGGATCTCGAAGATGAGCTTCTATGGAGCGCTTTTGCCACCTATGGGTGCGATCAAATGACTCTTTAAGAGCCGCTTGTCCAATATGATAGGGGGGCAGCTCATCAAAGGTGATCATAATATCTGCCCCAAAGTCTTTTTGCGCACCGATAGACGTTTCTGGGGTGAGAAGCACTTTTGTGCCGTCGACATAGGAGCGAAAAAGAACGCCTTCTTCGGAGATCTTCAATACACAGCTTTCTCTTTTTTTCGTTCCACGACTTTTGAGCTCATCGGCTACAGAGCCATAGGCTAAGCTAAAGACCTGAAATCCACCAGAGTCTGTGATGATGGGCACCGTTCGGTTGATAAAGCTATGGAGCCCTCCTGCTTCACGGACGACATCTCTCCCTGGCTGCAGCACGAGATGATAGGTATTACAAAACATAAGCTGAAGACCTATCTCTTGCACCAAGACATTGTCCAGCGCTTTGATAGTGCCGTTCGTTCCCACAGCTACAAAATTGGGGGTGTCTATACAGCCATGAGGGGTATGGATACGCCCTACACGTGCTGCAGATTTTTTAGATTGATGGATCAGCTCAAAAGAAAAGTTCATGATGAATACTCAGGACCTCGGGTAGGAAGATGAAAAGGCAAGCATGATACACGAAATGGCTACTTTTACGGCATAACTTACGACAATAATATTCCACGGGCTCGATACAAGACCATACAAGCCTAGAAAGGTAAATAAAATAGTGTCGATTCCCTGGGATACAAGAGTGCTTATTCCACTTCGGCATGCGAGCTTTGTACTGGGAAAATAGCGCCGTAAAAAACCAAAGAGTCTTACATCCAGAGCTTGTGCAATGAGTGTCGTTATAATAGATGCGCCTATAAGACGAAATGAATGACCAAAAATCACCATATACGACTCGTGTGTTGTGTCCTCGATACTTGGCACATAGAGCAGATGTATCCACGCCATAACCGCAAAGAAGAGAAGAAAACAAAAGCTCATTCCAACAGCCTCTTGCGCTTTTTTAGGACCGTGATCTTCTTGCAAGATATTAAGCGTCAAAATTGCGCCTACTGAATAAACGTCACTGCAGGTAACTGTATAACCAAAGAGATCCATTTGCTTCAAAACAAAGATATTGGCCATAAGCGACTGAATAACGATAGAAGTCATCAATGCGATCTGTCCATAACGACGAGCTATATAAGAAAAAAAAATTACCACAATCAAGTGGCTTAGAAAAATAGATCCATTTGCTGTCATGTTAAGAGTATACACGCCAAACAAAAGAGAAACAATAAAAATTGATTGATCTATAAAAGACGAACACAATACAATTATTTTGTCTTAAACTGAATTCTAAAAATAAGGTGTATTATGAAAAAGCTTTTTGTAAAAATATTATCTATTCTTGTAGCATCAACAGTTGTAACAAGCTGCGCAACCATGTTCGGCGACAATAATCGTACAATCAAAGTAGATTCTCAACCAAGTGGTGCTGGCGTATTTGTAAATCATCAACGAGTAGGCACAACACCTGCTGTTGTTACACTTCCAAGCCATATTTATGGCGGTGCAAATATTTCTCTTAAAAAGGAAGGGTATGAAGAGCAAGCTCTCTTTGTGCAAACACAAGTTCAACCTAGCACATTCTTAAACATCTTTTTTTGGCCAGGATTTGTCGTTGACGGACTCACAGGAAATATCATCAAGATCAACCCTGTATGCACAAACCTAAGCAGTGAGTTGCAACCAGTTAAACAATAGTCATCTCTTCAGATGAATGAAAAATACGCGGGTGCTATTGCCTGCGTGTTCTATTAGACCTCTTACGTAATTAAGGGTTCGTCGCTTTTTGGGATTATTTTGGCCGCTTTTCGATTCGAATTACAGGGGTAATATCAACGGATATAATCCCTGTAATTCGAATCGAAAAGCGGCTCAAAAGAACCCGAAAATCGACAGAACCTTAATTACGCAAGAGGTCTATTTTTGCAGGCGAGAAATCAGCGTCTCAAAAACATTTTGCACAGGCGTCGAACGCTCTAAGGCAAGTTTTGCAAATGACAGCACTTCATTCACATACTCTAAAGAAATAACAGGTAAAGAAGATTCCGCATCAGGAAACAGACAATGGTTGGATTCCCCATGTACATGGTGGACATGCCTGTCCCGATAAAGGCCATATATCATGCATAAAAGCCTCTCTACTTCCTCAAACCACTGAGTCGTAACAGCGCCTTCTATCTCTTGCTCGATTTTTTGCTTTTGATGCGCATTCATCTCTTTTACAGCTGCTGTATAAAAGGCGCCGATCTCCTTTTCAAGAGCCCGTTTTTTCATGTCGAGTGCTGACGCGATATATAAAGCTGCATCTGCAATATCTGCAAAACGAGGACCAGATGCGAGCAATTTCACCATTTCCTTGGGATCGAGAGCACACTCTTCAAAAGGTCTTGCTTCATAAAAACCTATCTTCATTGCCCGAGAGCGTATCGTCGGTAATAAGAGCTCTTCTTTTGTCGTCAGCAAAATAATCGCCGTCTGTCCAAGTGGTTCTTCTAGGTTTTTCAAAAGCGCATTTGCTGAAGTAGGGAGCATCCGCTCTGCAGCTTCTACAATAAAAACTTTTCCAGCAGCTTCGTAGGGCTCATAGGCCATCTTCTCAAGCATCAGCCGTATGGAATCTATAGGGTGCAATCCAAGCTTGCCCTCTGTCGCTATGATGTGAATATCAGGATAGGTAGTCGAAAATGTATGAGAAGAGATACTTTGCAGCCACTGTTTTGCGAAATTAAGCGCTTCCTTCTTCATGACAGCAAGAGTAGACCCAGAAAAGAGCATGAGATGAGGCACCCTCTTTTGCTCAATACAGTGTGCCAAGATGCGCTCGTGGATCCTCATCTTTGAATCGCTCACACTTTTTTTCTCGCTCTTCTGTCAATGATACATTGCAACGCTTCATGAAAAAGCTGCTCTCTTGGCAATAGCCCATCAAGGACGACCATCCGCTCCGGCTCAAGGCGCGCTATATCTAAAAAGGCAGCTCTTACCTTCTGATGAAAATGAATTTTCTCATCTTCGATTCTGTCTAACACAGCCCTTCCCTTAGTTCTCTCAAGCCCAATAGCAGGATCTATATCTATAAAAAAAGTAAGGTCTGGAACCAAACCAGAGGTAGCTATCAAGCACACCTCTCGGGCCATCTCAGTACCTAACTCCCTTCCAACACCTTGATATGCTACCGTAGAATCTGAAAAACGATCACATAAAACGAGCGATCCTTGATTGAGAGCGGGCTGTATACACTCTTCGACATGTTGCGCACGAGATGCCAAAAATAAAAACAGCTCTGCCTTCGCACACACCTTGAGATGGGGATGATGGAGAAGAAAATTTCTCAACTCTTCCCCAAACAGCGTTCCGCCAGGCTCTCTCGTCATGCACACTGTGAGCTCCTCACTGACAAAGCGATCATGGAGACTCTTGAGAAGCGTCGACTTGCCAGCGCCTTCACCGCCTTCAAATGTTACGAAAAAACCTCTCATGCTGGCAGTGTCTCATCAGAAGAGGGCGTCTGCGCTACTTCGCTACCGGGCTCACACGCTACATCTGCATCGCCAAGAGAAATTTTTTGTACCGCAATGATTGCGTCATCTTTCAAATTCGCTAACTTGACTCCTTGCGTGTTGCGGCCCATAACGCGCACATCTTCTAACTTAATACGTATCGTCTGTCCAGACTTCGACACCAT
Organism: uncultured bacterium; assembly: GCA_964487845.1. Taxonomy (GTDB): domain Bacteria; phylum Chlamydiota; class Chlamydiia; order Chlamydiales; family FEN-1388; genus CAZASK01. The sequence continues at coordinate 59,015 of CAZASK010000007.1, forward strand.
GAGCAGACCATCCTGATCTGTCACTGAGATCGCTCCTGCAACAGCTCCATTGCGCTCGTTTGTGATGATAGAGCGCACGCCCACCCCACCACGATGTGCTTTTCTAAACTCATCTACTTGTGATTTTTTCCCGAAGCCATTTTCACAGACGACAAGAATAGTCTCACTTCCTGAAACAACCTCACAGCCTACTACACGGTCTGTATTACTTTTAAGCGTGACACCTTTTACACCGCGTGCCGTCCTGCCCATATTGCGGACTTCCGCTTCATCAAAACGCACTGCCATGCCATTTTGTGTAAAGAGCATGATCTCTTGCCCTTGTGTCACCATTTTTGCAGCAATCAATTCATCTTCATCATCTATCGAGAGGGCGATGATGCCTTTTCTACGTGGATGGCTAAAATCTTCAAGCGACGTCTTCTTGACCACGCCTTGCTTGGTCACAAGGAGAATGGAAGCCTCTGGATGAAACTCCTCTACTTTCAAGACACATGCTACTCTTTCGTTTGGCAATAGACCTTCGAGTAAGTTTACAAGCGCTTTACCCTTCGACTTCCTACCTGTATCTGGAATTTGCCATACCTTGATCCAGTGGCAACGCCCGAACTGGGTGAAAATAAGAAGATAGTCATGGGTGGATGCAACATAGACACTCTTCATGGCGTCATCTTCTTTCTTCGAGTCGAAGCCAGTTACTCCCTGGCCACCACGTCTTTGTTCACGGAAGGTGTTGATAGGCATTCTCTTGATGTAGTCATCTTCTGACATCGTGATGACCACCTGTTCGTCAGCGATGAGATCTTCCATCTCCATCTCGCTTTCAGCTGCGATAATCTGCGTCTTTCTCTCAGACTTTTTGTATCTTTCAATCACCTCTAAGAGTTCATTGCGGATGATATCGCGTACCATTGCCTCAGAAGCTAATACTGCTTTGTAGTAGGCGATTTTTTCCATCAACTTGTTGTACTCATCCGTGATTTTGTCTCTTTCCAATGCAGTAAGCTGGTAGAGACGAAGCTCTAAGATTGCCTGCGCTTGTCTTTCTGAAAATCCAAAGCTATTAACAAGGCCAATCTTTGCCTCTTCTTTTGAACCACTTGCGCGTATTAACTTCACCACGTCATCAAGGATATCGAGCGCTTTCAGATAACCTGCAAGTATATGGGCTCTTGCTTCAGCTTGGTTTAACTCAAAGCGTGTTCTTCTGCGAATCACCTCAATGCGGTGGTCCACCCACGCGCCAATCATATGGCGGATGTTCATCAATCGAGGCAAGCCCTTATCCAGTGCCAACATGTTGCAGCCAAAGGTCACCTGAAGGTCACTAAACTTATACAGTTGGTTGATGACAACTTCTGGAATTTCTCCCTTCTTCAACTCGATGACAATACGCATTCCTTCCAGATCTGACTCATCGCGTAAATCGGAAATGCCGGTAATCGTTTTTTCCTGAATGAGCTCTGCTACACGCTCGATAAGCCGCGATTTATTGACGTTATAGGGAATCTCAGAAATCGCCAGCCTCTGGCGGCCCTGTGTCTCTGGGATATCTTCTACTTGCACGACACCTCGTATCACGAGCTTACCACGCCCTGTATGAAACGCCTCTTTTACACCACGCCATCCACAGATGATTCCACCTGTTGGGAAATCAGGACCTGGCATCACCTTCATAATATCATCAACGGAGACCGCTGGATTTTCCAATACCAATAAGGTCGCCTTCACGACTTCAATAAGATTATGAGGCGGTATATTGGTAGCCATACCTACGGCAATACCTGAAGAGCCATTACACAGAAGATTAGGAAATTTTGAAGGGAAGACTACAGGCTCTTTTTTCGTCTCGTCATAGTTTGGCACAAAGTCCACAGTGTCTTTATCCAAGTCTTCCATGAGATGGCTTGCTGCATGGGTCAACCTCGCTTCTGTATATCGCATAGCTGCTGGGGTGTCGCCATCTACAGATCCAAAGTTACCTTGTCCGTCGATCAAAGAATAGCGCATAATCCACTCTTGCGCCATACGGACAAGCGTCGGATAGATGACAGTCTCTCCGTGAGGGTGGTAGTCCCCTGATGTATCACCGCAAATCTTTGCACATTTTCTATGCTTGGCTCCAGGACTCAAGCTCAGCTGCTTCATCGCAAAGAGAATACGCCTTTGTGACGGCTTGAGACCATCACGCACATCAGGTAGTGCACGCGATATAATCACTGACATCGAATAGCGAAGGTAGCTTTCCTTAAGCTCTTCTTCTACACTGCGCGTGATGATTGACTCGTTTTCCGTATAGGAGGTCATTGATATCTCCTCAAATGTCTAAATTCTTTACTGCAAGAGCGTGCTGCTCAATAAATGCTCTTCTTGGTGGCACCTCTTCACCCATCAACATCGTAAACATATGTTCTGCGGCGACCAAGTCAGCCAATGTCACACGCACAAGCGTGCGCATTTTAGGATCCATCGTCGTCTCTCTAAGTTGCTCAGGGTTCATCTCTCCCAAGCCCTTATAACGCTGGATTTCAAGATCTCGTCTTCCATGCTCTCTGATAGCCTCAATCGTGTCCTTGAGTGTGTAGAGGGGCTCTTGCCTGCTATTCTCGACAACGGTATAGAGAACCTCACCATTGGCTGTAATATATTGATCGAGTGAACATCCAATGTAGGCAAGCTGCTTTTGCAAGCTCTCCAGCACCTGTTCATCGAAAAATTCAATAAAGGAAATCCCCTTAGGACGAAATTCCTTCATCTCCGCAGTCACCTCTTCAGCAGGTATTGACGCAAGAGTCTCTGCATGGCGCGCTCTTTGATTTTCTTCATGCTCGTTTCTTAAGTTGGCAAGCTCCTCTTCAGAGTAGACAAACTTGTGTTCATCAACGAGCGTTGCAGAAAATCGCGGTAGCAACCCTTCTGGACTTCTGCGGGCGATATATTCTCTGAATGGAACGCCTTTTCTCTCCACACGATTGATGAATGATTCAATCTCCAAAATAGCTTCAGACAACCTCTTCAGCTCATGCTGAGCGAGCTGTGCGCCATTTTTGTACAAGACAATATCACTGAGCGCAAGCTCAAGTAAATAGTCATCCATCTCACGTTCTGAGTGAATATAGCGCCCTACTTTCTTACGGGTTACTTTAAATAATGGTGGCTGTGCGATATAGACATAGTTATTCTCAACAAGCTGAGGCATGTGACGGTAGAAAAATGTGAGCAAAAGCGTACGAATATGAGATCCATCGACGTCAGCATCTGTCATGATGATAACTTTATGATAGCGCAATTTGTCGATCTGGAAATTTTCACGACCTATCCCGCAGCCAAGCGCTGAGACCATCGTCCCCACTTCTTCATTTTGCAGCACTTTATCAGGACGAGCTTTCTCTACGTTCAAGATCTTTCCACGAATTGGCAAGATAGCTTGAAAACGTCTGTCACGACCACCTTTGGCAGAGCCTCCAGCCGAATCTCCCTCTACGATATATATCTCACAAAGAGCCGGATTTTTTTCCTGGCAGTCAGTGAGTTTTCCAGGAAGACGCCCGCTATCAAGCGCTGTCTTTCTCAGCGTCATCTCACGAGCTCGCTTCGCCGCTTCTCGAGCCTGAGCTGCGATAATTGCCTTTTCTGCAATTGACTTAGCAATGACAGGATTCTCTCCTAAAAATATCGCCAGCTGCTCTCCAGTAATCTGCTGAGCTACCGAGCCTACATCACTATTTCCAAGACGCTGCTTCGTCTGCCCTTCAAACTGAGGATTGGGCACCTTCACCGAAATCACCGCAGTCAACCCCTCTCTCATATCTTCGCCTGTCAGAGCAAGCTTATCTGAGCGAAGGAGGTTTTTTTCTTTAATATAGTTATTTAAAACGCGCGTAAGTGCTGTTGAAAACCCGGAAAGGTGCGTTCCACCTTGACGTGTGGCTATATTGTTGACATATGAGAAAATGGTTTCATTGTATCCATCATTCCATTGCATGGCAACTTCGACTTCAATAGTTCCATCATCGCCATCACGAATTCCTTTAAAAAACACAGGCGTTGGAAATAAAGTGCCCTTATGCTCGTTGAGATAGGATACAAAAGAAGAGAGGCCGCCTTGATAGCAAAATGAAACGTCGTCGCGAGCACTATCACGCTCATCACGAACCGTAATTTGAATGCCTGGATTTAAGAAAGCAAGCTCTCTCAAGCGAAGCGCCAGGGTGTCATACTCTACATCCAATACCCTCATCACTGTCTCGTCAGGCCAAAAAGTAACTTTCGTTCCGCGCTTTGAAGTCTCGCCAACGACAGCAAGTGATGAAACCACGCGGCCTTTGGAAAACTCCATCTCATAGATTTGACCTGCTTTATAGACCTGGACAATCATCTTTTTAGAGAGAGCATTTACACAAGAGACACCAACACCATGCAAGCCGCCCGATACTTTATACGTATCTTTATCAAACTTACCACCCGCATGGAGCACCGTCATGACGACCTCGAGAGCTGTGACATCTCTTCCTCTTCTCAGCGATTCTTTTTCATGCCTGTCTACAGGGATTCCTCGGCCATTATCTTCTACAGTTATTGCATGATCTCGGTGAAGAATGACATCGATGGATGTACAGAATCCAGCCATAGCTTCGTCGATACAGTTATCGACCACTTCATACACCAGCTGATGCAAACCATTGATACCAGTGTCACCAATATACATACCAGGTCGCTCACGAACCGCCTCAAGACCTTCTAAAACGGTGATAGAACTCGCCGTATATTGTTTTTTTTCTTGATCTGAGAGCGCATCATCTTTTTTATCAGTAACCATAGTGTTATGAACCATTTCCTCTACCTTTTCTAGGCACCTATTCGAAATACAATATTTTTTATCACTGTCTGCGGAAAACGCACGCGGTACTGCTCGAGCACTCTTCCTTTATCCGCAGGATTTGCAATAAGACTCATTGTTGCTGAATTTTTTACATGAACGTATAACACACCCTCATCAAAACGCACAGCTTTTGTATACACTGCAAAAGCAGGGCCAATAATCTCGGGCCACACGTCAACTATTGCAGCAGGAGCGACCTTATATCGAACCTGAATCTGCCTCATAGCCTCGGGCAATAAATCTACCAATTTTTTTGAGGTAAGATATGGTCCGTCATAGTAGCCTGAGCGCTTTTTCTGTGAACTCATAATCTTCCTTAAAAGCAGAAGGCAATTGTATCAAATTTTACAACACACACGCAAGTGGTTTTCTACTCATTTTCTACAAATTTGCAGCACAGCGAAACCCATATGTTCCATTCGCTACTCCTGGATTATTTCGATGCCTTTTGGTACATCGCAAATCCTCCTTCAAACTTTTCCAGCAACCCCCTCTTAAAACACGATAGACCCCTTGTGAAGGACCTGTGATCATACCAGGTTCTTGGCTGGCAGCTTCATAGGAATTATACTCATACCAGTCTTGGCACCACTCATATACATTGCCGCACATATCGTAGAGGCCATATCCATTTGGTGGATAGCTCATCACACCTGTTGTGTCGGAGCTAAAAAAATTCGCCTGCGTCTTCTCTATAGTCTCGCCAGTTGGATAGAGTGGATTTTCTAGACCGCCACAACATGCCACCTCCCACTCCGCTTCTGTAGGCAGTCTCCTTCCTATCCAGCGAGCATATGCGGATGCGCCATACCAGGTCACTCCCACCACAGGATGTTTTGCATAGCCAGGCTCAACACTGTATTTACCTGCACTTTTCTTAATCCGCGACTCTCGAAGCCTGATGATATCATGATTATGTGCATCTTTTTCTTCACCTATCGCCTCTAAAAAGCGTACAAATTGCTCATTGGTAACAGGGTGCATATCTATTGCAAATGAGGGCAACTTCAACGCATGCCGTGGCATCTCGTCACGGCAGCCGTGATTACTGCCTCTATAATATTCATCTTGAGGTACAAGAATCATCTCAGTCAGGATTGGATTTACAATCCTTACCTCTCGCTTTTCGGGATGATACTCTTTTACTACGCGCTCAAGATTGGGCAAAATAGAAGATGACCCTTGAGACTGTATCTGAGGAAATAGATCAAATTGATGCGTCTCTACTGCATGCAAAGCAGCCAACATAGCTGGTTCTTCTTTGTGCAGCATCTCTTTCAAGACGGCAACACCCGCTTGCGCAAATTGATCTTTGGCAACATCGCATACATGCATCTGATTAGAAGCTCTTTGGAGCACATCCTGCAGCTCTTTTACCCTCTTATCAGGATCGGGTTGCAAGCACTCCGTAACAACAAGATCCCAGTTACAACTCATCTCTTTTCTGATTTTGCTTGGAAGAACAAAACATCCTTCAGGATAGACTCCAGTCAATAAACAATAGATTAAAACACCAAATGCATAGACATCGGCCGCCGCCCCCACGGCCACATCTGCACGCTTTTGCTCTGGTGCCAAAAACGAAAAATTCTGCAAAAATGAAAAATGAAGTGCAGATAGGCTTTGCGGATCTATAGCAGGCGAAGGATAATGATCGCAGGCGGCGTGTAAGTCTGTAGAGAGCGCGCGAGCACAGGCTGCAAAAGAGCGAGTAAGTGCAGCTCCTATCCCTATGAGCTTTGACAAACCAAAGTCGCTTATATAAAGATGAAAAGGGAGATCAGGCTGTAGCGGCGCACCCACAAGGATGTTATTCCACTTGAAAGAGCGATGCACGATTTTTCTCTCATGCGCCCAGTCAAGTGCTGCGGCAAGTTGCGTTGCTATGAAAAGAATCGTATCTTCTTTTAAGTTTTTATTTTCTGCACAGAAAAAATCCCATAAATTGACAGACTCTCCTCGCGAATCTACGATAAAATCTTCAGTGAGAAAATAGGCGCCTTGCGAAAAAGAGACGTTGTATGTTTTTACAATATTTGGATGCTGTAAGCTGGCTATCGATGCTATTTCTTCTTCAAATCTCGCGCAGAACGCCTTATCTTGAGCAAGCTCTTCTGGCAGCACCTTGAGGGCATACCGTTTTTTAGTAAACCTGTGCTCCCCCAAATAAAGCGCACCAAATGACCCATGCCCTATTTGTTTGATGAGCCTACAGTCGCCCAAAACACGCACCTCATCCACCTAGACACCTCACTTCTTTGCACACCCATACTAGAAGTAGTACTGTATATGAACCCTTTCATTTTATGCTACCATTTGGTACAGTTTCACTATTTACTTTCTCAAGGCCAGGAGTCACATGGACCGACGCACTATTGTTTTTATTGTATCTCTTTCACTAGCCTTTTTTGGCTTGCAACTCGTTTTTCAACACTATGGCCCGCAAACAAAACCGGCGCCAGCTATCAAGAAACAGCAGCTAGTCACTGAGCCTAAGGAAGTTATAAAAACAGAGGTTTTTGAACCATCTGGCCATCAAGAGGTCAAATACTACATTTTGCAAAACGAATATCAACAAATCGTATTTTCAAATCAAGGCGCATCAGTTGTTGAAATAAACCTTCCATTCCAAACAGAAAGCAATGCGGAAAGTGTTGTTTTACCTATTGCTATCGATCGCGAAATTGTAAAGCAAAGCCCTAAAAACGCCCTGTTCCCCCTTCATCTTGCACAAGACAGCACAGGAGCCGTGGTCACACAGCAAGAAGGAGGCTATTATCCGCTGCTCAGACGCCCTCTCATGAATAAAAGAAATGAGCCTATCTCGAAAATTACAACAAAAGAGGCTGCCTGCACGATCGTCTCCGATTATCCCGAAGTTGCAAACCTCGTCTATACTGTCAAGTCTCATACAGACAAAGAAATCGTTTTTGAAGCAAGCCAGCCTCATAGACGCATCACGAAAAAATATATACTCCCCGAAAATGCACATGAGCAACCCTATTGCTTCACTCTTCAAGCGAATGTCCAAGGCGACTCCAGAGGGCTTTCACTCACAAGTGGACTTTTGGACGTTGAATGGATTTCTGGAGCCGCTGCACCACAAGTCAAGTATATGGTGCGCCGAGGCGACAAACAAGACGTAGAGCAGATAGAGCTTCCAAAGGAGGCGTTTCAGATTACCTCTCTTTCTCCAGACTGGGTCTCTACATCGAATGGCTTTTTCGGAATCATCATGGACCCCACTACAGGTATTGATTCAGGTATCCGTGTAGAAAAGATATCTGGCATTCAGGCTCCATCTCGCTTGACACAAATAGACACAGACGTTTCTCGCTACAAAGCGCAGGATCTTCCAGCTTACGAAGTCTTTTTGCCTATACAGAATAACAGCCCTGCTTTCGAAGTACGCGTTTTTGCAGGTCCCTTCTCAGAAAATGTTCTCAAAACAGTAGACCACTACTATGCACAAAAAGATGGTGTCAAAGACTCTGACTACATCGCATGCCAGACATTCCACGGATGGTTTGCCTTTATTTCCGAGCCTTTTGCAAAGTTTCTCTTTTTCATGATGAAGCTCTTTCATCATCTCTTTGGCTCATGGGTTGTCTGTATTGTCTTAGTGACAGTCGTTCTCAGAGTGTTGCTCTATCCTTTGAACAGCTGGTCCATGCGTTCCATGAAGAGCATGCAAATCGTAGCGCCTAAGATTAAGGCTATTCAAGAAAAGTATAAGAAAGAGCCTCAAAAAGCACAGATGGAAATTTTAAATCTCTATCGAGAACATAAGGTAAACCCACTTTCAGGTTGCTTGCCACTTTTACTACAGATGCCCTTTTTGATCGGGATGTTTGACCTCTTAAAGTCCGCTTTTGAACTGCGTGGAGCGCCTTTTATCCATGGATGGATCGACGACTTGGCATCTCCTGACGTCTTATTTTCTTGGAAATACTCGATCCCGCTGATCGGGACCGAATTTCATCTATTGCCTATTTTCTTAGGTGGGATCATGTTCCTCCAGCAGCGCATGTCGTCACAGACACCGAAAGATCCATCTCAAATGACTGATCAACAAAGACAGCAACGCAGCATGGGAACTATTATGACTGTCGTGATGACTGTCATGTTTTATCAATTTCCCTCAGGACTCAACATCTACTGGATCTCTTCGATGGCACTCAGCATTGGTCAGCAGTGGTGGACCAATTACAATATGGACAAGGGATTAAAAAATAATCTTACTACACAGCCATCTAAGAATGTGATACCATTTCCTAAGAGATAACTGGGATGAAAGTGCATGCAGGCATGGGAGCTGTTTTTACAAAAGAAAGCACAAGAGCTAGGCAAGGCCACCGTCGATCGGTGGCTGCGTACTTTGCGCGTAGTACGCTTTGACGCCTGCAACCTCTATCTCGAAGCGCATGACACCTTCCAGATCCTCTGGTTTGAAGAACACATTCGAGACAAGCTCAAGTCCTTTGTCAACAACAATAATTCTGCGATTAAAGTCCATCTTTCACTCAAAAATGATGGCACAAAATCTCGCACAAAAAACATAAAAAAACCAAAAAATACTTTTGGCAGTCCTGTAGAAATACAATTTGCAGAACTTACGCCCTACTGCACGTTTGAGCAGTTTATACAGACGCAAGCCAACTTCGTACCATATGCACTTCTTGAAGAAATTTGTACACGTTTGGCAAAGCAAAAAATAGAAAATACAGACTCTCTCGCAGTACTCCCCACCTCTTCTCCTCATGATACTATCAACCCCATTTACCTCCATGGAGCTAGTGGCTCTGGAAAAACTCATCTTTTGATGGCTTGCGCAGAAAAACTAAAAAAGATGGATTACAAAGTGATCTACTGCCATGCAGATCTCTTTACTGAACATGTCGTCAAGGCCATGAGAGCGGCTGAGATGTCAAAATTCAGAGATATATACAGACAAGCGGATGTACTCATCATTGATGACATCCACATCCTTGCAAAAAAAGCAGCAACGCAAGAAGAGTTCTTTCATACATTCAACACGCTTCACACCCATGGCAAACAGATCATCCTCTCCTCTATCGTCTCTGCGCAAAATTTACAGTTTATAGAGCCTCGCCTCATCAGCCGCTTTGAGTGGGGCTGTTCGCTGCAACTTAACTGCTTGGAGAAAAAAGAGATCATCCAGCTCATCGAAAAGCGAGCGAGCTTTTTTCATGCCGACTTTACCCCGCAGACGATCGAGTTTCTGGCAGAAACATTCCCAAATAATATGAAGTCATTGATGCGCGCTCTAGAAGCTCTGGTTCTACGTTCTCAAATAGGGGCAAAACATTCGCTGCAAAGAGCTGCCATAGCGCTGCCAGCTGCAAAGGTGTTGTTAAAGGATTTTATAGAAAAGGAGAAAACAGTAGCCCTTACTTCGAATAAGATTGTACATGCTGTCGCTCAGTTTTATGGCATACGAGCGGAGGATATCCTTGGCAAATCGCAAAGCCGCGAGTGTGTGACGCCGCGCCAGGTGGCTATGTATCTCTGTCGGCAGCTGCTGAAACTTCCTTATATGAAAATAGGCGACCTCTTTTCTCGCGATCACTCGACGGTCATGTCATCTATGAAGCAAATCGAAAAGCAGCTTGGCTTAGCAACAAGCGATATGGCCCATTCTCTCAACACGATCCAGCTTTCCTTTACCAATCAAAATTCATAGTGGGAATTGTAATCTGCTTCAAGAGTGGCGGTAGCTGATTGAGCAGCTGCTCTGCGCGCAGATCCCATGTGTGATAAAGGGAAATCATCTTCTTGATTTTCTTCACATCTCTAAGACGTTTCTCCTCATGTTCTGCAATCGCCATAATCTTGTCTGTCACTTGCTCATAGTGCGGAGAAAGATAAGTCACGACTGCATGATTTTCTGGAAAATCTGCCTGCTGATAGAGCGATTCATTAGTGATCACACTTGCTCCAGCAGCTGCTGCCAAAAACATCCGCTCATGGAATCCTCGTTTAATAGTTGGGATGCTGTTGATGATAAAACGATACTGCGTAAACTGATCATACAGCTCACTGTAGGGAATAGGATCTATATAACGCACATTTTTTTGCCTGCCCAGCGCCTTTTGCCATAACAATCTATCTTCTTTTGATGTGGCGATGGCAACCTCCACATCTCGTATCGCTTGTACAAGACGCAGACGGTCTCTGCCTCGCATGGTGAGTTCTACCATATTAAACACTTCGAACAAAGCGATGCCCTTGCTCAGCACCATCTCTTGATAATGAGGTTTTGTATCGAACAGCGATTTCAATCTTACAAGGTGGCTTGTCGAGCTGCAAGCCAAAGACTCTTCTATGACAGCATCGATTTGCGCTGCTACCTCCTGCGGAAAAATCTCTGCTAAAATACTAGATGGTCCTACAGGGTCAATATAAGATGCAGGCATGAGTATAGAGTGAGCTCTTTTTTTTCCTATTCTTTTTGTTGCATACGATCTCTCGCAGGCATGAGGAAAGAAAAAAAGATGTTTTTTCCCTAGGGATTCTAAAAATTCAATAGAGTCCATTTCTGCAAAACTCACGATTGTATTTGGGCAATGCATGAGTTCTGGATAATAGGTAGCAGAATCTACAATTGCTGCTATATGAGGAATGCCAATAGTGTCATGAAAGAGTGCTTCTGGCAAGACAACATTGAATCCCATCGTACAGTCGGGTCTATTTTTTTCAAGTAGCGCACAAATTTCTGTAAGTGACTGCTTGAAAACATCGTAGCTTGTAGAAGCTATACCTTGTCTTTTCAATGCTTTTTGTAACTCTTGAGTACATTGATACAAGACTCCATGCTGGCTCTTTGTATTCATAAAAAAATCAATTCTTCTGATCATCTATTTTTCTTACCAAATTTTTCGCGTATATATTGAATTATTTCTTTCAGTATGGGAGCATATATGGACATCATATAGAGGAATTCATAATTTTTCCAAGGGGAGCCACCATATATCATGCCAGGGTCTATCGTTTTCGATCGCGTCACTAAATCGTATGGCGATGTTCTCGCTGTGGACAATGTCTCCTTCTCAGTGGAGATGGGCCAATTTTTTTCCATCTTAGGGCCTAGTGGATGCGGCAAAACAACTCTGCTACGTCTTGTAGCCGGATTCGAGCGTCCCGACAGTGGCCGTATTTATATCGATGGACAAGATATTACAGACTTACCACCAAACAAACGATCTGTCAACACTGTTTTTCAGCACTATGCTCTTTTCCCCAATATGTCCATTGCTGAAAATATAGCCTTTGGCTTGAAAGTCATGAATCATCCTGCACACTACATCGCAGCTGAAGTAGAGCGCATGCTGCGCCTGATTCAGATGGAAGGCTATGGCCACAAAAAGCCAGACCAGATTAGCGGCGGACAAAAGCAGCGCGTTGCCATTGCACGAGCTCTTATCAACAAACCGCGAGTACTCCTTTTAGATGAGCCCCTCGCTGCGCTTGATTTAAAACTACGTCAAAAGATGCTTCTCGAGCTAGACCTCATCCACGATGAGGTAGGGATTACTTTCTTGTTCATAACCCACGATCAAACAGAGGCTATGGCAGTAAGCGATCGTATCGCTGTTTTGCATAAAGGAAAGATTGAGCAGATTGGAACGCCAATGCAGCTCTATGAGTCACCAAAGAGTAGCTTTGTTGCCGCCTTTATTGGAGATACCAACTTTTTGGAAGGCAAGGTATTGGAAAAAGTGACCCATGAATATAGCGAGCTCTATGTCGAAGACTTTCCCACGATACGCTGCTTTAACGACAAACAGATCTCTGTAGGCGAGCCCGTGTATTTGAGTGTGCGTCCAGAAAAAATCCATATCTCAAGAGAAAAACCAAATCTGCAAGGACAGCAAAATGCCTTTCAGGGAGTAGTTCAGGATGTCATCTACAAGGGTGATCATACCAAATTTTGGGTGCAAGTAGAAGGATACCGCATCTCTATTTATCAGCAGCATAGCCGCTTTTTACTTGATGAAAAGCCGATTGCATGGAAAGACCATGTGTGGATCTGGTGGCATGCTGACGACGGCTTCATGCTCGAGCGCTACAGCCCATCTGATGAGACACTGACGGAGCAGCCACAAGAACTTGATGCATTGTCACAAGAGGCTCATGATGCGTAAAAAGATACAAGAAATTGTGATGACATTGCCATCATATGTATGGCTTCTGCTCTTTTTTCTTATCCCTACTATTATCGTATTTTGCTACGCGTTCAAGCCATACGATATGAACCTCTCTATCGCCCCTGAGTGGACGTGTGAGACAGTAAAAAGCATTTTCAGCACAAGCTATCTTTCCATCATATGGCGCACGCTCTGGCTCAGTGCGGTGACGACACTTGTCTGCTTATCGCTTTCTCTTCCTATAGGATTTTTCCTTGCACAGGCAAGTAAGCGCATGCAGAAGCTTTTTCTACTTCTCGTGATGATGCCTTTTTGGAGCAGCTTTCTTGTGCGTATTTTCGCGTGGAAAACGCTTTTACATCCCGATGGCTTTTTGCGCACGGCATTAGTATGGCTCAATATTATCGACAGCGATACCTTTTTACTTTATAACCTTGGAGCCGTATTAGCTGTGATGATCTATTCCTATTTACCTTTTGCTATCCTTCCTATTTACTCACAAGCTGTAAAATTTAATTTCCAGCTCATCGAAGCGGCATGCGATTTAGGAGCGACAACAAAAAAGGCTTTTTTCTCTATTTTCTTACCTGGCATCAGACGAGGCATCATGACAGCCCTTGTGATGGTATTTATTCCTGCAATAGGAGCCTATATCATTCCAGATCTTGTTGGAGGCACACAAAGTGAGATGATCGGCAGTAAAATTGCGCAAAGAGTATTTATAGACCGTAACCTTCCGCAAGCAAGTGCGCTCTCTGCATTTTTATCTCTCATTATTTTTCTGCCATTAGCATTTTCTACTGTGCTACGAGCTACGAGGGAGGACTCAAAGAAAACACGATGAAGACGAGTCGATTTCCATTTATCCTTACATTTTTTGTATTGCTGCTGCTCTATCTGCCGATCATTATCTTGGTCATCAACTCTTTCAATGAATCTCGTTTTGGTGGAGTATGGACAGGCTTTTCTTTGCGCTGGTATGAACAGCTTTTTCAACAAAAAGACATATGGGATGCTCTTTGCAACACTCTTTTAGTAGCTGGTGTAGCGACATGTGCTTCAACTATTTTAGGCACTCTTGCCGCACTTGCTTTGTACATCTACAAAACGAGGCTGCAAAAAAGTCATTATGCGCTGCTCTATGCTCCCTTAATCATCCCTGACGTACTTATGGGCATTAGTTTGCTCGTCTTTTTTGTTTCATTCCAAGTCCCTCTTGGCTTTGTAACGGTATGTATTGCCCATACAACCTTTTGCATGAGCTATGTGGCAATGCTGATTCGTGCTCGCATGCAGCACTTTGACTATGCACTTGTAGAGGCCGCGTATGATCTTGGCGCAAACAACTGGACTGTATTTCGCAAGGTGATTATCCCCTTTTTGATGCCTGCTATCGCAGCTGGTGCCCTTCTTGCATTTACCTTGTCGCTTGATGACTTTGTTATCACTTTCTTCGTAGTAGGACCAGGATTTACTACTTTACCTATCTACGTATATAGTATGATTAAGTTTGGATCTCCTTCACTTATTAACGCTCTGTCAACGATACTGCTTGCTTGCACATTTATTATCATTGCTATTAGCTACTCTCTTTCGGAGAAAGACACATGAAAAGACTTTGGCTGCTGTTCCTTCCTATTCTCTTGCTTGGCTGCTCTCCCGAGCGTCCGACTCTACACATCTACTCATGGGCAAACTTTTTTAAGCAAGATCTCCTCGACGAATTTGAAAAAAGACATAACTGCCATATTGTTATTGATACCTACGACTCGAATGAATCTCTCTTTGCAAAGCTACGCCTTGGCGCAACTGGATACGATCTCATCTTACCGAGTAACTATTATGTAGAACTCATGCGCGATTTAGACATGCTTGAGCCCATCCAGGCTGCTGCTATTACAAATCGTTCTACTATCGACCCTGCCATCGATGCGATACTAGATCCTGCGCTCTCGCTGTATGGAGTACCTTATATGATCACCTATACTGGAATAGGCTGGCGCAACGACCGTCTACAGATTAAGGATCCAAGCTGGAATATATTTGCTCGTCAAGATCTCAAAAATCGCATGACTATGCTCAATGACCCTCGAGAGACCATCGCTGCGGCTTTACTGTATCACGGCTATGATATCAATAGTGTACATCCAGTTGAGCTAGAAGAAGCAAAAAACACCGTTATTGCATGGAAGGCAAATCTTGCGAAGTTCGAAAATGAACAGTATAAAAATGGTCTGGCAAGTGGGGAATATTTGCTTGTCCATGGCTATAGCGGAGATATTGTACAGGCGATGAATGAAGATGCCCATATTTCTTTTATCTCTCCAAAAGAGGGCTTTACCGCAGCTGTTGACTTTCTGTCGATACCCAAAAATGCCCCAAATCAGCCGCTTGCATATGCCTTTATTAACTTTTTATTAGAAGAAAAACCTGCTTTAGAAAACACTCTTTTTACAGGTCTATTAGTACCTATTCCTCATATTTATCCACATCTTTCCAAAATCATGAAAAAAACCTATAAGCCATTTTTGCATGCAGACACGGTCAAACAGATGCGGCTTATTAAATACTTGGGTGAAGACACTCACATCTATAACGATTTATGGGACGACATTAAAGCGAGTTAATTACGCCACATAATTACAAATATAATTATGTTAAACCAAGTTTAAAATTTCCTATTTCACCAATTTAGAAATTTCCTATT
>CAZASK010000008.1:0-64616 GCA_964487845.1 uncultured bacterium
TATCTAAGCTTGACGTGGCTTGACGCGCTAGGAATCTTCTGGCGGGAATTGCTGCTTCTTTCTTCACAGTCTCTTGAACTCCAAGAGGAATTTCAAACAAAGCAGATTTCAACATATACTATTGAAGAAACTCAGCCGTTGAAAATCACGCTGTATGTCACCTCTCTTTTAGAGGATCAACCCCCGGCCAACTATACATTTTCTTGGGATACAAAAGAGGTAAAAGATCTTCGCGAAAATGATGGGCCGATCAATCAAGAAAAGGGGAAATTTCTTCAAGCAGTAATCACACAATCTTTAGAGAAGCAGCCACAACCAGTACCATCTCAAATAGAAAAGAGCGAAGCGCAAGGAGATACGCCAGGACTTCAAAACCCAGGAAATGCATGCTATTTGAATGCCACCATTCAAGCTTTGCGCCATGCACCTCTTCTCAAGCTCGTCCAGAATGAGAAAGATGAGGTATTTACAAGACTCAATGAAATGTGCGCCCAACTCAACAATAATCAACTCATCGCAGCAGATGCCGTCCAAGATATGCGCCTACTCCTGAGAAAGCAAGACTATCCTATCAGCGAACGAGGCATGGAGGATGCTCATGAAGTACTTACCTATCTCTTTGATCAGCTCAATCTTCCTGCGATTAAAGGAAACTACATGTATACATACGAAGCTCTGATAAAACTAGACTTCCTCGAAGAAGCAAAATATACACAGTGCAATGAAAAAATTATCGGCTTGCCGATCAACAAAAGCGAAGAAGCTCCGACATTGAATGATCTATTCAATTCAACTATCATCCACGATGAATATAAGCCCGAAGAGCTATTAAAGAGAGACTATTATCTCCCATACAAAAACGAGCTCGAACAGTGTAGTAAAACTGAAAAAATCTCCTATTTTCGTACGCTCTACATAGACGGAAAAGAGAAACCAAAATGTATCCCCATCACATTACTACGTTTTGACAGCAACGGAGCAAAGCTCAAAAACGTGATAGCTCCCTCCGACACACTGAAAGTCAGCATAAAGGATTCCGAAGAAACAGCACTCTACACACTCAGCGCGATTATCCTCCACGCAGGAGACTCCAAAGACCGTGGTCACTACCTCACATATGTCCCACAAGTCAAAAATAATGAATTTGGCTGGACTGAATATAATGATGAAAAAGTAGTCCATCATACAAGCGAACAAGCGATTGGAAATTGCATAGATATCGCCTCGCGGGATGGATATATTTACTTCTATTCATTAGCCAACTAAGACGCTCTTGCAGCTATGAAGCGCAGCTCTACAAAAGAGGCTGCGCCAAAAAATGCCATCGCAAAAAAAAGAAATGAGGGAATAGCCTGGTTCAGTGAAAGCAATAAGAGCGTTAAAAACTGCAGTCCTGTAGATATCTTTCCACATAAGAAGGCACGTATTGTGTAGCGCTGCCAGCGTTTTTTCATGAGCAGCCACAGCGCAAAGACAAAAAGCGAAAAATCTCTCATGAAAAACGCACCAAGCTCGACTACCGTCACTCGACCTTCGCTCCATAGAATTGCCAACACACCAACAACAAAGAGCTTGTCAGTAACTGGATCTAAAAGAGTTCCCCACCTTGTCGAAAGATTCCATCTTCTCGCTAAAAAGCCATCAAGCATATCTGTTCCTGCAGCGCATACAACCGCCATACATCGCACAAAAGGATCTGAAGACAAAAATAGAGCTATTAAAGGAAGTCTGAGCAGAGAAAGAATGTTTGGAACCGTAAACAAATCATTCATAACTTAGCTGTGCTTTAACGAGCGTTTCATCCACTTTCGATACACAAAAAATCCAGCTGCACAGCCTATGACAGAAAGCAATACGACAACACCACTTGTGTGAAGAAACTGCTGCACGACATCATAGTTTTGTGCACATGAATACGAAGCGAAAAAGATAGCTAACGAAAAGAAGAAACAGGAGATACCATCAGTGATGAAAAAATGAGAAAAGGTCATCTTGCTTGCTCCTGCCGCCATAAAAATCCCATTTCTCACCCCAAATGGAATGCACCTTCCCACAAGAAGTGTTAAGACTCCATATTTTTTGTAAAATGACTGAAGACGAGCCAACCGATCCTCAGAAAGAGAAAAAAAGAGCCACCGTGACCTTAGCAACTTGTCTGCAAAAAAACGACCAATGCCATATGCAATACAATCAGAAGCGTAGCATCCTAAAAAGACACCGCAAAAAAGATGCCATGTGTGGTCGGGAATCACCGTACTTGCTAAAATCCCGCTTACAATAAGCATAGCATCTTCACTAATAGGAACACTGAGCCCTGTTAATACAAGCAAGCCAAAGATAATGTAGTGCGCCTGATCTGCATGAACCGATAACCACTCAAGCAGTGACTCAACCATGGAAATTCTCCTGATACAACAAGCAGTTGAAGAGATTCATTATCGCAGTTTAACCATTTCATCGTAAATCTAAAATTTTAAATAAAAAACTTTTATCCCCTCGCCTCAATAGTCTCTTGTACAGGGAGAGCCAGTTGCGCTTTGTGCTCATGGATCAGGCTCACTGCCTTTACAATCACTTCATCTCGTAATCTTAAAAACTCTCGCTCTCCTGTATAGTTGCTTAAGGCTTTAATAGAAATATCGGTTGAATAGAGACTTACGGCACTAATGTTAACTAAAGAGTCTTGACTCGAGTCAATCGCAGGATGCGCAAGCAAATACTCTTCTATTCCTTCAATAATTGCAGGGGCCTTCGAAAGATCTTCGTGCCTTATTGATAGTTGAATATTGAGCCTTCTATGTGTCATGCGCGAGCTATTGATAACAAAAACTTTTGAGATCAGGGTATTAGGAATGTAAATTGGCCTTTTATCCTGACTACGAATTCTCGTCTGGTACCACCCAATATATTCAACAGTACCTTCGATATTTGAATCGGGAAGTAAAATATCATCACCTACTCCAAAAGGCTGGTTGATATAGAGCATGATTCCCCAGAAAAAATTTGCGATAATCTCTTGTGACGCAAAGGCAAATGCTAAGCCGCTAATCCCTCCAAAGGCAATGATTGTCTTAATATTTTGATCCGTAATTTCCATTAAGAGGATACCTGTTACCATCACAATAAAAATCGAAATCAATTTCGAAAATGCATACACACGGCCAATATCGTAATGCCCTTCAAGATGTCTCTTTCTCTCAATAACTACTTCTAGTACATTTTTTTTCAAACGTAAAAAAAACCAAGATAGTGCGAAAATAGCCCCTATTCCCAAAACTAGTTTTACCTCTGTATGAAACTCGAGCGATAAAAAGCGATCGGCAACCAGATCAATGCTTTCAGCAACCACGAGAAACCAAAAATAAAACCCAAAAGGGCGGCTAATCGCCCGCAAAACAGCCATCGTCATCTGTTTATTTGATTGGTGAAAATGATGGAGTAAAATGTCAGATCCCTTTTTCAGTATATAGGTAATCACAGTAGCAACTGTAAGATATGCGAGCAGTCGGATAAACCACTCTGCTTCCCCATCAATAAGATTGACCACACTCCATAACAGCAGCGTATCTGCTTGCATATATATCGCTCCTCTCATATGTTCAGTGGCATCATATACCGCTTCTTTATTTTTTACGATCTTTGAATAGACTTCTTTCGAAATTCGCTTTGTTTGGAAAAATTGATGATTTTTCCAAACAAAGCGAATTTCGAAAGAAGTCTAATAATCATATTGTGAAGAGAAGCTTTCTTGGTGTATAAGTAATGATCAGCCGGAGGCGCGCATGAAAAATTTTATACAATCTTTTTTTTCTTCATTCTTTAAAACACTCGCCACTGCTCTGGGTGTTGTATGCGCTCTTGCCTTCTTGATTGTTTTTTTTAATAAACCTGCATCTGGACATACACATGGATTTACTCCGGTCGCCAATCACGAATGGGAAACAAAGATTTTTTCAAAGACTGCCCCTACCATCCTTA
Source organism: uncultured bacterium (assembly GCA_964487845.1). Lineage (GTDB taxonomy): Bacteria > Chlamydiota > Chlamydiia > Chlamydiales > FEN-1388 > CAZASK01. The sequence continues at coordinate 3,979 of CAZASK010000008.1, forward strand.
AAATACGAGTAAGCGGCATCATCGGCCAGACAATCACAAGTGAAGATATCAAAAACACTTTATTCGACAGCCTCGACGCAGGCCTTGAAAAAGATCAAATAAAGGGTATTTTACTCTGCATCGACTCTCCAGGAGGGCTAGCCTCTGATAGCGACACCATCTATAGACTGCTTCAAGAATATAAAAAGCGCTATCATGTCCCTATTTACGCATACACCGACTCCATATGCGCTTCTGGAGGCATGCTTATCGCATGCGCTGCCGACAAAATTTACTCTTCGGAAAGTGCTCTTATTGGCAGTATTGGAGTGCTGTTACCCACTACCTTTAACTTCAGCCAGCTGATGGAAAAAATTGGCGTGCAGTCTCTTACTGTAACTGCTGGCAAATGCAAAGATGCCCTCAACCCATTTAGACCATGGGAAAAAGATGAAGAAAGCAATATACAGTACGCCGCAGACAGCTACTACAAAAGATTTTTGCATGTAGTGACAGATAACAGAAAAACAGTACATAGAGAAGCTTTAATCGAGCGTGGAGCTTCTATCTTTCCTGCATTTGATGCGATGCAATATGGCTTAATCGACGGCATCGTAAACTTAGAAGAAGATGCGCTCCTCCTCCTTGCCGACTCGTTGAACATCACACAGGAGTATCAAGTCATTGAGTTTAACACAACGCATTGGATTAACACGTTCCTCCACGAAGAAAGCATATTTCGCAATAGAGAAGTGCGCCTGACAGCACCAGGCATGCTTCCACACAAGCTCCAAGGCAAATTTTTGTATCTCTACCACCCAGAAAACCAACCATCACTGTGAAAGAACTGTATCTTATTGATGCCTCAGGCTTGTTATACAGAGCCTATTTTGCTATACAAGGGATGTCTTCTCGTCAAGGGGATGCTACAAATGCCTTGTATGGCTTCATACGCTCCTACCTTAAGTTACAAGAGGCGTTTCATCCGACGCATATCGCCGCTATTTTTGATGGCCCCACGAGTAAAGCCTCTCGAGTTGCGCTCTACAGCGAGTATAAGGCTCACAGGAAAGAAACCCCAGCTGATCTCATTCAGCAAATAGAAGAAGCAAAGAGTTTTTGCTCATACATGAACATTCCACAGATAACGTCTGTAGGAGTAGAAGCAGATGACACCATCGCCTCTATCGCTGTCTGGGCGAAAAAAGAGGGCGTGAAAGTGACGATTTGTTCTGCTGATAAAGATCTCATGCAGCTTGTTGACGAGAACGTCGCTCTCTTGCATCTACATAAAGACAACTTAGTGGTCGACAGAAAAAAAGTAGAGGAGATATATGGCATCCCTCCAGAAAAAATTGTCGACTACTTGGCGATCATTGGAGACACCTCTGATAATGTCCCAGGGCTGTCTGGATTTGGGCCAAAATCTGCTGTACAGCTCTTACACCACTATGGCTCACTAGAGGCAATCTTAGATCATGCCCACGAAATAGGTGGCAAAAAACAAGTAATCCTTGAGCAAGAACGCGAAATAGCGCTCCTTAGCAAAAAATTAGTCCAGCTCAATCTCGAAGCTCCCTTCCCTCACGAAGCATCTTTTTTTCTCCTACAAGAACCAAACATAGCCCTACTCCAATCTTTTTATGAAAAGAAAAATTTTTCTTCACTTTTGCAGCTCCTCCCTCAGAAAAATAGAGAGACACCAGCTCATGCAGCGTATCACCTTGTTGACTCGCTCGATGCGATTACGCAACTTGTAGAAAAACTGAAAAATCAAAAAGAGATTTGCATCGACACGGAAACAACCAATATCCACCCCATGCAAGCTTCCCTTGTCGGCATAGGCCTTGCCGCTACTGATGAAGCCGCCTATTACATCCCCTGCAACAGCACTCTCTCAAAACGAGAGGTGCTTGAAGCGCTACAGCCACTTTTTGAAAGCCCCTCTCTGTGTTTTTTTGGCCATAATATCAAGTATGACCTTCACATATTGGCAAATGAAGGAATAGACATCCGCAATATCTCCTTCGATACGATATTAGCCTCTTATGTGCTCCACGCAGAGAGAAGACGTCATTCTTTAGATGAGCTTACATATGACTATTTTGGCGTCACTAAAATCGCAACGAGTGATCTACTCGGAAAAGGGAAAAATCAAAAACGGATGGATGAAGTGCCCATCCATGCAATCTCAGAATACTGCTGTGAAGATGTAGCCTATACGCTGAAGCTAAAAAAAGTACTCCAAGAAGAGCTGTCAAACAGAAATTTGACATCCCTTTTTCATGAAATTGAGCTTCCTCTTATCAAAGTCCTCATGAAAATGGAAAGATACGGTATCTATGTCAATGCGCTTTTTTTACAAGAGCTCTCTCATGAGGTGATGCAAGAAATAAGCCGACTTCAAGAAGAGATTTTCCAGCTAGCAGGAGAAGTATTTAACCTCAACTCACCAAAGCAGCTGAGTGAGATCCTCTTTCAAAAACTTGCTATCAAGCCTCCAAAAAAGGGCAAGACGATGCCCTCTACAAATGCTGAAGTCTTAGAGGAGCTTGCGGCCTACTACCCGATTGCACAAAAATTACTTGATTATCGCTCTGTAGAGAAACTTCGTTCTACCTATATCGATTCTTTGCCGGAGACTATCTTACCGAAAACGAAGCGTATACACTGTCAATTTAATCAATCAGTTGCAGCTACAGGCAGGCTGTCATGTCAAGATCCAAATCTCCAAAATATCCCTATCCGCACAGCGCTTGGGAAAAGAATACGAGAAGCCTTTCGACCACAGCATGAAAACTGGGTTTTTGTGGCGGCCGATTACTCGCAGATAGAGCTGCGTCTTTTGGCCCACATTTCTCAAGATGAAGGACTCCTCCACGCCTTCTGCGAAAATCAAGACATCCACGCCTACACTGCATCGCTTGTATTTAATATCCCGCAAGAGGCAGTGACGGAGGAGATGCGCAGGCACGCCAAAGCTGTAAACTTCGGCATTGTCTACGGCCAACAAGCCTACGGACTATCCCAGGAGCTTCATATCTCTATTAAAGAGGCAGATCAGTTCATTCATCGCTATTTCCAAAGATATCCACGCGTGCAATCCTATATCCAACACGCCATAGAAGAGGCGAAGAGAACAGGCAAGGCGACTACTTTAACAGGAAGAGAACGTCTTATACCCGAAATACATTCTTCGAATCAAAAGTTGAGAAACGCAGCAGAAAGACTGGCAATCAACACCCCTTTACAAGGGACTGCCGCCGACCTCATCAAAAAAGCCATGCTTCACATTGACCAATGGCTGAGTGATGAGAAAATGCAGACAAAAATGGTGCTTCAAATTCATGATGAATTATTGTTTGAAGTTCCTGATCATGAAGTGGAAAAGCTGCGTCTCGGAGTAAAAGAACGTATGGAGCAGGTCATGCAGCTTTCTGTCCCACTTATCGTGGAAATAGGAATTGGAAAAAATTGGAAAGAATGCTAGACTTAAAAAAAGTAGCAGTAACTGGCGGACTGAGCTCTGGGAAGAGCACCTTCTGCCGAGAACTTCAAAAACTTGGCGCATACTATATCAGCGCAGATCAGATTACTCATCGACTTCTTTGTGAACACTCAAAAATTATTCATAGTCTTGTTGAGCTGTTGGGGGATCACATTGTAGTAGATGGAAAAATTGACAGATCGAAAATAGCGGAGTGTATTTTCGGCTCCACACAGCTACTCAAACAGGTTGAAGCTATTGTACATCCAGCAGTGGATGCCGAAATAAAACACATATATAAACAGATACGGGCATCAGGACAATATCTTCTTTTTGTAGTAGAGGTTCCGCTTCTTTTCGAAGCTCGTCTTTCGAGGTGGTACAACAAGGTTGTTACTATCCTTACTGACAAGAAGGAGGCGATGTGTCGGTATCGACTACAGACAGGCCATAGCATGCAAGAGTATGAAAGAAGAATGCGACATCAGATGGACCCTGAAATAAAAGCAAAGCGATCTCATATTGTGATAAAAAACAATCGATCGATCCAAGAACTTCAAGAACAGGCGCGTACACTGTATGCGGCACTGACTCATTAACAACAAGGAGTAACCATACTCATATTATGAATCGACCACCACGTGAATTTTCCCATTCCACTACTGAGGAAGGGAACCAGGAGGTTGGAGCCGCAACTTCACTTCCTACCCCTCAGGCACCAGAGCTACAGCCCGGTGAGCCCCCAAACATGACAAAAATATCCGACCTACAGCGGATGAATATTGACCAACTGAATACTTATGCAAAAACAATAGGCCTCAAACACCTAGGCTCAATGACAAAGTCAGAAATGGTGTTTGAAATTGTAAAGGTGCTCGCCGAACATCCTCAAGAAATTTTGTATGGCGAAGGGGTCCTTGAAGTCCTTCCGGATGGTTTTGGATTCTTACGTTCTCCAAACTACAACTATATGCCTTCATCCGAAGATATCTACGTCTCTCCTGCACAAATTAGACGATTTGATCTCAAGAAAGGCGATACGATTACAGGAACGATCCGGCCGCCTAAAGATAAAGAAAAATACTTTGCGATGCTTAAAGTAGATCTCATCAATGGCAAGCCTCCTGAAAAAGCTCGTGAGCGCATCCACTTCGAAAACTTAACTCCCATTTATCCAAACAAACGCCTCGTCATGGAGACTTCAAAAGAAAGACTTTCTGAGCGAGTTATCGACCTTTTTGCGCCAATAGGAAAGGGTCAGCGAGCATTGATTGTTGCGCCTCCAAGAACAGGTAAAACGATCATCCAGCAGAGCATTTCGAATTCTATTTCTCGCAACAACCCAGAAGCCACTTTAATCGTCTTGATGATTGGCGAGCGCCCTGAAGAAGTCACCGAGATGCAGCGTATGGTTCGAGGAGAGGTTATCTCTTCTACCTTCGATGAACCACCAGAGCGTCACGTACAGGTAGCGGAGATGGCGCTTGAAAAGGCACGTCGCCTCGTAGAATATGGACATGATGTCGTCATCCTCCTCGACTCGATCACACGCCTTGCACGCGCTTACAACGCTGTACAACCACATTCTGGAAAGATTTTGAGCGGTGGTATCGACTCGAATGCATTGCACAAACCGAAGCGATTCTTTGGTTCTGCCCGGAATATAGAACAGGGCGGATCTCTAACGATCATCGCGACGGCATTGATCGATACAGGATCTCGTATGGATGAGGTCATCTTCGAGGAGTTCAAGGGTACTGGCAACATGGAGCTTGTCTTGAATCGAGCTCTCTCTGACAGACGTATCTACCCAGCTGTGGATATCATCAAGAGCGGAACAAGAAAAGAAGAGCTTCTGTATCACCCTGAGGAGATGGAGAAAATCTACAACTTTAGACAAGCTGTTGCTGACTTGTCTCCTATTGATGCAATGAATCTGTTGCTAGGCAGACTCAAGAAAACAAATAGCAATATCGAATTCTTGCTCACCCTAAAAGACATGAGTTAATAAAATGGCCACGCATTCTAAGGAGTGTGTGGCCATTTTAGATTTCCTTATAAACCAACCTATTTTTTCATCAACTCTGCAATACCCTCTCGATCTAATACAAGCTCTCCTGTATCTGACTCTAAAAACCCAAGATGAAGATACCAAGGATACGCAGAATAGGTGCTATTTAAAATAATACCCTCATATGCGTGTTTGATAACACGCCTGCCCACACGCTGTAACAACGCAGCGCCGGCTCCACGCGTGCGATCTGCTGTAGGAATTATGTTCAAATTTAATGGGTTTGTAAGAAGATATTCTACCTCTTCTTTTGACTGATCCGTCAATGTTTTAACGATAGCGATACCTTGGCATTTTGCATTACCATTCTACAATTTTCATATCTACAGCATCTTTCTTCACAGATTCTAATGAACGAATAGCGTTATTAATGTCATGCACTTCTTCAGATGAAGAATCTTCTAATGAATATCCTGCACTTTCTGAATCATTAATGGATCCAAACATACAATTAACCTATTTTATATTCAAAATAATGATTGTACAAAATGTTAAATTAAAATCATATTTACATTGTCCGCAAAATACTACTGCATACACAAATGGCAAAACAAGATCGTTGAGAAAGAAATAGAAAAAGGATATAAGCTCGCATACATTTATCTTATCAACGAGGTGTTCTCATGTTTCGCTTTCTACTCTCTCTTATCACACTTGCGCTTATCGGATTTACAGCTTTTGTCTGCTATGAAAAACAAGATGAACTCATCAACTATGCACATAGCTTCAAAAAGGAAAGCACTATCTACACGCTGGAGACACAATTTAGTCCTGAAGAGATTTCTACTCTTCATCAAAAAACACTGCTAAAAGATTCCAATTGTAGTATTGCAAAGACATCGACTCTCTTCCTTCCCCACCTACTCTTAGATGTAAAATATGTGAATCAACAAAAAAATACAGAAGAAGGACGAGTGCTATTTTCCCTTGTATCCGGCGAGATGATCTTAGACACCAAAACATTTGAAACGACACACGGCTTTGAAGACTGCCTCATTGCTCAAGCTACTGAAGAAGATTTTCGCCTATTGCACCTTCTTGAACAGCAAGGCGGCTATATGGCCCGCGAAGAGCTAGCAAGAAGACTGTCACTTGACGCTGAAGATCTCAGCTTTCGTCTTGACGGCCTTCGCAAAAAACATCTGATTGCGGTCAAAGGCGATACTGTACGCATTCACTTTCACAACTCTCGTCTCAATATTGTCCCACAAACAAAGATGGCGCAGCCTATTGTGATGAAACAAGTAGAACCCGCACAGCAACTCAGCAGCCGCTACTCGAAAGAGAAGATACGTAAAATTGTAAAAGCAGCCTTTGGTCAAGATTTTGCTCTACGTAAAGAAATTGAACTGTTCATCCCTGTGATTGAAATTCAGGTCAGCATGAAAGATGGCTCCATACACACTACCTACTGGAGCGGCCTCACTGGAAAACAAATAGATATTACTCAGTAAACTTCTTTCATAGAGCTCCGTTCATACTCAAGCCGCTTCTACAGCTTGAGTATGAAAAGGCGCTGCTAGCATAGATGAGACAGTCTATCTGCTACAGTTTGCATCGATGGTCTACGGTCAGGATTTTTTTGTACACAGTCAGCAATAAGATCCATCATTAGATTGTTGTGAGAACGCAGCTGTAGTTGAACTAACGACTGCTGTGTTTTCGATGCTTGTGGCACATGTTGTTGTCCATACGACCACTCAAATGGAGTATGCTTATTTGTTAAAACACCGTACATTGTAATGCCAAATGAGAAAACATCTATTTTGCCATTAGACTTTAATGATTTGCCTTTCCCAACAAGCTCTGGTGCTATATACATAGGCGTTCCTACATTACTCTTTACTCGGCCCTTCATAGCCTGGCACAGTCCATAATCTCCAATACGTACATCAAACCGGTTATTTTTTTCTCTAGTAATGAAAATATTCTCTGGCTTGACATCAAGATGACAAATACCTGCTCTATGTATTTTAGCAAGAGCATTTGCAGCAGATAGTAACAACCGAGTTTTTTCTTGTTCAGCAACATTTCGCTTTGAAAGAAACGTAAGTAGGTCACCTTCTTCGCATAAAGAAGTGATGTTAATCATTTTTTTTGTTTCTAGATCTTTTACCTGCTTGAGGCGAATCACATGATTAATATTCGTTTTCTCAAATTTTTTCGAAATTTTATACTCATGCTTCAAGTTTTTATTTATTTCCTTTCTTGGATCGTTTGAAATGCTGTACTGGATCACCTTGGAAATTCTATCGATAAGAGAATAGACTTTCTGCGCCTCTTTAAACCCTCCAGCTCCCAATATCTCTCCTGGGACTAAAATATCTATCTTTTTTTTATGTTTTACAATGCTCGTTTCAATATTTTTTAGAGAAACTATTTTTCTGCTCCGATTCGGCATTTTAGCAATTTCGGAGATAAGTTGAGTTGGGTTCTTTATAATTTTATTATAAATATCATTGACTTTTGCTGTAACTTGATCACTTGCAACAGCTTGACTTTGACCCAATGCAAGTTCCAAAATATCTTTTGATAAAATTTTGCGAACTGCTATCCCCGCTTGAATTGAATCAAAAGTTTTCTTCTTTATCTTTTTGCGTTCTAGAGAAACTTGCCTTTCAATAGCTGGGATAAAAGAACGTAATCGCTCTGTTTCATTCGGTGTTTTGCACAACTGCACTACGATCTTGTCCAACAGCTTTCCACTCGGTTTTTTTTTGAGTAACTCTTTTACTACAGTCTCCGGTGGTGTTGACCCTTCCACTAAAAGTTTTAGCTGCTTATCATCTATTTTCATAAAAATTACCCCCTATATTATTTATGTATAAAACATAAAAATTGCATTAACTATTATATTAATATGCAATTACACTTTATTTCGTGAATGAATTAAAAAGCAAGACGCTAAAAGATACAAATTATTTCTACTAGAATTTTTGCAGAACTTTAGCGATTGACTTGCATGATGAGCGCGTCTTTCAACCGATCGAGACCTGTTGCTTCAACAGCTGATGTTATAAAAATATGATCGACATGTTGTGGATAGGAGGCCAAAAATGATTGTATGTGCTCATCGGCTCCCGCCACATCTGCTTTATTCAAGCATATAAGATAAGGCTTTTTCAACAGCTCTGGGTCATACATCTTCAATTCTTGTTCCAAGACAGCAAAATCTCTTTTAGGGTCACGCCCCTCGGTAGATCCTGCATCTACTACAAACAAAAGAACTTTTGTTCTGACAATATGACGTAAAAATTCATAGCCAAGCCCCTTATTCGCATGAGCGCCTTCAATAATTCCAGGAATATCGGCAATTAAAACTCGCTCACCACTTGGCGCATGTAGAAATCCGACATTAGGCCTGAGTGTTGTAAATGGATATGGGGCGATCTTCACTTTTACACTGGCGAGTGAAGAGATAAGCGTCGACTTTCCAGAATTTGGCAGACCTACTAATCCAACATCTGCTATGATCTTTAACTCAAATTCGACTTCTTTTTCTTCGCCTTCTGTACCAGCAGTGGCGATATTTGGAGCTCGGTTCGTCGATGTCCGAAATGAAAAGTTGCCCTTGCCTCCCTTCCCTCCTGCACAGAGCACGCATGTGTCGCCAGGCCTCGTGAGATCATACAAAACAGCCTCTGTTGCTGCATCCTTAATCAAGGTCCCGCATGGGACTTTGATAATAAGATTCTCGCCATTTTTCCCTTGCTTACAACCACCTGCTCCAGAAGCTCCATTCGACGCTTTTATCAAGCGCTGATTTCTCAATGCCTCTAAAGACATAATATTGTGGTCTGCAACTACAGTGACAGAGCCGCCTCTTCCGCCATTACCGCCGGAGGGACCACCCTTTGGAATAAATTTTTCTCGTCTCCAGGCCACAGCGCCATTGCCGCCTTTTCCTGCAATACAACGAATTACAACACGATCGACGAACATATATGATTCATGGGGTTATAAAGAAAAGTCCCACTCGTCTTTGAGCGGGACTGGAAAAACGATACTCTTCTTAGGCTTCTGGTGAAACTGAGACGTATGTCTTATTTGTTTTTCTAAAAGACACGATTCCGTCTGTTACAGCAAACAAAGTGTCATCTTTTCCACGCAGTACATTCTTGCCCGGATGCCATTTTGTGCCACGCTGGCGAACAATGATGCTGCCTGCAGTTACAAACTCGCCACTGCCCGCTTTGATGCCAAGACGTTGTGCGTGTGAATCGCGTCCATTTCTCGTCGAACCTTGACCTTTCTTATGTGCCATTATTACACCTCGATATCTGTTATTTTCACTTCAGAATACCCTTGACGATGGCCAAACTTGCGGTAGCAATTTTTGCGTCGTTTGTATTTCACTGACTGAATTTTAGGCCCTTTTGTATCTTGAACATACTGTGCTTTCACAACAGCACCTTCAACAAGAGGTGTTCCTACTGTATATTTTCCTTCATTCCCTAAAAAGAGAACTTCTCGAAACTCTACGGCCGTACCTGGCTCTGCAGCCAATAGCTCAACAGAAATGACATCGCCTTTCTGTACTCGGTACTGTTTTGCGCCGCTTCGAATAATTGCGTACATAAATCCCCATACAAGCAAAAGTAAAAAGCGTCTAGAATAGTAACGCGATTAGGCTATTTTTCGCAAGTGAAGAAATAGCCTAACAGCGAGAGAACTGAAAATTTTATTAGAAAATATTTTTAACGTGCATACAGGCAGCTGTTGCATTTGCTGTCTTTACATCTTTTGTATTAGCCGCAGGACACTGCTGTCCGTCACGAATCGCCATCAACATTCTACCGAGCATATTTGATCCCGTGCCATCATGATCATCAGACCAGTAATTATCTCGGCCTTTTTTAGCATTGTGCTCTAAAAGATAGGCATTTTGAGTTGCATTTAACAGCTTACGCTCTTTTGTTCCTTGAGCAAATTTCACTTGCAATATCGCCCACATCGCTGCATCACGACCTCCTTGATACCAAGATCCTGGGACCTGATACTGAATCTGTCGACTTAATTGAAAAGCCTTTTCTCCACCGGCTGTAAAAAATTGAGACAATCGTGGATCTTGAGATCCCTGTAATTTCATCCACTGAAACGCGGCTTCTGCACATAGAAAATTCTGCCCATATATGGATATTGATCTTCCCTTAAGCATCTTGTTAAAGTTGCCTAAAAACGAGGTGTCTCCAGTTTTATAAAAAGCGACATGCCCTGATTTGGCAATTTCTTGAATGCGCTTTTTAGAGCCCAATTTTTTCACCGCTTTCTTTATCTTTTTATCGCTTTTCTTGGGCTGCTTTATTTTTTTATTTTTCTTCGTTGATGCTTGTTTCGGCACTTTTTTTAATAAATCTTTTGTTATATGCTTCGCTTTCTTATCACCCCAACCATTCGGCACATTCGTATGAGATTCTATTGCCTTTGCGAAGTGAGCTCTTGGATGTTTTTGCTGCATTGCTTGATCAAATAGAGTTTGCAACAAAACCTGCTGCTGACTACTGAAGTGATTTGTCATTTTTTGCACTTGCTGCTGAAATGGCAAGCGAGCAGTTAACGTAATATTCATGAGCCCCTCTTATTAATTTAATATGTAAGAAACATTGTACAATACAAACAAAAATAAAGCAATTTATTACTACTATTTATTTATAAAAATATTCATATTTTACTGGAAATCGCCATGCTTCTTATTGACAATATAGCCAGATCCATCTATCAATTAAAAAATCTTATAGCAATCAAGAGGCTGAGATGTTCATACCAGATGAAATCCGAAAAAGTTATGTCTTCGACATCTATAGAAACGAATTACAATCGTCTCATGTTAATAAAAAAGGTATGCCTTTTTAAGACAAATACTGGAAAAAACGACCAACAGCGAAACATCAGTTGAAACATTTCTTCAAGGAATACGCGCATTATACCATTTATCAAAATTTCCGTTTGGACTCATAGCAATATAGTTCTCTGGCAATGCAGGCTCTACAGCTAAGGGATGCATAGCCATTGGCAAGAGCCGCTCAATCCGAAACTCTTTTGATGGATGCCACCTTCTTGGTCATTGGCTGATAAATATCGGCTCAGCACGAGCGTGAATAAAAGAACTAAAATCCGCATATCAATCTCCCATGTAAAATTTTATGAAGGGGTTGATAGTGGATCTAAAGATATTTTTTGTACACATAAAACCTATGCTTTGTGTACATATAACAGTCAAGGATCACGCACAGAGGCAATATCCATGAATTTTTCGCACATTCAGTCTATAATTGGCGTATCACATATCCCCACATTGAACACAACGTATGACTGCGTTCGAACTTTTACTACAGATCTGCCATTTATCGGCACATCCCAAACAACTTGTATTCTTACCCCGAAGTTGGAAAAAGGAAAGTGGGTCGGAGTACAGTGTATCCATAAAAAGGGAAAACAGAGCCCCCATCTTACGGGCACACATATAGAATCAAGTCGTCATATTATAGGGGATGCTCAGCCTCTCAGCACTATTTTAAAAAGCAATCCCCACTACTTAAAAAAAATGGAAGGACTTCATATCAAGGTACAGCACGAAGAACAATATGTTACCGAAATTCAACACTCAGGTACAGACCAACAGTGCGTGCGATTTTCAAGCGGAGAGACCTACAACATTTCTATAAACGTACCATTACAATCATTAGAAAAAGTTGTTACTAAAAAACAACTGCAAAAGGCAATCGGAAATCAATGCATACATGCAGGGTCAATGTTATTACTCCAATTTGAAGGATGCGATGATGAGATCACTAATTGGCCATATTTGACAAATGAAGCAATGCAATTTCTATTCGACTGTAAAATATCTCTTTTAGCGCTCAACATCCCATCTTGTGATAGAGAAAAAGATGGTGGAAAAACATCGAATCATAAATTATTTTTAACAATCCAAATAATCTCGTTATTGAATCCACACAACTGCAAAAATTGCCGACCGGACCAGCCTTTGTCACATTGGATATCGACTACTGCAGTATGGATGTTGATTGCGCCTCTTGTATATCACTCATCGTAGAACCCAAATAGGCATCATCCATTCTTATTGGATAGACTCTGCTTGAGCTGTTTTACAAGAAGTTCAATGAAGAAAAAAGTATGGCCAGAACTGGAGTCGAACCAGCGACACAAGGATTTTCAGTCCTGCCAAAGTACTTCCGTTTATTACCGTGGATGACCTTAAATCAACCAAGATAGCATAATTATAGAGAGAAGGTAGGATTTTTTCTAGAAGACTTTGGTAACCGAAGATAATCCAATTCAAGGTAAGGAAATTCGCAACTCCGTTAAATTTACGGGATTTTATAGATTCAATGTAAGAAAGAATCTTGCTAGGCGCATCTCTCTAATATAAGGTTTACCAAAACGGCACCGGTTTGTGGAAGTCAATCCAATACAAATTTATTTTCCTACATTTTTTGCTTGTTATTTGGTAAAGTTTTATGAATTTTTAGAGGTTAGTATGTGGAAATTTATTATGCTAATAATACAAATCATAATTTTATTTATTTGTAGTTTCAAATATTTAGAATTATTTGTTCCTAGCATTGCGACTACAGTAAGTGATAATTCTGCGGTATCTAGCGATATCTATACTAACTTGCTTACAATGCAATCAAATCAATTTTCCCTTTTGCAGGTTTATATGGCAGCATTTGGAATTGTCATAACCATCCTAGCATTAATCCTTGCTGTAGCAGCTCTTTATGGCTACACTCAATTAAAAGACTCGGTTTTGAAAGTGGCCGAAGATAAAATTAACAAAGAACTTCCCGATCTGGTAATGAAGCAATTCTCTGCATTAGCACCTGAAGAACAAGCAAAACTACTAATAAAAACGACTATGGATAAAACTCCAGATAACAACTTTGAAAAGGTTTTCCAGCAAAACATAAGACCCATGGAGCTAGATCCTATGAAAATGGTTTCTAAGGAGGATTTAAACACATGAATGAAAAATTCATCTCACCAAACGAAATTATTCAACGTCACCAAGAGAATGCTCCAGTAGACATAGTTGCAATTGCGCATAATCTTGGCATAAACGTTTACAGCGCTTGTGAATCGGAAAATCTATCTGGGAAGATTATTAAAGATTCGAAACTAGGTGGCAAAAGTGGTTATGCAATTTTTGTAAATAGCAATGATTCCCCTGTAAGACAGCGGTTTACTATTGCACATGAAATTGCCCATTTTGTCCTTCACAAACATGAAATAGGTGATGGTATTGTAGAAGATGCTCTTTATCGAAGCTGTTTGAGCAATAAAAAGGAAGTTGAAGCCAACAAATTTGCAGCTGATATTCTCATGCCATGGCATTTAATCAATCGCGTCATGCAAAAACCTTTCGAAAATATCAAAGAGTTAGCGGAACGATTCCAAGTATCTCAAAGTGCCATGTCAATACGTTTAGGCATACCTTCTTAACGAGCTTATTCGAAAATTAGCTTGTCAAACGCTCTGTCGCTCTCTACTGATTAAACTTTTATCAAGACAATATTATGCGGTAAAGTTATGCGCAGTTATATATCATCACACCAAGTGGTAGAATACTAGAAAGCATATGGATTGATTTTTAAAATGCCTTTCATTAACCAAAATAATTCACGAAAAAATAATCTCTCAAGAATACCAATAGACTGGGAAGTAGTTGATAAATATTTAGAAGCAGGCTGTCTCGGAACTGAAATAGCGGCTTATCTAGGCTGTCATCCAGAGACATTTTATGATCGATGCCTAAAAGAGAAAGGTGTCGGTTTCTCCGAGTATTTAGCTACAAAAAGATCAAAGGGAGATGCAATTCTACGAGCAAAACAATATGAACTAGCTATGCAAGGGAATACTACACTTTTAATTTGGCTTGGTAAAAATAGACTAGGCCAACGTGATAAAGAAAAAGATGCATCATCAACAGTTACTCTTGGATTGATCTATCACGCAATAGCTCAAGCTGCGAACGACAAAACTACAAGATAATCGGGTTATAGCATTGAAGCAGATGGACTATTCGCTATTTTGTTAGCATGAAGAATAGATGTTAAAAACGCATAGTAAACTATTGCTCCTTTGCAGCTACCGTCTTTCCTGGCAGGTCGGGCAACAGATCTCGTGGATGACAACATAATGTCTTGGCCAATAGAAATATATTTTCTATAGATAGGTTTCTTTCCCCACGTTCTACACTACCTACATAAGTTCGATGAAGCCCGCTTCTAAAGGCTAATTCTTCTTGAGAAATACCCAATCCTTGTCTTTTTCCACGAACACGCTCACCAAATCCAAGCCTAATTGATTCTCTATCTTTTTTGGACAAAACCACTTCCATCACGATCCCCAAATATTTAATGAGGATACTTCGATGCCTTATCTGAGTCGACAGACGTAGAGTAGACAGACTTTAAGTAGCTTTTTATAAGAGTGGTCAGTTAATCTATTTGAGGTTTTTGTGTATTTGGCACAACTTGTGGCACGGCACGTTCAGGTAGGGTGTGGCGTAGTGTGGAGTGGCGCGGCCCGGCCTGGTATGGCAGGGCTTAGTATGGCATGGTTTTAATTTTAATCAGGTGTATATGGCAATTCTAAAAGCAAAAATAACAATAATTGGTAAACGCCCACTACTATTTCACAGTTTTTCAGTAGATTCAATTGCGCTTGAAAAAAAAGAGCGTACAGGTGTTGCTGGTAATGATCCAGAAGAATGGAAGCGCTCGGTTCTGAAGACCAAAGAAGGTCAATTATTTGTACAGTCCAGTTACATTTTTGGCTGCTTGCGAGATGGTGGTAGGCATATCAAAGAAGGTAGGGGTTCTATTCAGGCTAAAATTGCATCCACTCTTGTAGTCGTAGACGAGACGATTCTTTTAGATAGATTTTTACCTATAGAAAGTGAGCTTTCGCAAGACAAAGATTCCCCAGTATATCTTGATGTTCGTTCAGTAAAAAATCCTGCCACAAAAGGACGTAACGTTCGTTACCGCATTGCAGCATCACCAGGCTGGAAAGCAACTTTTGAAATTGAGTGGGAAAATACAATTGTATCTCGTAATCAGATGCAGGCAGCATTAAGTAGCGCGGGCTCATTTGTTGGCTTAGGCGACGGACGAAGTATTGGTTTTGGACGATTCACTATAGAACAATTTGCAATTGAAGAGGTGGAAGAGCTTAAACCAAAAAGAAAAAATAACTTGAGGCTCTAAAACCGCCAATACCTACAACGCATTAGGAACATGCAATGAAACTTGAAAAAACAGGAGCGATTAGTTTTAGGTAATATTGTAATGCCAAAAAAAAGACAACCCAGAGAAATTTGGCAAGAAACTCGCCTAAAAATATTAGAGCGCGACCAGTACTGTTGTGTGAGATGCGGAATTACCGTGACAACCAAGACTGCGCATATTGATCACATCCTATCAGGAAAATTTGGTAGTAATCACTTGAGCAATCTCAGAACCCTTTGCAGGCGATGTCATGTGTTACGAGCAGATATGCGTCATCGCGGTATGGTTGCAAAGGCGCTTAAAGATGAAATTATACCTCCAAACTGGCGTGAACTGGTTTGGGAAGGCTAATTGAGATGTGACTGAATTCATATATTACGCAATCACTGAAAATAGCGTAGTAGGTTCAATATTTGTGGTGTGATATGCTCAGATGCGATAAAGCATAATTTTGTTTACAAGGAGACTAAATCTTCGAGTAAACTCATAATCGCGGCGGTGGTATGGCTTAGCGGGGAATGGTATGCCTAGGCGGGGCACCGCGGGGTACGGTAAGGCATGGATATTTTTGCTTGCAATATGGGAATGCCATAAAGCAAGTTACACGGGGATTGGAGTGGCGTGGCCCGGTTAGGTTCGGCACTGCCCGGCACGGCATGGTTAGGTGAGGTTCGGTGCGGCATCGCACGGCATGGTTTTGTTTTAGTAACTAGAACAGGAAATCATCTACCAAACAATTCATTATAAGTAGGAGAGATCGATACACATGGACTTTGGACTTATTATGATGTTCGTCGGATTAATAGGCTTTGTATTGATTAGGCTTAAGCGAAATGAATTAGAGAATGCATTAATTACATCAATGAAAGAGCGATTTAAGAGTATTGAGGATCGATTGGACATACTCGAAAAAAACAAATGAAGCAGCCTTTCAAACATGATTCATAATGCTAATTACAGGCATTTATATGCTTGAAACATTAAATAAAAAATAAAACTTATATTAGCTAAAATTTATGGTTAATGTATACATTCCACCTCCAATAGTTCATCAAGCAGAAGAAGTTCGTACATATGGGAATCCTTACTTTTATGAATGTGATGGGAAAATAATTAATTTAGCTGCAGCAAGAGAGTTCTATGTATCTCACATTCCCTTGACTTCATTGTATTGGCCTAGTGTTAAGATTGGGTCTTGCACCTACCAATTAACCTCATCCATGGATACTGAGCAAAAAGCACTCGAGTTTTTAAGGGACCTAACGGAAAAAATACGCATAGCAAATACATTATCAGCTAAGTAGACGAAGTATGCCTCTTCTTATTTATTAAACAAGACGTCCTGCTAGAAAGCAGGAACGTCGAAAATACTTATTCCGTTCCATACCGTTGACATTTTGTCGCCTAACTTTCTAGGTAAAGTACAAAAAGTTATGTAGCCTTAACGAGGGAGAGTTATGTAGCCTTAAACAGAGAGGGTTATGTCACCTTAGACATTCACCAGTTTTTATATTTATTCTCTATACGATCTTTTTTAGCCTCGACTGACTTCATGCCCCATTTAGCACCATTAACCCTTTGCCTGCCTTGATATTCAAGAAAATTTAACTCTTGAATATACTCAGTGCCAAGCGTGTATTCATCCCCTTGTTTCTGTAAAAATGCTTTTGATAAGCCGTCTCCCATCACCCATCCTTCAATGACCTTACTTAAACAAGTTTGTGGTAAGTTAGCCTCGTTCGCCAGCTCTTGCCATTTTTTGATTGGGATTAGCACGCATTTTTTCTCTACAAGTCTGTCTGATTGCTTAGAAAATTCTTCTAAAATTAACAGCTGGAGCATCGCCTGTGCAGCATATGTATTAGTTGAGCCAATTAGCGGAGGAAGATCTGTAATCGGTACAAGCCGTTTTTTATCACCTTGAGGAAGATGATGGGTAAATCCAGGAAAAAGCATTTCTCCAAGTACTATATTTATTTTTGACGGCTCTCCATTTCTGTGTTTTTCAATTTCCATTAAGCTTATCATATTGCCACTGTTTCCGCCTGGCAATAAGAAGTGACTATGCGCTTGTGCATAGAGGATACTTTTTATTTCCTTGATACTAGTTGGGCTTTTCCCGCATCCTACAAGCTTTGCTATCCCTTCGTAACCTCCACTTGTTGCGATCAATCTAGGATCAGCTTTATCTAATATCCAATTTTCATATCCTGTTTTTATTTGCCAACGAAGTAACTTGTGACCAGCAAGCGACGGGAGTAATTTTACACCTTTACATATTAGAGTCATCAATCTTGGATCTACGCATGCTACACGCAGGACAAGCCTTCCATTTTCAGCATAACAACTTATTTTTGTTTCATCAGTCACTTCGATTTTTGTTTTTTTTGATAAGATGGGTTTGATCGTCGGAATTAATACTCCTTGCGGCAAAGCAGGAACATTATTCCAACGCTTCTTACAATATTCGTTCCAGACAACATGCACTAGAATTTTAAGAAAGAGAATACCACAAAAATCATGTTCTTTCGGTATCCATAAGGACCATGCGTCATGTCTATAGACATGTGTATATTCCGTTTCGTGGTAATTACGATAACGTTCTGTAGAAGTTTCTCTAATACATCTTGCCATGTTTTTCCCACATACACCTATCGTTTCTAGGAACATGGAAAATACTAGATCAAGTGCATTACTTTCGTTTTTTGAACATATCAAATCATTCAACGCATCACGTGAAGGCAACAAAAGCCCATAATCATTAATAAGATCGATATGAACATGTTTTGCTAAAACAATCGACTCGTGGTCATTAAAATTTTGCAACACAAAATCGCGCCATTGACAGCAAACGACTACCAATTCTCTCGTTAACATATCAACCGCTTGATTACTTTCTATCCCTACATCTATTAAGCACTCTCTTGCAATAAAAAAATGAATCGGCGTAGGATCTTGTGATCCAAATAAATTGATCAAATGCAATGACATTGCTGTCCAAACAAAATCCGAATCAAAGATACTTAAGTCTTTCAGCATCCGTTTAAAAGAAGCCATATGTAAAAAATGGCTGGTAGCCCACGCTCCGTGTTGTTGAATGTCTATCGCGACATACTCTCTAATTTCTTCAGGTATTTTCTCAATGTCGAACAGCATTTAGCTTACAGCACCTAGTTCGCGTAGAAACTCGAATTCCTTGCTGTTTCTGGTTGACGGGTTGTTCTTTCGAGGCGCAACCGGATGGACGCTAATTCTAATAAATCCATCTGAATCTTTTTCAAGCGTTAAGGGTTCGTGAATAATCGTAAAATTTGATTTAGTTATTTTTAATTTAAATTCCCTATACTTATCCCTTTCTTCGCAAAACATACTCCATTGTAAACGCACTCCATCAACTAATGCTGATGACCCCCTGGCTGCAGACTGATTAAGATCTTTGCCCGAATTCAGAGAAGATTTATTAAGATGATGAGCAAACATGAGAGTCGGATTGCCGGGCAATTCAAGAATGAGCTCTTCCAACATAGATATGAAGTCTGTAGCAACAGCGTTGTCATTCTCCGCATCTAATCCCATCAGTCTGGAAACTGGATCTAATATAATCAGAGTCAATGGAGGGAGATCTTGTAAACGTTGTTTAAATTCCCTAAAATAGCGGCTAGGTCTTTTATTTTCTAAAAACATTGCCCGTTGCCCATAAAAAGAAAATGGAAAAATTCTCTTTTTAGCATCTAAAAGTAAATCAACGTCTTCGCGCAAGTTCTTTGCTGCTTTGTATAATAACCTATGAATGTCATCGTAGTCGTTTTCTCCTAAACCAAAAAATACATTTCCTCGCTTTTCATCTCCGCAATGACTTGTTGGAGTAAACATATTTAAAAATGGTTTGCCGGTAGCAATTGATAGGGCCAATTGAGATAAAATATGCGTCTTTCCAACACCCCCAGCTCCTGCTAGCATAGCTACTATTGATTTGGGGAGAAATGATTTTACAGTTTGATTTTTGTGATCAATGTATTCCAAAAGCGCGGGTTTATTGTTTGGTTTATCAATAAGAAAATTCTGTTCAAAATAATTGAGAGATCGAAAGAAAAAGCTATTGCTGCACAGGGTGTTTTTTTCAATCTTACTCAATTCTTCTCTAATATCAGTTAATAATTGCTCAGGATCACTGCTTGTGCATGCGTCTAGCTGTATTCTCCTTGAAAGACCTTCTATACTCCTCAAGCAGGCTTTATGTTTGACGATTTCAGTATATTCTTCTATGTAAGCACTTGTACCAGCATATTGAGCAAGAACTGTCAGATATTCCACCCCACCGATGTCATCAAGTTGGTTATTTTGCCGCAAATCTTGAGCAATCAGATGTACATCAGCCGGCTTATCATTTTGCCAAGCATATTTTAATGCCTGAAATATCACTTGATGCGTAGGAAAATAAAAATCATCTTCTCTTAATAAATTAGCAGCAATGTTCAAACTATTAATGCTCGTTAACATACAGCCCAAGACCATCATTTCAGACTCTTGAGAATGAAGAAGAGCCCCCCTTTGACTTGTATTCATAACTATCCTCATTATTTACTATTGGATATGTAATCGAGTAACGCTTCTTCATCTATGATGATTCGACGACCTAACTTTCGTACAACTTGATTTCTAAAGCCTTTGGCATCTCTAAATAACAGATTCTTCAGCATGTTCTCTGTTAAGAAAGGATACTTTTCACAGACTTGCTTTTTAGTAAGGTATTTGTGAGGTAATGCATTCATATCTTGCTCCTGGTTATTATTGTTTGTATAAAACTCTCTTGCCGGAGAATTCCTTAAAACACTCAAACAGGAACAAGATTGAAAGAATTTTGAATTTAAATATTCGTCTTTGATTTTGGCTTATATTTCAAAAATCGACTGATTACTTTGAGTAGCTTCTTCTACCCAAGCATCAATAAATCCATGCACTCTACTACTTGCAATTTTCTTATAGCATTTCATCAAATCCGAATTTTTAATCTGCTCTATAGTCGTTCCCAAGATAACAAAAACACGAGCACAGCAAGTAACAATAAATCTTAGCTTCGGATAATGTATTGCATATCCATTTTTAGAATGAATTCCGGGTATTATAACAATATTCACAAAATCTTCTGTTCGTATATTTTTCTTTGATCGATTACCCCTTCTTCTCTGCCTGGGCACAGGAAACACATAAGCAACAAATTCTTTAATTTTTTCTTCGGAAGGTAAAATATCTAGTTTTTTACAAATTGACTCTTTTAAATCTATTAGACGCTGCGCCATGCATTCAATCGTAGGAATATCGTTCTTTTCTAAAAACCAGAGCACTTGCGCAGCAGCCTGAACAGCAATGCGCTTTTTTTCCGGCTTGAGAAATTTTGATAAATCTCTTGCCAAACCTAGATAAGAATCATCAACGCAAAAGGGTCTATTTTCTTCAATAGAGCGTCTGAAATTGCAGTGAATATCTAGCTGGTAATTAATAAATATTAAACTATCCTCTACTAATCTATCTTCAAATTTTCTCAAATCATGCGGTGGTCCCTTCATAACATCGAGAGGTAGTTTAGGCCTGATTGCATGTGGCATAGTCATATACAATTCTTTCTCAGTCATTTTTTTTCCCGATGAATCATAAACCGCTATTGTCGCCTTATCCATTTTCAATCTCTCTAAATACTTGTTCTGACATTTTAGAAACCGCATCCACTGATCGTGATTCAACAAGATGAGCATAACGGCGAGTCATCGATACACTTCGGTGACCAAGAAGATGGCCGATCTCACCCAATGAGAGCCCTTGGGCTAACATTTCTGTAGCATAGCTATGTCTGCAATCATGCCCGCGAAAGTTTTTGAGACCAGCTCGTTTAATAGCTGTTCTGAACGCGCGCCTTAGTTCAAGTGGCTTACTTCGATTTTTGCTAGGGAAGACATATCCAATCGATAAAACTGTTGATGAAAGCTTTCGAAGTAAATCCAGAGCCAATCCTCGCACAGGAATCGCTCGCACATCGCTATTTTTGGATTTCGTGATAGTAATTTTCCCTTGAATAAGATCTATATCAGTCCATTTTAAACACCGTATTTCGTTGTAACGACAGCCTGTACTAAGTAAAAGAACAGTAAATACAAAGAGATAAGGATTCTCACTTTGCTTACATGCTTCAAGCAACCGTGACCTTTCTTCCGAGTTAAGAAAACGAGTTCTTTCACGAGGCTCCTTCTCACGAGTAATTTTGCGCACTGGATTCTCAGTTACCCATTCCCATTGCTTCAAGCATAAGCTCATTAAATGACTAAGCGTTGCTAAAAACCGGTTGCACGTGCTTTTGCTTCGTATAACCCCTTTTTCGTTAGGTTCGACAAGCAGCTTTTGCTTTTTTTCATTAATCAGTGAAGCTCGAATATCACGAAGATATAAGTGACCAAGCTCTTTTTGCCACCAAAGTAAGTGACCACGCTTTACAACAGAAACTGTCTGCTCTTTGAAATATCGATCGACAGCTTCTTTGAATGTGTGCTGCTTAGCTTTCACATATAATTGATGTCTACCGCATCGAATATCAGCTTCAACTTTCTGAATCCAGTTCTTCGCATCTGTTTTACGATCGAAGGTAGCGGTAAGAATAGGATGACCTTTAAGACGAACCTCTGCTTGAAATCGTGTACTGCCGTCTTGAAGATTCCTTTGACGAATATAACCCATTTTAACTCCTATGCAAGCAGCAACAAGATTGATAGTCCTTGGACAAAACAATCTAAGTCACTGATTCTAAGTAATTTAAAAAGGAGTGCTATTACCAATACCGTAGATTTAACGGAATTGACACTCCAAACAAGTTTCACATGAAACTTTAGTTTGGGTGATTTAAGGAAATTACGTACTCCGGCAATAGTACGGGATTTTGGAGTTTTGGAAAGGCATTTACTGCTTTTCCTAGCTCACACATATGGCCAGAACTGGAGTCGAACCAGCGACACAAGGATTTTCAGTCCTCTGCTCTACCACCTGAGCTATCTGGCCAAAAACTATGTGAAGACCATAAAAGATTAGCCACATTTCTTTCAATCGATTTTATTCATGAACCCCTTGAAAGCTGCGCTAAATCTTCTACAATATTCACCGCTTCTTTCATCTGAAAATTCCAAATATCACTCTGCAAACGCTCCATATTCATATGTTGCGGCATGCCTCCTTGCAAAAATGTTTGATACTCACTATTTTTTGCAAGCCGCTGAGTGCTTTTTTTCTGAAGCTGCGGGATCCACTGACGATAATTTTGCTGCGCTTTCTGCAAATAGGGAGCGTAATATTTCAGATACCAATCCTTCACCTCAGGCTCTACATCTACAAGAGTATCATTAAATGCAGAAGAAACTGAATCATGCTGGAGAGGAAAATGAAGATAGGCTTCCCCCATTTTTTTGTGGTAAAATACACTCGGGACCACAACATCAGCACGCACTCCCGTCATCTGAATAGAGGTTCCTGACACACTATAATAGGTGCCAATCGTGACTTTAAACGAAGGATCACTCGACTTTCCAGTAACCGTCTGCATCTGGATGGAGCCTTTCCCATACGTCTGTTCATCGCCTGCAATAATTGCTCTTCCATAATCTTTTAGTGCCTGAGCTACTATCTCAGCTGCTGACGCAGTAAGTTTAGATGTCAAAATCACAAGAGGCCCGGCATAAAGTTGCTCTGGGTCTACGTCACGAAAATAATGAATATCCCCACTATTACTCTTAGACATCACCACAACACCACTTGTAATAAATAATCCCGCCACCTTCACTGCCTGCATTAAGAAGCCGCCTCTATTGTCACGCAAATCTAGTACAACCCCAAGCAAATTTCCCTTTTTTTTCAATTCACCAATCGCTCGCCTCATATCTTGCTCACTAGATACCTCTTCGTTGCCATCGTAGAAGGAGTGCAACACAATCTTTCCCACTATCCCATTCTGAACCGTCTCGTAGCTGACGTCCACTCTTCCCTCATTCAAAATAAGCTTTTGTCTTTGCAAGTTCACTTCTATCATCTTTTCTTTTGGCATCCCTTTACGCTTCAAGCAAAGTCTAACAAAAGTACCAGCCTTGCCTTGCAGAAGCTCCATCACATTTTCCAACTCCATATTTGCGACAGCACTGCCATCAATTGTAACGAGCTCATCACCAACTTGCACCTGCTTGGAGGTCTCTGCAGATGATCCTTGTATTATTTTTGAGACAACGAACGTATGTCCAAGATCCTCTACAATCACTCCAATGCCATCCAAGCTTTTTTGCAACCTCATCTTCAACTCATATGCCTCTTGCGGATTCAAAAATGAGGAATGAGCATCCAAGCTTGTTGTAAACGCCTTCAAAATATGCAGCGCCAGTAAACTATTCTGCTCATCAATTGGCAAAGCGCGCCCTTGTTTATCTTGATAGAGATATTCATTTTCACTCTCTTTTATAACAGCCTCTACACGTTGCATAAGATCTGAAAAACTAATCGCGCCTTTATCTTGACCATTCTCTTGTTTTGCTTGCATAATCATGCGAGCGATCCGCATACGAGATCGTGCCACAAGTTCTTGCTCTGTTTTAGCAAAAGCAGGGCTATCTGGCTGGCTTGCCCACGCCTCTACCTCACCTATGTCTTTAAGCGGAGCCTCCTGCCGTATTTTACGCGCTCGCATAATCGCTTTTTGCATAAGCTGGTTCATTTCTGAAAAAAAATGATACTCTTGTCTGTTATAAGACTCAGTCAATTGCGTTACTTTTTCTACTGGAAGGCGCAAATAGACATCTACTTCTCGAGAAAGAAGATAGCTTCTACTCGGATCAAATTGGTCTACAAACTGCGAAATAGCTTTTATCATGAGCTCATTATTCATGCTTTTTTGGGTGACATGCTCTTTAAAGACGCTATCCATGACAGAATGAATCTCAGGCAAGCTGATACGTTCAGGTACCTGAGAAAAAAGAGCAAGAGATTGACATAAGAAGGCAAAAGCAAAAGCTCTCGTCCATTTCATGGAATATGACAACATAAGACACCTCTATACAACATTTTTTATAAGACATACCTTGCAGTTAATTTTTCAACCATTAGAAAATAGAGCTTATTGAAGATATCCAAGGATTATGATGCATCCATATATACTCCCTTCATTTCAAGGGCCTATCGACTTGCTTGTGCTTCTCGTGCAAAGAGAAGAGCTCAATATCATGGATTTTTCAATTCAAGAATTAATTCGTCAATATATTGCAAAAGAAGAAGATGACCCACTCGATGACGAAATCACAACAATCCGAGACCTGTCATCTCTCGTTCATCTCAAAACAACGAAACTTCTTCCTCTTGAAGCACAAGAAGAAAATGAACCAGAAGAAGAGCCCCCCTCTCAATTTCTTGAACACCTCATCCATTATGCAACATGTAAAAATCTCGCGCATGAACTTGCCAAAAAAGAAGAAATAGCCTCTGGATTTTTTCTAAGAGGCTCCGAGGAATCTCTTCCAAAAGACTCAGTACAAACAGCGCCGGTATCTCTGCAGGACTTTGCCCAGGCTTTCGAAAAAATTTTACAAGCCGCCGAAAGAAGAAAGCTCTACATCCACAATGAAACATGGACTGTTGAAGATAAAATCAAGCTCATCAAACAGATGACCAAACATGACTCCCTCTCTTTTACCACACTTTTTTCACTCGATCACTCAAAAGAAGAGCTTATCGTCACATTTTTGGCGCTCCTTGAGCTTCTCAAACAAGAGAGAATACAGCTTCATGCTGACGCGCAATGCACATTCATTATTACAAAAAAGGTGGAGACATGACGCTTGATGAAGAAATCTGTCACACACAAAGCCTGAGTCACCCGTTAAAAAAAGTGATTGAAGCCTTGCTTTTTGCTTCAAAGGAGCCGCTTACTATCCAGAAGATAAAAGAGGTCGTCTGCCACTATGAGCCCATCAGCACCCGCGAAATCAAAGAAGAGATTGCGAACCTGCAACAAGAATATCTTGAAGAAGAGCGCGCATTTCAAATCGAAGAGATCGCTGACGGCTACCTGCTTCGTTCCAACTCTCTTTACCACCCTTATCTTCAAATTCTTTTTAAGACAAAGCGTGTAGAAAAGCTGTCCCCAGCCTCCCTTGAGACACTTGCCATTATCGCCTACAAGCAGCCTATCACAAAAGCTCAGATTGAGATGATCCGCGGCGTTGACTGCTCAGGAGTCGTGCATGTGCTGCAAGAAAAGGGATTCATTGAAATGTGCGGCAAGCTAGAGGCTCCCGGAAGACCTACTCTTTTTGCTACCACGAAAGAGTTTCTCAAATATTTTGGAATGAATGAGCTCAGTGATTTACCGCAGCTCAAACAAAAAGAAAATCTTTGAGAATAAGTTATCTTCAATGATATAGTACTTGCCGAAGCCTTCTTTCTTGAAGAAGGCTTTGTTATTTTAACTATTTTGGAGAAAAGCGTTCATGCCAACTATTAACCAATTGGTACGCACCAATCGCAGTCCCAAGAAGGCAAAAGGCAAATCTCCTGCTCTTCGCGCTTGTCCCTTGAAGAGAGGTGTTTGTCTCCAGGTGAAAACAAAAACGCCAAAGAAACCTAACTCAGCGCTTCGTAAAGTAGCATGGGTCAGACTTTCAACAGGCCAAGAAGTGATTGCCTACATTCCAGGTGAAGGTCACAACCTGCAAGAACACAGCATTGTAATCGTGCGTGGCGGCAGAGTGAAGGACTTGCCCGGTGTGCGCTATCATATCGTACGCGGTGCTCTCGACTGTTCACCAGTGAAGGACCGAAAGAAAAGTAGATCGAAGTATGGGGCAAAGAAGCCTAAGTAACGAAAAGGATGCGTCACTACATATTATACGCATTCTGGTCCGAGATCCGCATTTGCTAAAGTGCGCATCCCGAACCGGCTCTGGCACATATGAAAATATAGCCTTAGAGCGTTAGTGAAAGCTTATTCGATTGAATAGTACATGCTTACACATCAAATTTTATTGAGGAATTATGTCAAGAAGACATCGAGCAGAACAGAGAAAAACCGAGCCGGATCCTGTATTCGGTAGCGTTTTGGTCTCTAAATTTATCAACAAGCTCATGATGCACGGCAAAAAGAGCGTTGCTAGAAAAATTGTTTATGGTGCTATTGAAACGTTTTCAGAACGTATTAAAGCGGACGATGCACTTGCTGCATTTGAACAGGCTATTGATAACGCAAAACCATCCGTCGAAGTAAAATCAAGACGTATTGGTGGCGCTACTTATCAGGTGCCTGTAGAAATCCCTCACAACCGACAAGTGTCTATGGCTGTGAATTGGATCATCACTCATGCGAGAGCAAAGCCAGGCAAGTCGATGCAAGAAGCATTGGCATTAGAATTGTCTGACTGCTTTAACAGTCAAGGTACCACTATTAAGAAAAAAGATGACACTCACCGTATGGCTGAAGCGAATAAAGCTTTTGCTCATTACAAGTGGTAAACGAGAGGATGATGCAACATGGCAAGACCAGATAACGAACAAATCAAAAATGTTCGGAATATCGGAATCATGGCCCATATTGATGCCGGTAAAACGACAACGACTGAGCGTATTTTGTATTACACAGGCCGTGTACACAAGATGGGTGAAGTGCATGAAGGCGCCGCTACCATGGACTGGATGGTGCAGGAACAAGAGCGTGGAATCACGATCACTTCTGCTGCAACTACGGTATTCTGGAAAGAAGCGCGTATTAACATTATTGACACCCCTGGCCACGTAGACTTCACTATTGAAGTAGAGCGCTCTCTTCGAGTTCTCGACGGTGCTGTCGCTGTATTTGACGCTGTATCTGGCGTCGAACCACAGTCAGAAACCGTATGGCGTCAGGCTGACAAGTATCGCGTACCTCGCATTGCGTTCATCAACAAGATGGACCGTGTGGGCTCCGACTTCTTCTCTGCTGTCGCTAGCATTCGAGAAAAACTAGGCGGCAACGCCTTTCCAGTACACTATCCGATTGGGGCAGAATCTCAATTTAAAGGGATGGTGGACTTAATACAGATGAAGGCTCTCTATTTCCGCGATGAGACATTAGGTGCTGACTGGGAAGAAGAAGAAATCCCAGAAGAGCTACTCGATGACTGCAAAAAACTCAGAGCTGAACTTCTTGAAGAACTTGCCACACTCGATGAAGAAAATCATGATTTCTTACACAAAGTTCTGGAAAACCCAGATGCTTTGACAGTAGAAGAAATCAATGCTTCTATTCGTAAGGGTGTTGTAAGAAACAAACTCAACCCAGTGCTTTGCGGTACTGCATTTAAGAACAAGGGTGTGCAGCAGCTACTCGACGCTATCGTCGCGTGGATGCCGTCTCCTCTTGATCGCGGCGCCATCAAAGCGTATGACATTGATACTCACGAAGAAAGAATAATTCAGCCGGAAGATAGCAGCCCATTTGCGGCTCTTGCTTTCAAGATCATGTCTGATCCATATGTAGGCCGTATTACCTATCTTCGTATCTACAGTGGAACGCTGCCGAAAGGGACAACGATCTTGAATTCCACAAAAGGAACGAAAGAGAGAATCTCTCGTCTCTTGGAAATGCATGCGAACCAAAGAAAAGAGCGCGATGAGTTCTATACAGGCGATATTGCTGCTGTAGTAGGTCTGAAAAAGGCAACTACTGGTGATACCATCTGTGATCCAGATAAGCCGCTACTTCTTGAGAAGATGGAGTTTCCAGAGCCTGTTATCTCGATGGCGATTGAGCCAAAGTCGAAAGCAGATCGTGAGAAGCTGGCATTTGCTCTTTCATCTCTTTCTGATGAAGATCCAACGTTCCGCGTTTCTACAAATGAAGAAACAGGGCAGACGATCATCTCTGGAATGGGTGAGCTGCACTTGGATATCATCTACGACCGTATGAGACGTGAATTCAACGTGGAAGCGACAGTAGGAAAACCACAGGTAGCGTACAAAGAGACGATCACAAAGCCTGGCAATGCGCAGACGAAGTTCGTCAAGCAGAGTGGTGGCCGTGGTCAGTATGCGCACGTGGAAATCGAAATCGAGCCAAATGAACCTGGCAAGGGCAATGAAATTGTCAGCAAGATTGTGGGCGGTGTCATTCCTCGCGAATACATTCCTGCTGTCATCAAGGGTATCGAAGAAGGACTTGCTACGGGCGTTCTTGCTGGCTACCAGCTAGTAGACGTTAAAGTAGCGATCGTCTTTGGATCGTTCCACGAGGTAGACTCTTCGGAAATTGCCTTTAAGATTTGCGGATCGATGGCACTGAAGGAAGCAGCAAAGAAGTGCACTCCAGTGATCCTTGAGCCTATCATGAAGGTTGACGTTACATCGCCTGAAACGAGCGTTGGTGATGTCTTGGGCGACTTGAACAGACGCCGAGGCAAGATCCTAGGCCAGGACGCCGTCAGGGGTTCGGCTCAGATATGCCATGCTCTTGTTCCATTGAGCGAGATGTCTGGCTACTCGACGCAGCTGCGTTCGATGTCTTCTGGACGGGCAACGTATGTCATGGAGCCTAGCCACTTTGAGAAGGTTCCAGCAGCAATTCAAGCAGAAATTATTAAGAGATAAGGTACTATGGCAAAGCAAGAAAAACAGGATAAGCAAGTCAAAGCAGTCAGGCAGAAAATCCGGATTCGCTTGAAAGCTTATGACCAAAGGCTCCTTGATAGATCGACTCTTGACATTGTCGAGACAGCGAAGCGAACAGGAGCTGCTGTGGTAGGGCCGATCCCTCTTCCAACAGAAAGAGAGATCTACACCGTACTACGGTCACCAAACGTAGACAAGAAGTCACGTGAGCAATTTGAGATTCGCACGCATAAGCGTTTGATAGATATCCTCAACCCAACAGCGAAGACTATTGATGCATTGAAGATGCTCAACCTTCCTGCTGGCGTCGATATTAAGATCAAAGCAGCGTAAGCTGTAGCGCACTCTTTCACGCAGGCCAGCCGACATGCTTGAAAAGCATGATCTGTTGGCCTGTTTCATTTGTCCACCCTCACCGGCTCCAGTCGATCTGCTAGATAGGCTGTTTTTTTCTCATTATATTTGTTGTTTATCCACTGTGTAATTTTTTGAGGATAGGAAAAAGTAAAATTTTTCTTTTTCGGTATCGTGACCTTTTGATTTTTTTCATCCTTGATAACACTCTTGCTCATCCCTAAAAATCTACGGAAATGAAACGCCACCCCTGCTAAAAGCTTCCATTTCCCAGGAAGCTCATGTATCCCAATACGATCCTTTACCCGATCTCCCTCCTTGGCATAGCTGTTGAACAGCTGAACAGCGAAGTCAGCGCAGTTCTTGTCGAGCATACTGTACTTCAATCCCTCCGTTGATAACTCCCCGAGTTTATACATAACAGCTACTATACTTTGATCCGATTCAAGGTCAATCGTATGAGACACAGTAGGTATATGAGAGCAAAATTCAAAAGGATCCGGCGATCGGATGACCCCTTCGTATGTAGACAAGAGTGATCGCACAGATGTATCAGAGACTCTTCGATAGAGTCCAAAGCTGTACACCTTGCCTTCGGTATCTATCAAGCGAATCCACGCATGACCGCCATGTGAAAGATCTTGTGTTACAAGCTCCATTTGCGGCTTTTCAGGCCATTTTTCTTTTGGTAGTACACCTATTGGGAGAATCTCATTCGGTTGCTGAATACATAGTCCTTCATGGTTGCAGGTAAGTTTAGATCCAGCTGCACTCCTCATCCATTTATCGGATATATCGTCCAAAGAAGTCATCGTGCCGTTCATTAAAATGGAAACCACCCCTGTCGTAGCGTTATACGTGACTGGATGTTTATAAAAATCACACAGAGGTCTAACAAGCGAATTCTTTATCAAGCAGTCATATAAACCAGGGTTATTTACAAAGGCTTCTACTGGGATCTTCAGTCTTGCTGCCAATAGATTCTGTGAAAAAGTTTCTCTTGATGAATTAAAAAATGCGGATTGTTTATCGAGCACATTTTTTAAAAAATACTTTGACGCATCAATCACTTTTTGTTGTTGTTCGCTCAATGGTTGATTGGACAATTGTGATGTTTGAATCTGCTGCAATTTTTCCAGTAATTCTTTTGTGATCGCCTTTTTATGAAAGAGATAATAGAGCTTGCCATGCTGCTTATAGTGTTCTTCGATGCCAGGGCGCGCCTTCGAGCGTAGCGAATTATGATCTGACCCCACATGAGAAAATCGATTTGATCCTATTTCCATAGCTGGATCTTCTTCTATCGCTGACATAGTGTAAAGAAAAAAATAAGAATATATAAATAATTCGTAAATTAACAGTTTTCACAAATTTTATGATTATGTATTATACTTTTTTATTAATATAATATGGATTTATTTGAAAAACGCTATTCTATTCACAATTACCGCTTCCATGATTTTTTCTAGCTGTGCAATGCTGAGCCATGGAACAAAACAAAAAGTATCGATTGCGACAACACCTCCTGGCGCCACCATTATAGCAGGAGATCAGCAGATTATAACACCAGGGACGCTTGAGCTTCATAGAGGCAGCGACCACACGCTTTCTATATCAAAGCCTGGGTATAAAACTGAAATCGTCACCATGACACGAAAGGTAAGCGGAGCTACCGCCGGCAATATATTACTTCCCGGAGGCGTCATTGCCTGGGGAATCGATGCTGCGAGTGGAGCGCAATGGAATATAGTCCCCGACACAATCGATCTCAAGCTGCGGGCGCTACGCGCAAAAGAGCGTGACACAGCAGCATGCACACAGACTTTTCTCCAAAAGCTCAAAAAAAGTAATACGCTCATTCATAGCTTGTATGAATGCCTGCGGAAGATAGCCCAACGAGAGGCCTATGCTAAGCCTGCATCACTTTGAGAAGATGTTTCATTCTGCTTTTTTTGCTCTACGGGCTTTTGCCATATCTTCCCATGAATAGCGGTTCTGGCATTATCTGATGAAAGATATTCTGCGTGAAACGAATAGCCATCTGCTTGTCGCTCATACACTTCAAAGCCTTCAAACGAGCCGCGAGCGCGAAACTCCCAGGAAACCATATTCTGATCTTGGATGCCTACGCCTTCAAAGGTACCGAGCAGCTCGTTTTGCAATACAATGCGAAATGAGTCTTGTTGTATCCCACTCACATCGAAGATATTCATCATGCGATCGCCATCGACTACTTCGACGAGTTGAATGCCTTGATAGGCTCCACCTTCCACTTCATGGACCGTCCACTTCACCCTAAAGTGAAGTACATCTGGGCTATGTGTGAAGTTCACGACTCCATTGCCGATCCACTCTCCGGGCTCAAAAATAAAATGACGCTTCATCAGAACATAAACCTCCGGCTATAGATGCTTTGTAGTATCCCCAAAGCAAGCATCGTTGCCATGATAGACGATCCTCCATAACTCAGCAAGACAAGGGGGACTCCTGTAATCGGCAAAAAACCAATCATCATCCCTATATTTACAAGCACATGCACTACTATATACACTGATATGCCGGCAGCCAAAAGCCTGCCAAAAGGATCTTTTGCCACTACAGTTACCTGGAAGCTACAATACACTAATGAATAAAAAAGAATGAGCACAAAAAAAAGACCTACAAAGCCAAACTCCTCTGCAAACGCCGGAAAAATGGAATCGGTGCATGCAGCAGGAAGGGATCCCCCCTTTGTAAACTCACTATTTCTCCAGCCCACACCCGTCTTTCCACCTATTGCAATCGCAAGCTGAGCTGCCTTTTGATGATGCGTATTGGGATTCAGTCGTTCAAATTGATATTCCTTTAATACATGCCTGGCGTAGGGCTGCACTTTTTCGTAGGGGATGACACCACTAAAAATAAATGTCGTACAAAGAAGAACGGCAATACCTATCCAGCTACAAAGACGAAGCAGCATGGGGTGCAGATCACCAAAGTACCACATCACACAAGAGACCGGCAGCAGAATCAAAGCAGTCCCCAAGTCTGGCTGCTTATAAATGAGAAGAAAGGGCACGCAGGTGATCAGAAGAGCAAAAAATGCGGTGACAACACTCCTTGAAGATTGTGCATTTTTTTCCAAAAACCAGCTCATGAAGATAACGAGTGCAAGCTTTGCTCCCTCTGAAGGTTGTATGTTCGCATGCAGCCACGGTATTTTATACCAGCGATGCACATTTTGAATTGCGGGCACGAAAAAAAGCCCGACAAGAGCAACAATCATGAGCACATATAAAACATGAGCATATTCTCTCAATTTGTTATAATCCGAGGCGGCAGTAAAGAAGAAAAGCACCCAGCCGACAAGAAACCACTGCAGCTGTGAGCGAACAAGTGGTGTAAAAAAGGGGACTTCTTCGAGCTCAGCACAGACCTCGAAAGAATAGGACGACAGAGTGGCTAAACTGACCGCCATGAGTAAGAGAGTAATAATAACAATGCGAATATCGATTCGCCTGAGATATTTTGTCGTCCACATGAGAGTTTACTCAAGTTCATGAAGATCATATACTATCACTTTGACACGATCGATTCCACCAACAACTTTGCAAAGAAAAAATGTCATCAATTTGATGAACAGGCGCTCACTGTCATCACTGCCTCTGAGCAGACTGCAGGACGCGGAAGAAGAGCTAGGTCATGGAGTTCACTGAAAGGAAAAAGCCTCTGCCTCTCCTTTGTCATTCAAACTGCCCTTAATCCCTTTTTTATGACACAGCTTGCAGCGCTTGCTCTAGGCGATGTGCTGCACTCCTATTCCATCCCAAGCTGTATCAAGTGGCCCAATGATCTTCTCGTCAATGGCAAAAAAATCGGCGGCATCCTCACTGAGCGTCAAGATTCAAGCCTCATTATTGGAATCGGCCTCAATGTCAATATGACAAAAGAAGATCTCCAAAGCATCCCTCAGAAGACAACATCTCTGTATCTCGAAACAGAGCAACTTTTTTCTATCGATGATGCCGTACACGAACTGGTCAGGCGCTTTGCAGATCTTATCCTCTTACAAGACCCCACTTGTGAAGCAAAATGGCTTGAAAGAGCTTCGTGGATAGTAGGTCAAGAAGTGATCATCAATAAAGACACACGCCCTACTGCCGTCGTCATCGCTTCGTTGACAAGCGATGGAACACTCCTCTGCAGACACGCAGATGACCGCTATGAAAAGCTCATAACGGCGGATATTATTTTATAACGCGCGGTGTATCATCTCAGAAAAATAAAATCATATTCGGCCCAAAACTATACTGCAAATGAAGATAGAAAGTTTGGCAGGGATGCGCTCTTCTGTTAATTTTCGTGCTTAGAATCAGTTTAGAAGTACAATTCATGAACGCATCAAATATGTTCAAATCTGCCATTGCTCATAATGAAGATGTTATTTTCTACTTCGATCAATTAGGAAATAAATATGTAGCGCAAGGAGAAAGCCTTGCCTGGCGCTTAAACAACCCAGGATTGGTACGAAGCCATTCTCATTTCGCAAGAAAAAACGGATCTATTGGATCTCATAATGGCTTTGCCATTTTTTCTTCCCCTATACAGGCTAGAAAAGCGTTAATAGACATATTAAGGATAAAAAAATACTCAAACGCCACGCTAAAAACTATTGCACAACTGTATCGCCCAAAAGATCCTGATAGCTATATTTCTCACCTGATCTCTTTTGCACCAATTCCCCTAGACCAAAAGATTGCGCTATTTTCGGCAGGTGAATTTCATCAATTAATCATGGGAATAGAAAAAACTTGCGGCTATCTCCCTACTGGAAATGAAACATTCTATATTCTTCCTAAAATACATGCTCGCCTTGAAGAAAAAATCGCAAAGAACTGTATTTGATAGGCAATCAAGTCCTTCTCACGAAAGAAGAAGCGGTTGATTGAATTTTAAGCCATCGCCTGGACGGCGTTATTGTTCACTATGACAATGAACAGATACATATCCGATCCCGCCCCTCTTATTCTATGTGGCATATGAGGAAAATGTGTATTACAGACTTGCTTCACACGCCTGTCTTGATTCACGGTAGCATTTTTTTGTACGCGGCCCTTCCTCTGGAAAGCAGCCTGTATAAAACCCCAAACACCTCGTGGAGGAGGATTACCGCCAATATTCATAGATCCCTCGCAGCAAAAAACCTATACTATATGATTTTTTTTAAAATCGACTAGCTTTTACAAATCTGGGGTTACGATAAGATCGGGATGCACCTGCGCACGCAAGGTCTGCTGGATATAGGTAAGGGTGGCTCCTGTTGCTGAATGACATGAGGTACAAGATCCTGAGTAGGCGATGATCACCTCTTTATTATCGATGATATTCATCACCTGAATACCTCCCGCATCCAGTTCGATATAGGGCCTTATCTCCCTTTGGATCACCTCTTCGATGACAGCCAATTTTTTCTTAAGAGAAAGCTCCATAAAGCCTGGATAGCCGCCCTCAAGAACGGTGATCTCATGGCCAGTTACAGGCGGCGCTACATAGGCCTCCGCAAGAGGAAGGTGTGTACACCTGGCCGCCGCATCTTCGATAGCGTCGACTACAATGTTGAGATGACCAAAGGTCTCCTCTGGAAAAGAAGGAGTATCTGGCTTTTCTCGCACATGCTTGTCTATAAGGTCGGCGCTGATGCGCCTTGCCTGGTCGTAGTTTTTCCCGACGACAAGCTCACACGCTATCTCTGCGGCACCTACGAGGGCGCTGCAACCAAATGCTTGAAAACGAGCGTCTATGATGACCCCATCTTGTGTGTCGAGCAACCAAAACAACTCGATATAAGTGCCTGCTGTGATGCTTCCTTGCTTGCCATGTGCCAAGAAGAGCTCACGTGCTGCCGCATCTTCAGCGCTGAAGCTTCCAATACAGTAGGGAAGATCGATTCGCAAAAGCACTTTTTTGCTATAGCGTGTCCACGGAAATGGTTTTATAAGCTGAGAAAAAGTCACCTACAGAGCCTCCATCTTCAAATCCTTGGAAAGACGTCTCAGCCTCGAATAGGCCTCCATGATGATGTGACAAGCCTTGTCGACATCTGACTCCGTAGTATCATGCGAAAGGCTGAAGGTAAGGGCGCACTGCGATCTTGTGCGACTGATCTGCGATGCCTCAAGCACGAGCTCGATATGCTGAAATGAAGCGCCCCCTATGCTCGCAAAAAGCTGCTTTCTGTTGAGCGCAAATAAGAGCAGTTCATTTTTGACATAAGGGAAGACGATGGAGCTGATATGAGGAAGCCTCTCTTCATCAGTAAATAGCACCTGCGCTTCTGGGATCTTCTCCACACACAACGCCTCAAAATGATCCCTCAGGCGTGCAATTTCAGTACAGTAAAGCATCTCACGTTCTTTTGCCTCGCGTAGTGCCTGTGCAAGAGCTGCAAGGGCAGCCACATTCAAGCTCCCTCCTCGCACGCGCGCAAGCTCATCTTCTCCTGATATGAGCGGGATGAGAGGTGCATTTTTAGAAAAGAGCCCCCCAATTCCTTTTGGAGCACCTATCTGCTCTCCATTCCAGGTGATGTAGTTGGCGCCCAAGTCATCGAGATCTACCACCTGCTTTCCGATAGCGTGTGTTACGTCGACATGCAGCAAGACTCCGCGCTCTCGACATAACGAGGCAATGTCCCGAAGTGGT
Source organism: uncultured bacterium (assembly GCA_964487845.1). GTDB lineage: Bacteria > Chlamydiota > Chlamydiia > Chlamydiales > FEN-1388 > CAZASK01. Next base: position 40,460 of record CAZASK010000008.1, read on the forward strand.
TGCACTACACCTGTCAGCGCTGATGCTGAAGGCAAAGAAAGAATAGCCGTTCTTGGGGTGATAGCCTCCGCGACAGCATCTACTTCAATATATCCATGCTTCGAAAGTGGACACATCGTCAGTACACAGCCATCTTCTTCTAGCCTGCCAAATGCGTGGACAGCAGCAGCCTCTGAAATGGCCGAAACGAGACAGTGATTTTTTCCTGTGTTCTTGATCACCTCATAAAAAAGCGAATAGGCAACCTGCGAGATAGCCTCTTGCCCTGATGATGTCAGCACAAATCGATCTGATGTTTGAGCGCGAAAAAAGTCAAAAACAGCTTTGTAGGAGAGCTCCATAGAGGCAAAGAGCTCTTGCCCCATCTTGTGCGGCTGGAGCGGAGAGCCAAAAGACTCTTCGAGGTAAGGAATCATCGCCTGCACCACGCTGCGATATGGCCTCTGGGCTGCAATCGTATCTAAGTAAATCATGCGCTACATAGTAACAAGAGTGATGAAACTTAGCATTAACTTTTCCTATACCCCTGTTCATCATAGTCATAGAAGACAGGAACACCTGTTGCGATTTCCAGATGGACGACTTCATCGTCTGACAAGTTGTCTAGTAATTTGATAAGCCCTCGTATCGAGTTGCCATGCGCTGAGACGAGTACGTTTTTCCCTCTTTTTAACTCTGGCTCTATCACCTTTTTAAAATAGGGGATTGCTCGCTCTGTGGTCATCTTCAGGCTCTCTCCATTCGGAGGCGTCGTTGAAAAACTCCTCCTCCATATTTTGACCTGCTCGTCACCATAGCGCTCTCTCGTCTTTTGTTTATTGAGCCCCTGCAGCTCTCCATACATGCGCTCATTGAGTGCATCATTAATATACACAGGCACGATGAGCTGCTGCTCTTCTTCTGAATATACCTTTCCCCAATCATGCAGTTTGCCGGATGTATGTTGCACAACAGGCGTTTTTCCATCTTTGTGTTGCAGCATCACAAGCATCGTCGTCATCATCGCCCGCACAAGAGTAGAGCAAAAAATGATATCAATAGGCAGATGACTCAAAGTCTTCCCAGCTCGAATAGCCTCTTCTACCCCTTTTTCTGACAGAGGAACATCCACCCATCCTGTAAATAAATTCTTCTTATTCCAAAGAGACTCTCCATGCCTCAATAAAATTAACTTTGCCATATAAAATTGACTTTAATTTAAAAAGTTTCTACAATACTTCCAATAATAAAAAGGATTTATATGTATAAACACATCACTACTCTTATCATCAGTATTGTTCATTGTTTTTCACTTTCTTGCGCTCTCGGCAGTTCACTGAGCGAGCCATCCGTCATCCCTGTCGCTATCATCGGATCTGGAGTTGCAGGATTGGGCGCTGCAGCTACTTCTGCTAAAAGAGGCTACAAAACTGTAGTCTTTCAAGGACCTATACCACGTGGCGGTTTAAATTACGACTCCCAATTAAAAGATTGGCTTGGCGCTACTGGTGTCTCTGGGAAAGAGGTGATGGCGACTGTTGAATCTCAAGCACTTCAGCAGGGGGCAGAACTTGTGCCTACTACGATCACGCATGTTGATTTCTCGACCTGGCCCTTCTCTTTGACGACGGCAGAAGGAACCACCCTGCACGCCTATTCTGTTGTTATAGCAACAGGGACCTCTGCCAAAAAACTTACTGTTCCTGGTGCTGACACCTATCTGTGGCGAGGAGTCTACATGGATATCAGCAAAAAAGACACCCACTTTGCACAGAAGAAGACGGTAGTGGTTGGCAGCGGCCATGACGCTGTAAAAAAAGCTCTCAAGCTCGCCTCCATGGGCGCACACTCTGTCACCATCCTCGTGCGTGGAAGTAGCATGAAAGTAGATAAAGACGACATGCAAGAGCTTTCTCAAGAGCCCTCGATACGCATCCAGTACCACTCAGAAATCACCTCTGTGTATGGCAATGAATCCTCCCTTGAGGGAGCTATCGTTTCTGTCAATGGCACTGAGGAAAATCTTGAGTGTGAAGCAATCGTTGTTGCGATAGGAACCTTTCCGACGACTGATCTTTTTGTCTCACAACTCGACTTAGGACCCTCTGGCGAGATTTTGGTAAAACCCATGTCTCAGATCACCTCTGTTCCTGGCGTGACTGCGGCCGGAACCTGCGTAGACCCGCGTTATAGAAAGGGATTTATTTCTGCATCTGACGGGATGAAGGCAGGCTACGATGCCACCGACTTTCTCAGAGACAAGGGAATTCCTGCTACCCATTAAGGAAGCAAGCGGATATGTAACAGAAAAACCCAATTGTGATTAATGGGTTTTTTTGTTACATCTTTGGTATGATAAGATCGAAGTATTCAAAGGCTTTTCAATCTCTTTCCAAGAGAGAAGTTTTTTCTTCCGCAGATGGAAGAGAAGCGGGAATTCCCCCACGTATGTTGGCTTATTTCTGTGAAAAAGGTCAGATTGAGAAAATCAGTCGCGGAATGTATAAGATCAAAAATCTTGATTTCTCATCAGCATTCGAGTGGGAAGACTTGGCTGTAACTGCTTTGAGCATCCCGAATGGCGTTATTTGCCTCATTTCAGCTCTATGCTATTATGGCCTGACAGATGAAATCATGCGAGAATTTTGGATTGCTATCCCCCATGCCACTACCTCTCCTTCCAGAGAAAATGCTCGCATTATTCGAATGCGCAATATTTCCTTCGGTCAAACAACCGTCAAAATCGGCAACCGGAAGATTAAAATTTTCGACCGGGAACGAACTATTGTTGATGCATTCCGTTATCTAGACAAGGAAACCGCTTTAAAATCTCTGCAAACCTATTTGAAAGTAAATAAAGAAAAGAAACCTGACATCGACAAGCTTCTCATGTATGCAAAGACGCTTAAAGTTGACTTAACCCAATATATCTCGGCATTTATATTATGAAGTCTGCAATTGAACAATCAACCAAAGAGAAAATCAAAGCCCTCGCTAAAGAAAGAGAGTCTACTTTCGCTGAGTTGTGGAGAAATCTTATCCTGGAGAGATTTCTCACACGCCTAGCAAAGTCTTCCTACAAAGAAAAATTTATTCTGAAGGGAGGCACACTCCTTGCGAAATATATTCATTTAGGCCGAGAAACACAGGATCTGGATTTTTTTATTCAAAAGCTATCGAATACCGAACAATCTTTGAGAATTGTTTTGCAAGCGATTTGCGATGTCGATGCTCATGACAGCTTTTCTTTCGAAGTGGCTAAAATCAAAATTCTCGATCATTCGCAGCTCGCATACACAGGCGCTGAGATCACATTGCAGGCTTTATTCGGCGCTGCCAAGACAGTCATACGCATGGATTTAGGATTCGGGGACCGCGTTGAACCGATTGAACATTCGATAGATTTGACCGCAACATCAAAAGGTCCTCTCTTTGAAAGCAGGATTTCTCTGCATTGTTATCCGAAGGAATTCATTTTCGCAGAGAAACTGGAAACCATTGTTTTCCGCGGAGGAGGCAATACCAGAATGAAAGACTTCCACGATCTGTACTCTCTGGTCTGCCTAGATGTTTTAGACAGCTCTCTAGCAAAAAGAGCCGTCGAACTTGTTTTCCATCACAGGAAGACTCCTCTCAAGAAACTGCCAGCCTCATTTGGGAAAGAGGCTTTTGAAACGATGGGAAAGAACTGGAGCGCATACCTCAAAAAAATCAAAACGAAGAAAGGCACGCTCAAGCTTCCTGAATCCATAGAGGAACTTGTCTCAACATTAAATCAATGGCTTGCAGATAATATAATTTAGATAAATCGAAAATAAAATATTTAAAAATCGGCTTGCACAAAATATGTATTGACGAAGCTGTGTTTCAAAATCCGAAGAAAATTCTATGCCGCCTACATTTCTAGACCTGGAACTGAGGAGAATCTTAAGTGTGAAGCAATCGTTGTTGCGATAGGAACTTTTCCAACGACTGACCTTTTTGTCTCGCAACTCGACTTAGGTCCATCTGGCGAGATTTTGGTACAGCCTATGTCTCAGATCACCTCTGTTCCTGGTGTGACTGCTGCTGGAACCTGCGTAGACCCGCGTTATAGAAAGGGTTTTATTTCGGCATCTGACGGCATGAAGGCAGGCTACGATGCCACCGACTTTCTCAGAGAAAAGGGAATTCCTGCTACCCATTAAGGAAGCAAGCAGATATACTACTTCTCTATTGTAGGAATATGCATGACGAAGCAACGATTAAGTAAAGTACTTGCCGCCGCGGGTGTGGCCTCTCGAAGAAAATGTGAAGAGCTCATCTTTGATGGCAAGGTCTCTGTAAATGGTCAGGTGATTACAACTCCGCAGACTATGGTGAACCCAGAAAAAGATCGCCTTTCGGTTGACGGAGAGAGCGTCAAGAGCTCGAATAGGCTCGTCTACTATGTCTTAAATAAACCCGTTGGCTACACCTGTACCAACGCACCTAATGTCAAAAAAAGAGCGATTGACCTCGTCCCCGGAGGCACACGCCTCTACACAGTAGGTCGCCTTGACAAAGACACAGAGGGACTCATCATCATCACAAACGATGGCCACTTTTCGAACGACATCATCCACCCCTCTTCTGGAATAGATAAAGAGTATCTTGCGAAAGTGGACAAAGAGGTGCAGCATGAGCACCTTGTGGCGATAAGCCACGGCACCATCGTAGAAGGCGCTTTTGTAAAGCCTCTTCATGTGAATAAAGTACGCCGCGCAACGCTCAAGATCACCGTCGGTGAGGGAAAAAAACGCGAGGTCAGACACCTTCTTGAAAAGGTGGGATTTACCGTACACTCGCTCAAGCGCATTCGCATAGGCCATCTCACCCTAGGCCGCCTGGCTGTAGGTGCCTACAGAGCACTGAGTGCTCACGAAAGAGAGGCCTTTTATGAGGCGATCGAGCGATCCAACAAAAAGCCAAAAAGAAAGCAGAAGACAGCGGTCGAAGATCAAGCCTTATAAAACTCCTACATTGACGAGAAGCTTGCATCATCTGTATCATCTCTGGGACAAGGTAGTACCATGAATAATGATGTCTCCTCTTGCCACAATACGCCTACACAAAAACCCCTCAGTTTTGAGCTAGAGCAGGCTATTGCTACGATCGCGCACTTCGGCACAACACAAGATCCCCACACTCGTGATTTCATCATCGACAGCGGCTCTCTCAAACGCACGAAGACGCCTCCTGCCAAGCTCATGAAAACATTCATCTCCTGCCTCTTCTCCTCTAAGAAAAGACGCCAAGAGCGCCGGCGCAAGAGGTCGATCCAAAAGCTGCTGTCCGACTCTGTGAACTTGCTGCAGGGGATCTCCCTTCCTCAGCTGAAGAGAGGAAGCCAAGAAGAGCAGCATCTTGCCGACCGTGTTATTTCGGCAATAACACAATTTAACGACTCTCGCCAGAAGATAGACCCCGAGTCGCTGTCGTATAAGGTGAAGGCATTTTTGTATACGATGGCGGGGTGGTCTCTTGACACAAGCGCTGTTGCTTCGCCTATTGCACTCGCTGCCTTCTACCAGGGCCACCGCTTTTCTTCGCAGATTGCTCACCCGACGTCGCTGAAAGTGTCTGCACTGAACCCTGCCGCCTTTATAGAAGACAGCGCGCTTCATCAAGAAAAAGAGCTTTTCATCATGAAGGCGGCAACCCTGCTGGTAAAGCAGGGCATCATCCAGCAGCATGAGCTTGCCGAAGTCTTGCCAGTGCTTCGCTCGAAGCAGCCGCAGATGGAGCTCATCTGCCATGACAATAAAACATTGTCGATACTGTCTCTTTCGTGTAGCCTTTTTCCTGGAGAAGAAGTTGTGCTCACAGGCTCCTTTCAGCGCACAGAGAGCAACGCCTTTGTTCGCTCGATCCCGCTTCCTGACAGCTTTCATCTGCATATCGACGCTTTGCAGACGGGCTTTCCTCATGCTCTGCAAGCAAGCGGCTTTGCCTTGAGCCACAAACTTCTCGACGCACGCCTGCCCCATTCTCCCCCATGCCCCAAGGCGCTGAGCGAGCTTATGCAGGCAAGGCAAAAACTTGCTCATGCAATGCTGCCAGAAAAGGCGCTGCACGCAAGAGTAAATGCGCACTATCGTCTCAAGCAAAAAATAATTGCCACACATGAAGAAGAGCTTGTAGCTCTGCTGAAGCAGCTCATGATTGCCTTTACGAAAGAGAGCACGCTCTTTGATTCGATCCCATTTCGAAAGGGATTATTTTGTGAGATTGCACAGTGGAATGAACAAGCTAAGACTTGCGCTTTGACACTTCCTCTTGAGTCCTACGAAAAAAAGATGCTTACAAATGAGCAATCTCTTGCTCTCACATCTTCTGCTACTGGCGGCAGCTACCATGAGAAGGTAACCGCACGCTTTCGTGAGGCGCTGCCACAACTTGCAACCATACTCTTTCAGAAGAAAAAGAAAGATGAAAAAATCATTCTAGGCAGGCTTGAGTATTCTCTTCTGCGCTCTTGCTTGCGCCAGCAGATTGCTTTCATCGAAGAGAGCACGCTCGGTCTCGACGATCCTGATCTTGACACGAAGCTCTTCGAGCGGATGAAAGAGCTTTTACAATCGGAGATCGCTGAATTTTCGAATGAGCGCTATGACACGCCATTGAACAAGCGTACAGATCTTCTGTTGACACACTATCTCTCGGCACTTCATTGCGCTCTCGAGTAAAGAAGCTACTCCTCCTCACCAAATGCCGAGTCCACAAAGTGAAGAAACTCTCTTTCCTTAGGATTCTGTGTGACCTTGTCGTATTTGTGTGTATCTACCTCTTTTTTCGGCTTGGCACACAACTCTCGAATCTTGCCTTCTGGCAACTGCTCGAGATAAGGCTCCATTTTCTCATAAAACACTTTCTTATCGAGAGCGATGTCTGTATCATTTTCCCCTACACCCATGCTCTCTAGCATGCCAAAAATAGAGACATCCAGACCCACCATGCGAAATGCAGCTATAAAATCGTTTTTTGATATTTGAAACCGATCTCCCTTCAGCGCTTGTTCCAGCATCCGCTGAGGAATTTTATATCGCTCTCTCTGTTGAGCTTGCTGTTGAACGATTGTATCTATCAATTTTTTTACAGGAAGCTGCCCCCCCCTGTTTTGGCTGATGTTCCTGAAGAGATTTCTTGGAAACGCAATAATAAAGACCACCTGTCTTTATCAAGCGCCCTGTCAATGCCGCTGATACGAAATGAGCAATTTTGCTTATCCCACTGAACGAACGTACCGCATCTACCCGTACACCTGCTTGCTTCAGAAAGTCTAGCTTGTTTGGTTGCTCATCCGATTTTCCAACATTCATTGGAGCATTACGTCCTTCATTTGCTTTGTATCTGCTTTATTCCTTGAGATTGCATGATTTGCTTTGCTGTTTTTTCATCCTTGACAATAGACATCAAGCCTTCAATGTCTTTTCTAGCAATTTTAAATATTATCCAATTTGGGTAACTGATTTCCGTTTTTCAAACTTTTTGTAACCTTTTTATCTGTAGATGGAGATAACTGATTCTGCTTCTCTATGCTCTTCTTATATCCCTCCAATCGCTCATCGCTTGTTAATGGTTTGGAGAATGCATTGCGATCTGATTGTTTCATCTCGATTAGTTCATCAAAAGCCGAAGAAGTAGTCTCTGGCAATGAATTCGAGGTGTTTTGTGGGGGGTTACCAAGTGCTTTCTTTTCTTGCTCTACTCTTTCACGGCTCAGATGTTTTCCTGGAAATGACTCACTGGGATTCTTCATAACAGGCGTATCTACAGGTTTTGTGCACAGATAACGCGCAGTAGGCAGAGATATTTGCTCAACATATGGCTCCATAGCCATATAAAACTCATCTTTTGCAGTATCAATAGGCCCTTCTTCTCCCTCTAGTACCCCCATATAGCCCATCGCACTCTGCGCTTGCTTAGGAGATAAGCCAATAATGTTAAATAATTTTTTAAAATCAGACGTTGACATTTGGAATTGCTCCCCTTTGATCCCTGATTTTAATAAATCTACTGCAGTGCGATCTTTCATCTCTTCTTGCTTTTTTAGAACAGACTGCACTACTTCCACGTTTTTCTTCTCCATAGCCTCGAGCTCTTTCTGATCTTTCGAGTTCCTTGCTTTGTACAACTCACGGACTAGGCTGATGCCCTCTTTTACATGAGGAGGAAAGGATTTCTTCACTACATTTTCTAATTTTTCATCGCTAGCTTTCAAGGAAGCGTTTTCAGGAAGAATTGGCTTTCGACCTTCCTGCACAGCTTTGTTGACGACACTACGAGGCAGTATAAACGAGAGATTGTGGTTGATCTTATATTGTTGTATCTCCTTTTTAGATACGGCATAATATTTACCGCCTTCTTTGAAACACACATGTCCTTGCAGTCTCGACAACCACATATTTGCAATTTTTCCAATTGTGGTTTTTCCTGTAATCTCTGTCACCTTTAACCCTGCCTGGCTCAAAGCGTTTACCTTTGAAAATGAATCCCCTGAACCACCAATGGCTGTCATATATCCTCCAATCAGATCACGTTCTCTATCTGGCACTCAGCGTGCGACTCAATTCAAGACAACTAATCACACGCTATTCATTGTTTCAACGACACATCCCTATCTAAGAACTAGCATATTATAATTTATTTTACAACACATGAATGGCCGTCCCATTCTCATCGCCGTACTGGGTGAGTAGGCAAGCGTGCAGCCAGAAGCTGCTGAGTATAGGGATGCTTCGGCGCCTGCAACACCTCTTCGACAAGGCCTTCTTCCACGATCTGGCCCTCTTTCATCACGATGACCGCGTCTGCGATATGCTCGACAACACCGAGGTCGTGGCTGATAAAAAGATAGGTCATCGCAAGCTCCTTCTGTAGCTGCATCAGGAGATTGAGGATCTGCGCCTGGATCGAGACATCGAGCGCTGAGACGCTCTCGTCGAGGACAAGAAGCTCTGGCTCTACGCTGATAGCTCGTGCGATGGCAACGCGCTGCTGCTGCCCAAGAGATAGCTCATGAGGATACCGCGACGCCATCTCCGCATGCAGCCCTACTTTATCCAAAAGCTCCTCGACACACCTTTCTTGTGCATGCTGAGGACAGATCTGATGAAACTCAAGAGGCTCTTTTAAAATATCGCTCACCGTCTTTCGTGGGTGCAGTGATGAAGCTGGATTTTGAAATACCATCTGCATGCGCCGGCGCATCGTCTTCATAGAGGGAAAAGCAAGCTTCGTGATATCGCAGCCATCAAAAAGAATCGTCCCCGCAGTAGGCTCTATCAAACGCAGTAGAGTGCGAGCAAGGGTGCTCTTGCCAGAGCCAGATTCGCCGACAACGCCCATCACCTGCCCTGCTGAAAGAGAAAAGGAGACGTCAGTAACAGCACGAACACAGCCTGTCGTCTTTCTTAAAAAGCCGCTCTGAATGGCAAAGTGTTTACTGAGATGCCGCACCTCAATCATCTCTTCTCCTCAGTGGCTCTTCATACAGCCAGCAGTAGGTCTTATGATCATCACTTCCAAACGAAGAAACCTTTCCCTGCCTGCAACGCTCCCACACGTGGGGGCAGCGATTTTGGTAGGGGCAGCCATCAAAAATACGCACCTGCGATGATCCCTCCACAACAGGGATTTTTTGTTTTCTCATTGCACGAGTCGGCTTTGCAGCAAATAAAGCCTTTGTATAGGGATGTAGGGGCGCATCGAAGATGTCTGACACGCGCCCATGTTCTACAACGCGGGATGCATACATCACCGCAACATGATCTGCCATCTCAGCGACGACGCCCATGTCGTGTGTCACGATGACGAGGGTCATATGAAGCGACTGCTGCAGCTTTTTCACGAGGGCTAAAATTTCTTTTTGGACAGTGAGATCAAGCGCTGTCGTCGGCTCGTCGAGGATGAGCAGCCGAGGACGCATGCTGATGGCCATCGCAATCATCACGCGCTGCTTCATCCCGCCAGAAATATGATGTGGATAGGTCTCAAAAGCATTCTCTGGCCTTGGAAGGCCTACTTGCTTCAGCAGCTCCACCACCTCATGCTCTATCTCTTCTCTGGCAGAGTTTCCATGTACCTCTATAACCTCGGCAATCTGATCTCCAATGGTAGAGACAGGGTTAAGCGCGCTGTCAGGGTCTTGGAAGACAAGGGCAATCTCTTTGCCAAGAACAGCCCTCCACTGAGATGAAGACAAAGTGAAAAGATTACGGCCTTGAAACAGCACCTTGCCAGAGAGAGAAAAGGCAGGCGAGAGCAGACGAAGCATCGCCAAACAGAGCGTCGTCTTCCCAGAGCCAGACTCTCCAATGATTGCGAGCGTCTCTCCTTGCATGACCCTTAAAGAGACGTCAGAGACTATATGCAGAACACCTTTTGCTGTCTGCACAGTTGCATTGAGAGATTCTATGTCAAGCAGTGGCTGCATCGTCATATAGAGAGCTTATACCAAAACGCACATTGCATATCGAGGGAATTGCAAGCAGATTTCGCAATCAGCCATATGAAGATGCCCCCGCCCAAATAGGTGTTTTTACTGTTTGATGCTGGTTTTTCAATAGAAAAAACCATCTCATCTTACGCAGCAGCAACTTTTTCACGTAACTTGTTTAACTCTTCAAAAGTCGCTTGATTTGTAACTCACATACGCACTTGTGATGCCAGGAGGCTTGGATTATTTTGAGTATGAGCGATGTGAGAAAACACAGTCATATCCGAAGGATATGGCGAGCATTTCGAAAACCGCTCATGCTCAGAAGAAACAAGCCTCCTGACATCACAAGTGCGTAAAGAGAGTTTGTAAGAAAATACAACCAATATTTCTGACACCCATGTCAAGTTTTACAGCAGAAAAACTTGACATGAGTGTTTTTACAGACAATAGAGTTATGAAGAAAAAATATTTCTACCTATGTGGATTCCGCACATGGAATCACTATAAAAAAGCTGAAACTCTTCTTACACTGAATACGATTATAGCTGATTTAAAAGAAGCGCATCTCACTGGGAAACCTGTATCACTTCTTACTGAAGAAGATAGAAAAAAATTAAGACAATTCAATTTATATCTGTATAAAAAATCTCCTCAATAACTCCCCTCCACAAAAGAGAAACAATCGCCAAAAATCTCTCGGCTCGATAGAATAGAGGATCTACAATGAATGATTGGGATGCTTGCATGCTTCATATTCTCAACTTATTTGGACGGTCCCCTTTTGCACCGCTACAAGGCCATATGGAAAAAGTAGCCGACTGTGTTTTTGAGCTGATACCTCTTTTTTCCGCCTTAAAAGATCAAAACTATCCTCTATTACAAAAAATTGCAGACCGCATTTCTGAACTTGAACATGCAGCAGACCTTACAAAAAATGACATCCGCAACCACATGCCAGGCAGCCTCTTTCTCTCTATAAACAGAGCCACTTTTCTGGATATGCTCACTACACAAGACAGCATCGCCGATGTTGTAGAAGACATCGCTGTCCTCCTTACCTTGCGCGAGATGAAGCTCTTAGAAACTCTCGAAAAGCCTTTTTCTCAATTTCTCGCAAAAAATATCGAGTCCTTCGAAGGGGTGAGAAAAATCATCCAAGAGCTCCATGAACTCCTCGAATCTTCATTCGGCGGCTCAGAAGCTGAGCGCGTTAAGATGATGATCGAAGATGTTGCCTTCAAAGAGCATGAAGCCGACGTCATCCAAAGAAATCTCCTGAAGGCACTCTACCAAGCAGAAGGAAGCATCTCCTATGGCGTCTTCGATCAGTGGCAAAAAATCTTCAGCGCAGTAGGAGCTTTGTCAAATCTATCCGAAAAGCTTGCAAACTGCGTACGAATGACACTCGATGTAAAATGATGAATGAAACATACTTTCTTATTATAGCCATTCTCTTTGGATTCTACGCCGCCTGGAATATAGGCGCCAACGACGTCGCCAACGCAATGGGAACGTCGGTAGGATCTGGTGCACTCACTCTCATCCAAGCTGTCATCATAGCCTCCATATTCGAATTTTTGGGAGCCACCCTCTTTGGATCAAACGTCTCAGAGACACTGCAAAAAGGGCTTGTCAACCCAGAGATATTTGCAAATGAGCCAAAAGTCTTTATCCTCGGCATGCTGTCTGCACTCCTCGCTACAGGAGCCTGGCTTCAAATAGCCTCCTACCTGGGACTTCCTGTCTCTACCACACACGCCATCTGCGGCGCCATCGTAGGCTTCGGGGCCATCGTAGGCGGCATCGACGCAGTATACTGGGACAAAGTACTCAGTATCGCGCTCACCTGGATAGCCTCGCCTCTTATCGGAGGAGCCTTCAGCTACCTCATCTTCCTTGTAATCCGCAGGAAAATTTTCTACCAACAACATCCACTTCAGGCAATCATCCGCTACCTTCCCTACATCATCGGCGTTGTCATCTTTGTGCTATCGCTCATACTGCAACAAAACGTCCTTTTCCCTCATGCCAGCCGCATTTTGAAACTCGCCGTAGCAGCATTACTCGCAACAGCAGTCGCATTCATAACAAAAAGCTGCGTCAAAAAATTTCATATTGAGCTTGCGCCACAGAAAAATAAAGCTCTCGATCCCAATCTCCTCATCGAAGTAGAAAAGGCAAAAAAACATCTCTACCGTATTCAAAATGCCACAAGTGGCGAGATGAACTACCATATGGGAGATATCATCCAAGAGCTAGATGGCGTCTCGCACGCCATCAGAGAAGGCAGTAACAGCGCCTCGGTACATACCGAATTTCACTGGGTGGAGAAGATATTTGGTTTTCTACAGATAGCAAGCGCCTGCCTCATGGCTTTTGCACATGGATCAAACGACGTCTCCAATGCAATAGGACCCCTTGCAGCCGTCGTCAGCACCATTCAACATGGCGCCCTCACAGAACATATCCCCGCATGGGTGCTTCTTCTTGGAGCTGTCGGCATTGTCACAGGCCTGGCCACATGGGGATGGCGCGTCATCGACACCATAGGGAAGAAAATTACGGAGCTCACCCCCAGCAGAGGATTCGCTGGTGAATTTGGAGCGGCCTGCACTATCCTCTTAGCCTCTGCATGCGGATTTCCAGTCTCTACCACACACACCTTAGTAGGATCCGTCCTCGGCGTTGGCTTAGCAGGAGGTATCGGCGCTCTCAACTTATCGACAATTAGAGATATCATCTTTTCCTGGATTATCACCATCCCAGCCGGAGCTCTTCTCTCTATCTGCTGCTACTACACCCTATCAACTCTGCTATAAACCCTACATTCCGCGAGTCGGTTGTTTTTACAACGTTTCGTCTATATCCTCGTAATTTCTACATAATTGAAGCAATTATGGGTCTATTTTTCTACAGATTTGTAGAAAAATAGACCTTAAGACGAAGAAGCCTTCGGATCAAGAGCTGTTTGCAAGGAGCTACCCACACATGCAATCGCCATCAAAAGGATCGTAAGTGCAATAGCAGGGGGCCACAAAAGAGCGCTCTCTTGCGGGAAAGCAGCTCTGCCCTCATCCATGAGAACGCCCCACGAGCAGGAATGCTCCTCGCCAAGACCTAAAAATGCAAGAGCAGCCTCTCGTGTGATCGCCGCCATAATATCAAATGGTAGCAGCGCCACTACTACAACGATACAACTAGGGAGAAGATGAGAAAAAAGGACCCTAGCAGAAGAAAATCCGAGCGCACGAGCAGCCTCCACATAGGCAAGCTCTCTTTGGCGAAATGCCTCTGCTCGCACATAGCGAAAAGAGCTCGTCCAATTAAAGATCGCAATCACAGCAATCACAATAAAAATAGACTTTGTCTCCAAAATAGCCACAATCATGAGCAGCATAAAAAAAGCAGGCATCGACTCCCACACCTCGATAAAGCGACATGCCAGCATGTCACATCTACCCCCATAATAGCCTGAAATAAGACCAAGCGGCACACCTATAAGCAAAGAAAGCAGCGTTGCCATAATCCCGACAAATAGAGAAATCCTCGCTCCATAGATGAGCGCACTCATCAAATCCTGGCGCCCTAATCGAGACAGCTCATAAAAAGGCAACAGATGATTCATCGCCTGATCTCCGCCCACATCCTCTTCCCAATGATGCATGCGAATAAGCGGGTATATAAGTCCAGATATCTTCTCTTGCTCTTGAGAGATATAAGCCCTCTTCTTTTCAAGGTAGCGCACTCTTGCCGCGAGCTGCGGCGTCTTCTGTCTTGCTTTTAGTTGTGTTAGCTCTCTTTCTTCACGCTCTTGCTCCAAGCGATAGAGTGTATAGGGTTCCTTATAATCCGGCCCAAGAGCCTCTATAAGTGCCTTGTGAGCACGCTCCAGACTTGTTTGATGGAGAACCATATGTAACTTGGCATACTCGTTCATGTAAGAAAGCTCAAAATCAAAATCAGGGAATATATACCCCTCCTTAGTAAGCTTCTCAAAGACTTTTTGCTTTTCTTGATTCAACGAAATATCGATCGCAGGATCGATTACATGAACACATGATATTGTGATAAAAAAGGCTATCATGCCAGCAGTAAAAATCCATTTTGCAAGCGAAAAGCGTCGTATGAGGTAATAAAGAGGCAGCCACACTCCGATACAGTTACAAAAGAGATCTATTTTTTTTGTAAAGAAGAGCGAGGAAAAATAGTAACGAAAAAGTGGGAAATAGAGAGTGTTATCATAGCAGACAACAAGCGGCTTGCTCGAAGCAAAAAAGGGGGCATACAGAGCAACAACACCTATCATTAAGACAATCACTATTCCAAACACGCCAAGTGGACTTTTCATCATCTTACAAGCAATATCACTCCAATAACTTCTATGCTGATTCATCGAGCTTTCTCCAGGCTTACACGTGGATCTAGCCACATATACATGAGGTCAGCGACTAAATAGCCAAGAAGCGCAAGAAATGACCCTACGAGTACAGAAAACATCATCACATTATAATCCCGATTGACAATGGCGTCGTAGAAAAACTTGCCGAAACCTGGAATTTCAAAGATCGTCTCTACAATGACAGAGCCCCCAAGGATGACGCCTAAAGAGCCTGCTACTGATGTCACAATTGGGATCGCGCCATTTCTTCCTACATGACCGAGGTAGAGCGTAAAAGGAGAAACACCTTTCGCTCGTGCGGTTCGTACATAGTCTTGATGGATGATATCGAGAAAGACAGCGCGAGAAAGCCTTGCCTGCATAGCAAAGCTCCCATATAAAATCGTCACAAGAGGAAGCGTAATATGCCGTAGAATATCCAAAAGCCGCTCGAGCGAAGTCATCTCATTATAGAGAGAATCAGGGCTTGAAAATCCAGCGATTGGGAAGGAGACCTGCGTGAATGGATAGTCATGATGCAGAGCCACTTTTTCTATTAAAAAGGGAGCTACTACAAAGACAGGGGAGGCATATAAAAAAAGAAGGAGTGTATTTACCACGCGATCAAAAAATGAATCTTTCCAAATGGCCATCACCATGCCAAGAATCAAACAGCCAGCAATAGTCATCACAAGCGGTAGAAGAGACAACGTCAGCGAATAGCGCAGCCTACGTATGACTTCTGCAATCACAAGCCTATTCGGATCGTTTCTTGTCGTCCCGAAGTCGAGCCTCAGTACTCGGAAGAGATATTTTGCAAACCGCGTCATACAAAAAAACTGCTTGAGCTTGTCAGAGGCTGTCAGCTCAACACCAAGATCTTTTGCATGCTCTTCATACCATGAGACGAGAGGAAGAATCGCTGCATCAAATGCCTCTTTCGTTTGCTCACCTACCTGTATGTGATCCAAAAATAAATTATTCTCTGCGATTTTTCTATTTTCTTCTTTTTGAAAGGCTGTCAAGTCCTGCCCTTCATACACAAAACGATGCGCTCCGCGAAGCACATAGCGCCTTGCTAGCTGACGGATCACAAGAGGCGCCGCCTCATCTTGCATGATAGCTACAAGATGAGGGAGCACAAAGCGCGCCTGATCTCCCATCTGTGTTCTCATAGCCTGATATTCAGCACCTGCACTCTCTTGCTGTTTTTCACCGATCTGGGTAAGTGTAGCAAACACCTCTTCTTTCGTGATCCAGCTCCAGTCGTTAAAGAGGATCGGCAAAGTAAGGCCAAAAAACTCACGAAACTGCAAATAGCGCTCATCTTGTCCAAAGAGAGCCTGGCTTCCCTCCTGACGGCTCGCATCCCCCTGCGCATTGATCTGCATCATGAGCGCCGGCTCTCCAGGGGCCAAGTTAATAATCACAAAGTTCACGAGGACAATACAAAACAAAGTAATAGGCAGAAGAAGGAGTCTACGAAGCACATATCCTGCCATATCACTCCCGCTTCTTCCAGGTGACAAGGACAGAGGGCTCTACAACATCAGCTCCAGGGATGAGTTCAGGATGCTCTTTGGGGATCATCAAGTTTTCGATCCAGCTCCAATAGGCGAGCGTCGTCTTCGGTGAATAAAGATAGAGATAAGGCGCGTCCTCATGTAGAATCGCGTGCACTTCATGATAGAGCTGAAGTCTTTTTTCTTCTTCTTTCTCAAAGCGAAGACGCTCAATAGCATGATCTACTCTTTCATCCGCAAAGCCAACTAAATTCGATGAGCCCTTCTTCAAGGCTCCATTTGAATGCCAGAGTTGATCTGGATCTTCTGGTGGAGGAGCGAGCTGCCATGCCAAGAAGAGTGCGTCGAAGTTCTTATCTTCAACAGCGGCTGATAAATCTGCAAAATCGACTCCTTTTAAATGGCAGCCGACACCTATTTCCTTAAAATAGGTAGAAAGCATCTCACAGTACGCTTTCGTAATAGGATTTTTCACATAAAAGAGAAGAGAAAAACGAAAAGGCACGCGCTTGCCATCTCTTTCTTTTTCTACGATGCCATCTCCATCCGCATCATACCAGCCATCTTCTGCCAGCAGTCTTTTTGCAGCTTCGGGATCATACTGCCACTCATGGATCGCAGCATTATAAGCTTTCGACTCTTTAAAAAATGGCCCCGTGATAGCCTCAGCTTGGTCATATAAAATCTGATGAATCAGCCGCCTATAATCAACAGCCATCGAAAAAGCCTGCCGCACTTTCTTACTTTCAAAACAGCTTCTTTGCATGTTGAGAGCCAGATATGAAAAGCTGCGCGCAAGATATTCGAGCGTTTTGACTTCATGACCTTTTTCTTTTTGGCTCATACAAAAAGGACTTTTTTGAAAGCGCTCCAGCTCTCTTAAATTCCCCGGAGGAACTACGCAGACATCGATTTTCTGCTCCATGAAATGGCGCCACATACTGTCAGGAGAATCTACAAGTAACACTTCAACGGCATCATACAGCGCTTGATACGAGTCATAGAAGTTTGGATTTCTGCGGAAGCGAATCATCCTATCTGTTGCCCCATCAAAGATATAGGCGCCGCAAGAAGGAATCACCCGAATAGAAAAGTGATGCGCAAACTGCTGCGCCCATACGGAACTTTTGGCATAAAAGCCTGGGCTTTCATCATGGACACACAGCTTGCTACCATCTACAGCATATTGATATACCGAACGCGCTAAAGGGCGAATCATGGCAATACGAATCTTTGCTACAACCGGAAGTTCATAGCGATCTTTTTCAACTTTTGTCTTCGTATAGGTAATTCTCAATGTATGGTCATCGATTGCCACAACAGATTCTATATTTTCAAGGAGCTGTCTCAACGTCACCGCTGTCGGCACATCGACATACGGATTTTTGACCGCCTGGAAGAAAAATACAAAATCATGAGCTGTAACCGGATGTCTTTGTAAAAAATGATCAGCCAGATGCACTTCTGGAGGAAAATGAGCACTTTCAAGTGGCTCCCAAAAAACATCCTCACGTAGATGTATTGTAAAAAATGCCTGCGGTCTATCTGGAGCATCGTCTTCATCTACAGAGAGGGCGATATCAGGGCAAAAGCGCTGATAGGAGCCAAATTGCAATCCCATTATCCCTCTTTGTGCATAGCCGATCCATTCTGAGACATGAGCCCACTCACTAAAAGGATGCAAGTTGTCAGCTTTTCCGATTTGAGCCAGACGAAGTGTGCCATGAGGAGTAAAAGAAGGACCGAGCTGCTGAGGAAGAGTCTTCTCATAATAGGGATCTGTCTCTAAGAAGTGAGCCCCAGAAGAGGTGGTTTTTGGCAAGATGCGCTCTTTTTGAATCTGAGAAGGAATATTTTTCACCTTTTCTTCTAAAAGGTGAATCGAGCGTGACAACTTTTGCAGCTTTTCTTCTTGTATAAGCGATGACCAGTAGCACATCCCGACAAGAGATATGATGACACAAAGGCTCAAAATACGAACCACTTCTGAGAGCCAGCTTTTTTTTCTCATAACACTAAAATTTGAATTTCTATATAAACCATAACTATAGAGGGAAACACCCATTTTTTCCAATGAGATGGATTATGACACATAATGGCGAAAGAGAGACTACCGAACAGCAAGCAGATCTTGTTGTCCGCAAGATAAAGCATTATCTAATCACCACCTTCGGTCGTGTGCTTGAAGAGGCGGACGCTGACGAGTTCTATAGAGCCTTCTGCTATGCCATGAGAGAGCAGATCATGACAAATTGGCAAGCGACCGCGCAGTCGTGGACCAAAAACAACAAGCGTCACATCTTTTATCTTTCTATGGAGTATCTCCCAGGGCGCTTTTTGTATAACAACGTCGTCAACTTAAAGAATCAAGATATCGTCCAACTGGTTGTAAAAAAAACAAACCGCTCTCTCAAAGAAATTGTCGCTCATGAATATGACCCAGCGCTTGGCAATGGGGGCCTAGGGCGCCTCGCCTCTTGCTTTTTGGATTCACTTGCTACACTTGCCATGCCTGCTCGAGGATATGGCCTCAGGTATCAATATGGTCTTTTTGAGCAGCAACTCTGGGATGGGGTCCAGATTGAAAGACCAGATTTATGGCTCATGAGCGAAAATCCATGGGAGTTCAGACGTGATCTACGCAAGGTGCCAGTAAAATTCTGCGGAACCCCTACACAAGTGCATCATCCTCTTGGAGAAGAGGCCTACAGCTTAGCAGAGAATGAAGAGGTATGGGCAATGCCCTATGATATCCCTATCTTGGGATATAGCCCAAAAGATGACTTCGCTGTAGTCACCCTCAGGCTATGGAGTACGAAAGAATCTCCCCGCAATTTCCAGCTGCAGCGCTATAATGCTGGAAGACTCGATCAAGCCGCTGAAAACACAACACTCACCGATGTTCTCTATCCAAGCGATATCCACGAGACAGGAAAGCGCGTGCGCCTCAAACAAGAATATCTTCTTGTCTCTGCGTCACTACAAGATATCTTCCGCTACTACCTCTCCTATCATCATGACATCAGTGAATTTTCTGAGAAGGTGAGGATACAGATCAATGATACGCATCCTGCTATGTTAATAGCAGAGCTCATGCGAGTGCTTATTAAGCGCTTCAACACCCCTTGGAAAGTCGCCTGGGAGATCACACAAGCGTGCACGAGCTATACGAATCATACGATCATGGCCGAAGCCCTTGAACAATGGGATCAAAGCTTATTTCAATATCTCTTGCCCCGCCAGTATAAAATCATCGAACGCATTAACTACGACTTTTGCAATTCAGTGCGCATCCAACACCCTGGCAATGAAGACCTTGTGAGAAGGTTATCGATCATTGAAAATGGCAAAGTAAGAATGGCAAATCTAGCTGTCGTTGGCTCACATCGAGTCAATGGAGTTGCGGCTTTGCATACAGAAATTCTAAAAGCAAGTGTCTTTAAAGATTTTCACGAGCTCTTCCCTGGAAGATTTGTGAATGTCACGAATGGAGTCACTCACAGACGATGGCTCATGAATTGTAATCCAGACCTTGCACATTTTATCACCTCACGCATAGGCAGCGACTGGATTACTGATTTCAGTCAGATTCGAAGGCTTGCTGAATTTGCCAAGGATGAGACAAGTCAAAAAGAATTTCTGGAAGTAAAGCGAAAAAATAAGCAAAACCTTCTCGACTTTATCCATCATGAGGGTCGCCCTCGAGATGCCGCTGGTCGTCAGCTGGATTCTCACGTTTCCTTGGATACTACAGCTCTTTTTGACTGTCAGGTAAAGAGAGTACATGAATATAAAAGGCAGCTTCTCAAAGCGCTGCATCTGATTGTCCTCTACCAAGAAATCCTCGATGACCCCTATAAGCCAAGAGCGAAAAGGCTGGCTATTTTTTCTGGGAAGGCAGCAGCGAGCTACGAAATTGCAAAGACAATCATCAGGCTTATCCACTGTATCGCTAAAAAGGTAAACAACGATCCTATCGCATCCCAATATCTGAATGTTGTCTACATAGAAAACTACTTTGTCTCACGCGCTGAACTTATCATCCCAGCAGCTGATATATCTGAGCAAATTTCGACAGCAGGCATGGAGGCTTCTGGAACAGGGAATATGAAGTTCAGCATGAATGGCGCGCTTACCATAGGTACTGAAGATGGCGCGAATGTCGAGATGAGACAAGAGGTCACGGACGAGTGGTGGCCATTCCGGTTTGGCCACTCCTCTGAGGAAATTCAGGAGATGAGGAAGAATAATTCCTACCGTGCATGGGATATATATATGAAAAATCCACGCTTAAAACGCGCTGTCGACTCTCTACGCGATCGCACACTCGCCACACATGATATTGAGCATCAATCTCTCAGCAGTCTCTACTATGCACTTTTAGAGGGCAGCTGGGGGTCGATTCCTGACAGATTCTTTGTGCTCAAAGACTTCGACTCCTACTATGCCACTCAAAAGAAGGTAGAGGAACTCTATTTACAACCATTGAAATGGGCAGAATATGCGATCCACAACATCGCTGGCATGGGAAAATTCTCAACAGATCGTGCTATCAACGAGTATTGCAGCACTATTTGGGAAGTGACTTCCTGCTATCCAGAGAGAGAAATTCTAGAAAAGGTAAACAACGCCTATCTTGAGTCCTCACTTGATATGTATCCACAAAAACGAAATCAGTGACTATAAGATACATGCTCTGCATCAAAAAGACCCCAGTACAGAAGCATCTTTGAATAGAGCCCCTCTTTCTTCGTTTTTGCAAGGCCTTTATTGAAACGAGCGATCAACTCTTCTCTACCACCCTTTTTTACAGCAAGATAGAGCCCAATCGGTTTTAAAGGAGGGCCTGCTATTTTAATGCTGTTATGATAAAGCCCATTCGAGAGTCTGTTGGCAATAATTGCATCCATAATGACAGCGTCTACTCTCCCTCTGACCATATCTTCAACTGCTTTTAAAACTTCATCATAAGGCCGCAAGATGCAAAAAGAAGATTCCGTTAACAGAAGAGGCCATTGATAGCTTCTTTCATAAGCAACCTCTCTATTTGACAAGTCTTTAAGCGCGGTAAACGATGACTCTTTTCTAATAAGAAGCACAGGGCCAACTATAAAATAAGGTTCGGAAAAAAGATATTTCTTGCGATTGCGCTCTGTAGGCTGCTTTGCAGTAAGCACAGCATCTACATCTTTTCTTTCCAAGGCCTGCATGATGGATCCACGAGTGAAAGTCATGAGCTTTGGTTGAAATTTTTGCATTTTTGCTATTTCTAGTATCAGGTCATCTGAAAATCCAAGCACGTTCTTTTCAGCGCCGTAAAATGAAATCTCATCCCACTGTATATTTCTTGCGATCTGATAGTTCTGTTTTGTATTCGATTCTCCACAGGAGTACAAAAAGAGCACAAGGGAATACAGTAGCCATATGTAAAAACGTGATTTGGAAAACTGAACTGCATGCATAGAGAGAGTTGCCTTCAAATGTGTCTTTATTACTTGTACCTCAAAAGAATAATTTGAGCAATAGCCTACTCTAGTAATGATTAAAAAAATCCTGAAAAAAAGCCTTGTTTGCTAGGAACAGACGTTTTAAAAAGCTCATGATCGAGGCTCGACTTCTCGATATGAGGCAACTCTTCTTGAGTCCATCGACTTGCAGCAATACCATATCGAAAAAGCATCTGCATGACTGCGTCGATAATTGCTTCTTGTAACATGTCCCATTTTTCGAACTCGACTTGTGATTTATACAGAGTAAAATAGTGATGGCATAGCTTCGCATACTCTGCATATGGGGTATCGATTTCACACACCTCAACGATATGCTTGCTACAAAAAACACGGATAGCCTCTCGTATTCGAGTAGCCTCTCTATGATTGAGTAGCTGTGCTTTTTGCATCATATATTGAAATAACAGAAGATGAGTACCTGCTATTTTTTTCAAAGATTTTTCAATTGAGCTATACTCAACATCGATCATTTCTTCGTCGTTATAAGAGATCAAGGAAGCCAAGGTATAGGTATTCGTAACAACAAGTGTATGCAGTAAAAAGTGGCGTGGCATTTTTCTTTGCTTCATCAGCCACTGCACAAAAGAGACGACAGCATCAGCAATCGATAGCTCTTGCTTCGTAAGCTGAGAGCTCCATGAAATATCACACAGAAGCTGTGGTATTGCGCGGCTGATAATAAAAAAGCCACTTTTATCCACAGGCTCTAAAGTAACACAATCTACGCCCCAGCTTTTACCTAATCGCCCATTATAGAGCTCGAGCGCTGTCGGTGTTTTTGCAACGAGCACTTTTGTACATGTATCTTCTTGTATGCTATGTATCGTAATGCCTAGAGAGTGAAGTGGTTGATGCTTGAGGGGATTGGCAAGAGTCACCGTCTCCTGCAACTTGATCCCTGCATAGAGCCTCAAAAGATAGGAGCTCCATAAAGGATCCTTTTCTTGCAATATTTTCGCCCCACGATGAATGAGCGAATGAAGTACACACGCAAGCTGATGCGGGAAAGCAAGGCTTGCTTTCAGCGCCCTATAAAGTAGAAGTGGAGTTATAAAGAAAAGACACTGCTCTACTGTTTGTATCCAATGCTGTATCTGACGCTCTTCCTCTTCTTCTAACACAAGAGCATCAGCGATTTTTTGCAGGACAGCTACAGGAATAGGGCATTGCATAATCCCCTCAAGAGAGCTTGCGGCATATATTTCTCGTAATGCATACAGAATCGGTATGTCCTTTTCGCGAAATAGCGGCTTGCCGGATAGTAGAAGAAAAACTCTATTTACTTTTTCCGTTCCAGTCTTTACCCGATCTTCGAATAAAAATGAGTCAAACAGCGGCGATGCATCACATACAGACAGCACACAAGCTGCCGCCCTCTTCCTCATTTCGATATCATTTTTGCTGTTTTTATAATCAATACAAAGAGAGTCAATCTGTTTTGAAACGACCTTCCATGCTTTTTTTATCGTTGCCACAGATTCATACAAGCATTTTTTTTCGATAGAAATCCCTGTGAGAATTTCTCCAACCCCATACACACACTGCCATGTTCTTCCAAAAAGGGTGTTTTTTTGATGGATAGCCCCAGAAAAGGGATTCGCATAAAAAACAGAAGAATCTTCTTGATCCTGCAACAGTGGCTCTATTCTCTTCCACAAGACGGTCGTATCAGATTCAAGTGAAAATGTCATACCTATCTTATACGATAGCCTTGGCAAAAAATAAAGGCCTATTTACTGTCACTCTTCTAGGGCAGTCTCTTTTTCATATGGGTCTAACATCTCTGACTCTCTACTTTCAGGAGTCGAAATGCAAAACAATTTTTTGAAAAATGAAGAAGACGCTGCAGCCCTTTCAGATTCTTGCTGTATAGGCTGATCATCTTGTTTTGATGCATGTGAAGCGTCTGCTGATTCTTCAGGCTGCTGTAAAGCACGTGTATTACGACTGATTTCCTTATCCAGAGCTTGAACTTCTTCAGCCTCCGCTATCTCTTCATAAATTTCTTTTAATGTCTTTACAGGCTCATCTTTTTTCTTTTCTTCTTGTGCTACAGCTACCTCTTTTGCAACTACATCTTTCTTCCCAAAAAGCCTTTGCCAAAAAGAGAGCCTGTTGGGCTGAGTAGCATCTGGCTTCTTCTCAGGCTCTGCCTCTGCTACTATCTGTTCTTCTTGTGTTTGTTTTTTACCGAAAAGACGACTCAAAAAAGATGGCTTCTTAGGCTCAGCAGTCACCTCTTCATTCTCAGCTTTATTTTCAGCATTCTTCTTGCTAAATAGACGCTTGAAGAATGAGGGCTTCT
>CAZASK010000009.1:0-64447 GCA_964487845.1 uncultured bacterium
ATCTAAAAATTTCTCAAATATTTATTTGGTTAATAGGAGACTCGCGTTAAAAAATTCATGTTCTCTGTTGAGCTCTAGTGAAAGAGCTTTGCCTCCGACTGTCGTTCCGATATTTTTAATTGCATTGAATCCTGCTGAGCAGAGCCAGCTACAATTTGCAATAAATCCACGTGGTTTTTCACTTTTCGGGCTAGTGTGTATTTTTTTTGTGATAGCTTGCATTCTTTGTGGGAAACTAGGGCCTTGTATTCCCTTATTTTTTAACTTCGTACTGTCGATATGGTTTAAGAGAAAGTCTAATTTTGTAGAAATCGTAGAGAGAAGCAGTTGTCCTGCCTCAATTGAGATTTTTTTTTCGTCACAAACCGATTCGAGGATCTTTGCGAGCAAGTGAGGGGTTTCTCTTCTGGTCTGTTGTACAAATTCTGCCGTTTTCTCGAGCATTTCAACGGTAGATGAATCGAGTATTTGAGTGCGAAAGACAGTGGCAATGCGCTGGAGAAGGGGATTTTCACAAGAGAAATGGTTGCCCGCATTGAATTGGTCTAATTCTTGCGATAAGTCGATTAGATAGCGTATAGATGATGGATCTACTATGCTCATGTTCTATGGCTTATCGTGGAATTCTTTCGATTAAATGTAAATAGATTCAATCTAATTTCAAAAGCCTGTACAATCATGGCCAGAGTTGAAGAATAGAAGTGTAATCACGTTTGAATGAGGGATATGGGTTTACCAGTACAAAAGCATAGAGAGGCCGTCTTACAATTTCTCTATAGCATGGAGTTTCATGCAAGTGGAGATGATGAGTTACTTGGCATGCTCATGCAAGAGTTGAAAATTTCAAAAAAAAATGCCCTTTTGGCTCTGATGCAAGCCAAAAAAGTGAAAGCTCAACAAGAGCATATAGATAAGCTTATTACTGAATATGTGGACAAATATGCAATTGAGCGTATTGACTCAGTTGAGCGAAATATCTGTAGACTTGCTATCTATGAGTGTGTCATAGACAAAACGTTGCCAATTGAGGTCACAGTTGCTGAAGCGAAAAGACTGGTGAGAAAATTTGGTCATCGCGAGTCTGAGCCCTTTATACAAGCAGTTGTTGATGCTATCTATAAGGATACAACAGAGGCTTCATAAAAAATGTATCAGCTGTTTCGAACAGATTGCAAGTTGTCGGATTACTCAACGTTTGGAATTGGCGGCTTTGCGCGCTATTTTTACGAAGTATATGATGTGCAGTCTTTGCAGCAGGTTATTCGCTTTGCAGCGGCTGAACATCTTCCCTATATAGTAATTGGGAAAGGGTCCAATTCGCTATTTTCCGATAAAGGATGCAACGGGCTTGTGATCCTCAATAAGATTCATTTTTATGAAGAAGAGGAGAATGGACTTATCCACGTAGGGGCAGGATTTAGCTTTTCGCTGCTTGGGACTAAGACAGCAAAAAATGGGTGGTCAGGGCTTGAGTTTGCAGCTGGAATCCCCGGTTCTGTAGGTGGTGCTATCTGGATGAATGCAGGAGCTCAAGGAAGTGAAGTTGCAAACGTCGTCGAAGCGGTGGATTTTGTTGATGTGCAGGGAGATCTTCATTCATTTAGCAAAGAAAAACTATCATTTTCTTATCGAAAATCTATTTTTCAATCCCTTCCAGCTGTTATCACAGCCGCTCGCTTTCGACTGGTCCCTCACGAAGAAGCAAGAAAAAAGCAACGTGATTTATTGCAATATCGTATAGATACACAGCCATATAGCGATAAATCATGCGGCTGTGTGTTTAAAAACCCATTAGGTACATCAGCAGGTATGCTTATAGAAAAAGCTGGCTTAAAAGGTCTTACGATTGGTGGTGCCTCTGTGTCTTCTATGCATGCTAATTTTATTGTGAATAATGCAAACGCGACAGCAGACGATGTCTTGCAGCTGATACAATGCGTGAAGCAGAGTGTTTTAAGAGAATATGGCATTCATTTAGAATCTGAAATACGAATAATTCCATACAACATACCATGATTGATTTACATGCCCACTCAAATTATTCCGATGGCACTGCAGACCCTGTAGAACTTATCCAACTAGCACAAGCGTCAGGTGTGACAGGGCTTGCTATCACTGACCATGACAACATTGCAGCATATTCGATAGCAGCACCTGCTGCAAAACAGTTGGGAATTGAGCTGATCACGGGAGTCGAACTATCGTCTGTTTTGCAGGGGCATTCAGTACATGTTTTGGGGTATGCATTTTGCCCTCATAGCGATGTTCTAGAAGAAAAATGCAGATGGTATCAAGAACAGAGACGTGTCCGCAATTGTAAAATGCTTGAGTTGTTGGCTGCAAAAAAAATGGTGGTTGAAGAGAGTGATCTTGGAGGCATCGGAACCATAGGAAGACCGCACATAGCGATGGCGATGATTGCGAAGGGATATGTGAAAACAATTCAAGAAGCCTTTGCAAAGTATCTAGGAGAGCATAAATCTTGTTACGTCGCTGGAGAGCGCTGGAGTGCAGAAGAGGCAATAGCGATTATTCATGCCGCAAAAGGAAAGGCTGTTATTGCACATCCTCATGTCATCCGCAAGCAATCCATTATTCGAAAGCTGCTTGCTCTTCCTTTTGACGGAATAGAGGTCTATTATGGCAATTTTGATGCCCATACCAATCAACGTTGGCTACAAGTAGCACAAGAAAAGGGCTGGCTTGCAACGGGAGGGTCTGATTTTCATGGTGATGTCAAGCCAGATGTTCGATTAGCTTCAGCAACATGTCCAGTAACTGATTTTGAAGTGCTCAAGGCCCATTTTTATGCGAATCTATGAGCGCTATGTACAACGCCTTTTTGCATTGAATGCAAAAGGTTCCAGGCTCGGTCTTCGCACAATGGAGCGTCTTTTAGATGCGTTAGGTAATCCGCAAAAAAACATACCAGCCATTCATGTTGCCGGTACGAATGGCAAAGGATCTGTCACTACAAAAATTGCACGAGGACTTGAGCTGACGGGGCAGTGTGTAGGCCTCTTTACTTCACCTCATATACGGACATTTCGAGAGCGCATCGTTGTGAATCAAGTGATGATCACAGAGCAAGAAGTGGTTCATATTCTTGATATCATTTTTCCTTTGTTAGACACGATTCCAGCTACTTTTTTTGAGATCACAACCGCTCTTGCATGGCTTCACTTTTTGAATAAAAGAGTAGATGTGGCTGTGATGGAAACAGGCCTTGGGGGCAGACTTGATGCTACCTCAGTCTGCAATCCAAAACTTACTGTTATTACTTCTATCAGCCTCGATCATACAGCTATTTTAGGAGATTCTATAGAGGCGATTACACGTGAGAAGGCCGGTATTTTAAAAAGAGCCGTTCCTGTTGTAGTAGGCCCTACAGTTCCGCTCTCTATCATGTATGAAGTTGCCAAACCTCTTGACTGCCCAGTACATGAAGTGCAGGGGCGTTTTTCTTCTTTTGAAGATGAAAATAGGGCTATTGCTGAGAAGGCTCTTCTTTGTATGGGAATACACAATAACGATGCATTAGAAGCTCTGCCACCATGTCGTTTTGAGGAATGGGAGTTGAATGGGAAAAAAATTATTTTAGATGTAGCACACAATCCTGATGGCATTTGTCGTTTGTTTCAGAGATTGTTGGATAAATACCCAGATCAGCGCTATGCGGCTGTCTATGGGGCTTGCCGTGATAAAGATGTGCAATCGTGTTTGCAGATTTTTTTGCCATATGTGCATGCCGTTTATTTCGTTGAAGCAGGCACAGAGAGGAAGTCGTTGACTGGAGAGCTTATGGAGTGCACGCCTGTTGAATACCGCAATATGTGCTCTGAAGAAGATACAATAGAGCATGCTATGAAGGAAGCGATTCACTCAAATGCTGCTGTGATTGTTGTTTTCGGAACTTTTTTTATTATGGCAGATGTGTTGCGCTATTTAGGGATGGAATCCGCTAAAGATAGTATGCCATTAATTGAAAAAATGATATAACAACTGATATGGGACAAGTTGAAGAGTTTCTATTCTATCCAGTAGTGGTTCTCCTGGGTGTTTTCCTTGTGATACTGAGTTGTAAGCTGCTTTTTCGTTTTCTCTTATTTGCGGTTGTATTCTTTTTCTTTTGGCTTGGCCTTTCTTATCTCGGTATGGCTCCTTCACCTCTCGAGTACATCCCAATGAAGATCAAATGGATTGAAGATCGTTTGTGGATGTTATCTGTGTTTTGTTAGCAGGTATATTCATTAGACATACTGTAATTGCGCCTCCTTGGTTAAGAAAGCACGATTACAGTATGTCTATTTTTCTTTTGGGAAAAATGGAACAATACTTGTTTTTTGTATTATTTCCCTTGTGGTGCAGTTTTTATTCACAAGTACATCCGTAAAGTTTTGCATTGTCTTGATTTGTTTTGGTTCGTGATTGACATCATATAACGTAAATTGAGTGCCATCCTTTTGGATAAGGAAGGCGTGTTTGGTCGTCTTATAGGTTTGTGTTATTTGAAAGGTGACACGGTCATTACATTTTGAAAACACTCTGATTCTTTCTAGAATGGCATTACCATTTCGCGATATCAACTTTTCGCCTCTGTTGGATCCAATAAATCCATCATTTATATTGGCTTTTATATTAGTTTTAAATTGACACCATTTCATTTTTGATGGGAACATGTGCGCTACTTTCTTTTCCATTTTATTGAGCTCTTTGAGTGCGCTGTTTTTTTTCTCTGTATCTAAGAGGTTTCTAGCGCCTTTTCGTAGTTTTTTTATGGCAACCGTTATTTTTATTTTCCATGACTCGAATGTAGATTTTCCTTCGATTTTGTGAGAAGTTATTTGAGTATTGCTATAGGGTATATTGTGAGTGTGTGAAAGTTTTTTGATCGATTCGCGCATGTTGATGTACGCATCTTCGCATGCTTCATAATACGCAAATTTCGCTAAGTGATTACATTGTAGTGCAATTGCTTGCTTGGCTGATTCATGTATGTTTGCTACATCTTGGAATTGTTTTTCTTGGTTATTGAGTATTTTTAATAACCAAAACTTGCTGTACCCATAACATGCGCCTTCGCTAAGTTCCAGATGTACATTTTGGAGTACTTTGAAGTAATAGGCAAAATTACAGTCCAAGTCGAGTGTGGCTAGATTTTCTTTCAATTGAGTATATGTCGTGGTGTTGTTTAGTGTATATTGAAATGTCACGTGGCTGCTTTGATGTTTTTGGATTATATTCATTAGATTACCCGTTACTTTATTTTTTGAACAAGGATAAGTGAGGGAGCCTCTCTTCGATTGGTAAAACGGAAAAAAAGACAGCGCCACTGTTTTTGATCTAACTTTTCGGTAAAAGAAATGAGAGCTTTTTCTTCTTCTGCGCCTTCCGTATGCCCTGGATAGCAAGTAATAGAGACCACTCCTTCATCTTGTAGACATTCGAGTGATGCTGCAAGTGCTGCTAGTGTTGTCTGTGGCATTGTTTTGATGATTTTATCGCTGCCAGGAAGGTATCCTAAATTATATACGATGAGAGCTGCTTTTCTGCTAGCGAGTAGGGTGGTCATCGAGCTGTGGCAGTTTTCATGTAATTCAATACATTGCTGTTTTGCTGTATCAAGCTGCTCTTGAAGAAGTTTTTTCGTAGTACATATGGCTTGCGGTTGTATATCAATTGCAATGACAGTCCCTTTGCCATCTTGTAGTGCAAGATGAGCCAAGAAGAGTGTGTCGTGGCCATTTCCGCAGGTCGCATCAACTACAATATCTCCAGGATGCACAAGATTGCTCCAGAGCGTGTGCCCTACTGAAACGGTAGATCTTAAAATAGAGTCACTGTTTTTCATTGCATTCCAACGTAAATTCAGATATTGTATCACCTGTCCTATTTTCGGGGTATTAGCTCAGTTGGTTAGAGCGCCACGTTGACATCGTGGAGGTCAGCTGTTCGAGTCAGCTATATCCCAATTACACATACGAGGTATCGATAGAGGAAGCTTTTGAAAAAAAGCTTCCTCTACAATCCATGATAGACACACAAGTAAGATCCTATTCAGCTTGTCTTCTAGCAGCAGCCATGCTTGAGGTATTTCCAGATGTAAAACCCATTCAGTGGCGTGCCGACTCTTTTTCGTTTTCTTATGACTTTGCAGTTCCTCATGTTTTTGGTAGCGATGTCTTGTTTTTGTTGGAAGAAAAAATGCGTCAGATAAAAAAGATGCATTTTGAGACAAAGAGTATGATGCGTGAAAATGCTGTTAGTTTTCTCCAGAGTAAAAGGAGAGATTTGCAAGCATCTATTGTGAATGCACTCGATCAAAATATAGTAGATGTGGTGATAAGTGAAAGTGCTTTGGATGTAGCGTTTATGCCAGTTGCAGAGCATGAGGATGTGTCCTTTTCCTTGCTCGAATCGCAGAGTCGATTGGTCGCTTATACCGATTTAGGTGATCTTATTTTGTGGAGAATATCAGGTGTTGCCTTTCGTGAGAAAAAAGAGCTAAAGGAATATATCAAGGATTATAAAGAGGCTAAGAAGCATGATCCAGTGGCTCTGGCAGAAAAGCAGCGTCTCATTACATTTGTAGATGAATCTCATGTGTGGCTTTCTGCTGGGTTAGGGGTTCTAGCATCTCTAAAGACTTTGTGGAGAAAGGGGATCGAATACCTTCGGCTTGAAGAGGTAAAATCCTATCCATCTGACAACCTGAGAAAATCACTTGAGCCATTTGAAGAGAGCGCAGCGTATCCATGTTTGACTTCGGTGCAGCCAATTCATCAAGCGCTTCTTCTCAAAAAATCACGCATCGCTCAAATACAAGAACGCGTTATAGCGCTTCCAGAATATAATCAAGATGGGCTTTTTTCTACTTCCACATTTGTATCTGATACGATTCATATAGAAGTTCATGAGGGATTGGTGGAAGATGAGGTTCGTACATTTGCTTGTCTATCCCAAGCTTTGTATCGTCATCTTGGCTTTGAGTCTATAGCAATTTTGAAGTGCCCAAAACAGAGTCATTATACAAAGGCCTTTGAGAATGCAGTGCCTGATGCTGTGAAAATAGCGTCCAGACGACTAGGTCCTCGCTTGGAAATGTGGATAAAAGATCAGAAGCATAGGCCGTGGCTTGTTTCTTTCATTGAGTTAGACATAGAGATGATGCGGCCGAGGAAAAGACCTATTTTTGGGGCCTCTTTTTTTTACTCATGCGAGCGTATTTTAGCGCTGATGCTTGAAAAAAATCGAGGTCGTTTGCCGCAAACCGCAGATATCCAAGAATTTACTTTCTCTCATAATTGATGATTCGAGTACTATTATTGAGATCGTAGAAAATATGACTTTGCAGTTGTGCAAGTAATTTTAAAGAGGAGTGACACAAACGCGTGAGAGTAAATCACGAAATCAGAGCTCGGGAGCTGAGAGTTATTAGCGCCACGGGAGAACAGTTAGGAATATTACCATTTGCTCAGGCGCTTCAACTCGCACAGGGGCAAGGGCTTGACTTGGTGGAAATTGTAGCGACGGCTACGCCGCCAGTTGCAAAGATCGTCGATTATGGCAAGTTTCGATATGAGCAAACCAAGCGTGAGAAGGAAAATAAAAAAGCCCAGCACCAAGTGAAGGTGAAAGAAATTAAGGCAGGATTAAACATTGGAGAGAATGATCTCAATGTGAAAATCGACCACGCAAAAGAATTCTTAGAAGCTGGTAATAAGGTAAAAGTAACGATTATGTTTCGAGGTCGTGAGATGGCACATCCTGAGATGGGTACTAAGCTTGCAGCAAAGATTGTTACGGCTCTAGAAGAGGTGGGTATGGTAGAACTGAGCCCAAAACAGCTCGGCCGTAATTTACACCTTGTTTTAGCGCCTTGTGCGAAAAAGAAAAAAACATAGGGATATTTTGTTGCGAGATAGAGAAATATGTGTTATCATGCTAGCATCTTTTCACTGAAGGAGTGATACCGTGCCAAAAATGAAGACTGTAAAGGCAATCAAAGCGAGATTTAAAGTGACCGCGACAGGTAAGTTAAAACGAGGCCGCGCTGGGAAACGTCATATTCTGACAAAAAAGTCATCGAAGAGAAAGCATCACCTTGAAACGCCTGCTTTTGTGCATCCTACGAAAGCTGAAACATACAAGTTGTTGATCGGCGCATAATAAGCGTCTGGAAAAAAATGAAGTGTAATTGGAGTAAAATACAATGGTTAGAGTAACAAATGCCGTCGCTACGCTCAAAAGCAAGCGTCGCATGCTCAAAAATGCAAAAGGGTTTTGGGGTGATCGTAAAAACCATTTGCGCATCACACAAGAAGCAGTTGTTCGTGCAATGGCCTACAACTATACCCACAGAAAGCTAAAAAAACGTGATTTTCGTGGTCTATGGATTGCAAGACTCGCAGCGGCGACAAAAATCAATGAGATCTCTTACAGTAAGTTTATCTATGGTTTGAAGAGAGCAAATTGTGAATTGAACCGCAAAGTGCTTTCTGAGTTAGCTATTCACGATCCGCAAGCTTTTGCAGCGGTAGTGGCTACAGCGAAGCAAGGACTTGTTTAAAAGTTTCTCCGCTTCTGTCAAAAGAAGTAGAGTTCGCGTAAACTTATGTTTATCAGACCCGAGAATTCTCGGGTTTTTTTATTCAACATCCCCTTACCAAGAGGGTACATCATGCAGCAATCAATCGACACTATTAAGCAGCAATTCGAGCAAGAGCTAGCGCAGATTCATGCACTGAAAGACGTAGAAGCGCTCAATGTAAAATATTTGGGTAAAAAAGGTGTTATTGCAGACCAGATGCGTTTTTTGCGTGATGTAAGCGCTGAAGACAAGCCGCGTTATGGTAAGTTATTTAATGATCTGAAGGTAGGAATAGAAGCAGCTCTTGAGGCAACAAAAAGCCGCCTTACACTTCAAGAAGAATCAGCAAGACTTGACTTAGAAAAAATTGACGTAACGCTGCCTGGTAGAAGGGGACACGTAGGTTCGAAGCATCCCATTACGCAAGTGATGGATGAGATGATTTCGATCTTTGTAGAGATGGGGTTTTCGGTAGAGTCAAGTCCTGAGATCGAGACAGATTATTATAATTTTGATATTTTGAACTTTCAGCCAGATCATCCTGCAAAGGACATGCAAGATACCTTTTATGTGGCGCCTCATGTATTGCTGAGAACTCATACAAGCAATTCACAAGGAAGGGTCATGGAGAGTTCTGAGCCACCTTTTCGCTTTATCTCGCCGGGCCGTTGCTTTCGTAATGAAACTGTTTCTGCCCGTTCACATGTCTTCTTTCATCAAATCGAAGGCTTGTATGTGGATGAGGGAGTATCGCTGCAGGATATGATGGCCACGTTAAATCTCTTTTTGCAAAAATTTTTTAAAAAACAGGTTTCCACGCGCTTTCGACCAAGCTATTTTCCCTTTGTTGAGCCAGGATGTGAGGTAGATATTGGCTGTTTTCTTTGCAATGAGCAGGGATGTGCAGTCTGCAAGCATTCAGGTTGGCTTGAGATTTTAGGATGCGGCATGATTCATCCACAGGTGCTGCGCAATTGTGGCATAGATAGTGAAAAGTATACTGGTTTTGCGTGGGGTATGGGTATTGAAAGAGTACTTATGCTGCAGTATGGAATTCCTGATATCCGAATTCTTTCTGAAAATGACCTTAAATTTTTATCACAGTATAGGTCAGTGTAGTCTATGCGTTTAGAGTGGATCGTAAGCCAAGAGATGAGTGGCAAAAAATTGATTGATTTTCTGAAGGCAAGTCATGAAGATAAATCGCTTTCTTTAAGACAAATCAAGCGGTGGGTAGATAAAGGGCTTTGCAGCGTCAATGGCACGTGTCAGCGCTTTAGCGCCAAGCCTATTGCATTTAGAGACCGTGTTACTCTTGTGCTACCAGAGGAAAATGAAAAGCGTATACAATTTGATGAAAGCAATATCTTGTATGAAGATGACTCTGTTTTGGCGTACAATAAGCCTATGGGTTTAGCTTGTGATCCTAAAAGCATCGCGGCCTTTTTTCCGAATACCAAGCTTCTTCTTGCTCATAGACTTGATAAGGACACAACAGGTGTGGTTTTATTGGGAAAGACTCCTGAGATTCGTGATGCAATCATGGATCAGTTCAAGGTTGGAAAAATCAAAAAAGAGTATCTTGCAATCGTTGATCATACTATTATCAAAAACAAGGGATCTATTGTAAAGCAGCTTGCGCCTAAACGTCACTACCAAGGACAGACTGTATGGTCCGTAGTACAAGAAGAGGGGCTTTATGCTCGCACCGACTGGGAATGCGTCAAAAAGGCAAAGACTGCAAGCTTGGTGCGTTTATTCCCGCTGACAGGACGCACTCATCAGATACGTGTACACATGAGCTCTATAGGTCATCCTCTGCTAGGAGATCGCCAATATGGCGGCCATGCCAGCCGAGCATACGAGTCGTGGAGTTATTTTTTACATGCAGAGAAGATTTCATTTGTTCATCCGATCACCCATCAGCGAATTTTGATAACTGCCCCACTGCCGAAGCAATTTCAAGACGCGGTTTTCGCTATTTTTGGATAGACTTATGCGATTTTTGATTGTAAAAACTTCTGCATTTGGTGACGTCGTTCAAGCTTTTTGTGTTCTGAACTACCTCAAGGCCATCAGGCCAGGGTGTACCATTGACTGGGTAGTTGAAAAGAAAATTGCCCCCATTGTGCGCGCGCATCCATTGGTTGACCGCGTGATTGAAATCGATGCAAAGCGTTGGAAAAAGAGAATATGGGATTATCGTTCATGGACGGGCCTGTTTTCCTTCCTTGGAGATTTAAGAAAGGAAAGCTATGACGCTGTGTTTGATCTACAAGGGAATTTGAAATCAGGATTGATAGACTTTTTTACTCGCACGCATACACGTGTAGGTTTTGGGTGGAAGACCGCTCCAGAGAGAATTAACTGTACTTTTACATCGCACCGTTCAAATCCTCCTCGAGGGCAAAACATTAGGCGCGACTATCTTTTTGTTGTGCAAAACTATTTTAAAGATTTTTTTCAAACGCCTTACGAGGTTATCGATTTTTCACTTACAGAAAAAGAGCAAGCTACTGTTTCCTCAATTGAGCAGCACTTAGGTCCTTGTGCATGGATGATTTGCCCAGGCTCTGCTTGGAAAAATAAAATTCTACCAGAAGAGAAGCTGCAGCAATTTTTGCTGTCATCACAAGAAGCATTTTGTCCAAAGTTTATCTTTATATGGGGGACGCCTCAAGAAAAAGAGGCTGCTGAGCGATTAGCAAAGGCAGTTCCTGGATCTATAGTATCGCCAGCACTTACTTTGCCAGAGTTGCAACAGCTTATGAAAAAAGTGGAATTGATTGTTTCAATGGATTCCTTTCCTTTGCACTTAGCTGGAACTACAAATACAGCTACTTTTAGTTTTTTTGGACCAACGGTAAGCTATAAATATCGTCCGATAGGCGAAAATCATTTTTCATTCCAAGGTTCATGTCCCTATGGATTTACCTTTGACAAGAGATGCCGATTACTACGAAGTTGTGCGAAGGCTCCATGTCTTACAAGTCAGGAATCTGCACATCTGTTTCAGCCATTTCAAGACTGGTGGACTCAGAAAAAGAGCGCATTAGCACATCGAAATTGACATGTTCTTCTACAAGGTGAATCGCGCTGTCTACTTTTACTGTATCTTCATTCCGAATTTTTGCAGTGAAGGTAGTGATCGTCTTCATGACGTCATAGCATGAGAGTGGCGTAAAAAGAACAGGTACCTGGCTTGCCTGTATTTTTGTAAGCGTTGCCTCTGAGGGAGCATCAGCTCCTGTTAAGATGACGCCGCATTCTAGGTGGCTATTGCTTTCTTGTAATATCTCATCCACGATGTCTACTCTACAAGCTGGCGTTATGAGAAGTTGTTGTGGCCCCATCTCTTTGCGATAGGAATTCAATGAGCCAGCTATGAGCTTGATATCTGTGTAGTGTCTGAGCCTATGCTCGTGTCCTGATAGAAGAGAGGTGCCAAAGAGAGATTCGTAGTCTTTCATCATGGGGATGCTGAGAAGTGGCTGGAAGGGGATACATCCAATCAAAGGGATTCCATAGAGAGAGAGCGATTTGGGAAAGTACTCAAGAATCATCTCGCGCTTGCTTTCATGCACCTTATTGAGGATGACGCCACGTACAGAGACGCCATACGCCTGACACATATTGATGTTGAGCGCTAATTCATCAAAGGTAGAGCCTAGCCCTCCAGTGGCTATCATGACAACATCAAGACCGAGATGTTTCGCGATTTTTGCATTATTGAGGTGAAAGATCGATCCAACACCAATATGGCCAGTGCCTTCTACAAGGACAAAGTCATTGTGGGCTGCCAATGTTTGGTAGCTCTTTGCTATTTTTTCCAAGAGCTTTTCTTCAGTGACTTTGTGGTCCAAAAAATCTCTAGTGAAGCCATGCGGACATATGACGGGGCTCATAGCAGCGTAGCTAGAGGAAAGGTGGAAGTGGTCTTTGAACAAGATGACATCTTTATCGACTTCAGTGCCTTCGGAAGAGAGGCGGTGCTGTTGCCCGACAGGCTTTAAAAAGCCGACTGCAGGAAGCCTCTTAGTAAGGCCCGAGAGGAGGCCAAGGCATACCGTTGTTTTGCCTACATTTTGACCTGTTGCTGCAATAAATACTGCTTTTTTCATATACTTTGTGATCGTATCTGATTTATTAATTAACGACACATCCTAAAAATTCAAGATGAGTGTATCCATGCAACCCAATAGCCAATTTCAAAAATTATGCGACATTATAGACACACTTCTTGGACCGAATGGCTGTCCATGGGATCGCAAGCAGACCTTAGAATCTCTCAGAGAGCACTTGCTTGAAGAGACACATGAAGTCATTGAAGCTATCACGCACAAGCAAGGCGCCGAGGCTCTTGCGGAAGAGTTGGGTGATCTTATAGGAATGGCCATCTTTGTAGGAAAGTTGGCAGAAAAAGATAAGCTGTGTACGGTGCACGACGCTTGTCAAGCAGCTGTGGATAAACTCATCAGGCGTCATCCGCATATCTTTTTAGAAAAAAAAGACCTTTCTCCAGATGAGGTGGTGACGCAGTGGAACGAGCTGAAGAAATTAGAGAAGGGAAAGGTTATAGATGTGTATGAGCGTTTGCCAAAAACGCTGCCGGCTCTTCAGTGTGCACAAGAAATTATACGCAAATTTCCAATAGATGCCCCAGAAGGCCAGCGTAAAACAGAAGAAGAAATTGGATCTGAGCTCTACCATATTGTCGCTCAAGCAGAGGCATCAGGGGTGAATGCAGAATTCGCTCTACGTAAGACAATAGAAGAGATGCGTAAAACAAGGAATATAGTATAAAACAGGCTCCAGAGGGAATTGCAACGCTGGAGCAAGTTATGGCAAAAGTTTTAGTCACGGGAGCAAATGGATTTGTAGGCAAGCGCCTTGTCTTGCATCTTATCCATGAAGGGCACCAAGTATATGCGTTGTGCCGTATTAAGGGGGCGCAAGTTTTCCCTGAGCATATGCCAAATCTTCACTACATATGGGGTGATCTCAGAAATCCTGAAACGATTACACTGATTCCAAAAGAGATTGAAGCGGCCTATTATCTTGTTCACTCCATGTCTGAAATCGTTGGCGATCTGATAGAAACAGAGATGGCAGTTGCACATCAGTTTTTGAAAGCTCTCAAAAATTCTGAGGTGAAGCAGATAGTTTATTTAGGCGGTATCATCAACGATGAACAACAGCTGTCTTCTCATCTTCAATCACGCTTATTAGTCGAAAAAATACTTCAGAAAAGTGGTATTCCGTGCACCGTATTACGTGCAAGTATCATCATCGGCCCAGGAAGTGCATCATTTGAAATTATAAGAGATTTATGTGAAAAGCTTCCTGTGATGGTAGCTCCTAAGTGGGTTAAATCACGCTGTCAGCCCATTTTCATTGCCGATGTTCTTTTTTATCTTTCTCACGTGTTACTGCACGCACGATGTGTGAACAAAACTTTTGATATTGGGGGCCCTGAAGTGCTTACATTTAAAGAGGTTTTGTTAAAATATGCCCAATTTCGAAATCTCAAAAGATGGATTATCGACACACCATTTCTTACCCCTCGTTTATCAAGCTACTGGCTCGTCTTTATTACTTCTGTGCGCTATTCGCTTTGCTCCTATTTGGTTGAGAGCATGAAGACAAATAGCGTGGTACAGTTGGATGAAATAAAAAAAATCATCCCACATACCTGCTATAGTTATACGGAGGCATTGAAATTGTCATTTCAAAAAATTTCACAAAATGAAGTCATCTCGAGTTGGATGGATTCATGGGAAGTGCTTGGAGTGGATCCCAGTCTCGAAAAATATATTCAAGTGCCTTGTGAAGGCTGCTTACAAGATAGGCAGAAGGTCTTAGTCAAAGATTCTAAATCAGCAGCTATTGAGCGTATTTGGAGACTAGGTGGGAGCGTTGGCTACTATGCCATGGACTGGGCATGGCGTGTAAGAGGTTTGTTGGATCAGATGATAGGAGGCGTTGGCCTCAATAGAGGAAGGCGCCACCCATCAGAGATTCAAGCCGGCGATTCTATTGATTTTTGGAGAGTGGTTCTTGCAGATAAAGATGCTGCTCGTCTAATTCTTTTTGCAGGGATGAAGGTTCCTGGTGAAGCGTGGCTTCAGTTTTCATTTGAAAACGAAGGAGACAAGCTTTTTCTTGTGCAGACAGCCACCTTTCGCCCTAGGGGATTATTGGGTCGTCTGTACTGGTACGCTCTTACGCCGTTTCATTTTTTTATTTTCCGAAAGATGGCAAGGGCGTTGGCTGGTCAAACAAGAGTATAAAAATCTAATATATCTGCACAATATATCTGCACACTTTTGATGTTTTTTATATATGTGCTATAGTTATGTAAAAGTTGAATATAGAGTATATATGCAGCCGATAAAAAATTTGCAGCAACTTACTCTGGATACGCTTGTTGAGCAGGTGTCTGAAGGAAAGTTTTCTCCTAAAGGTATTAGTGGTCCCATAGCCAATAAAATTGTGGAAGCTGCTTTTAAAAAATTAAAAGAAAACGAGGCGCTTTCTGAAGAGAGATGGAGGGGGATATCGTGCACTGAACTGAACACCAACGCTTTATCTTCTACAAACATAAAAATTTTATGTAAATTATGGGGGATGGAATTAAAAAAACTGGGTATTTCAAGCGGAGATTTTAAGGATTTTATTTTTACGTCTGATCCATTTCCAAAATTGGAGTCGTTGCATATATGCAACCCAAGAGATTTAACAAAAGAGAGTTTGCTAAAATTATGCGAAAAAATACCAGAAACATTGCAAGAATTTGTTGTTACTGAGTGTGAGCATCTCGACGATGAGGTTATAGCCATTCTTTCAAAAAAATGTCCTCATTTAAAGATATTAAACGTGAGCGGGTATAACAAGGTTACGAAAGTTGGATCACATTTCAAAGAACTTCAAGAACTAGATGTGTCTCGTACACAATTTACGGAAAAATCAATAGAAGAACTTGGAGGGTATCAACTCGATTCTATTAATTTATCTTACACTTCGATTGAAGATAAAGGGATTGAACTCCTCTCACAAAAATGTCCTGAATTAAAGATATTACATCTGTGCGGTTGTAAAAAGGTTACGAAGGTTGGATCAAATTTCAAAAAACTGCAGGGACTTGATGTATCTTATACAAAGTTTACGGATACATCAATAGACGAGCTAAAGGAGAATCAACTTAATTCTATTAACATATCTCATACTCAGGTTGACAACACAGGTGTTAAATCGCTAGCGAATAGTAAAAATGGAAATACTCTTGAAGCATGTGTGATGAATGGCTGTTCTTCGATCAGTGAATTGCCGGAGAGTTTTTCAAAAATGAAGTTCTTGGGTATTGCAGGTACAAAGATCACAGCACTACCTCGTAATATGTGCTCAGCAACAACTATTGATGGCGTTCCGATGCTGCAGCAGGCGATGATGGATAAAAACGAATCGCTTTTTTCTTTTTTACTAGAAAGTTTGAATGAGAAAGAACTGATTGCTCAGGATAGGAGTGGAAATACAGCTCTTCATTATGCTTGTAAGCAGAAACAAAAAACAAATGTACAAGCACTAATTGAAAAAATGGATCAGTCAACATTAGGCATTCAGGATCACGATGGGAAATCGGCTCTCAACCTCGCTATCGAATATAGGCTGACGGACATTGCCGTACAGCTTATTCATAAAATGAATCCTGACGATTTGAGCCATCAAGATAAAGAATTAGGACGACCTCTGTGGCTTGCAGTCATGTTTGACATGGACGATGTTGCAGCTGCTTTGATTGAAAAGATGCATTCTAAAAACTTGCAGCTTCAAGGCAAGAATGGACTGACACCTCTACATTTAGCTTGCCTGAAGGGCCGAAGTAATGTTGCAAAAGCCTTGATTGAAAAAATGAATGCATCGGCGCTAAGCATACAGGATAAAGAGAAGGAATTGGCACTGCATTATGCTATTGGAAAGGACATGGACCATGTTGCAGTAGAGCTTATTAAAAAAATGAATCCCCAAGATTTGAAGCATCGAAACAATGATGGTGATACAGCTCTCCACCTCGCATGTAAACGTAAGAACCCAGAAATTGTAAGTGCTTTGATTAAAAAAATGGATCAGTCAACATTAGCTATTCAGGATCACGATGGGAGTACAGCTCTAGAATTGGCGATTGACTTTGGACTAGATGATATTGCGGGCGATCTTATTAAAAATATGAATTCTGAAGGTTTGAAGAAGCAAGACAAGTATGGTCGTACAGTCCTTCATACAGCTTGTCTGTATAACAGAGTAGAAGTTGCTCAAGCTTTGATTAAAAAAATGGATCAGTCAACATTATGTATCCAGAATAAAGATGGACAAACAGCTCTGCACAACGCGATTGAAAATAAGGCTAGCGACGTTGCAATAGCCCTTATTGAAAAAATGAACTCTAAAGATTTAAAACTGCAAGATTGCAATATGGATACAGCGCTGCACAAGGCGGTTTGGAAGAATAAAAACGACGTTGCAATAGCCCTTATCGAAAAAATGAACTCTAAAGATTTAAAGTTGCAAGATAATAGAGGGGACACATGCTTGCATATGGCGTGTGCGTATACGCGAGTAGAAGTAGCGAAATTGCTGATCGAAAAAATGGATGAATCGGCACTTGGTATTCAAAATAAGGAAGGACGGCTAGCGCTGTACTGGGCGATTGAAAATAAGCATAGCGACATTGCAAAAGCTCTTATCCAAAAAATGAATCCTAAAGATTTAAAACTCCAAGGTAAGAAAAAACGAACGCCTCTTCATCATGCTGCTGATAAAGAATTTGACGACATTGCTATGGAGTTGATTCAAAAGATGGGGTTTGAGGGTTTAAAGATTCAAGATTATCAAGGTTGTACGCCTCTTCATTTAGCTTGCCTGAAGGGCCGAAGTAATGTTGCAAAAGCCTTGATTGAAAAAATGGATGAATCGGCGCTAAGCATACAGGATAAAAAGAAGGAATTGGCACTGCATTTTGCTGTTGGCAATGACATGGATGATGTTGCAGTAGAGCTTATTCAAAAAATGAATCCAGACGATTTGA
This sequence comes from uncultured bacterium, assembly GCA_964487845.1. Lineage (GTDB taxonomy): Bacteria > Chlamydiota > Chlamydiia > Chlamydiales > FEN-1388 > CAZASK01. The sequence goes on from CAZASK010000009.1 coordinate 17,673, forward strand.
AGCATCAAAACGATGATGGTGATACAGCTCTTCATGAAGCTTGCCGAAGAAGTCGTGTAGAAGTCGCGAAATTACTGATCGAAAAAATGGATGAATCGACACTTGGTATTCAAGGGCGGGGAAAAAAGACAGCCTTGCATCTTGCTATTGAAAAGAAGTTGGGCGATGTTGCGGTAGCACTTATTGAAAAGATGCGCATTGAAGACTTGAGCCTACAAGATAGTAAGAAGTCAAATGCTCTATGTTACGCTTTGGAATACAAATTACAAGATGTTCTCGATGTTCTGATACCGAAAGTCGAATCTGAAGATAAATAAAATTACGTAAGAAGGTTGCTATATGTTTTCAGTGCAATGTCAACTACACCATTGGGCTCAAACATGGCAATGAAATGTGTATACATCTCAAGCCTATTTGAGTGTTGATCATCAGGTTTTTTTATAAGCAGAGCCTCCGCATATTCAGCAATATCTTCTATAATTCTTTCACATCTATAGTATGCCAAGAGAGGTAAATTGATATCTGAACTTCCATATCCTTGATAAAACGCGACTTCCTCTTCGGGGATATTCCATGCATTTCCCACGCCGCCACCGATAAACATGAGATCTCGCTCTTTGGGAGCTATGATAGGCTCATCCCAGTCTACTATGTAGAAGCTGCCATTTTCTTGTATCAACACATTGCCGGCGTGAATATCGGAATGGCAGAGCACATATTGTACTTTCTTGGTTTTGATGCTATTACATAGCTCTTCCGCTTGATTTATGAGTGTATGAATCAATGCTCTCTGCTCTCTCATCGAGTCTAAAAAATTTTGCGATATCTGATCCTTAGAAGTGGAGCGCTGTTGAATAGCAGCATCGAGTGCACGCACAGCTTGCCTATATTTCGAGGAATATGATTCATGTCTTATATTTTGAAGATCGGGGGTATGTATATCGATTTCATGAATACGCCTGAATGCCTTGCCGAGCATCGTCCACTGCTGGTGTGTTAATTTTTGAGTAAAGCCATTTTTCCCTTCAATAAATGGGTACATAACGATGGCATATTGATCGAGGTGTAGGGCAAAATGACCATGGATAGTTTTGATTGGTGAGATGATCTGCTCTACTCCAGCATCATCTAAAAGAGAGAGGATATGAGTAGGTGTCTTGCGTTCATTGCCATATTTTAATTTTACAAAGTAGAAGAGATGGTCAGAAGCGTGTGCCTTATATGTTGCTGCATGAATGTCTGCCCCTTCAGCAAGTGGTGTAATGGCTTGTACATCAATCGCATAGTGAGCTCGCAAATGATCGATCAGCTGTGTGTCTAAGGAAACATGTATAGGTAATTTATGCATATGTTTTTGTGAATAGTATGAGATGGTTTTCGAAAAATGTTTTTGAGTAATATGGCGTTCTGTGTTATCAACACATGCTTGCAAACTAAGCGTAGCGGAACATATGTATTTTTTTAAGTATTTTGTAGAAGAGTAGATGAATAATGATGAGATAATGAAAAGAGTCTCTATTTTATTGACAGTACAAAAGGCTCTATGGGGAGAAGTAACGCCAAATCTTCGAGCTGTTTTTATTGGATGGTCTGATTTAACAGATGACTGTTCTATCAAGCTATATTTTGTTTATGATGGGGAAATTTCAGATGATGATAAAGATAATGGAGAATGTGTTACTGCAGAAGTTTTAGCAATTTTTTCTGATAATGACGTGGCAGCAGAATTTTTGCAAATTGATTATCCGAATAAAATACCAGCTCTAGGAAACGAGGGTATCTATTTTCGGAAAGAAGATTATTAGTCTGAATTGAGGTGTCACCAGTATACAGTAACAGAGCATTGCTGGAATTTTTTTCTTGCTCCATTTTAATATACATATAATCAGTATATGCCCTATACTTGCTTTACAATTTTTTGTCGGGGACCTTGTGGAATGAACCGGTCTGAACCAGGTCAGGATCGGAAGATAGCAGCCTTAAGGATATTCAGGGCATGCCATAAGTCATCTCCGACATTTTTCTTAAATAGACTTCTTTCGAAACTCGCTTTGGTTGGAAAAATTGATGATTTTTGTGCAGGTTTAGTTGCAAATTTTGAGAGCAATATGTAAGCATATGGTCGAAAAATTTGCAGCTAAAAATGCCAAAAATGGTAATTTTAACAACCAAATGGAGTTTCGAAAGAAGTCTAATGCTCTATAATACATAGTTATCTTTTCATAAGCGGAAGTAGCTCTTCAATACGTATCGGCTCCTGACGTTTTGACATCGGCCTGTCAATAAATAGAAGCATCCATATTTCGAGAATAATCAAGGCATACAGAATTTTAAACGAGGAACTGCTAGCTCGTTTTAAAAGAGCGCGGATATATTCTGATGATACAAATCCACTTTCCACGAGTATTCCACGGGTAAGTGCATGAAAATGAGCCATGATAGTTGGATGCTGCATCCATATCGAAAACACATGCTCGTCTGCGGCAGCTATTGGGGTATACGTGTGCACCGTTTGGAGTGCGAACGCAGGAAATGACGGCAAAATATCAGGGCTTGCCCAGATAGTCTCATCAAGTGAAGCGAATGTTTCAAGTAATGCAAGGTCCAAAAATGGATTTTCCGCTGTCACGCCATATGCTCTTGCAATTGCATTTCGCGCGGTATGAATCTTATCAATAACAGTGGTTTTCATAGTGAGATAAAAGAGTGCTGCCGGGTGAGAAGGTATTTTTGGTAAATGATAAAACTGATGCAGAAATAGATCGGGCTGAAAATAGCGATGCAGGGTAGGAGATAATCGCTTGAGTTCTTGTAAAGGTACGAGAGCATTTGTTTCAACAAATTGAATCAATGGATCGTGTTGAAATTTTCTTAATAACTGGAGTATCTGCTTTGGGAATAGCTGTAGTGCACTTCTTGAAAATGCAGTTCCTAAAGTGTTGAGGAGTTGCGAAGCAAAGGCGTGTGTTTTATTTTGTGACCACGTAATTTGTGATCGTTCAGTATCATAATGACAAAATTGATTTTCAAATCCTGTATCGAAAAATGCCCTTAAATTATGATGTGAGCACCATTGAACATGTTGATATGTTTGGATGTGGTTGATTTCGGCGATGGGCATCTCCATGGCTGTCACAAGAGGAATGAGGCTTTGTATAAATGATTGCGGTCCGATCAGAGTGTTTGAGCGAGTATGAGTAGTGGTTTTTTCATCATCTTCGGAAAATCGAATGGATGATGAGGGGATGAGCTTTGATTGTGTGAGGAGATATTTTTCTATCAAGCATGATCCAGCAGTCCCCGAGAAGATAGCAGGACATGAGAGCTCTTCTGTTGCTAAGCCTTCTTTTATTCTTGCATCAAGACCCGAATAAATAGTGTTTAAAAGATGAGTGTAGAGTTCTTCATAGGTTTCAAAATGTTGGGTGTGTTGTTTGCTAAAGGACTTGCTGAATGACCAGTAGGGTTGACTTGTTAATTTTCCTGAAAGAGATTGTTTCAGAAAATAACCAGGGAGGAGCCTATTGACATTGTGAACGGCTGTTTTATCTTGTGAGATGTAGCCATTGCTGAGATAGGCAGCACACGCTTCCAAATCTGGTGCCTGAGAGATGATTCCTGTTGTAAGAAGGGATTGCAAAGAGCTTGAAAAAAGAAGAGCGTGATCATTTCTGTGCCAAAAAAAATCAGAAGAGCCAGTTCGATCGCGCACAATAAACAATTCCTGACAGCCTTGATCGAGCAATGCTAAAGCAAAGTCTCCATCGAGATATTGAAACGCTCTTTCTCCTAGCACTTGAAATAGCGTGGCTACAAGAGCCGCATCTTCAGTCGAAATGGGCAAGCTGTGATCTTGTAGGATAGAGATACAAGAAGTAGTGCGAATGAGCTTCCCCATAAGAGCGACTTTTATCTCTTTATTCGGACTTTCTTGAATCGATGTAAAATTTTGTAGACCCAGGCAGCTATTGTGAAACTGTATAAAATCTTGATTTGTGGAAGCTGTTTTTTGATGAGCAAACCAACTCAGCATGGACTGAAGTTTTTCTAAAGGATAGAGTACATCAAAGCTGACAACACCGGCTATACCATTCACATCCACTTCCTTAGAATTTTTCTTTGCACTGTGGCATGTTTGAGAATATTTTCACATTGGAAATATAGTCCCATTTCGTTATGGTTACATACAATGAGATTGTTCGTGAGGTGAGTATGTATCTTTTCTTCTTCGTATTATCCCTATTTTGTTCTGTAAGTTGTTCTACTCAGTACTCTGATTTTTTTCCTTACCATGATGATGGAACGTTGAAGCCTTATGTAAGTATACTACCTCTCGGTGATCACTCAAATAGTGGGCTTGCATGGAATTTGTCAGAGGAGCTCACAGGCAAAGTTCGTCATCGCCTGATGCAAGATGGGAGGTTGTTTGTCCCTCCAGCCACACAGATTCATAAACAGCTGGTGGCCTCCGGAGCACAAGATCTCACGACATCTGCTGACTTAGCTCCTTTTCTGTCATTTCAACCAGCACACTTTGTCGTTGTTATGGATTTAATTGAGCATCGAATAGTCCCTTATCAACGCGGAGCAATCAAGCCAATATATCCTGCAAATATCGCCTCAGATCGTGCTGTCGTGCTTTTGATGAAGCTTCGACTTCGTGTAGTAGACATCCGAGGGGGGCAGCCTCATGTTGTTCGCCAAGAACTTGTTGAAAGTAATCATGTCATGGATAAGCTTGCTATGGATGAGTCGATTCATAAAAGAGGCACTCCTACATATGGTTCAACAGCTCTTGCTATGGCGCACGCCCGATTGGTAAGCGATGTCGTGGCTAAAATAGAACAGCTCACTTGCTTTAGAGGATAAGACTTGTGCTCATGTATAAGTCTCTTTGATCTTCTTTTGCTAGCCACTGTACTACTGAGTGTCTGTATAGTGTACAAGTGGCGCCTTTTTGCATTGCCAAAGACAGGGTGGATGCAGCTGCCATCTTCCCGTGTTAGCTTCATGACCACACTCATTGCCTATTCACTCTATCTGTCCATGCATCTCTTAGTCCCAACTTGTATGGATGCTGTTTTTAAAGTAGCCAGTATCTATTTTTCTGTCTCACCTTCTCCTAGTGCCCAAATAGCATGCACACAAATTGCCGTCATAGCGACTGCATGTCTGGTACTTGTATTTTTGAGTCACCTATATGAAAAAGAAAAGAAGGTGATTTGGGGGAGTGTGAGTAGTCGCTTGCGTATGCTCTTGAAAGGAATGGGTATAGGTCTCGTCGTGTATCCGATGATTATTGGCGTTATACAGGCCGTTTATTGGTTGATTTCGTGCTATGTAGCATTTGCACAGACAGAACAAGTAGCCGTTATGCAGTTAAAGCAGGCCGCCGCAACTCCTATTTTGTTTTCAATATTATTAGTCCAAGTAGTAGTGATGGTTCCAGTAGTGGAAGAGTTATTGTTTCGAGGATACATTCAAAATTTTTTCATGGGAATATGTGGAGCCAAGAGCGCAGTTATTCTTTCTTCACTCCTTTTTGCTGCTTTTCATTACTCTGCGCAACAGCACTTGAGCAATATTCAGCTTCTTGTAGGCCTCTTTGTGTTGTCTTCTCTGATCGGGACTGTCTATATAAGAGAGCGCTCCTTATTTGTGTCTATTGGTATCCACGCAGGTTTTAACCTGATCAGTATTTTTTTTATGGTGTTCAGTAATTCCTTCTAGAAAAATTCTTTGTAATTTGCTAGAGTCCAGGCAATTATGTAACTCACCTTTGGTAAGGATCGATAATCTGTAGTATGGAAACTCGAAACGTGCCACTTCAGATTTTGACATATGGTCTTTCGGATCCAGGCCTGGTCAGAAAAAACAATGAGGATGTTTGGGGGTGTCTTCCTGAACATCACATCTATGTCCTTGCTGACGGTATGGGTGGTCATCAAGCAGGCGAAGTGGCGGCTCGAGAAGCAGTTATTCACCTCTGCTCTTTACTCCGCGCTGCATTAGAGTCTGGTGTGGAGCGTGATTCTATACAATCGATGGTTGCGGCCATTCAACAAGCGATGGCTGCGACTAATCATTTTATTTATGAGCTGGGACAGACGGATGAACTGCTCCATGGCATGGGCACGACACTTCTATGTCTTCAGTTTTTTTCGGGGCATGTCATTGCAGCGCATGTAGGCGACTCTCGCATTTATCGGTTGCGTGATCAGAAGCTACAACAGCTTACACAAGATCACTCCTTACTGCGTGAGATGATTGACACTGGCAAGGTCTCAAGTAGTCAAGCAAGCGATTCTCCATACAAAAACATACTGACACGCGCTATCGGCACCTCCTCGGCAGTAGAGGCTTCTTTTGCTATCTCAGTACCTTGTGAAAATGATCTCTATTTGATGTGTTCTGATGGGCTCTCTGACTTGCTTTCCGAGCAAGAAATAGAGGTTGTTCTGAATCAACCTCTGTCTATAGAAGAAAAAGTGCGCTCTCTTATTGCTGCAGCAAAACACAAAGGTGGGTATGATAATATAACCGTTGTTTTGATTGAAGTAATAGGAACAGATGCAAAAGAGAGTATATCTTGATAATAATGCCACAACAGAGCTCGATCACGAGGTAATTCAAGCCGTTGTCCAGAATTTGGCGCTCTATGGAAATCCTTCTAGTGCTCATTATCATGGCCAACAAGCAAAAAATGTTTTAGTGAAAGCTCGCTCCCAGGTGGCCTCTTTTTTCAAAGTAAAACCAAAAGAGGTAATTTTCACCTCGTCAGGAACAGAAGCGAACAATCTTATCATACGAGGATTTTTTGGTAGCCAGCCTTCAGGTCATATTATTACATCAGATGTAGAACACTCCTCGGTTTACAATACTCTGCAAGCAATGGAAGCTATGGGTTGTACGGTCAATTATTTGCCGGCAGGGCGCCATGGTGCTGTTTCTGTGGACCAAGTGCAAGCGGCAGTGCGACCCGATACGCGTTTGATTTGTCTTCTTGGAGCCAATAATGAAACAGGTGTAAAAAGTGAGATCGATGCTATTGCAGCTTTTGCCCTTGATCGTCAGATACCTTACATGGTAGATGGTGTGTGCATGGTTGGAAAGAGTGCATTTTCCTTACCGAGAGGGGTTTCCTTTTTTAGCGTAAGTGGTCATAAATTTCATGCACCTAAGGGGATTGGTTGCGCTATTGTTCGAGAAAAATATAAACTTCAACCCTATATGACCGGAGGTCCTCAAGAGTGGGGGCTACGAGCTGGAACGGAAAATGTTGCCGCTATTGCTGGATTTGCAACTTCACTGCAGCTTCTTGAACGAGAAATGACATCAATGTTATCGGAAGTAAAGCGACTTCGAGATTATTTTGAGAGTGAGTTGTTCCGCTATCTTCCCGATATACAGATCAATGGATCGGGTGATCGTCTTGTAAATACATCAAATGTTCTCTTTCGAGGCATAGACGGGGAATCATTGTTAATTCGCTTAGATTTGCAAGGGCTATCTGTAAGCCATGGTTCAGCATGTGCGTCGGGAGCTCTTGAGCCTTCACGTGTGCTTCGTAATATGGGCTTGACATACGAAGAGGCGGCAGCTTCCATTCGTTTTTCGCTCTCGCGCATGAATACGCAAGCAGAAATTGATCAAGCAGTTGCCATCATCGTAAAAAGCGTTGAAGAGCAAAGACGCATGAGTGGAAAAAGCCTCTAAGTCATTTTATTTTGTATGGAGATTTCTTCTATTTTTCTGCGTTCTTTGTATGCTTTTTCAATAGCATTCGTGACCTCATCAGGGTCATCGCAGATAGTAAAGAGCTCCATATCTTGTTTTGAGATGCAGTCATTGTGAAGTACGGTGTCTTTCAACCAGTGCATGAGTCCCTTCCAAAAAGATGATCCCATGAGAAATACAGGCACGGGCTGTGTCTTTCGGGTTTGAATGAGGGTAAATATCTCAAAGAGCTCGTCTAAAGTTCCAAAGCCTCCTGGAAGAAAAATAAAGCCTTGAGCATATCGAGCAAACATTACCTTTCGAATGAAAAAATAACGAAACTTAAGACGCAATTTTGGATCAATATAAGCATTTGGCTCAGATTCAAATGGAAGGTCAATGATCAGTCCACAAGAATTACCTTTGCCTTTTTGTGCTCCCATGTTGGCGGCTTCCATGATTCCAGGGCCTGCACCAGTAACAATAGAAAAGCCTTTTTTGACAAGCTTTTCAGATAGTTGAATAGCAAGTTCATAGTAAGGAGACGTAGCAGTAAGCCGAGATGATCCGAAAATGGAGATGCAAGGTCCAATTGTTGAAAGCGTCTCAAATCCATCTACAAATTCTGAAATGAAGCGGAATAATTTCCACGCATCACCACTTGGTACTGCCACATCATGAGAATGAATAAAATCGTTCATAACTCTCTGTTCCTTGGTGTATAAGATATCTCATTTTTACCTTACCTCATTTTCAAAAATTGTTACAAAAGACTTCTTCTAAAACTTCTTTCGAAACTCGCTTTGGTTGGAAAAATTGATGATTTTTGAGCAGGTTTAGTTGCAAATTTTGAGAGCAATATGTGAGCATATGGTCGAAAAGTTTGCGGCTAAAGATTCCAAAAATGGTAATTTTAACAGCCAAATGGAGTTTCGAAAGAAGTCTAAACAGCAAAATAGTCTTTTCGAGGTTGTATATGAGAGCAAATATAAAAAAATGGCAAGATGTGCTGATGTTGCCACACACCTTGTTTGGTCTTCCCTGGGTAATTATTGGCGCGCTCCTGCCATTTGTATTACGCATTCCTGCGACCGTCCAGGGGGTACAATGGTTCTCTATAGCCCTTGCATTTTTTTCAGCACGGTTTGCTGGGATGGCATTGAATCGTTATATTGACAGTACGATCGATCAAAAAAATCCACGGACAAGGCAGCGAGCATTGCCTCGAGGTGATGTGACTCATGCAGAGGTTTTTGCGGTTATCCTCGTCTCCTTAGCGTTGTTTTTTTTCGCATGCTGGCATATTAATACGTATACACTCTATTTAGCACCTCTTGTGTGTACTTTATTGATCCTCTATTCATACACGAAACGTATTACCTCTTTGTGTCATTTTGTGTTAGGGCTGATCCATTTTTTTGGTCTTGTGGTAGCTTTTGCAGCAGTAGCTGGAGTTATGACTATGGCTCCCATTATCATAGCAACGGCCCTGTTGGCAATCATTGCATCAGGAGATATTTTCTATGCGCTTCAAGATGTTGATTTTGACAGAAGCTATGGGCTCTATAGTATTCCAGTGAAATTAGGTGTTGCAAAAGCAACCTTACTTGCAAGACAGCTACAAGTAGCGGCTATCTTGCTTCTTCTTTATTTTGGGGTACATACAGGTTTATCGATGATCTATTTTAGCGGATGTATGATTGCGGCAAGCATGTATGCGGTGAGTTATTTTCAAAATAGATTGGTTTTCTTCATGAATAGTTATGTTGGAATTGTTATGATGCTCGCTTTGATAGGAGAGTACGTGTGGCAAAGATTGTAGTTGGAATTGCAGGCGCCTCTGGGATTATTCTTGGTTATAAAACGATTGATTATCTGACTCGCTATGGACACACCGTTTTTCTTGTGATGACAAAAGATGCATGTATGACCGCTCGTGAAGAGATGGATCAGAGATTATCTACTCCACAAAAAATGATTCAAAGTCTTACTGAGCAGCAACAGTCACGTATTCATCTGTATCAAAATAGCGATTTTTATGCGCCCATAGCAAGCGGAACATATAAGGCCGATGGGATGGTTCTTGTGCCCTGTAGCATGACAACACTAGCAGCAGTTGCATGTGGGCTATCTGACACACTTTTGAGGCGTGCAGCTGATGTTACATTAAAAGAAAAGAGGCCGTTGGTTGTAGTGCCTCGCGAGAGTCCTTTTAGTGAAATTCACCTGGAAAATATGTTAAAGCTTGCGCGCTGTGGAGCTACTATTGTACCCCCGATGCCCGCTTGGTATCTGAAGCCACAAAATATGGAAGATGTTGAGTTAACAATCGTAAGCAGGATCTTTGATGCTTTGCGTATAGAAAATGATTTTTCGAAGCGCTGGGCAGAAAAGATGGTGTTTTAAATATGCAGTGCTTTTTGAGCTATTGCTGATACCTTCTTTTTCCCAAAGAAAGTTACGCCGCCATGTTTTCCAGCAGATACTTCATGAAGATTTTCGATTGCCATGAAAGCTCGTGGATCAATGCCGTAGATGAGCTCTTTTAATTCAGATAGGTGTAGGCGTTCAGTGACCACATAGAGTACTTCCAAAGATGTGCCCGAAAATCCACCGCGTCCATACAAGACAGTAACACCAAGTCCCAACTCTTTGAGAATGGCTTGTGTGATTTCCTGCGGTTTGCTTGAGATTACAAGGACTGATTTTGATTCGTCAAGACCTACGATTACTGCATCCATGATCTTTACCACGACGACGTATGCTATAAGAGATAGGATAGGAGGGTGCCAATCTTGAAAGACAAAGCCTGCTGTGCTAAATACAAAGATGTTACAGACGAGTACTACTTGTCCTACTGTAAAGCCCTGTTTGCGATTGGTAATGATCCCTAAGATTTCGGTACCATCTACGCAACCGCCTCCGCGGATAATCAACCCAATTCCAACACCTAAAATTGCACCACCAATTACAACTACTTCTAGGTTGTCGCCGATAAATGGAGTCGGGAAAAGGTGAGGCAGAATCGCCAAGCATATGGAAAATGAAATAACGGCAAATACGACATGAGCTACAAATACCTTGCCGACATGGCGATATGCGAGGACAATAAATGGCAGGTTCAAAATGAGAAGGAAAAATGGAATAAGGTTGTTGCCAAAAAGGCGCCCGCAGATCATCGCAAGACCTACAGTTCCACCGTCAATTAAATTGTTAGGTAAGAAAAAAACTTCAATTGCAAAAGCCGAAATAAAGGCCCCAATGAGCATCCAAATGTAGGGTATCAAATGTGTGAGGGTGCTTTTTTTTACTGATGGTTGATTTTCTATAGGCATCTATAATCACACTGGTTTATAAGTCTAGACTCGAGCACAAAATAACTCAATAAAGAAAAGATAACAAGAAGTTGTTTTGTGATTGAAAAACAAGTTTTTTGAAATGGCTGGTATTTATACTTAGCTATTTCATATAGAAAACACGCGGGAGACGGGACTCGAACCCGCAACTTCCGGCGTGACAAGCCGGTGCTCTAACCAATTGAACTACTCCCGCAAGTGCTATGGGCGCAACAGGGCTCGAACCTATGACCGCCTGTGTGTAAGACAGGTGCTCTACCAACTGAGCTATACGCCCGCAAAGTGCAACCAATGTACACGCAATGGCTGTTTTTTCACAAGTGGAAATTCAGATAATTTTATAAATGGTCATGAAATTGCTTTTTTTTCAGCTGCTTTTCTAGCTGTTGTATGGTTCTGCGGGCTGATTCTAATATGTGTTGAAATTCATCAGAGATCGTAGGTTCAATTACTGTTATTTCTTCTTGGAGGTCTGCAAGAAGTTGGCTAGTCTCCGCAAACACTTGTGGATTGAAGTTGTCTTCTTGTTCGAGGAGTTGTAGGAGGGTGTAGGCTTTATCCTCCATTTTTTTTATTTCGCTCATCTGAGAAGTAGTCTCTTCTGCTTGATCTTCTATATGAAGATGTGTTGGACGATGAAGTATTGAATCTATTGTGATAAGTCCGAGTTCGGTAAGAGCGCCTCTTTGAGTGTCGATGTGTGTTTTCCATAAAAAAAGCTCGTGAAGATCTTCTGAAGCAAATTCAGAATCCAAGAGCTTAGAAAATTCTGTGAAAATAGGTGCTAATTTCTGAGTGATTAACGGTTCTATTGTATCTTGGTCGGATGTGAATAGAATTTCATCTTGCAGAAGGTGTGCTTTATAGTTTTGTAGGATTTCACAATCTTTGATAATAGCATGGTGTGTTGCGGACACTGCCTCTTGGATGATTTTCTTTTTCAGTTTTTTTTCACTGTTGAATTGGTTGTACAAGCTGACAGAATCGATGGCTGTATCGAGCAAGCTTCGTAGTTCATGTGAACTTGTTGTCAATTGAATGTCTTTTGCTAATCTCGTAACGTGTGCAATCATCGGATCGATGGATCGAGAAATAAAACCATGGGATGAATCCCCAAACTCGGCAAGAAGATGCGCTTTGAGTTGTGATAAGGTATTTGTAATATTATTGAACTGCTCAAGCGTTGTTTCGATTTGTTGTTGAACTGAAGTAACTCGTTCTTTTAAGGATTGCACCGGGGGGGCATCTGTTTGAAAATGTGAGATAAGATGTAACGAGAAAGATGGCTTGGAGTGTTGAGCGGGTGTTTCTTGTTGGATTGGGTGTTCGATCGTTTTATTTGGAGGGAGTTTTTCTGATGATGGATTTTGAAAAGTCATCTTCGCTATCCTTTCTCTCATAAAAGGATTATAACTTATTTTTTAATTTATTTCTATTCAATTCTTCTTTAAAATAAAATCATGAACAGAAAGAAAAAGAATATTTTAATTACAAATGATGACGGGATATTGGCTCCTGGAATTAGGCACCTTGCAGCAGCACTCTGTAGTGACTATACAATCACTGTTGTAGCTCCAGCGCAAGAAAAGTCGGGGAGTGGGGCGTCGATTACCGTGTCTGACTCTTTGCATGTAAGAAAAGTTGATTTTCCTGTGCCAGTAGCTGCATGGAGTGTTACAGGAACTCCTGCCGACTGTACACGCCTTGGGGTCATTGCTATTTTAGATACGCCGCCTGATCTTATTGTATCTGGAATCAACCGAGGTTCAAATCATGGAAGAACTGTGTTATACAGTGGAACCATAGGCGGTGTCATTGAAGGAGTATTTCGTGGTATTCCAGGGATCGCTTTTTCATCGTATAATTATTACATGCCTGAGTACGCTGTATTTGAGCCATATATTCCTCGTATTGTGGACTATGTGTGTCAGCACCCTATGCCATCAGGAACTTTGCTCAATGTCACTTTCCCTGACACAACAGGTCTCAAGGATGGTAAAATATCTGGAGTGAAGATGACCTCGCAAGGTCGCCAGTATTGGCGCGAAGATCGTGATCGTCTTCCTGAGCAAAGAGGTGAAGGTGAGTATATTATCGACTCAAAGATATCCAATTGTAGCGAAAATGAACATAGTGATAGCTACTGGCTTCAAAAAGGGTGGATCACTGCGGTTCCAGTGCATGTGGATGAGTTAACAGATTGGCGCTACATGAAGAATCAAAAAGAACATTTTGATTATATCCATCAATAGCTTCAACGCAGAAGAGTTCTTTCATATTGTTGTAGTTTGCAAAGAGCGGTATTTTGACATTTTTCTATAATGATTTTAGCTCCATCAAAGCGTAAAATACGGTGCATTTCATGACGTAGTTGATCTCCTAACGCAAGGTCCTCGTCGCTTGCTTCCCATGTTATTCCATGAGCTATTTGATATTTTTTTATTTCGATCAAAAGATGAACAAGGTGCGTGAAAGAAAGTTCTACAGTGTGTTGCCGTTGAACAAGCTCTTCAATTGAGCTAATACTTTCAAAAATCTGTATAAGTTCTGTGAGTTGTTGGCGCGCTTCTTCTTGTAAGCTGCTAGAAGATGTGTACGAGCAGCTTGTAGTAGATAAAAATATGGCCAATAACAAAAGGTGTATCATTTCTTAATCAAGCCTTAATAGATCCTAAGTACGCTTCATATAACTATGATAGGAGAATGTATGCAATCTACGAATAATGCAACCACAACTTCAAGCAGTTACTTTTCGCAAGTGTGTCAACTGCCAAGTAAACTTGTCCATGCTGTAGCGAATTATATGTTTCCAACAAAACCTATTCCAGAAGCGTACAATGGTGCAGTAAGTGGTAAGATTATCCCTAAAATTCGTATTATCTATGTAAATGGGATTCTCAACACGCCACTTGATTGTATAACATCGACGCAAAAAATTTCAGACGTTTTCAACCAGTCCAAAGTCTATTTTACGCATGTTACTTCCCAAGGCGGCGTACGTGATACATGTGCTGTGCTTTCAAGTCTTGCACGAAAAATAGAGTATAAGTCTGCAGCGCAGCAGGTGCTGATTGACAATATTAGAAAGCGCCTTGCAGATTTAGATTGTGAAGATGAGGAATTGCAAACACGAGAGGTGTCTGAGGAGAAATCGGAGGGCGTATTACAGGTAGATGATTCTGGTGCCATTGAATGTGGAAAGAGAGTGATTGTAATTACTCATTCGGCTGGAGGACTTTTGCTTGAGCAGGTAAGTAAGCATCTATCAGAGAAGGAACGCGAATGTCTTTATGTATATACACTAGGTTCCGCAGTTTTACTTAGTAAAAACATATTTAAAAAAGCAGAAAATCATATCTGTCATTCCGATAGCATTCCATCGATTTGTGATAAGATATCAAGAAGAAACAGAGAAAAAGATGTGCATAGTAATTATTTTAAATGGCCTCACAAGATAGGTTCTATAGAGTCGCACTATTTTTTAGGATCTCCCTACCAATCAATGCTTGCTTTGATTAAAGAGTCGGTGCTGCCTTCTGAAAAAGAAGAAGTCTATATTTCATAAGATATACTCATTAGCAATAGCTCGGCGATGATGACCATCGAGTACATGAAATATCTGTACCTTTCGTATAGCAAGTTTTGAAAATTGACTGATGGGAGTATAGAGCAACTTTTTTCCTTGTGTTCGAGCGTATTGTTTGAGTTTTTCCTTAGGAGGATGTGCTGCGACGTAAATGATTACCGGTTTTACTGAATAATCGATTGCAGCACACGTAAGTACTTCTGCCTTTGAAGAGCAGACATCATAGTCAGGATCTGTCCATATATCGAGCATTCGCCTTGGAGGATATGACAGGAGAAATCCTCCGTACGTACATTTTGCAATCCCTGGTCCTATCACATTTTCTTGATAGTTGGTCGCGAAAAATGCCATATCCGATTCTTGTTCATTTTCTCCAAGCCAGGTGAGCTGCCACGGATATTTTTCGATAGGCTCTTGATCCTCATCGAAGATGACAACAACAGATCCTGCCCCAGCTATTGGTTTACCTGTCGTTTTTACAAACAGTTTCTTTTCAGTACAATGTCGGATGGTTTCTTTAACATCTACCCCATCTTCTAAACTTGTCGAAAATGGGATACTGCGACTTACTGCCTCACGTGCTTGAGAGAGGCTCTTTTTTTTGATATAGCGACTAAAATCTTCTACGATACCATCTTCAGGAGTGTGTGAGCACAAAGTAAATGGGTTGAGCGGGGTAAAGTGAATAGCTTGTTTTTCTTTTTTTAACCGTTTGAGAAAAGAGCTTTTTTTCGATACATTCTTTTTGTGAAACCATATCTGCTTTGATGAACCCCAAACTTCTTCGATACTTGCTGCTGACTCTGGCAAATTATCTGTGTTACGCAAAAATGGATATTCTACGGCTATTTTCCACACCTCATAGGCAAAATTATGATCGATGCAGGACTTGCTAGCGGTGAGCAGTTGGTAAAGGTCTGGCAGGAGTTTTTGTTTGATGTGGGCATACTTACGAAGATAGCGCATGATAAGAGAGAGCCCGTACACGGGAAACGTGGTTCTTGTTTCTTGTTCATAGGGCAAGATAGCTGCTTTTAAAAGAGAATAGATACATTTTTGTCGATCAAGAGCTTGCGTGGTGTGGTGATTTCTCCAAGATTCATAGTGTGCTGATATCCATCCATATTCAGCCATAATCGACAATGCGGTCTCTTGAGTGGGTGTAGTGAGTGTTTTTTTTGTGTACTCTATATGTGGATATGTGACAAATGAGTTTTTATTCAAAAATTGGGAAATGGAGTGTACGTGGCTCATGCCGACTACGATTACTATTTTTTCATAAGAAAAAGAGAGCTCTTTGAGCCTCCTTGCCATATGCTCTTCTCTTTCATGATCAAGGATATTCGGAGAGAAAGGGTGTCTACGGAGGAGTTGATAATATTTTTTGAGACCAATTCGATAGATGGCATATGGATCAGGAATATGATCTTCGTAGAGGGGATATGAACTGACATTTAAATCGATGCAAAATGAGGCAATACGCATCTCCAAGGCAGATCGTAGTGCTTCAAAGGCTGCGTCACAAGGTTCTGCTAGTAGAATTTTCTTCTCGCCCTTACTATCTTCTGTGTGAATGAGAGTAAGATCAGGCAGGCGTGCTGCTGCATGAAGACATTCTTGTTGAAGTGGCTCTGGGAGTTCGACAGCGATGCAGTCTGGTTGTATTTTTTCAATTGCCTTGCGAACTTCTACTGCGCATTCCATCGTGTAGTGCAAGATAGGGACAAAGTAAAATGGGGGATTGTCGTCGTAGAGCCGCATCGGATCCCTTTAGTCTCTGGATTATGAAAAGGCTATAGCGTCATCGCCAAGAGTCATGACGATGGCTTGCCTGAGCATGTTTTCGATCTCTTTTGGACCCTTCTTGGGTAGATTATGTAATCTTTTTGCCGCATAGCGGGCGATATTGATGCCATCACGGATAGTGAAGTTCTCATTGTGGCCATGTGCACGTTGTAGAAAGTGAACAACGTAGTCGACGATCTCCTCTTCAATGAATGGCAGGTTTTCTTTTAGGATGCGCCTTTCTTCTTCAGCCTCTGGGAAATCAAGGTAGATTTGTGGTTGTAGCCTGGAGTGGATGTATTCGGGGATCTCGTAGGTGGAAGCGTCTTCATTGGTGGTTACTGCTATGCGAAATTGCGGGTGTGCGCTTATTTTTAAACCAGATACAATTGACTCGATATAGCGACGAGCGTCTAAGAGGGGAGCGAGTGAAGCCCATGATTTTTCACTCATGCGGTTGCCTTCATCTAAAATGCAGACTCCGCCACGAATCATAGCGCTTACAAGTGACGAGGCTACATATCGTATGCCTCCTGTGGAGCTAATAACAGGGGTGATAAGAAGGTCTTCAGGGCGAGTATCCATGGTGCATTGAAAAATATAGACAGAAGCTCCTATTGCTTTTGCTGCAGCATAGGCGAGTGTGGTTTTCCCAACGCCTGGCTTTCCTACAATCCGTGGATTGAGAGGAAGGTCATTTTTGTCGATGACGAGCCATGCTGCCAACAGCTGTTCCATCACATCTTGCTGTCCTATCCAATGGAAAGGGAGGTCGTCTGGACAGCTGAGAGCAAGCTCTACACCTTGAATGGTGATTCTATCTTCTTGCGCAGTTGCTGTCTTGATGTTTGTCATGTCTATTTTCTAACCTTCTTCTGCTTTTTTAGATCCATACAGCAGGCCTGCGAGTGCGATGTTGTCTCTTGCATTTGGGAAAAGAGTTTCAATTTGTTGGAGCAACTCTTTTGTCTTTTGCCGCATAGAATTTTGGCCTACTGGACATCTGCAGGTGATTCTTGCAAAGCCATACATTTTAGCAAAGTCTATAATTTCTCTTTCCGCAACATAGATAAGTGGCCTGATAATGCAGATGTGATAGCGCTGCATAAAAAGGTTAGGGAGATTGCCTGCGAATTCACCTTTGTGAAAAAGGTTCATTAAAATTGTATGAGCATTGTCATCTTTATGATGTCCAAAGGCAATTGTTTTACAGCCCGCTTCTTTTGCTGCTGCAAACAAAAGTGAGCGACGTTCTCTTGAGCAGCTATAGCATTCAAGATTTTCTAATTTTTTTTGAGATGTGCGTTGTATCAAAGGTACTTCGAGACGGTCACATATTGCTTGAAGATAGCCTTGACCGACTCCTGCTCCACACGAAAATTCACCGCCGACGTTGATTGCTGTAATTTCGAGAGGTGGCATGCCACGACCTGAAATAGCTTTCAGAAGAAACAAGAGGGTGAGACTGTCTTTTCCTCCGCTGAGAGCTACTGCGATTTTAGATCCATTGTCGAGCATGCGAAAGTCAAAGATAGCTTTACGAACCATGCTTTCGAGGCGTTTGCCAAGGCCTGACCAAGGAGGGGTTGCTATTGGAGCTAGATCATCCATCATGTGATACACATAAAAATAGCATGTATGGTAACTTCTTTAGTTTGCTATGTCAACAACTCAAACGCTTATGAGGATCGTATAATGGATAAGGCACATAATAGAAATGAACCCTGCCCATGTGGCTCAGGGAAAAAATATAAAAAATGTTGCGGGGTAGTGCATCAAGCTCGCAGGCAGATGAAGGCGAAAGTAATGGCGCAAGGTCCAATAGGCGCGATTTTCAATCAGGTAACGCAGTCGATGACAGGTGATTTTTTTAAAAACAGCAAAATCACACAGATTCAGCAGTCAAAAAATATGACAGCTTTGGATTCTTTTAAAGAAAAGCAAAAGAAATCGGTTGAGGAGAAAGTGTAAAACTGATATAAATTCACCACTCGCTGACATAGCTCAATTGGTAGAGCACTCGACTTGTAATCGAGCGGTTGTGGGTTCAATTCCTACTGTCAGCATTTCTACCATCTTTTTGATGGGGGTGTCGCATAGTGGCAATTGCAAGAGACTGTAAATCTCTCCTCTTCGGAGTTCGCCAGTTCGAGTCTGGCCGCCCCCATTCATATTCCGGCTACCTTTATTCGATATTATAGTCGATTAAATTTTGTATGACGCATTTTGACCTGCGAGCTTTCAAGAAATACTCATTTAATTAGGCCAGAGGTACACCCAGTAAGCATTAAGGAGTTCTTGCTGCTCAATCGTCAAAGGGTCGAGTACAATATAGCTTTCATCATTGCGTGTGAAGGATGATTTGGACCAGTTGGCAGACCCGTTTACTAAAATTGGGTAGTTATAAACAGGTAGTGATGAAGAGGTTCAAATTTATGAAAGTTTCGATATACTGACTGGAAAAACTAGGAAAGCTTATGCAAGTTATAAGTCGTTTTGCTGTATTTGACCGAAGTGAATTCTTTCTCGCTAAAATTTCATCTGAGAAGCAATTTTATAACGAGTTTCATTTCAGAAGGCGCTACATAAGTGTATTGCAACAAGTTGCTAGCGAATGGTCCAAAACAAAACTATCCGAAGAAAAATGCTTTAAGATCAAATTTTCAGAGCCAAACTTCAATTTAAAGAAAATGAATGAGTCGTATTCTTCAGAGATAGTCGGTTATTTCACTGAACAAGGTCTTGAAGATAAACAAGTCTATGCAATAAACGGTTTAATTTATAACGCTGATCTTAGTTTCTACAATTCCAGTAAGCAATTAGATTTTGAAACAGGTGATGGTGAGATGATTGTAATGGACCGCTTAGGAAACATGTTTATCGCTCCTAAGGAACGAGGTATATTTCATCACTCATCGTTTTTTAGTGGAAAGCCTGTAGCTTTTGCTGCCTTATGTTTCATAAAGGATGGCAAAATCCAAGAACTGCTTAGATACAGTGGGCATTATTCGCCAAGTGAACAAGAAGAATGTGCCTTCACAAAACAATTGCAAACCAACTATCTTGTTGAAGAACGGGCTTATAGTGATCTAAAAATTGATAGTACAGGTTGTTTAATACAAAGAATTTCCATCCTGTCCAAAGAAAAAGTTGAAGACTTATATAATGCTATTGCTGAATTAGGGGGATTTTGCAGATCACGCTTGCACCTTATCAGTGGTGATAAGGTTGTTCCCTCTGCAAAGTTAGTAGATAAACAATTTGTTGATATGACAATAGCAGAATCTAACTTAAAAAATCACTGTATAATTGATGCAGATGAATTCACCTACACTCCTTATCATAGGATATACCCTATTAGCAAATTTGAGTTGATCATTAACGATTAGTACATGAGAGAGCAGTAATTTTATATAAATATTGCTGACCCTCTATTTTAACGCGGGTCTCCTATTAACCAAATAAATATTTGAGAAATTTTTAGATAGAAAAACAACCTACGTTGAGAGTAAAAAGTTTGTGACTAACGAACAACTATAATCTCAATCAAAAACGGCATGAAGAGGACTCTTGCAATGGCAGCTAGATTGATTGGTCAGCCGATTACATGTTAATGCTGGACACATTGAAGGGCGCGCAGCGTGACGTTCACTTTCTTCCCGTCTACCGAATTTCATGGTATGAAAGGTGTAATTCTTGATATACACCTCCTTTTAATAGCGGCCAAAGGTCATTAAAAAAAACAGACAAGCTTGTTTATGCTACAGTGGATATGTATTTTTTTATTTTATGTCACAGCTTCTCTCTGTGCTCAAGATGCATGGGTGTCTTTCAAAAATGAGACTGTTTTAGAAATGAAGGCTATACCCGGGTGGTGTTCCTCAGAAAAGGCTCTCTTCATCATGGATATTATAAAAGAGAATAAATGCCAGTATTGCATTGAAGTTGGGGTTTTTTCAGGTATGTCCTTACTTCCTATAGCTAAAGCTCTACAATATAACGGATCAGGTACAGTTTTTGCTATTGATGCCTGGGATCCCTTTGAAGCGATAAAAGGTTTTAGTTCTTCTGACCCTAATTATATATGGTGGAGCCAGCTGGACTTTAACCATTTTTATGGACAAACTGTAGATTTAATTAATAAAAATAAACTAAATAATTTTTGTGACATCATAAAAAAGCCTTCACATAATGCGGCATGTCTATTTATTGATGAAACCATAGATTTTATCCATTTGGATGGAAATCACAACGAAGAGTGTGCGTTTCAAGATGTAATTGACTACTTCCCCAAAGTGAAAGATGGCGGATATATTTTACTTAATGATCCAAACTGGTTAAGCATGAAGCGCTCTCTGGTTTTTCTTTTGGAGAGAGCTGAGCTGGTTTCTCTTTTTTCACCCTCCGCAACATATTTTCTTTTTCGTAAAAACAACCAGCGAGAAAAAAGTGCAAATATTTTATTTAAAAAATTAACTTCTTAACTGAGTGTCTTTTATGAATATAAAATATTTTAGGTATTGCACTTTTCCATTTTTCATCACGCTCTTTACATGCGTAGCACAGCTGTGTCATTCAGAAGATTCGATGTTTTGGTGGCAATCTAGTGAAGGGATTAATTTTGGAGATGATTTATCAAGAGTCATTGTAGAGAAAATTCTCGGTCATTCTGTTAAGTATAGATCTTTAGAATCAGATGGAAAACTGTTATTAGCGGCAGGATCAATCTTGCATTATGCTAGAGATGGTGATGTTATTTGGGGATCAGGTTTTCGAGAAAACCCCTTATCAGAAAATAGATTCTCTCATCTTCATGTAAGAGCTGTGAGAGGGCCAAAAACAAGGGAATTTCTTCTTAAGATGGGCATCAATTGTCCTGAAATATATGGAGACCCGGCAGTATTAATGAGCTATTTATTTCCAGAGTTCAAACAAGAAGCGCCAATTTATGATTACATCATCATACCGAATATTGGAGAAATACAGTGCTTTCTAGGTTACAAAAATATCGTTTTACCCACGCGTCCATGGCAGGAAATTGTAAAAAAAATGATGCAAAGTAGACTAGTGATTTCTAGTTCTTTACATGGGATAATCGTCGCCGAATCTTTTGGAATACCTGCTCGCCTGCTTAAAATGACATGGATTGAGCCCTTGTTAAAATATCAGGATTACTATGAATCGAGTGGTAGGCCAAACTTCCGATACGCAACCTCAGTTCAGGAAGCTTTGCAAATGGGGGGTGAAGACCCAAGTAGCCTAGACATACATCCTCTCATAGAATCTTTCCCATGGGATTATTTTGAGAGCAATCATGATATTGATAAGCCAATACAGGAGTGATTGCTGCTTGAATGTACTAACTTTTAGAAGAATAAGCCTTGGCGATATAACCATTCCCGTGAAAGTTGGTTTACACTGTTTTTACACTTGGAATTACCAACGGAATCCTATATAAATATTTAAGTTTTATTATTGTGAAGAGGTCTCAATGAAAATAGCTATCATCGGCACGCATGGAGCTGGGAAGACAACGCTTTCGTATCTCATGGCGGCTGCGTATAAAAAAATAGGGACGAATGTAAAAATTGTGCAAGAGGTAGCAAGAAGTTGTCCGTATCCTTTGAATGAGGGGATGAGTCGAGAGGCATGTCTGTGGATTTATCATGAGCATGTAAAAAAAGAATTAGATGCGATACAAAAGCATGATATCGTTATCTGTGATCGTTCTGCTTTAGATTCTTTCATGTATGCGAAAGCTCAAAATTGTTATGATTATACAGATCGAGGAATCAATCTTTGCTTTGAAAGCGCTTCTCATTGGATGAAGACATACGATCAAATTATCTATGTAAAACCAGGCAAGATTAAGCCCATGGAAGATGGAGTGCGCTCCGTAGATTTAGAATTCCAAAGACGAGTTGCAGAGCAATTCAATGAGTGGTTTTTGAACAATAGCACTGTGATCAAGTCTGCAGAGCTAGACGCAGACGCAATATTTGATCAAGAGAACCTTATGGAAAGATTACTTGAAAAAGCACGCTGCTGCATCGCATCGTAGTCTCACTATAGATTCGATATGTAGCCCGTGTGTATAATTTCTGAACAAGGAGATAAAAATGTTTATTTGGGTGATTACAGCAATTGCTCTTTTTGGAACCTGGTTAAATGCAAAGCAGAATGCATATGGCTTTTTGTTTTGGATGGTGTCTAATGCCGCATTTTGTATATGGAATTACCAAATAGAGCAATATGCTCAGTCTGTATTGTTTTTTGTCTATTTATGGCTGGCTATATTTGGGTATGTAAGCTGGCGCAAAAAAGAACGAAAAGTAGAAGCTGCATAGCGCTCGTAAGAGAGCGCCCTAAAAATTAAGAAAAAATATCTTCTTTCTTTTTGCTAGCTAGCTCGCCGTCGTAAAAAAGATCAAATCGCGCGATCAAATTGTCTTTGAAAGTAAGGAGTGAGGCTCCTGGAAAGTTTTTACTCACGCCAGGCATGTCTACTTCGTAGACAATGATGGCTTGGTTTTTATTTCCAAATTTTGCTCGTATTGTCAGTGATTCAATTGCATGTATAAAATTGCTCACCGTTTCGTAAACTGCTTCTTTCCCTTTTACTGTAGCGAGTGGGCTGTAGAGCTCAACATCTGGATCAAGGTAGTGTGCAATTTCAGCGACCTTTTTTTCGCCTATAAGAGTGTAGTACTCTTCTGCTTGTGTTGTAAGGTTACTCATACAATCTCCTTATTTTTTGACGCCTCCATTACATCGACGAGTAATTGAGGTGTATATATTCGTTGCTTGATATAACATAGAGAACAACTCAGTGTTGAATTAAATATAGCAAACTATATTAAATATGTCAAGGTGTATTGGATATGTCGCAGGAGAAGCGTGCTTATCACTCAAAATCAAGAGGTATACAAGCTGCTCGTACAAGGAGTCGTATCTTATGTGCGGCAAAAACTCTTTTTCAATCTGAAGGATTTGACCGAGTTACTATCGGTAGGATTGCGAAAGAGGCTGAAGTAGCAACGCCAACTCTTTATGCTCTTTTCAAGTCGAAACGAGGGGTGCTGCAGGCGCTTATGGATGAAGCTTTACCAGTGACTCAATTCGAGGCTCTTGTAGAAGCAGGGCGCCAAGAAAAATGTCCGAAAAGGCGTTTGAAGATAACGGCACAGCTGGCGAGGCAGCTTTATGACAACGAAAGAGAGTTAATGGACATTCTTCGTGGCGCCTCAGTAGTTGCGCCAGAATTCAAAGAGCTGGAACAGGAAAGGGAGAGTCGGCGATATGCAAGACAAGAAGAGAGTGTTCGTGCTCTGATGGAAGAAAACGTCTTGGCAAAAGGATTAACTCTTGCCAAGGCGCGTGATCTATTTTGGGCCTTTACTGGACGCGATCTCTATCGTATGCTCACAATCGAGCGTGGATGGACCTCTGATGAGTATGAAAGATGGCTTTCACAGCTGCTTATCTCATCATTACTCAATAACGAGGTCTAATATCTATCAGAATCTTGGATAGAGATAAATGCAACATGAGCTTTAGCGGTTGCTCATGTATGGTAGTTTGTGAGGCTCTGAAAAGCTGGGGGTTGTATTTTTTGGATCAGTTAGGTCCCATAGCTGGATGTAGCCATTTGTTTCTCCGCTACGAGCAGAACCTGCAGTGACAAGAAGATTGTTATCGGGTAAAAGACCGAGATTTGTATGGCGATGATTCGTGCCATTGAAGGAGCAAATATTCTGGAATCGAGGTTTCTGCTCGTATTCTGTATTAAGATGATAGAAGCTGATATTTCCATTGGCTAGATTTACTGTTTGTGTACGATTTTGTGTGCTGTTTGTGCGTGGTCTGAGTGTTGTAGCTAGGGTGTTATTTTCTGTAAATAAAAGTCGTGTAATCGCATGAGCAATCTTGAGTTGATGAATTGGTTCTTCTGACTGAATGTTGAGTGAGTGAAGGGTGCCGTCCTTTAGGCCTCCACCAGCTACAAGCTCAGTGCTGGAATAAGGATTCCAAGAAACTTGCATAGCAGCATAATTGATTGGATCGGCTAAGATAGTAATAATTTCCGCATCTTCAATATTTTTTCTTATGTCATAAATTTTGACTGTTCCATTGTTCATGCCGGTGGCAAATAGAGACGGATTTTTTTGAGATACGGAGACGCTAGCTAATTTGTCTGCCACATCAAATATTTTGCTTTCAACCATCTCATTTATTCGAAAGTCGCATAAAAGAAGACTTGTTTGTGACCGTTCACTTGGTAAGGCGCCGATTAAAAATGTATTATTATCGATAGAAGTAAGTTGATTGGGTGTATGATCCGGTATCTCCAATAGATGTATCCTCTTCTGGCAATTCACATCGTATGACCAAACAGAAAAAGAGTTGGTAATCCGATTCATTACAGAGGTGAAAACTGTATGTGCATTACCCCACTGTATGTCATGAGGTAGGAATGTTTTATAAGTATTCTTTTCTTCATCTTCACATATGCCTGGAAATGGAATGGTGTGCTTAACTTTGTAATTTTTCGAAAATCCAAGGGTATCTTGTGGCACCGTTAGAATGTGCACACCGTTATCTATTGTGCTGTGGTCATTGACAGTGTAAGCAATAGCGTTTCCGCGGCAGGTGATATTTTTTGTATAGTAATCATCCGTTATCCCTTCATAGGGGATTACGTGTTTTGCTATTGGATTGATTGTATTTCGTTTGTTTTTGAGTTGTTCGTTGAGGTTTTTTTGTAGTAATTTATTGGATATAATTTTACTTGCAATAGTGTCAATTGGCAGGTCGAGAGCTTTGAATAACGATGGTTGTTCTACACACTGAGGATTTGTTGTTGCATAATATAGGGATGAGAGATTTAGTGGGTGCCCTCTATGTGAATCTACTCGTGTCATTACTGGGTTGTTCATTTTTAT
The DNA here is from genome assembly GCA_964487845.1 of uncultured bacterium. Lineage (GTDB taxonomy): Bacteria > Chlamydiota > Chlamydiia > Chlamydiales > FEN-1388 > CAZASK01. Next base: position 43,058 of record CAZASK010000009.1, read on the forward strand.
TTTATCCTTATAAAAGCAAGTACTGTTTTCGTGATATTGTAGATGTTTTATTTTATTTATTCAATTTAATTGTTGAATTACTTTCGGTTGTATTTTGCTTTCTATAAGACGATATCGTTTTGAGTTGAGCAAGCTACATAAAACCCAAAAAAGTGTTTTCTTGACATTTTTTTTAAAAAAAATATTATTACATTCACTGCTCTACAATTTTTAAAGGAGATGAAGGGTATGAATAAAATAGTTGCAACGTTTCTGGCTACAGCTGCAATGACACAGTCATTATGCGGAATAGATGGCGATCCTATGCTTGTCGAAAAATGCACTGAATATAATTATCTAGCGAATCAAAAAGTTATTTCAAAAGAAGTGGTTGTCTCTGTGCATACAGCTCCTGAATTGACTACTGCTATTCAAAATGCTGCAGTAAATCTTGATTCATCTACTACGATTAATGTTCATGGAGAAATTATTGGTCATTTTTGTGTGCCCGCTACTGTACATACGATTCGGCTTATTGGAGCTACCTCAGATGCCACTCTCAACGCAAACGGTTGTGGCATTCCTTTGACTGTAAAACTTGGAGGAAAAGTTGAAGTTGAAAAATTAACTATTACAGGCGCGGATGATTGTTCAGATTATGGTGTAGTGAACTTCGGTTCATTAAAAATTGTCAAATCATCGGTAGTGAATAATGGAGAAGGTGGGGGGGTTTTAAACCACGGCAATTTATTTGTTCATAAGTCATCTATTAGTAACAACTGTGGAGTTGGTCTCTATACGCAAGTGGGGGGAATCACCAAAATTACAGATTCTGCTATCGACAACAACTCTTCAAAAGGCCTGTATACATATGCAGGATCTGTGGATATAGCTCACTCGACGGTCAATAGAAATGGATGTATAGGGCTCTATAATTACTACGGAGCTAAATTGACGGTTGATGATGTAAAGATTATAGAGAATAGGGGGTATGGTATTAGCAATGATTATGCGTCTATTGTTACAGTATTGGAATCTGATATTACAGGCAACTTAGGGGGCGGGATTTATAATGAAGGAACGTTGTGTAATATTGCAAAATCGCTGCTTTCAAGTAATACGGGACCCGGGTTCGATAACTATGAATATTCTGTAGCATATATAGATGATTGTTTTTTCCAATATAACACCACTGGTGGTATCCGAAATAGAGATACGTCATCTTTATTTATCGTTGAATCGCGATTTGACGGTAATGTTTCGACAGGTCAAGGAGGTGCTATCTATAACGATGGCTCAAGTTCAGTAAATATAAATACAAGTGTATTTGAGAATAATAGAGCAGAAAGCGGTGGAGCGATTTATAATGCGAATCTTCTTGCTGTCGATGATACAAAATTTGAAAATAATTTTGGTACATGCCGAGGAGGTGCAATTTCCAATTCTTGCGAAGGAAGTTGTGTAATCAAAGAGTCTAAGTTTGTCTCAAATTCAACAAATGGAGATGGTGGCGGCTTAGAGAATGCTGGTACTGCAACTGTGCAAGATTCGCACTTTAAAGAAAACACTGCTCAAAGAGGTGGTGGACTTGCTAATGTGAGTTCAGGTGTGTTGTTAGTTACTCAGTCAAAAGTGACAAACAATACAGCAACAAATGGTGTTGGGGCAGGTGGTGGAATCTTTAGTAACGGGTCGTCATTGACTGTTCTAGATTCAAATGTTGTCAATAACATTTCTGATGATATTGTAGAGTAAGCGTTATTTCTATATGGTGCCCATAATATATTTGTGGGCACTTTTTATCGACGAATCCAACAGTTGTTTCTATAAAATTCGTGCAATTTTTTTGTTGTAATTGATAGTTTCATGATTTTTTCATGCATGTCTGGATTTGATTATGCTAAGACTATTGCTGTCATTTTTTTTTGTCATACACAGCACTTCTATTTATTGTAGCGCAGTATATATTCGATCTTTTGATTTGGGAGGTGGCGGGTTAAAAACAGCGCTTTTTCGATATGACGCACATGCGCAAGATATGGTGTGGGTAGAACCGGCTATTCTTTTGCACGCGTGCCCTGATGGAGTGGAGGTTTCAGTGTGGATAAGAGCGCGACTCAAAGAAGTCAAGGGGATAGAGTTAGATGATGAGATAGCAGCCGGGTATTATTTTACTTTTTCATTAGCAGGATTAAGTAGATTGAAGAATGGGGTATTGCCATATGAAGATGTATCTGTATTGTTTCGGCTTCCTCCTGATAGAGTCAGGTGTATAGATGATGGTGCAGCTCACCTTATATCATCACTCCACTCAAAAGATCTTCATTTGCCTCGTGGTGTTATTTGGAATTTTTCTATAGGAACGGCTATAGGGTGGGGTTTTACCGACAGCAATCACCAAGTTCGCAATTTTGTAGATCTCTGGAATTTTTTTGGAAATACACCATGGCATGTGAAAGAATCTCGAACAGGTGAGGATATTTGGATAGCTTGTAGTGGTAAATATGGCTTGGAACAACTTATTAAAGAAAATAAGGGAATAGGAGATGATAAAGTATTTTTAGAGTTTGCTGCTCGGTGGAAAGGATATATCGAAAATTCAATCATCGACTGTGCTAAGAAAAAAAACACTGAAAATGGATTCAAAATTCCATCAGCGATAATATTTACAGGCGGTGTTGTAGATATGTATGGTGAGCGCTTTTTACAAGCCATTCAGTATCACGGCATGCAGATTCCTGTAATGATAGGACCAAAGCAGGCGGGGCTTCTCGGTGCAGCATGGAATAGTGTCATGAAGCCATTTGGATCAACTCCGCTGATCAAAGCTGTTGCTCGTGGAAAATGTGAATTGGTAAAGCGTTTGCTGTGCAAAGGCGTGGATGTGAATCAAAAAGATGCTTTAGGGTATACAGCTCTTGATATGGCGATTAAGAAAAATGCATTTTCGATTGTAAAATTGCTTGTGAAGTATGGTGCGAATGTAAATGAAATTGATTTTCATGGAAGGCGGCCACTCTTTTATGCTCTACAGCACAATCCACAGATAGCCAATTTTCTGATTCAGAGTGGTGCATATGTGGAATATAATGCCGCATGTTCTCATCGACTTCATCAAAAGTCTTGATGAAGTCGATGTGGTGGAGGTCATTTATTCAATAGCCACGCCAGCGCTTGCGTAGCCGGTTACTGTATTGATGAGTGTGACGCCTGCGGAAGTGATGGAATATACAACGAGTAATCTTGTTTCTTCTGTAACTGGGATATTTAAGCCTGTTACTATTCCATTGCAGATCGAACCTATTGCAAGTACTCCTGTATATGTAGGGGCTAAAGTGACAGTAGCTCCTGGGATGAGGGTAAAGGTGTTGTCTGGCGTTGTAGATTCATAGAGTTGTGCTTGGATAGTCACAGTGCTGCCTACGAGGCTGAGAGCATTTGTGTTAGTAAAATAAGCAGAAAAAGATGTGATGGTGCCGGCTCTAGGCATTGAAAACGCATAGCTACTAGAAGTGGTAAGATCTATAACTCCGCCTGATATTGTTACGCCATTAAGTGCATTGCCGAATCCTATGAGAGAGGTAGTGCCTGTGAGTCCTCCTGCTATGGATGTCATCGTAATAGGTGTTGCCCCAGAAGCATAGGGAATAATTGTTCCTCCTCCAGAGGATCCTGTTGCTCCAGTAGCTCCAGTAGCTCCTGTTGCTCCAGGATTACCAGATGGTCCTGTTGTACCAGTAGCTCCTGTAGAGCCAGTAGCCCCTGTTGCTCCAGACGCGCCAATAGGGCCTGTTGCTCCAGTAGCTCCGGCGCATTCCCGATGTCTTCTAGTTTCTCTGTGAGTATGGGCTTTTGAGACTATTTTTTCTTCCGTGTATATATCGTTACTGTCATCAGCTTGTGAGAGTGTGTTTTGTGTTGGTGTCGAGAAGATGAGGGTTGAGCTGGTTACAGTACACAAAAGAAGTATTGTTGTGGGGAAAAAAATATTCATGAGCTCTCCAGAGGTTAAAGCGTTGGATAGATGAAGATGATCAAGTCATATGATCACTACGTTGATACGTTATAAAAAATATTTTTAATATAAAAGGGTAAAGTGAATTGAAGCATGCGAGCAAGGCATGTATGCGAGCAAGTCATGTATATGTATATTTAGGTAGTCAAATATTTTTTAATCAGGTATGAATTGATCGTAAGAGACGATTTTTTTAATGGGGCAGTATGAGAAATATTTCACGTGTGTTTCTAGTTGGCTTATATCTTTTAACTGGTGGCAATTTGCTTGCTAGACCTGATGTGGTGAATCTCAATCAATCAACCTGGTCCAATATGTCTAATATGACGTATAGGGGGAGTGTCGAAGAGAATTTGAGTCATATTCCTGATTCACTGTGCTACACTCCAAAGTTGTGTTTTGAAGAACATGTGTCATCAAAAGAAATAGAGGGCTTTGAAAGGGTGCGTGGGGAGTGGAAATATAAAATAATAGAATTTTTCCCAGGAGGGGGCAGTTTTACTTTCCGTATCTATCTGAGTGCACCTAATGGAAAAACATACAGATCGCATGTTTTATCGACAGACTCTTTACCGACAGCTCCATATACGCTGGTAAAACTTAACAACCCGATGAAGGGAAATTATTTAGTGTTTATAAAAATTGAAAGTATTACCTCTGCTGGTTCTATAGGTTTTTTAGCTGCAACATCGAATCATCGTAACCATAGCAGTTATATTGCCGTGAATGGTGTGAGCACAGATCCTCTTCTGGTTGGTAAAAAATTAATCATGAGTGGATTTACAATTCCTCGTTGATGAGTGTAGTCAGCATGTGGCATCAAACAAGTGCGTATGTGAGTTAAAAGTATTCCTGTCAATTCTTTGCTGCGAAAAGTTTCCCAAATAGTCTCATGATTGCTTTTGAGAGATAGTATTAGTATTGTTTTACTTTAAAAAACTAAATCGCTACACAATGAATTTAAAAATGATTCTGGAATTGAAAAATAAAAAAAATGAGGGCATTCTCTGTCGCACGTTTTATATGTGAAGAAGTCATAATAGGAGTGTGTATGATAGAGATGTCTTGCAGATTGTCAACAATCATTGATTGGAAAGAGTATGTTGGTGAAAAAGAGATTCTTGAATTATCCGGAATGGGTATTGATGATGAGCAAGTGAAAGAATTATCGAATGTGTTAAAAAACAACCAAACTGTTCGCTATATCGACTTGAGTAATAATAAAATTACGCTCAATGGGGTTGAGAGTATTGCTGAGGCTCTTCGGGTGAATAAGGCATTTCTTTCTAGACCTCTGTGGGATACTCATAGACTGAATTTGTATGGTAATCCTATCGGCAAACAAGGGTGTATTACGCTTATTCAGTCTCTGTACGATACTGGGCGTTATTTACATTATGTCTATTTGGGGAAGAATGGTTTGACTTCGCAAGAGCAGTCTGAGTTGAATCAAAATAAAACAGTGCAAATGCTATCTGGCAAGACGAAAGAGTATCGAACGGTTCAGTCATCCTACTGGCATTGGAAATAATGCATCATCACCTACGTTGACAAGGTGGAGCTCGCTGAAGTGTTTATATTTATTCACAGTAGACTTTAATTCAAGAATGAATTAATATTCATAAAAAATAGAATAAATATACAAATAAGGCTGGTAGTGAACAAGTCATTTGTTAGAAGGCATAAGGCGATTCAGGAAATTTTGCAGAAAGAGTTAGTTTCGGATCAGAGCCAATTGGTGGAGTTATTGCGGAAGCACTATTATATTGAAACCAATCAGGCTGTGGTCTCGAGAGATCTGCATAAGCTTGGTGTTGTAAAAAAACAGGTGAATGGAGTTTTCGTGTATGAGCTTCCTTTATCTGATATCCACGCAGAAATTTTGCAGCTTGCGATCATAGATGTTTGTCATAATGAATCATTGATTGTGATTCGAACACAACCTGCTCTAGCAGCTTTTGTGGGAGATGCAATAGATCAGCTTGAAGGATTGGATATTTTGGGTTGTCTTGCTGGAGAAAATGTCGTCTTTGTCACGCCACAGTCTACTCAGTCTATAAAAAAAACATATGAATCTTTGTGTCAAAAAATAGGGTTTAAGAAAAGGCATGTATAAAAAAATAGCATATATTAGACTTCTTTCGAAATTCCATTTGGTTGTTAAAATTGCCATTTTTGGCATCTTTAGCTGCAAATTTTTCGACCATATGCTCACATATTGCTCTCAAAATTTGCAACTAAACCTGCCAAAAATCATCAATTTTTCCAAACAAAGCAAATTTCGAAAGAAGTCTGTTTTTATTTTTTGTTTTCTTGTGTGTGTATTGTGTAGTTATACAAAAAGTGATACGCTACTTGTTGGCACAAATGCGGAATTCCCTCCGTTTACCTCGATTGTGAATGGAAAAATCGTAGGGTTTGATATTGATGTTATCACAGAAGTGGCAGCTCGTCTCGGCAAGAAAGTGCAGTTAAAAGATATGCCATTTGATGCGTTGATTCCTGATGCTGTTCTGGGCCATGTAGACTGCATTGCAGCAGGGATGAGTTATACAGAAGAGAGGGCACAACGAGTTTTCTTTACAAAGCCCTATATCACATCTGATCCTCTTGTTATTTTGACAACAGCAAATTCAAAAGCTGCAGTCTCTCTCGAAGATCTTGTAGGAAAAAATGTTGTGGTGAATGAGGGGTTTACTGCCGATAGTTTGCTTTCTGCAAAGAATGGTGTTCATATTATTAGACTTCCAACGATAACAGATGGTTTTTTAGCCCTGATGAATAAGCGAGCGTATGCTTTTGTTACAGCGCGAAGTACTTATGTTACATTTTGTAAAAATCAAAAAAATACGCTTCAGGCTTATCCTATAGAAGGTTCCTCTGAGACGTGTGCTTTAATTGTGCCAAAATCAAAGCCCGAACTTCTCAAAGCGATTCAAGAAGCGCTTGATGCCATGGAGCAAGATGGTACGATTGCCTCGCTTAAGGAAAGGTGGGGATTGTAATGATTGATTTTGAATTGATTTATCATTCAATGCCCTATTTATTGCAAGGTGCGCTCATGAGCATTCAGATTGCTTTTATGGCAGCGGCTATTGGCCTCGTTTTAGGTGTTCCTTTGGCGTTTGCTGAGCAGTCTCGCTCTTTTGTAATGCGGGTTTTTGTGGCAGCATATGTGAATCTTTTTCGAGGAACGCCTATGCTTGTGCAGATTCTCTTTATCTATTACGTACTCCCACAATTTGGCGTGATAATACCTCCGCTCATGACAGCGACCCTCGCAATAGGGCTCAACAGTAGTGCGTACATTAGTCAAATCGTACGCTCAGGAATGAATGCAGTCTCTTATGGGCAGATTGAAGCTGCCTATACGCTTGGCATGTCCTCATTTGCTACAAAGCGATACATTATATTTCCCCAGGCGATGAAAGCCGCACTTCCCGCATTAGGCAATGAACTCGTGACTCTTGTAAAAGACTCTAGTCTTGCTTCTATTATTGGGGTGATGGAGCTTTCAAAAGAGGGCTCTCTTATCCGAAGTAGAACTTACGATGCCTTTTCAATTTTGCTTGCTGTCTCTTGTCTCTATCTTGTTATGACATCGCTTCTTTCTTTAGGAATCGCGCTTTACGAAAAGAGGAATACAGCATGTTAAAGGTTCATAATATTAACAAATCAGTACATGGAAAACAGATACTTCATTCGATTAGTTTTTCAGTTCCAAGGGGATCTGTAGCTGTTTTTCTGGGAGGATCTGGTGCTGGGAAAACGACATTGCTTCGAGTTTTAAATAATCTCGAACCATTTGACTCTGGTGTTATTGAGTTAGATGGGAAAACAATCGATCTTCAAAGGGTGGGTTCAGAGCATGTAGTTGGGATGGTTTTTCAGCATTTTAATTTATTCGAGCATCTTTCAGTAAGGCGAAATATTACACTCCCTCTCGTTCAACAAAAGTATACAGAGCAAGCGGCTTGCTGTATTGCAGACAGCTTGCTGAAAAAATATGGTCTTTTCGAAAAAGCTAATGAGGGGATTGCGAAGCTGTCCGGAGGGCAAAAGCAGCGGCTTGCTATTGCGCGATCGATTGCTTTAAATCCACAGATTATCTGTCTTGATGAGCCAACATCGGCTCTCGATCCAATTCTTACATCCCAGGTGGCACAATATGTGCAAGACCTGGCATCTGAAAATCGTGTTGTGCTGCTCACAACGCATGACATGAATTTGATTGAGAAGCTTGATTGCCTTCTTTTTTTCATGCAAAGCGGGTCTCTTGTGGAAGCAAGTTCAACAGAGGCATATCGAAATGCTCCTGAAAAATATCCTCATATCAACAGTTTTTTGCATATCTGAACAGTAGTGGTAAAAAACAGACCTGTTTAGCTACAGTGCAAGTCTGTATATCGCATAAACTAACGGTGAGGAATGTGATGCTGAAAAAAATTTTATTAGGCGCTTATTGTTTTTCTGGAGCTATGTCTAATCAAGTGAATGCGTGTGATAAGACTGCTGGTGGCAAGGAGCAGGCTGAGTATCGTATTTATGATGAAAGTACAGCAGATCATGTAAAGCAATTTTATATTCAAAACCATGCTTTGCAAACACTAGAAAGCGTACTTCAAAAAAAACGTGAATATTCTTCTCTTGCAAAAGCGAAGATGGGTATTTGGGAGGCGGTCTCTTTTTTAGATACATTGGTAGATGAAAGTGATCCAGATCTAGGGTTGCCGCAAAGCCATCATGCATTTCAAGTAGCAGAGGCTTTGAGAAAAGATGGCTATCCTCGTTGGTTGATTGCGACTGGATTTGTTCATGATTTGGGCAAGATGCTTGCTCTCTATGGTGAGCCGCAGTGGGCGGTTGTGGGGGATACTTTTCCTGTCGGTTGTGCATGGTCTGATGCGGTTGTATTTCCTCAATATTTTACAAATAATCCAGACTCTCAGATTGCCGAATATCAAACGCAATATGGTATCTACTGGCCAGCATGTGGTTTAGAAAATGTACACATGTCGTGGGGGCATAATGAATATCTCTATCAGGTGATGAAGAAGTACTTGCCCGCGGAAGCTCTTCATATCATTCGCTATCATTCATTCCATGCACTGCATGAAGATGGAGCCTATGAGTACTTATTGAACGAGGACGACAAAGCAAAAATGGAGTGGTTGAAGCTTTTTCATCGATATGATACCTACTCTAAAACGAATGAGCAAGTTGATGTCGAATCGCTCCTTCCATACTATCAAGAGTTGATGGCAGAATTTTTTCCGGAGCAGCTAGACTGGTAAATCTGTTGTCAGTTTTGTAGCGTTTGTATATGCTTTCAATATCACCAGAGGTGCCTCACGATGAGGCTGAAAGGTTTGCATAAGCAAGCTAACTCTTAATACCTGATCTAGGTCGTACTAGCGTAGGGAGAGTGAGGGAAGATATGCACTCTTGTTTTTTTTCTAGTAGCACTCCCTCTCTCATAAAAACGGGAGAGATGTCCTATGAAAAAATATGCACGCTATCAAATTGCAGGAATGGTTGGTAACATCCTGGAACATTATGATAGCGCTCTTTTTGGGCTATTAGCACCTTGTTTAGCTCCTCTTTTCTTTCAACAAGATCCTCTCACAGCGCTTATTATGACGTATGGTATCATCCCGCTTGGTTTGATTACCAGGCCGCTTGGCGCGCTTTTTTTTGGAAGAATAGGGGATATATATGGAAGAAAACAGGCGCTTTCTTTGTCGCTTCTAGGCATGGCTGTTGCAACAGTTGGTATTGGTATGCTGCCTACATATAATGAGGTAGGATGTTGGGCGCCAATTGGATTAGCCTGCATGCGTATGTTACAGAGCTTTTGTGCGGCAGGGGAGTCAGCAGGCGGTGCCATTTTCGTTTTAGAGCATACACGCCTACAAACAAGAAGTATCATGAGTAGCTTGTACGATGCATCTACTGTAAGTGGCATTCTCTTGGCTTCCGCATTGGTTACGATTTTAAGTGTAATTGGGAAGGCGGAGTGTCTCTGGCGGGGTTTATTTTTTGCAGGAGCTTTCACGGCTGTTATGGGTGTGATAATTCGCTGTTCAATTGACGAAAGTCATCTTCTTCCAGTAAATAAGAAAAATGGCATACAAACTATTTTAAGATCGCATCTCAAGCCCTTTATAGCCATTATCTGCTGCTCTGGTTTTGGGCATATTACCTATTCATTAGCATTCGTCTTGATGAATGGATACATTCCGCTTGTGACATCGCTTACGCAAGCTGATGTTATGCAGATAAACACCTATTTGCTAGTCATTGATATGCTTGCGCTGCCATGTTTTGGTTATATCGCTTCTCGTGTTGGGAAAGAAAAAGTGATGATCACAGCATCGCTCTTTTCTGCGATATGTGCTATCCCGCTCTTTCAGTGCCTTGATCAAGCGTCGATGGCTACTGTAGTGGGCGTTAGGTTGTTGCTTGTTACAGTGGGTGTGGCATTTGCAGCGCCCTATTATGCATGGGCAATCGATCGCGTTTTGCCAGCTCATCGCTATACTGTTTTATCTCTTGGCTCTGCTCTGGGATCACAGCTTATTGGTGCTCCTACATCTGCTGTTTCATTATGGCTTTATCAGGAGACAGGATGGATGGGGGTTCCTGGTGCGTATCTACTTGTTTTTGGATTGTTGGCAGCTTATGCTGTATGGAAAACAGCCCCTCAAAAAACAGCTTGTGCAGCAGTGAGTGCTGGGTGAAAAAATTACGAATAAATCGCTTGTAATTTTTTGCCTGTTTTAGGTAATCTATCACCGATACGTTTCTATTCCGGGTTAGCTCAGTGGTAGAGCAGTGGACTGTTAATCCATTGGCCGCAGGTTCGAACCCTGCACCCGGAGATCTTGATATTCAGACAGCTACGACAAGCGTTGTAACTGTCACATTCTTCCATAAAGTTAAAAACTTAAATATTTTTTTACTTCGTCAAGTTAATCTAAGATTTAATCCTAACGCCATGCACAAAGAAACAAGAGTATGCCATTTAGGGTTACCTGTTCCTGAAAGAGTCTTATAAAGGCTCTCTCTTCCTACATGTGCTTTTTTAGCCAAGGCGCCAATACCACCTTGCGCTTCAGCAACATTCCGTAGGGCGATGAGGAAAAGTTGTTGAGATTCTTGATCTCCTTTTAGGCTTTCTTCGAGGGCGGCATTTAAATAATCTACCGCTAGATCATGATCTTTCAATTTTTCAAGAAGCCATTCTTCATATTTTTTATTTTTTGCCATGTTTTTTCTTCCTAGATTGATATTCTTTTAAATATTCTTTGGCTTGATCAATATCTCTAGACTGTGATCCCTTATATCCTCCGCAAAGAAGTAATATCACTTTTTGACCTCTTTTGGAGTAATAAATTCTTATTCCTGGATCATAATGGATTCGCAAATCTGCAATTTCGTCACCTAGCGACTTGCAGTCTCCGAAATTTCCCAGCTTTAGCCTAGCTAAACGAGCCAAAATCTTGGATTTGGTATGCGTTTCTCGAACGCTTTCAAACCACTCATCAAAAGGGTTGCGACCAGAAGAAGTAATGAAAAATTCAATCTCAAATTCCATATAACCTTATTGTATCTCACAAGATACATTTAATGAAGGGAAGGGCCGAGCGGATGAAAATAAAATTTTTGGTAACTTTTGCTGGCAGTCTTTCCTCGGAAAAGTTCGAACTGTATCTAGTGTCTGGAGATCTTGAGATTCAGGTAGTTACGACGAGAGTTGTAACTGCCACATTCTTCCATCTAAAATCTATTTTTCAGAGAGGGTGTTCAATAGACCTCTTGCGTAATTAAGGTTCTGTCGATTTTCGGGTTCTTTTGAGCTGCTTTTCAATTCGAATTACAGGGGTAATATCAACGGATATAATCCCTGTAATTCGAATCGAAGATCGGCCAAAATAATCCAAAAAAGTGACGAGTCCTTAATTACGTAAGAGGTCTAATAGAATATCCTGTATGACTCAGACGCATCATACAGGAGCTGTATTACTCTACACATTCACTGATTCAATTTGTTTTACTTTTTCATGAGTTCCTTGATAAAAGGCTGCTGCTGCCAGTAGCATGAAAGTAGCCGCCCCAACCGATGTCAGTAGAGGATAAGCGCCAATTGCAGAGCCCATGACTATAGGGCTTAAGCCCATGCCACAACCTATCACGGATTGATAGACTCCTAAAACTTCCCCTTGATTGCCTGTATGACCTTTATTGGAGGCTAATGCTGCCACTGTTGGAAAAGTAGCTGAAATGCATAATATAAGGAGTGGCATGATATACCAGATATACTGAGGCTCTGTTATAAATATAAATAAGAACATGAGTACTCCAGATCCAAGCACAGCTTTGACAAGAATTTTCTCACAAGAGAAATACTTTAATAGCGCGGGTGTAATGAGTCCCGAACAAACTGCGTACCAGAAACCACCATAGGCATAATAATTTCCGATATCGCTCAGGTTAAAATCAAACATATGCTTCAGTAAAACTGGAATAAACTCATTAAAAAATGACCAGCCAAATGCGAACGCAAACGTTGCTATAAAAAACCAACGAAGCGAAGGCCAAAAAAATATTTTGCGTATGTTGGTCACACTTTTTGTCATATTAAAAGATGCAATATTGCTCATCTTGCCAGTTTCTGGAAGCTTCCAAATAATAATGCCAAGACTTATAAGTGACATAATACCTGCTGCCATAAATGGAATAGAATATCCACTCAAGTGCAGACTCATACTTGTCATTTCAGGATTTGCTAGTTTTCCCCCAAGGAGAGGGCCAACAACAAAACCAAGTCCTGTGGCTGCGCTAAAAAGAGAGAACCTCCTCGCTTTCTGTTTGGGAGTACTCATATCCGCGATCATTGCTTGCGCAACTGGAAGTGTGCTGGAGCAAATGCCAATTAATATACGATATAAAAATAGCAATGTAATTGAATGTGCCCACACGCCTGTCACTGCCAACCCATAGGATAGAACACCTAGAAAAGTTCCGTATATGAGTGTTTTTCTTCGGCCTTTTAAATCCGAAAAGGTTCCCAGAAGTGGTGCGCTAAAAAACTGGGTGAGGGGTGTAAGACCAATTAATATCCCCAACATGGCTCCTCTGTAGGCGTTTGAGGCGTCTAAAGAGACGAGCGGGTATGTTGTGTCAAATAACATGCTTGCAAATACGGGATATACCAGCGAGATGCCGACATAGTCAAGAAATCCTATAAAAAGTATAGAAATAAAATTCAATTTTGATAACACAAGGAGCTCCATTGCTCTATCCTGCGAGAGCTTTGAATCAAATAAAAGAAGAAGCGTTTGCGCAGTTTTGGTTTGAGCCGTTTTTTGCAAAAGCTTTTAAATAAAAAATATACGGGCAGTAAAAACGGCGGTGCGACGAAACTTTATAAAGTTCCTTATGATCCGCGTTCCTTTGCGGAGATGGTCACTGCCTCCGAACGCAGTATTGGCGTGACCTTAACGAGTTATTTTAGGTAATTGGCAATCCATGTGCTCATCGTACATAAAAAATAAATTTTAGACAATAGGTCTTTCGAATTGCTGAAAAAACAACTCATGCCCTTGACTAAATATTGGCGATTCCGTAGATCTGTAATACTTTTCATGATATCTAGAAAGTGGACGACAAGTGATTAAGAGATGCTGGTTCATTATTTTGCTTTTGTTACTCAACACACAAATATTTTCTGTATCGCCACCCAAGAAGCCAGCTTCATGGGATAGCTGGCAATATCATGAAAAAATTAGATGGCGAGCGCTTCACCTTGATCCTCGTATTCCTTATGTCCCTCTTGTAGATAAGATACAAGTAAAAGAGGTGGTGCGAGGCGAAATGAAAACTGCGCAGACTTTCTTTATTACAGACGATCCTTCTCAAATTTTCATGGAAGAGCTTCCAAGTAGTTTTGTGATGAAGTCTAATAATGCATCGAGCAGGGGAATACTGGTAAAGAATGGTATTGTCTTAGCAACAAAAAAACGAGAATCAGATTTTCAGCCAACCGTATGTACAAATGAATTTTTACGCTCTTATGCTGAAAAATGGCTTAATACTCCTTATGCTGCAAATCACGAAAAGCAATACGCTCTTATACACTCTATGATTTTGTTTGAAGAGTATATTGAAGATATAACAACAGAGATAGAGCTCTATTGTTTTAATGGAAAAGTGCGCATGATTGGCTTATTTTTTTCATCTGGCTATACAAACAATCCAGAGATTTCTTACTATGATGCAAACTGGAATTTGTTTGATGTCGTTCATCCTTTGTTTTCGATGAGAACAAACGTAATAGAAAAGCCAGATTATATAGATCCTCTGATTGCATTTGCAGAGCGCTTTACAAAAAAAATAGATCATGTGCGCATCGACTTTTTTGTAAAAGGTGAAGATATCTATTTGGGAGAGTTTACATTTACAACAGCAGGGGGATGTAAGCTGGATCATCTTAATGCAATGCTTAGTGAGTATTGGGATTTTCCTAGCTCAAAACGCTCATATGTAAACCATCATCTTAACAATGCCCTAAAGCGAGCGAATTGGTTGAACTCAAATCGAAGGAAATAAATATGCAGCGTCTTTTCATGTGTTTGTGGTTTTTTATCTGTTGTCAAAGTGTAGTAGCAAATGAAAGGGAGATTTCAGTTGCGGCTATTTTTCGTGATGAAGCGCCCTATTTAAAAGAATGGATCGACTATCACCGATCAGTTGGTGTTGAATATTTCTGGCTCTATGACGATATCAGCAAAGACAACTTCAGAGAGGTCTTGCAGCCATATATTGAAGAAGGCGTCGTGGAGGTCATCGACTGGTCTGTAGCAAGAGAGAGAATAAAAACATGGCCCTCTATTCAAGTTGAAGCGTATAGGCATGCGATTAAAGAAGCTGTAGGAAAAACAAAATGGCTTGCTCTGATAGATACAGATGAGTTTATTCTACCGATGACTGACACCTCGATTCAAAGTTGTCTTGCCAATCACTATCCACAAGCGCAGGCAGTCTATATGCAATGGCGAATGTTTGGAACAAGTGGTGTTTGGCTTTCGGATAATGAATCCATGCTTGATCAACTTACCTATTGTTCAGAGAAAAATCATCCTTGGAACCGTGTCGGTAAAAGTATCGTACAGCCAGCGAGTATATTGATCGATAGAATTTGGTATAATCATCACTTTCCATTAGCGGACTCAGATTGTTATGCAGACGGATCCGGAAAAAAAATTCCGATGGTTCATGATGACTTATATGGGCCAGAACATAGCGACAAGTATATCCGAATCAATCATTACTTTTTTCGTGATGAAAAGTATTACCGTGAAACAAAAATTCCAAGAAAGCTTGAGCGTAATTTATCGATTGATGAGCTGACAGATTTGCATACAGTGTGTAATAAAAAACGAGATTTTACAATCACCAATTTTTTAAAGAAAAGCAATTTGTAAACGAAGTTCAATTTTTGATAATTCTTTTCTCCAGTAGCGCGACAGAGAAGTCGGAGCATTTTTTTGTTTTTGCAAATTCTATTATTTCAGGAGTAATCTGAAAACTGGTGGCTTGCTTGAGTGTATTGAGTAAAAGCTCTTCGTTTTGTGGGATAGATAGAATTTGATGCAAAATATTGATGTTCAAAGCGTCTGGAGCAAGGTATTGTGTCAAAATATTGAGCACTTGTCTAGAGCATGGAGTTTGTCTCAATGCATGCTCCATGAGCTCTGTCGTTGTGCTAAAGTTTGGCATATGCTCTTCGATAAGTACCGTGATAATAGATTCATCCGCATTTTCGATGATGAGGAGGCGCAGGAGTTTATTTAAATCGAGGCTTGCTAATTGATCAATTTCAGATTGATACTTGAGTAATATATTCATAATTCCAGATTGACAGACATGAGGTATCGTCAAAATATACATCAGAAAAAAAACGCTGATTTTCAGAGGATTTAGTTTTTTGAGCAAAATTTCAAGCGCTCGAGGAGAAACATTAGAGGCGATGGCTTGTGTGACAATTTGTAAATTATCACATCTGGTATGATGTGTGATCGTTGTAACGTATAGTTTCTCTACTTTTTCAATTAATTCCTCTATGATGCATGGCTGCGAATTAAAATGGAATGCAGAAATGAAATTGTTTTTGTCGATACAAGACGTATGCTGAATAAGTGTCGAGCAGAGCGCAATATTAGACGGTTGTTGACTTAAAACTGTCTGAAGTATTTCCTCATCTATAGGTAGTTTCAGATTGTTTTCTTGAAACATATCAATCAATAATTTCGCGAATTTGTGCATTATTACTTTATGCATTAAACGGGCTGTGATCACAAATTTTGGTGCTCGATTGAGTAAGACGCGTATAATAAATGGATGCATGCTCTCTTCGATCGAGATGGTGAGCAATTTTTCATATCGTATAGTTTCCTTACAATTTTTCAAGACCAGAGGTAGAATTTTGTTGAGCTGTTTGTGTGGAGGTCGGTGAATCGTTATATTTTTTTTTATTTCATGTTCGTTGAGAAGAGAGATTATCTTGCAGAGTGAGTGCTTTCCAAACTGAATTGTTGGGCTATTGTTGAAAATTAAGCGAATAATTCGCTTATCTGGTTGATGCGTGATCGCCTCAAGTATTGTTGTTTTTGAAAGGCTATCTCGCGCCGCATTTTCTATGAGTGTCTTGATTGTGATGTAATCTCTTTTATTGGATAACGCTTCTTCAACTAATTCTTTTGAAAATAAAAACGGAGAATGGTTGTTTATTTTTGTATAAACTGTCTTAATAAACGATGGGTCTTTATAGTGGGAAATGAGGAGTTGAAATATAACTTTTTGATATTTGAAAGTGGATACTTTTTCTAAAAGCTGTGTTATGAGGTCTGTTGAAGCTTTTTTTTTCAAGGCATCGATAACTTCAAGCTCCGCACTATTTTCATTTGGCAATCGAGAGGATGGTTGTTTCTCTAAGTATGAATAGGTATAGTGTTCTTCGCATAGATCAAGCGGATCAATCATTGTGTGTGCCCAGGTAAAGTTGTAATTAAAAATTACTATATCAGATTAGGTAGTATATGTACAAATTCACATTTATTATAATTTTTTTGCATTATCTCGCAATGCCAAATCATGTTATTTCGGTTCCTTTACACATGTCAATCCAAGAGAAGGTAGGTCAGCTTCTGATGGTCTCTTTTGAGGGAGAGGTGATCAATGAAGATGCAAGAGTGCTCATTCAAGATGTTGGGGTGGGTGGAGTTATTTACTACACGTGGAGCAATGGCCTTACCTCTCAAGAGCAAGTGAAGCAGTTAAGTGATGGCCTACAATCGCTCACTCGGTCAAACAAGCATCCTCTCCCTCTTTTTATTGCAATCGACCAAGAAGGAGGGATTGTGAATCGTCTGCAGAAAGAGTGTACGCTTTTTCCTGGGAATGCAGCTCTAGGTGCGGTGACAGATCCACAGCTTGTAGAAGAGGTCTCCTTTGCAATGGGACAAGAGTTGCAAGCTGTAGGAGTGAATATGAATTTTGCTCCGGTAGTTGACGTGAATGTGAATCCGAACAATCCTGTTATAGGCTTGCGCTCGTTTGGGGCTGATCCCGAGGTGGTGGCGCAGTTGGGCAAGAGTGCTGTCGAAGGATATAAGCGAGCTCATGTTATTGCTACGTTAAAGCACTTTCCAGGACATGGAGATGTAGAAGTAGACTCTCATGAAGAATTACCTATTATTTATAAATCGATGCAGGAATTAGAGAGCGTTGAGCTTTTGCCATTTGCACGCCTTTCTCCTTCTGTAGAAGCAGTCATGACAGCGCACCTACTTGTGCCTGCAGTTGATAAAGAGAACTGCTCTACTTTGTCTAAAAAAACAGTACACTATCTAAGAAATACAATTGGCTTTCAAGGAGTTCTTATCTCTGATTCACTTACGATGCAAGGAGTATTGAAAAAATGTGATACGATAGATGAAGCAGCTATTCGTGCGCTGCAAGCTGGTTGCGATATACTTTTACTAGGTGGAAGAGTGCTCGTTGATGGTGATAAAACAGCAGGACTTACAGCGGCTTCTATTCAACGCATTCATCGTGCTTTAGTAAAGGCAGTACAAGATGGCAGAGTGCCAGAAGAAAGAGTAAATGAAGCAGTAGAAAGAATACTCGACTTGAAATTACGCACTCTCTCTTCAAATGTCGCAGAGGAGGCTCGTCCTTGTGATCTGCAAAAGCATGCACTGCTTGCTGAAAAAGTGGCCATGCGTGCAATAAAAAAACAAGGAGAGCTTCCCTATAATCCACTCATGCTTCATCAAAAAAATATTGTCCTCGTGGCCCCTCAAACGCTCCAGGCGTGTGTGGAATCTACTCAATTATTACGACTGGGAAAATCAGTAGAGCCTCTTTTCTTTACAAGTCTCAACCCGACACAAGAAGAAGGGAAGAAGATCATCTCGAGAGCTCAATTGTCAGATATTGTGATAATGTGTTCGTATAATAGCTGGAAAAATCCAGAGCAAATAGCTCTTATTGAAGCTCTGATTGAAAGTGGAAAACCGTTTGTTTTGGTAGTAACACGAGATCCTCTCGATGCCAAGCTGTTTTCTCGTGCCAGTGTTGTTTTTACAACGTATAGCCCTACGGCTGTCTCTCTTCAAGCTGTGTGCAACCAGTTGAGATGAGCGCGGCAAAAATAAATGAAAAACCTGAAGTAGCTGACAAATAGTCTAGAAAAGGATATTGTCTCGTAATTTGCACAACCATGCAAATTACGAGACAATATCAAAATAAAGAAGAAATTAACACAAGACTCTCTATTTCAATCACTTGAGTATGCAATTTCCGCAATATCCGATCAGCGATTGTTTTCTTATAGGCTTTTGAATGGGAATGTTCTAGATTTCCGGTTTGCATTTTACGAGCTATCTAACGATAGATTGTGGAAATTCCCGCCTTAAAAGCTGACTTGCCTTTGTTTTGTCTTTTGTTTCCTCAATGTATTCAAGCACTCTTTGCCGTGGTCTACTAAGTAAGGTCGGATCATTTGTTCTCTCATCGGTAAAAAAGAAGAAAATATCGCGTTATCGATATTTTTTTAAATGACTATAATGGCGTTGTGCCCCGTATGAAGAGAATGGGGTTAGGAAAACAACGCTAGCCTAGAAAAAATCCAAGCTAGCTGATAATATTAGAGTTTCAAAGAGAACTTAATTGGAAAGTAAATTCCTGCCTTTGATATCCATTTGCTAAATATGTATAGGGATTTTTGAAGGCATTGTGATACGCTGTTTCTTGGGTATCTCTTATTTCTTTTGACTCTTCGTAAGCTTCCTTTCGTTTTTCATACTCAGCTAAGAATTTCTCTCCATCGTTAGGATCCAATAAAAGATCTTTTAAAGTCTTAATCGAGTCAAATTGCGGTTCAGTTGGAGAAAAGTCTTTAAATTCAGTATCGATAAAGTAAATGCCATCCTCAGCGAAAATGAAATTGTCTCCAAAAAAGTCACTATAGCCTGTCTTTTCAAGGATGATCATAAATTCAATTGCTTCTTCCAAGGATAGCTTTCGATCAACAGGTTTAATACGTTCAGCATATATTGTTAGTTGATCATTTTTAGACACAAGCTCTAAACTCCTTGCAATATTGAACGAAACATTTTCTAATCCATTCTTGATAACGGCAATTTTTTTAGGAACTTTTATATGTTTTAGTCCATTTTCTTTAGCAAGTCTTTCTATAAAGTTTTTACCTTGAATACGGCCAATTTGATATATTTTGCTAATATATTTGCTTTTATCTAATTTACTAAATTCCTCTTCTGTAAGTAATAGGCCTTCTTTTTTTAGATCTTTGAGAAAATTTTCCATAACAGCTCTTGCTGTAACAATATCCATATTACCAGCGAAAATATCAGGACCTGGCCAAAATAATGGCACTTGATCCATTCCGAGAGGTTTTAGCTTTTTAACCATATTTTCGTTAGCAAAAGCATTTGCCACGAAGAAAACTTTGATTTTTAAGTCTTGATCTAGCTGGGCAAACTCTTCTTCAGAAAAGTTACAGTCATTTTTGAAGGCTCTTTTGATCCACACTTCTTCTAGAGATAAGACAATATTTTCCTTTTCCATCGCATCTATCAAAATATCAGCTTCTTCTTTTGATCTATTTAAAGCTGCTTCCACAAATGCCGACTTTATTTGCCCTTGAGTTTGCCTAATTACAGAAGGATCTAACTCCAACATGATCCCCGTAATTTTGGCATCGCCTTTTCCTGCCCATAAAGTAAATAATGTTTCACCTTCGGGAGTTTTATCATTTAAGTTTATAGGGATGTTCTTTTCTTTAATTATGTTTAATGCTTCTAATGTGCTAGCAGAATTTAAGGTGAAAATTCTTGGAGCTCCAGTCTGATCTTTTTCTAGAATAAATGTGAAAAATTCTTCTTCAGTAACAATTGAATTATTGGGATGTTGTAAGAAATAACCGATCGGCGAGCCATAGTTCTTGCCTAACTGATACATCAATCTGGGCTCTTTATTTTGAGCTAACTTTAAAAGTGCTTCAAGAGCTGAGCCCTCGTATGTTGTGTATTCTTTGCCGTATTGGGCACCTGTGACAGCCACCAATTTTTCTTTTTTATCTATCTCAACAAGAGCAAAGTTCAGCTCCTGACCTTCC
The DNA here is from genome assembly GCA_964487845.1 of uncultured bacterium. Taxonomy (GTDB): domain Bacteria; phylum Chlamydiota; class Chlamydiia; order Chlamydiales; family FEN-1388; genus CAZASK01. The sequence goes on from CAZASK010000009.1 coordinate 63,754, forward strand.
GAAATTTTAGATCCACCAAACAAAAGCTTTGGTTCTATATAGACAATTTTACCCTGTTCAATTTTAAATTTAGTCTGCTCTTCGAGAATGCCAAAACAAACGCTTACTTTAGATTGTGTAAACAAATTTCTGACAGATTTTGAGAATAGAGCTAGGCAGAGAGTAAAAACAACTGCTATAACCCCTAGAAAACCTCTTTCAATACGTTCTGGAGTAGAGAACGTCCTTTCTCTTTTTTCAATAAGTCGATATTGACGTCCCTGGTAGTCAGAGCTTACCGCTTTACCTTCCGCATCAACAATCCTGTCTTTACTATTAAATTTAGCAGAGGGGATCCACTGATTGCTAAGCATGATTTCTCTTTGACTACTAATAACTTTAAAATTAGGCATTTTTGTATCCGTTTAATTTAAATCACATGTAATACCATTTATTAAAAATAACGTTTAGTTCTGCAAGGAAAAGGAAGCTGCGCAAATTTTTTGCATCTGGAGTGAGCGACCATTGCCGATAGGCAAGGCGCGAATGAAGATAAAAAATTTGTTGCAAAGCTGACGCAGCAAAACTAAAAGTTGTTTTTGATAAATGGTATAAATTATAAAATATTTGATATTTATTTGTCGATCGATAAAAGCTTCTAATGTCGCACCAATTTTAAAATTTCCGCTTTTTACCAAGTTTAAAATTTCCTCTT
>CAZASK010000010.1:0-54347 GCA_964487845.1 uncultured bacterium
TTTCGTAAATCGCCTATGGCCAAGAGGATATGTCGATTTACGAAAAACTGAACCGCCAAAAAAATCATCGAATTTGGCCTCCAAAGCGAGTTTTGCAATTCCCTCTATCATCAGACTATCTCAAATACGGCCATTTTTCAAGCTTTTTTGGCCGTATCTTGTGAAATACGGCCATTTTTCACACTATTTTGGCCGTATCTTGTGAAATACGGCCATTTTTTAAGCTTTTTTGGCCATATACGATCGCCATCGAAAGACCAAGTCACTGACTTGCGAATTTGTAGCTATCCTAGTACTATCTAGCTATGACACAACAAAAAGAATATACCACGATTATCTGCCCTCATTGCACAGCTCATTTCAAAAGAAAAGCAGAGCATGAACGTGATAGACCGCTACAGTTTTGCGCTTACTGTGGCCACCTACTCAAAAAGGCAAGCGACACAAAAGACACATCGCTTGCTACCACACAACTTCCGGAACATCTACCCAAACAAGATGAAATTCAAAAAACAATCGGCCCATATCATATTCTTTCGAGCATTGGCAAGGGAGGAATGGGTGAGGTTTTTTTAGCATATGATACCATCTGCGGAAGAAAAATCGCCCTCAAGCAAATTAGAAGCGACCTCATCATGCATCCACAACTGCAAAGGCGTTTTTTACGAGAAGCGGAGATCACAAGTCAACTCACCCATCCCATCATCATCCCTATTTATTCGATTCACAAGAGCACACACCTTACCTACTACACCATGCCCTATCTCGAAGGATCCACACTGCGCCAGGTTCTAAGACGTGCAAAACTAGACGAAAAGAGAAGAGAACGACCAAAAGATCCTCATGCTTCAATACCAGCACTTGTCCGTATTTTTCATCAAGTATGTCAGGCAGTGGCCTATGCTCATGCAAAGGGCGTCTTACACCGAGATCTAAAACCAGAAAATTTCATCATCGGAACATATGGCCAAGTACTCATCCTTGACTGGGGACTTGCCACTCTTGTATCGGAAGATACTGAAGAGCCACTCCCAGAATTGGATCGTGAGGAAAGCACGCGCATTACACGAGTGGGTAAGGTAGTAGGAACCATTGCCTATATGGCTCCAGAACGCGCATTTGGCAAAAAAGCAACCGTTCAAACAGATATCTATTCGCTTGGTGCAGTACTCTATCAAATACTTACTCTTTCTCTGCCCTTCCAACGCAAGAATCTCAAAGAATTGAAGCAATCATGGGAAACTGAACAGCTGACTCCCCCTGAGCTTGTTGCTCCGTATCGCGAAGTGCCACAAATACTCTCAGAAATAGTAAAACGCTGTTTAGCAAAAGAGCCCTCGCAACGATATCACAGCATGGATGAATTAATACAAAGCATTGAAAGCTATCTGGAGGGTCGCTCTGAATGGTTTTTAGTACGCAGTCTTGATATAAAAAAAGCCTCTGACTGGCAGTTTCAAGAAAATGTGCTGCTCCCCGAACACACTGCAATTACACGCGCACAAGACACCTCGGACTGGGTCAACATGATGATCGCAAAAGACCCATTCCCCGACAACACAAAGATAGAAGCAAAAATAAAGCTAGGACCACAGAGCCGTGGTATTGGTTTTTTATTTTCGATTCCTGCGCCTATAAACCGTCATCACTTGACAGAGGGGTATTGTCTGTGGCTCAACTCTGAGCATGAAAAGGAAAAAAAGAGCAAGTTGTCTCGATCATCCGTCATTGTTCTTGTAGCCCATGATATGAGCATCAAATGCAATGAATGGATCAACATACGCATCGAAAAAATTGATTCTCACATCTATGTCTATATCAACAATATTCTCCAATTTTCGTATGTTAGCCATCTACCCATCATAGGGCCTTATATGGGCATCATGACACGCGATGCAGACTTTGAAATGCAAAATCTCGACATCTCGATTGGCAGCCAGAACGCACAAATTAGCTGTCTTGCCATTCCAGACGCGTTTTTAGCAAATCGAGATTTTGACCGAGCACTGCAGGAATATAGAAAACTTGGCACCCTCTTCCCGGGAAGAACTGAAGGAAGAGAAGCTTTGTTTCGAGCAGGAATCACCCTCTTAGAAAAAGCGAAGACATCAGCTGATCACACAGAAGCTCTCAACTTATATAACGAAGCGCAAGAACAATTTCAGTCGCTTCGAAAGACTCCAGGAGCTCCCCTTGAATATCTCGGGAAGGCACTGATTTACCAATCATGCCACGAGTATGAAGATGAGGTAAAATGTTTTGAACTGGCGGTACGAAAATATAAACAGCACCCTCACTTACAAATTCTAGAAGAGCAGATTGCCATCCGCTTACATGAAAGCTCAAGACAAAATCGCTTCCTTACCTATGAATTCGCATTACTTGTGATGAGAAACCTGCCACATCTACTCGCCATGCCTTCTACAAAAAGACTTATTACAAGCATAGAAAAACACTGGGAAAATCTTTGGTTTATAGAACACACCCCATCACATGATCCTGAGCTCCATCGACTTGGATTTTGTTTGATAATAGCCTTCTGGCTTGCCAAGCCATATGCCGTCCATGAAACAATACGAGAGCTTCTGCAAAGACCTATCTTACCTGTAGAAGAAATAAAAGATGGCATCTACCTGCTCATTGAATTAGGCGCATACTCAATGGCTGCAGTCGAGATGCACTATATCAGAGAGCTCCTCTCCAATCAGGAGATCAAAAAATTTGAATCCAGTTTTTTACTCTTTGAACAGCTCATAGCCATCGCTTTATCGTATGAGACACATCCACTGGAGGTGTCGCCACATATCAGCACATTTGAAGAGACACGAGCTTTGCTTTTTGCCTTAAAACGAGAAATACTCAAACAGCGCCCCGACATGGTAGCACACTACGCGCAAGCGCTCTCTACAGCTACAAAAAATACAATGTCTTGCATTGTCGATGCTCATCTTATTGAAGCCATGTTATTTCTAGAAAATGACAGAGCTACCTCTCTAATTATTGCGGGATATGACGAAGAAGAACTCGCCTCAGAAAAATCTCCTCTTTATTTCCCCTACATCTGCTGGCTCTGTCATACTGAAGGAAAATCACTCGCTGCACATCTCTATGCAACACTGCTAGAGACGCAGCACCCTGAATCCCCACGACTCGCAGCTCATGTTCTCGCAGGACATATCGATGAGACATCAACACACTGGATGAAGCAGGCATTTATGTATGAAAAAAGAGTGCTCTTTCAAAGCCTCACTCGCTTCTACTCTCTCGCTAAAGACACTGAAAAAACTCAGAAATATGATATGTTGGAAAAACAAGAATATTATCATGAAATCGAACATCCTCTCTCGTAGAGAGAGAGGATGTCCTTGGTCATTTAGCAACAAGCACTTTGTATTTTAGCAGCTACCGACTTAAAGAAGCCGCTTACTGCGCTTGCAATCTTTTCTGGAAGTGATGGCTCGCCTTGCTTGCCACTCATTGCCATTTTGTAAAAGAAGATGCCTAAGCCAATCACAGATATAGCTGCCAAGATACCAGCGCCGATTGGGTTAGATGCCCCCGCCACTAAGAGGAAAATCGATGCTGCGATACCTACGATTGACAACACAGTCGTAATCGTATTCAAAACTGACATTTTCTTTACTCGTCCCTTCATCTGCTCAACGAACTTCGTATCTTCCTCAGATATCTCTTGTTTTTTCTCAAGCTTTTGAAGAATCTCGTTTGCTTTTTCTTGAACGTCTTTTCCATCGAAAGAGGTCAACTTCGTGATATGTTTTGCCTTTTGAGAAGCTAAGAAGTTACAAAGCCCCTTCACTTCACCTTCTTCTTTCATTTTCGCATTCATCTCTGAAGAGAATTTATACGTTCTATAGAGAGTATGAATATCGAAAAGCGTTCCAATCACTTGGAATGGGAAGAGGTAAGGAGCCGCTTTTGAAACCCATGCAGTTGCATTTTTACAAATAGCTCCAACAGCTTGCAGCCCCTGCATAAAGGATCCTACACCTTGAACAATACTTGCACCGCTCACTGTAGACTTTAACAATGCTCGTTCGCTTTTTGCAACAGTACTCGCGGTAAATATCTTTTTAATCTTGCTGATGAATTCTGGAATGGCAAAAAGGGTACTGAGGCCAGCTAGCAACTTTGTTGCAGAGAAACCAGCGCTTACATGTGCTGGAACTTTCATCTGTGTACCTACAAAACCAACTACACTTCGTGCAGTTCCTGCAACTTTACTTGCTATGTTCGTCACTTTTTCTACTCCTTTCTTGACAACTGGCAATGCTTCTACTATTACCTGTGGTAAACAACTTGTATTATCTACTCTAGAACTCATATTTACCTCCTACCATTTATTAAACTAATATTATTATAAATAATAATAATTAAAATTACAACATTGTTTATTAAGAAAATGTAAATTCCCTCTAAGAAACAGCTTGAATGTGTGTTAAGTTATGGTTAAGATTGTGTAAATGCAAGCATATCTTGCCGCATCTTTTGCAACTTTTTATCACAATCTAGGATCGCATCAGATAAAGATCCTGTGTACCCAGAATTGCGCGCCATCAAATAGACTTTTGTTTTAGGCTCAGTACCAGATGGTCGAATAAAGACTTTACTCCCATCTTCTAGCTCAAAGAGCAAAACATCGGAACGGGGCAAGTGGATGTCTATTTCTACACCAGAAGCAAGATCACGCACTTTTTGACTTAGATAATCTCCAAAGCGCACAACCTGTAAACCAGCAATCGACTGCACAGGATGTTCACGAAATGACTTCAAAAGAGCCTGTTGCCTTTCTTTTCCTACCTTTCCCTCTTCAAACGCAATCGTCACCTGCCCTTCACGAAATACGCCATATGATTGGTAGAGATCATGCAAACAATCCACAAGTGACTTTTTTTCTTTTTTTGCAGCTCTCGCCATTTCTGCGATAAGACAAGCAGATATGACTGCATCTTTGTCTCGTACATGAGTCCCGAGAAGGTATCCATACGACTCCTCGCCTCCAAAAAGATAACGCGGCTTGTCACCTTGCTGCTCCCACTCGCGGATTTTTTCTGCGATATATTTGAACCCCGTCAGCACCTCTACACATTCAACGTGATATTTTTCACAAATCACACGGAAAAGATCACTTGTTACAATCGTCTTTACCATCGCAGAAGACGCCATATCAGGACTCATTCGGCAAACAAAATCACATGCCAGACACGCTACCTCATTGCCTGTGAGCAACACAGGCTTGCCTGCGTGCATGCACACCACTCCGATGCGATCACAATCAGGGTCTGTTGCCATAAACAGCTCATACCCCTCTTTCTCCATCTTCTGAATACCGAGCGCTAAAGCACTACGCTCTTCTGGATTTGGAGTAGATGTAGTGGGAAATGATCCATCAGGCTCTTTTTGCTCTTCGACGTATCCAATGTCGTGAAAGCCAAAACGAGCAAGCGCTTGCGGCACCATTGTGCATCCTGTGCCGTGCAAATTCGAGTAGAGTATTTTCAAAGATGGATAGGATTCTTGCGAAAGCAGTCGAAGCGGCTGAATAGCTTCCAAATAAGCACGATCTACCTCTGGCCCCATCATATGAATCTGAGAATGAGGAAAAGAGGAAAGATGCACCTCGGATCTACTTGTAATTTTCTGCACCTCTTCGATAATCCCTTTATCATGTGGTGGCAACACCTGAGCACCATCACTCCAGTACACTTTATAGCCGTTGTAGTGAGGAGGATTATGGGACGCTGTCACCATGATCGCAGCTCCACATTTTTTATGCCGGCACGCGAAAGAAACAAGCGGAGTTGGTCTCAGAGCTTCGAATAAAAATACCGTTATCCCGTTACCTGCGAGCACCTGAGCTGCCACTTGTGCAAACTCCTGGGATCGATGCCGGGAGTCATACCCTATAGCCACACGATGAAGCGCCTCGGGAAGGCTTTTTTTCATATAATTCGCAAGCCCTTGAGTCGCATATGACACTGTATATTCATTCATGCGGTTGCTACCAGGCCCCATGATGCCGCGCAGTCCTCCTGTACCAAAAGAGAGCACGGTATAAAACGCATCGACTAACCCTGCATGATTTGTGTCAATCAGGTCGAGGACCTCTTTTTTCGATGCTTCATCGATGTCGCCTTGCATCCAGGAAAGAATGCGTAGCCTCGTATCCTCATCGAGTTCTGGAATAGACTGTAGCTTTTTTTCAATGTTTGTCATCTTCTTTAACATACTCGCTCACAGAAAATCTGGCAATTGATCTTCTGATCGTGTATGATGCCAGCTATGGAAATTGATTACGTAACAAGCAACTTAAAGAAATTCGAAGAGGCATACCATATTCTCAAAGCAGGAGAAAATGCGAATTCACTCTCTATCGTGCATGCGAACGTGCATCTTACAGAGATACAAGGCACTGCTGAAGAAATCGCTATACATAAAGCAAAAGAAGCCTACTCCATCTTGAAAAAACCTGTCATCATCGATGACATTTCATTATATTGCCATGCTTTAAACGGAATGCCAGGCCCCTACATTCGCTATTTTTTAGAAACGATCGGAGATGAAGGGATATACAAACTCATATCCCACTACAGCTGCCGACGAGTGGATGCCGTTTGTTCTATTGCCTTCTACGACGGAATTGAGAGCCCACGTGTCTTCCAAGGTTCAGTCTCGGGGTCTATTGTTGCCCCGCACGGGAGCAAAACCTTGCATGGAAAGGTAAGCTGGAACACGATTGTGCAACTAGACGGCTGCGAGAGTACATTAGCCGATATGCCTCTCGAAGAATATGCCCTTGTCTCTCCACGAAATCAAGCACTTCAACTTTTAAAACAGCATCTTCACTCTCTAAAGGCATCTGCATGAGCGTCCGCGATCTTGTTATATTAGGCTGCTCTAGCCAGCAACCAACACGCTATCGTAACCACGGAGCCTACCTCTTTCGCTGGAACGATGAAGGGCTTTTATTCGATCCTGGTGAGGGCACACAAAGACAGTTTATCTTCGCTGAAATAGCGCCCACTGTCGTCACCCGTATTTTTATCTCACATTTCCATGGTGATCACTGCTTGGGATTAGGCTCGATGCTCATGCGTTTAAACCTCGATAAGGTCAAACATCCCATCCACTGCTACTACCCTGCGAGCGGGAAAAAATATTTTGATAGACTGCGCTATGGAACTCTCTATCATGAGATCATCCATGTCATCGAACATCCAGTCGAAAAAGATGGCATCGTCCATGAAGATGACGCATTCACTATCGAAGCTCGCTTTCTCGAACATGGCGTTGACAATGTTGGCTGGAGAGTGACCGAAAGAGACACCAGAAAATTTGATCCCAAAAAGCTTGCACAGCATGGCGTACAAGGACCTCTCGTTACCAAGCTGTCACTTGAAAAAACGCTTACCATCGATGGCAAAACTGTTCATCTCGATGATGTGAGCACCATTCGAAAAGGCGAGTCTATTGCTATCGTAATAGACACAAGAATGTGCCAAGAAGCTGTTGAAATTGCTGAAGGCGCTCGAATATTGCTTGCTGAAAGTACCTACTTACAGGCGGAGCAAGATCTTGCCTATAAGCATCATCACCTGACAGCAACCGACGCTGCCACCATCGCAAAAAAAGCAGGTGTAGAGCAGCTTATCCTCACCCATTTTTCAGCAAGGTATCTCCACCTCGATGAATTTCAAAAAGAAGCCGCCATGATTTTTGCAAACACTCACACTGCAGAAGACTTCAAGCGATTTCAATTTCCAAAACATAAGGTATAGATCTCTTAAAAGTCTTTCATCTTCCACCCCGAGAGGAGACTTCCATACAGGTTATTAATACTCTTTATACACTCTTGTATATGGGTATCTAACGGAGGATCTGCCTTTTGATTTTTTTTCAATGCTGTCCCCAATTTGCTGAGCGCTATTTGAATCTCCTTAAATCCTGTTTTGTCACCTTTCATGATTTTTTCTATTGCTTCAGAAAAAAACTTTTTAGTCATCTTCTGCTCTTGTAATTTCTGTATAATAGGATTATTTTCTTTATTTTCTAATTCCGTGATGAGCTCTCGTGCCAATAAAAGTGCCTTTATGTAGTGAGCCTGATTTTGATTGCACCCCTTTTCACCAATCTCAGAAGCGGCCACCCATTGAATGATATGATATATCGTTTCGCACTCTTGAGCAGATTTGGCATTTTCGCGATAGCGAGATTTTAACGACTCTAAAAGAGCTCGTCCAAGGCTTTTGGAATCCGTCTCATATCCTTGCACTTTATTTAACTTATCAAGATACAAGAGCGATTCTACAGCATATTTTGGAGGCTTTTCTGCTCCAGCCTCTTGAAGCATCTTGATCATTTCCTGATCGTTATCCTCCATAGCTAAAATGAGCGGGGTTCTTCCAATACCGATTGCGGCTTTCTGATTTACAAATTCATGCTTTCGATGCTCAGGACAGTTTTCTAAGAGAAGCTTCACTATCTCTTGATTTTTACTAACTACAGCATAATGAAGAGGCGACCAGCCATCATCGTCACACGCACAGATCCAAGCACCTTTCTCAATCAACTTACCTACCTCGTCTATATCGCCTTTTTCAGCCGCTTGCATTAAGAGTGTTTTTCCTGTCTCTCCACCCTTTAATGTCTTGATTTTTTCATTCAAAATCTTTTTTATTTCTTCATTTTTTGCACTTGCAGCTATATTTGTTTTATCTTCCTCATCTAAGCGATCTAATAATCCTTGCATATTCACATCGCCGCATGCCTGCAATACTTGCTTGACAAGCTCTGTATTGCCAGAATCTACAGCATAATCAACTACTGATAGACAGTTATCGTTTAATATACTGAGATCGGCACCATTGTTTAGTAATAGGTACATAATGGCTATACTTCCTGACGTATTACGGCATGCCAACATAAGAGCTGTTTCCCCATCCTCTGCTGTACGCAAATTCACATATCTACTTCTTTCCTTTTCAGGGCACTTGGATAAAAGAGTTTCTATCTGCTGGACGATGTCTTTTGGCAATTCTTCCTGTTTTAGCAGGCGGTGAAGGTCAGAGTATCCATCCTCTCCTACTTTGGAGAAATCAATACGCTCTACTTGCTGCACGGATGTAGACGACGAAACTTCTTGTGAAGGCGTTTGTACAACTTCGTTTTCCTTCTTCGGCAGATTTTTGGAAGGCTTTCTTAGTCTATTTTTGAATACGGAATTATCCAGTTTTTGTATCTGATATTCTTCCTGTTTTTCAATTTTTTTTGATTCTTCAATGACTTTTGGTGTTTTGGGGCGCAGTGTTTCACCAATCACTTTTTGGATATTCTCAAAATTTAGCTTTGACAAAGAGATCGGTCGTGACGCCATGCTGTATGATACATTCGTTTTCTGTTCTACTTCTGAAGTATCTTGCGGTACTTCTTCAGGAACTGTTTGCAAGGGGACCGATTGCTTTTTCTGCGGCTTGAGTACCACTTTTTTTGGCTCAAGTTTTGTTGGCTCAAGTTTTGTTGGCTCGAGTTGTACAACGCGAGATGTATCAGTTTGATTGAGAAACACTGTCTTCGCTTTATTGAGAAGGTCTGTTGATAGAGAAGGTATCTCTTTTGTTATTTTTGGAGTGACGGGCTGAGGGTTGAGATCTTTTGGTTCAATATTCTCTTGAGGCTGAGTATCCTTGATCTCCACAGCTTTTGTCTTCTGCTCTGGCAGAATCGACTCTTGAATTTTGCTCGATATCGAATCGATTTTCTTCTCTCGCTTTCTATTTGCATAAGAAATAATCAAATCAAGAAGTTTATATTGTTTTATATCTATGCTATCACTTTTTTCTTTTTTCACCTGCTTCACAAATTTTTCGGTTACTTCCCCTAAGTCATACTGCTTGTTTCTCCTGCAAATAAAGTGAATGAGAGGGGAATAAAAATGTTTTTTTTCCACATAAAAATTCACCGAGCCATCTTTTTCCTGTTTGCATCTGATATAAAATTTCTGGGCAGCGTCCTCTCTACTTACCTTCTTATGAGACTGACAATACTTCTCTACCTGAGTATTCAAATCGCGTAAAAGAGACTCTGTAACTGACATATTCAACCCCTTCGTTTCATCTCCATCAAACAAAATTGATGCATTGAAATCGAGAGAAATGGTACAGTTTCTCCAAAATATATCATATATTGAGGCCCAAAATGTCAAAAGTTTGCCAAGTAACTGGAAAAAAGCCCTCCTGCGGTCATACATATGTAACCCGCGGTATCGCTAAAAAGAAAAAAGGTATCGGCCTGAAAGTCACAGGCAAGACAAAACGTCGATTTTTGCCTAATTTAACGAAAAAACGACTCTACTTACCTGAAGAAAAGAAGTTTGTAACGATTCGTATGACTACAAATGCAATGCGCACGATCCAAAAGCAAGGCCTTGCTACTGTCGTCCGTCGTCTACGCAGCGAAGGAACAAAAATCTAGTACATCTCCACTGATGTATCCCACGCTTTTTATATCGCCTTTACAAATGTCGACATAAAAAGCGTTTTTTCTGTAGGATCTCCTTTCGAGGAAATTGCAAAGCTCCATTTGGAGCCAAATCCGCCCTTTTTTCACTGGGTTCAGATTTTTAGTAAATCTCCTATGGCCAATAGGATATGTCGATTTACGAAAAACTGAACCGACAAAAAAATCATCGAATTTGGCCTCCAAAGCGAGTTTGGCAATTCCCTCTTTCACTCGAAAGGAAAATCGCATGACTGGGTCGCCTCATCACAACCTCCGCTCATTTATTCAGACATTGAAAGATGAAAATGAACTGCATATCATCGATACTCTTGTCGATCCTCACCTAGAAATTGCAGAAATCCATAGACGCGTCGTAGCCCAAAAGGGAAAAGCGCTTTTCTTTTCCCATGTCAAAGGAAGCGACTTTCCTGTAGTCACGAATCTCTTTGGCACTGAAAAGAGACTCGAGCTTGCTTTTCCAGACAGACCAGAAAAACTCATACAACAAGCTATCAACCTCTTCACAGGACCTCTGCCGCCCTCACTTGCTACGCTATGGAAAGAGCGCAACCTCTTCAAGCGTCTCGCCAGCCTCGGGACACGAAAAAGAAAATGGGGTCCAGTAGCTGAATGTGAAATAGAGCCATGTGATCTCAACAAGCTTCCCATACTCACCTGCTGGCCAGAGGATGGAGGCCCCTTCATCACACTCCCGCTCGTCTATACAGAAGGCACAAATCCTAAAAAGCCAAGCAACATAGGCATGTACCGCATCCAGCGCTTCTCACAATCTGAAACTGGGCTTCACTTTCAAATAGGAAAAGGAGCTGGCTTTCATCTCAGAGAAGCAGAAGCAAAGGATGTCGCACTTCCTGTATCTATTTTTTTAGGAGGAGCGCCAGCGCTGATGCTAGCAGCCATCGCTCCACTTCCAGAAAATGTTCCTGAAATCCTCTTTGCCTCCCTTCTACAAGGAAAAAAGTTGGATGTCATCGCAAGAGGCCATCCGCACCCCTTATTTGCAGAATGTGAATTTGCCATACAGGGCTTTGCTTTCCCTGGGAAAAGACGCCTTGAGGGTCCCTTTGGAGACCACTATGGCTACTATGGCCTTGCTCATGAATATCCTGTCTTGGAAGTCAGCCATATGTACCACAGAAAAGATGCCATATATCCTGCCACTGTTGTAGGAAAGCCAATCCAAGAAGATCTCTATATCGGCAACTACCTTCAAAAGCTTCTATCTCCCATGATCCCTGTTGTGATGCCATCAGTAATCGAACTCTGGAGCTATCCAGAAGCAGGATTTCACCCTCTTGCTGCCGCACGTATCAAAGAGCGCTATGAAAAAGAGGCTCTCGCTACTGCTTTTCGTATTTTTGGTGAAGGGCAGCTATCACTCACAAAGGTACTCATGATCACAGATGCCGCAGTTGACCTTACTGACTGTAGGGCTGTATTTGAAGCTGTGCTCTCAAGATGCTCTTTTGACAAAGATTTTTACATATTCTGCAATACGGCAAATGACACGCTCGATTACACAGGTCCGAGGCTCAACATGGGCTCAAAAGCACTCTTTATTGGCACTGGCTCAAAAAAACGCGATCTACCTTTGGCACTTACAAAAACGCCTCCTTCAATCATTGCCAATGCCTGTATCTTCTGCAAAGGAGTAGTCGCAATCGATGGAGCTATTGATCTTAGCGATATTGCCTCTATTCTTGCGCATGAGGCCTTCACAGATTGGCCACTTGTCATCTTAGTAGATGACGCCAAACAAGCCACTCACTCTCCTCTTGAATTTCTCTGGACTCTCTTTACCAGATTCGAGCCACAAAGTGATATCTACCCTCTTAGAGAAAAACTGTCTCGTCATCACATAAGCTACGATCTTCCACTGCTCATTGATGCAAGACAAAAAAAGCACTACCCGGCAGAAGCTCTTTCAGATCCTTATATTCATAACTTGGTGAACAGACGATGGCACGAATACGCAATAGACTCATAAGGTTTTCCGTTCCAGCACGAGCAAGAGGCCGCCTTGCCACTCTGCTTTTTTGTATCTATCTGATTGCACTGCTGTGTACACGCACAGAAGCCGAAGTTGTACTTCCAAGCATTGACACCCCCGTCTGTATCTACTCGAATCAAGATGGGGACGATCTAAGACAGACACTCAAGTCCGCTATAGACGCAGCACAAGTCTCTATTCACATCGCCATCTACAGCCTCACAGACCCTGTCGTCATGGATGCTATAAGAAAAAAAGCACAAGAAGGAATACACGTTACCATCATTACTGATCAAGAGGCCTCGCCCAATGACCTTGCCTCTAGGCTCGGCCCTGATGTTATCGTCACCAAAAAAAATGGCCAAGGCCTCATGCATCACAAAATTATTGTCATCGATGGTTGCGAAACCTGGCTAGGATCGACAAATCTCACGAGAGACTCCCTGTCACGCCATGGCAATATTTTAGTAGGCGTACGCTCAGAAGCCCTCGGCAATTTTGTGAATGAGAAGTTGGCTTTTTTACTTAAACCTCAAGCTTATAGTAGTCATACAGCTACACTGCCAGGTTCGCAGCAATCTCTGCAGCTTCTCTTTCTTCCACAAGCTCACGCCGCCCTTGACAAGTTGATACAGGTGATTGATAGCGCTCAAAAAACTGTCCGTGTGGCTATGTACACCTTTACCCACGCCAAATTGATTGCTGCGCTGACAAGAGCACATCAGCGAGGAGTATCTGTCACCTGTGCATTCGATAGAGATTCCACACAAAGAACGAGTCAGCAAGCCTTCACAGAGCTCACACAAGCTGGCATTGCCACCTGGGTGAATGCACGCCCAGGACTTCTTCACTACAAAATGATGATCGTAGATGATGAACTTCTCGTAGCGGGATCAGCGAACTGGACACGTGCTGCCTTTGAAAAAAATGACGATAATATCTTGATTATCCACCCGCTTCATCAACAACAGAAGGAAAAAATTAACCATTTGTGGAACAATATCCTTAAAGAGGCACAACCAGGGATCAAAAACTATGAAGGCACTGCTTATCGGGTATGGGAAAATGGGCAAGCTTATCCATACACTTGCACCCTCAAACAACATCACCATTTCTGCTATATGCGACCACAGCTTCACGAAAGAAGACCTTGCGATACGAGATGGCATCAAGCGAGCGAAGAGCATTGTGCCTCAGCTGCTTGATGAATGCGATGTAGCGATCGACTTTTGTACAGCAGATGGCATCATCGAAAGAGTCACTACCTGCTTGCAGCATAAGCTAAAATGTGTTGTGGGGACAACAGGGTGGGAAGATAAAAAAGAAGAAATCCAAAAACTAGTCAAAAAAGAGCATGGCACACTTCTTGCTTCATCCAATTTCTCAATAGGAGTCCTTCTTTTTACTCACCTCGTTCAACATGCCGCTCGCCTTCTTTCTCACTCTGGCAATTACACAGCCTCTCTCATTGAAACGCACCATGCTCAGAAAAAAGACAGCCCATCAGGAACTGCACTCATGCTCGCACAGGAGTTGCAGACACATGGGAAACATGACTATGAACCACCTATTGCATCTATTCGCACCGGCAATAACCCAGGAGAACATGTCATCATATTCGACTCTGCTGAAGATACCATTAGGCTTGTACATCAGGCAAAAAGTCGAGAAGGGTTTGCGCAAGGAGCGCTTGCCTCGTGTCATTTCATTGAACATAAAAAAGGCTATCTTACCCTCCATGATATGCTGAAGGAGTTTCTATGATCCAAGGAATATATACAGCTCTCGTTACCCCATTTCAAAAAGATCATTCTATTGATATAACAGCGCTCAAGCTCCTCATTCATATGCAGATGGCAGCCGGCATTGACGGTATCACACTTCTTGGAACGACAGGCGAAGGACCCACTGTCGATGATGACGAAAGAGAACTTCTATTCAATACTGCAATAGAGCTTGGACAAGGAAAGATCAATATTATGGCTGGGTGTAGCTCCAACGCCACATACAAAGCTGTCGCCTATGCACGTCAAGCAGAGGCTCTTGGTGTAGATTCGCTCCTTGTCTCAACCCCCTATTATAATCGTCCTACGCAAGAGGGTATCTACACCCACTTCAGTGCTATCGCAGATGCTGTATCACTGCCAATTTGCATCTATAATATTCCCTCAAGAACTGCTCAAAACATAGAGACATCGACACTTGTACGACTTGCCGAAAAAAAGAATATCATCTGCGTCAAAGAAGCCTCAGGCAATCTTGTGCAGATGCAAGATGTGATCCAGAGCATATGCAAGATGCGCAATGATTTTACACTCCTTTCTGGCGATGACAGCTTGACGATTCCCGCATTATCGATAGGTGGCCATGGAGTGATCTCTGTTATCTCCAATATCATCCCAGAAACTGTTGTGCGTATGATAGACTACTGGAAAAATGGACAACTTACGCAAGCACAAGAGCTTTTTTATATGATGAAGCCACTTATTCAGGCCGCCTTTATAGAAACGAACCCCGCACCTATTAAATACATGCTGTCACGGATAGGGCTCATTCTTCCTACTCTTCGACTTCCTCTAGTCTCAGTAACTGAATCTAGTAAAAAAGTTATTGAAGAAGCGCTGTGCAAGACAAGTACTCTTCTACAAGGAGCGCAGCTCTATGCAGCGAAATAAACGCTTTGCCTCATTGGCGCCTAAATATATCTTCTCCGAAATCCAAGAACGTGAGGCGCAGTTTCGAAAGAACAATCCTTCTACTACTCTTATCTCGCTCAGTGTTGGGGATACCACACAACCGCTTGCCGAATGCGTCGTCAACAATCTACAAATGACTGCCAAAGCTTTAGGGGATGAAGCAAGCTATGTAGGCTATGGCCCTGAAAGAGGACATGCAGAAATACGAAATGCCCTATCAGAAAAATACTACCGCAAGAGAGTCTCTCCTCAAGATATCTTTGTCTCAGACGGAGCTGGATGCGATATTGGGCGTTTACAAATACTTTTTGGCCAAGATGCTGTCCTAGCCATACAAGATCCCGCGTATCCAGCTTACCACGATACAGGAGCCATTTTCCGAGGAAAAGAATCTATCATTGCTCTTTCGTGTATCCCAGAAAACAACTTTTTCCCAGATCTATCCAAAGCACTGGATGCTGATGTAATTTTTCTGTGCTCTCCCTCTAACCCTACAGGCTATGCCTTCGACAAAGAGCAGCTCAAACATCTTGTAGACTTTGCAAGGCAACACAAAAAAATTCTTGTGATAGATGCCGCCTATGCGGCTTTTACAAAAAAATATTCTACCATCTACGAAATAGAAGGAGCTCAAGAGGTTGCGATCGAAATTGGCTCATTTTCAAAGATGGCTGGATTTTCAGGAATACGCCTTGGCTGGACGGTGGTCCCACATACTCTCCCTCATATGCTCCACCAAGATTGGTCTCGAGTTGTCTCTACTTTTTTCAATGGACCCTCGTATCTTTCTCAAAAAGCTGCGATTGCTGTACTCCAACACCCGCAGAGTGTTGAAAAGCAGGTGACCCATTATCTAGAAAATAGCCAGATTTTGAAAGATGCACTTGAGCACGAAGATATAGAAATCTATGGAGGAATAGACGCTCCCTACCTGTGGCTGCGCATGAAGGGAAAGAGCTCTTGGCAAGCATTCGACACACTTTTGCACTCATGTGGCATAGCCACTATGCCTGGCATTGGGTTTGGAGCTTCTGGTGATGGCTATATTCGAATATCGTGTCTTGCCAAAAGAGCTGACATCGAAGAAGCTGCCCGGCGTCTTACACAGCATCTGCATGGAAATTGTGCAATAAACAAGAATTAACTATACTGAATGAGTCTCATACAGAAGAAGGAGCATGTGTGTCTATTTGGTCAATCGCTTTGACATTTTTTTTAGTCGCCAATCCTATTGGAACTATTCCCACTTTACTTGCCCTTGTCAAGGATTTCGATTTTAACAGACAGCGCGCCATCCTCTTTCGAGAAGCACTATTTTCTTTTTTTATCGCGATAGCCTTTTTATTCGTCGGTGAGCCGTTTATGCTTACCTTACAAATCCCCCCATACGTCGTCAGCATTTCAGGCGGCATGCTACTCTTCATCGTCGCCATCCGCATGATATTTCCCCCGGAGGAAGAGGTTACAAAAAAAGGACCCCCTCGTGAGCCATTTATTGTCCCTATCGCAACACCTCTCATTTCTGGAGGGGGTGTGATGACAACGCTTTTGATTTATGCAAAGAAAGAGCAAAATATGCCAAAGATTATGATGGCCGCTGTTATTGCTTGGTTTTTTGTCATTGCTGTCATTGTCTCTGGCACCTATCTACAAAAGCTACTTGGCAAAAGTGGGCTTCTTGCGATGGAGCAGTTGATGGGCATGCTCCTGTCAATGCTCTCTATGGAAATCATCGTGAAAGGTGCGCATCTTTTTGTAACTTCTCTACAAAACATTCCATAAGGAGTTGCTATCCATGACGCTCTTATCTTTGACGTTAGCTCTTTTTTTAATCATGGATCCACTAGGAAATGTCAAAGCTTTTGCTCAGACATTAGAGGGCATTCAACCAGAAAGACAACGCTTTATCATCGCAAGAGAGATGTTGATTGCTCTTTTTACCATGATCGTTTTTGACTTGCTTGGCGAATCGATTTTTCAGCTTTTACAGATATCTCTTACTACTGTTTTCTTCTCTTCAGGAATCATCTTATTCATCACTGCGGTAAGCATATTATTCCCAAGAACGCAACCTGAGGAAACAAGCTTACCTCATAGCGAGCCATTTTTGGTACCTCTTGCAATCCCCATGGTCGCAGGCCCTGCTCTTCTTGCAACCATCATGCTCTATGCGGGATCTGAGCCGAGCCCTTATAGCACGCTCTATGCTATTTTAATTGCTTGGGGGATAAGTGCTGCTATTCTTATGGCTTCAAAACCTCTTCTGAAACTCCTTGGACAAAATGGCCTTGTCGCTTGTGAAAAGATGATGGGAATGGTCCTCATCCTCCTTGCTGTAGACCGCATCCTTCTTGGAGTGGTTTCATTTATTCACGCATCATGAGAAATATAGCCCTGAAAATTGCCTACGATGGCACTCGCTACTATGGCTGGCAAAAGACACATGACGGCCCATCGATAGAGCAAGAATTGGAAAACGCGCTGACTCCCATTATCGGACACACCCCCATTCTTCAAGCGGCCAGTAGAACAGATAGAGGCGTACACGCAGATGGTCAGATTGTCACCTTTACGACAGAAAAAAGGAACTCTTGTGCTCAATTTCAACATAGCCTCAACGCTCTCTTGCCCGAAGACATCCGAGTCATGAACATTGAGGAAAAAGAGCTTTTATTTCATCCGACACTAGATGCCCTTTCAAAAACCTATCATTATAAAATTGCACTTGGGAAAACCATACATCCCACCATGCGTCTTTATTGCTGGCACTACCCATTTGATCTCAACATCTCACTGATGCAAGAAGCGGCTAGCTATTTGATAGGAACGCACAACTTTGCAGCATTTCGCAATCAAAGAAAAGATTTGATCGATGAAGATACGATAAGGCAAATTTTTGCTCTCTCAATCTCACAGGAAGTAATTGACAAAGCGATCAAAGTAGTCCATGTGAAAATCAACGGGAATAATTTTCTCTATAAAATGGCTCGCAACATTGTTGGCACTTTAGTCTATGCAGGTGCTGGCAAATTATCGCTCCAAGAAGTTCAAGCGCTCCTCATCCAGCATGACAGAACAAAGGGCGGAGTCACTGCACCAGCTCATGGACTTACACTCCATTACGTGCACTACCCTCAATCAGACTCTTTGCAATAAAAAAAATCAATAATTGTTTTTATTATTACTTGATCTGCAATTATTTAATAGCATACAATTGAGGCGTCATTTGTAATATTAAAATAAAATGGAGCATTTTATGATTGGAAACAATATTAACTTACAAGCAATAGCAGAGGCTAACTGGGATACACATAGCCTTGATTACTACGGCAATGTATACGACTTATCAAACCCACCGGAAAAGACATACTGTCAACCAGCAGGACGTGGCATAGTTCCTTACACAGTCGGAAATGCGCTAACAACAGTTTGGGACTTTGTCTTCAGTACAAATACTCCAAAAAAACAGATACCTGAAGAAGATCAAAAGTTTTATATCAAAGAAGCGAAATTCAAGATTGAATCGAAACTCCATAGGTGCTATGAGAATGGCTTGTGCAATAAAGTCATGCGAAAATACAACGAACTTATAGATAAAAAAAATCTCGAAAAGAATTTAAAATTTGATGTCATTCCTGCTCCAAAGCAAATCGACGTACGAGAAAGCAATGAGCCTATAGTTTTGGGAACTGATATTCAATCTATTGTGCCACAGCATCAAATGGTAGTTCACCATATTCAACCTATAACTCCTGCGACACATGCAAACTTGGTTACACAAAATCCAATAGCTCCATCTACACGTATAACCCTTGTCGAACAAAATCCGACCGAAGATGAGAATGACGACGTCTTCAATCTCGGCGCTCAAGATTCTGTAGAAGAAGAGAACCTACCACTTATTCAAGAAAATATTGTTGAAAATAACGTAGATGGCAATCACCAAAATGTTGAGCCGATCGAAGAGAATCCTGTTCTCGAGAATATCGTAGCCGCCCAACCAAGAAGAGTCAGAAGGCCAAATGAATTAGCAACCTTTGGAAATCAACCTCTTGATAGACTCAATAAGGCTCCAGTAAAGCCTGAAAATCGTAATACACGTAACTCATATCTCCGCACGCAACCACGTGTAGATTATTACCAATCTCATAAGGGAATTCGATATATCTAAAAAAATCGACTCGCTTATAAGACACTCCTTTTATAAGGAGTGTCTTTTAGCTATTCGCTCTAGTGACAAGACAAGAGCGACTCCCACAACACACAAGACTATTGCTATCGCTACATCTCCTCCAGCATGCGCAGGAAAAAAAGGCATCTCGGGGACAAGACGCACTCCTTCTAATAGTTTCATTGGCACTATCTCGTATGAATAATTCCAAAATGGCCATACCGCACGTAGAGATCCTGTCATAAATCCAATCAATGCGGCAAACGTATATTCACGCCAGTGACGTAAAAGATAGGCAATCATCCTTGAAAAGAGCACAGCTCCAATACCAATACCTATACCCATACTAAAAACAATTCGAAATGCCGGCATATTCCACATCCCGTGACCGAGTCCATCCATCCAATCAAGCAACGCTCCCAGAACAACACCATACATGCCAAGAATAGTGAGCATATAACTACCAGAAATGCCTGGTAGCAGCATAGCAGAAATAGCAATGACACCGCACACAACAACCCAGCCATCTACCAGTTTAGAAGAGGAGGTGGCTAGTATTGTATGCACCACAACCGGCAGATTATCAGGCTGTTGCAACACATACGCATCACTATCAATCCACTGCTTAGCAACCATGACTTTCAGATGCGATGCAGGGACATCTCGCAACAAGAATCGCTCTCTATCGACATTGGATGGAGCCTTGTGTCCTATTTGCATATGAAAGGATGTTGGCATATCCTCTGCACGAAGAGGGACATGAAAAACAGGCTCTTGTACGCGAGGAGTCAAGTCGCAACTTGTGAGAAAAAGCGCTGCAGTAAAAGCGAGAAAAAAACACACTAAAAGTCCTCTACGCCATACTTTGAGCTGCCTTGCACAAAGTATTGTAGATCCCAGAACAAGACCAAAGAAAAGTGAATAGAGAAAAGAACGGTAGAGCTCGTCATTTAAAAGATAAGTAAAAAAATGAGCCAATGTATAAAACGCGGTAACGACACCTAAGACACAAGAGAGCAAAAACTGCCATGATACCGCCTGAAAGAACGCTCTACATTTTCCTTGTAGCAACAACAAGAGATTGGCGCTGTTCAGTGTAGCAATACTCTGGATCAGATTCTCATACATTCCGATGATAAAAGCAACTGTGCCTCCAGAAATACCTGGGACAATATCGGCAGCTCCTATACAAAATCCTTTTGCATAGTTACACACCCAATCAGACCAACAGGAAAATTGTGGCTTTTGCCAGTCTGGGGAAAATTGCATCTTAGACCACTTCTAACATCCTTGCTAAATAATAGGCTCCTACAAGGAGAAGAAAAAATGCCCCAGTCCATATAGCATTAGGAAGCCACTTTACATGAGAGCCAGGATGCCCCCTCTTCTCCAAAGTTCCTATACCATATGAAAATTCTTGAGCACTTACTCCTTTAAAGACATCAGCATGCTCATTGACAATACGATCACCGTCAAGGCCTATAAAAGTCGCATATTGCTTTGCAAACCCTCTGGCATAGATAGGAGAAATCAATTTAGTCATATCTCCATCTTCAATTGCCTGAAGATAGCTCGTCCGTATACTCGTTGCATTCTCGACTTCTTTTAGTGTAAGATTCAACTCTTTACGCCTTTCTTGCAGCATTGCCCCTAGTGTAAGCAAACCAGTGGATGCTTTTGCCTCTTCATTCATAATCACCTCGCCCAAATCTCAATCTCACATTGTCTGTCATGAAGAGTTGTTTGTCAACTTGCCAATAGAACGGTTGTTTGTTACCATATGCGCTATGACAAAACAGACGGCACATCCATTCGTTACTACCCTCACGCAGTCTCAAGCAAAGAAGCTTCAGCAAGCGCTTGTCACTCAAGGCTTTCAATTGAGCCAACCTCCTTATACCATCTTTTCAGCGAAAAAACCAAACCTCTCATGCACCCTCTACACTTCACTCAAGTTGACAGTACAAGGAAAGGGCATGCGTGAGTTTATTGAATTTTATCTCGAGCCAGAAATTCTAAAAAACACCATCTACACTCACGCAGAGCATGTTGTCGACAAAACTGGGAGAATTGGCGTCGACGAAGCGGGCAAGGGCGATTTTTTTGGACCTCTCTGCATTGCCTCAGTTTATGCCGAGGGCGACACCATCTCAGAGCTAGTACGCCTCAAAGTCGGTGATTCAAAAACTATTCCCGATAATACGATCCATATTCTCGCAGCGAAAATCAAAACCCTCTGCCCCCATCACGTGATTCGTCTCTACCCTCTCAAATACAATGAGCTGTATGGAAAATTTCACAACCTCAACTCACTTCTCGCATGGTGCCATGCTACAGCAATTGAACAGCTTGCAACCCGTCATGACTGTAAAAAAGCAATCATTGATCAATTTGGTCATGAATCTTTAGCAAGAAATGCAGTGCTCAAAAAGGGAATTGACATCGAACTTATCCAACGCCATAAAGCAGAAGAAGATGTCGTCGTAGCAGCCGCCTCGATACTCGCACGTGCAGCCTTCTTAGAAGGATTACAAGTGCTGAGCCAAGAAGTAGAGAAAGAACTTCCGAAAGGAGCTGCTCCTGTTGTGATACAAGTTGGTAAAATGCTTGTCAAAATATGGGGCGAAGATGTCTTATCTAAAGTCTGTAAACTTCACTTTCGCACAACAGGACAAGTGCTTGGCAACTAGTGGTATCTACATATGCTGCAACGGCTTACAATTAAAAATATCGCACTCGTCGACTCCATAGAGGCGACACTGAATCCTGGATTCAATGTCATCACAGGAGAAACTGGATCAGGAAAATCTCTTATTTTATTTGCCTTCTCGTTTCTTCTTGGGGAAAAAGCAGATCACTCCCACATTCGAGAAGGTGCATCAAGCGCAACTGTTGAAGCTACATTTGACATACAAAGCCAACCCTTGCTGCAGCTTCTCAATGAAGCCGGCATTCTCGTAGAAGGCAGCGAAGTCATCATTAAACGAGAGCTTCTTTCATCAGGAAAAAACAAGGTTTTTATCAACAATCAGCAGGCGCAGCTTGCCTTTCTGAAAAAAATTTCAAGTCAACTCGTCATTACCTCAAACCAACATGCGCATCTTACTCTTCTTGCTGATGGCGCTCCCCTCCACATGCTCGATACCTTCTGTGACACAAAAGAGCTCCTTGTCTCTTTTAAAGCAGCACACTCACATGAGCTTGCCCTACAAAAAGAAATAGAAGCGATTGAGCTGCGAATCTCTACAAGACAACACGAGATCGATGAACTTCGTGAAATATATAAAGAAATAGACAGAGCAAAATTACAAATTGATGAAGAATCTTCTCTAGAAGAAGAGCTTTCTCGCCTCTCTCACGTAGATGAACTCACCAATAAATGTAGTGATATCATGCGCAGCCTTGATGCAGAACGAGGATCGGTCCTAGACGTACTTGCAAAGAAAAAACAGCTGCTTGAGCGCGCATATCAACTTGACCCAAAGCTTAAAAACATCTACGACAGCTACTCTTCAGCCTATACAGAATTTAAAGAACTCGCCTATGAACTCAAAAGCTATATTACAAATCTTGAAATCAACCCAACACGCTTTCAACAGGTACAAGAGCGCTTAGGGACTATCTCCAAACTCAAGAAAAAATATGGAGAGTCTATACAAGATGTTTTGCAGTATAAGGAGACAACACATACTCGTCTTCATGAACTCGAACATCAAGACGATCTACTTGAAGAAAAAAAACTGCTCTACTCGCAAGCAAAAGAGAAAACAGAACAGCTCGCTGAAAAGCTTACAAAAGAGCGCCGTAATGGCGCTAAAAAACTCTCAGATCGCGTTACAAAAGAGCTCAGAGAGCTCAATATGCCTCACGCCATCTTCGAAATTGTAATCGAAAAAGGGAAACGCTCTTCAATAGGAGATGATATTTGTCACTTTCTTTTGACCCCTAACCGTGGAGAGAAAAGAATTCACATCAAAGACTCAGTAAGCGGTGGAGAACTGGCTCGTCTCGCTCTTGCATTTCAAACGATATTGTTAAAAAAATTGTCCGTACCCACCATCTTATTTGACGAAATTGACGCAAATATCGGAGGAAAGACGGCTACTATCGTAGGCAATAAACTTCAGGCGCTTGGCAATGTTCTCCAAGTCATTTCAATCACACATTTTCCACAAGTAGCCTCCTGTGCTGATCATCATTTTTGCATATCAAAACAGCTTCAAGATGGAAGAACTGTTACCACGCTGCAACCATTGCTTACTCGACAAGAGCGAGTTATTGAATTACAGCGAATGGCAGGTATAGTCGATTAAATTTTGGCCTCCAAAGCGAGTTTTGCAATTTCCTCTAGAAACGACAACCCCGAGCTTGATCTTTATTCACACAGCTCTTACTGTACGAATATGAGTTATTTTAGCAAGGAGAAATAGATGAATCTATATTGGAAATGTTTAGCAATAGCCGGCATCCTCACAACGAGTTCAGGACTGTTTGCTGCCCCTAATAACGATAACAAAAAAGAAGAAGAATACGCTTCTCATTGTACTCTTTTTCATGACAGCGTCGGAAAAGGAAAAGTAAAACAAGAACGCCATTCCCGTCATGGCTCACTAGGATATGCGCAGACAGGATTCATGATTTCTCATTCCGAATCATCTGAGGAAAAAAAGGGGCTCGACTATGCAATTGGATACAAACACGACGCCTTTCATTGGGGACATAAGAAGAAAAGATTTCATGAGCGTAATTTTAACAACGTCCTGCTCTCGTTTGGCGGGCATACTTCAGAAGTAGAAAATTGGAAAGTTGAAGCAAATGTTGGCTTAGACATCAACACTCGTCATTTTGCTCTCTCTCGATATACGCTCTTCAAGGGTTTTCTGCAGGGAAAATATACCTGGAAGCCTGATACCAATCTCTATATTGGAGTACTTGGTATCACGGGAATGAGAGCGACCTCTGTCCTTCCTATTATCGGTTTTGACTATAAAGCCTCTGATAAGTGGAATTTTAACTTCATCATTCCTTACAATATCTCTGCAGTCTACACCATCAACGAAAGATGGTCATGTGATGCTGCTTTTCGAACATTTTACTCTCATCAAAGACTTGGCACTCACGAGCGATCACATCGCTTGAGACGCGGCATCATTACCTACCGAAATACAGGTGTTGAGCTTGGACTCAAATATAAGGATGATGATCGCATCAACGCATCTATTCACATAGGTGAAACACTAGGCGGCAGACTGCGAACAGAAAATCACTCTGGCAAGCAGCGCAAGCATTTCAAAGTAGGTTCAGCGGCTTACATTGGGGCAAGGCTCACAATCGGGTTTTAATGCACTCTACCTTTTGTCTTGCATTTGTTCCCAATTAAGCATATGAATACAAGTATTCAGAACAGAAGGTGGCCTCTGGGGCCACCTCATTTTTATAGAGGAAACAACATATGTGGCACTCCTTATTCAAAAAAACATTATTCACGGCAGCTCTTTTCATTGGCGTCAATGCTCTATGCGCAGAAACAACGTCTCCTCAAGTGCAGAGCTCGATTCAGCTCAAGCTCGAGGTAACTGATAGTGAGACATCAGCATTAGGTCTTACAAAAACAGCTCTTGAAAAAACAGTGACTACAACTCTTGCTGAGCAAGGTATTGGCATTACAGAAGACGCAAAAGCGCCGAGCATATTAGTGCGATTCAAGAGCGTACAAGCTGCTAATGTAGTAGCCTCCTTTATTCAGGTTGCTTTTTTTGAAGAAGCAGAGCTCATCCGAGGAAAAAGCCGTATCCAAGCTATGACTTGGTCACAAGCGACACTCCTTACCACATCAAAAGATGAATTCATGACAGAGACGAGCAAAACCATTGACACAATGATTACAGCGTTCGTGCATGATTATAAGCAGGCATTTCATAGTGATGTGCCGGCACCTGCAAAAGCTGCTGCTCCAGCAGCTACAACACCCGCTACTCCTGCAGCACCTCAGGCAGTGCCGACAATTCCTGAGCAAATGAAATAGTCACAGGGACGAACACAAGACTATGTATGCTGGTTTCTGGCGCCGTCTAGGCGCCTACTGTATCGACACCTTTATCTTATCGATGACCTGCTTTTTCTTTGTATTCAACATCGAGTATTATACCAATACTCACTGTGATTATGCCTTGTTTTTTGCTCTGATCATGAATTGGCTCTATTACTGCTCAATGGAGAGCTCTTCTCATCAGGCGACTTTGGGAAAGATGGCGTTTCATATTGTAGTCACGGATATTTCCCTACAGCGTATCTCGTTTGCTACAGCATCGCTACGCTGGCTGTGTAAGTTTTTTTCTTTGGCAATTTTCGGAATCGGCTATATTATGATCGCTTTCACAAAGAGAAAACAAGCTCTTCATGATATTATGACGAACTGCTTGGTGATACTGCCATAGCTGTCATCCGCGCGCCATAAGAAAGATACCATCCCAGAAGAGCCTTTTGCAGCATCAACCCCCACAAAGGAAGTGTAGCTATAAGCTGCGGCACATACCCTATAAGAAGAATTCCCACCATGCCTGTAAGAAAATATATTTTTTCAAAAGAGGGCCTCTGCTCACCAATACTAGGCATCATGCTCCCAATCT
The DNA here is from genome assembly GCA_964487845.1 of uncultured bacterium. Lineage (GTDB taxonomy): Bacteria > Chlamydiota > Chlamydiia > Chlamydiales > FEN-1388 > CAZASK01. The sequence continues at coordinate 26,023 of CAZASK010000010.1, forward strand.
GAACGCCTAATAACAGTGCCGCATAGATGGCCGCCAATCGTACAGGTAAGGCTATGAATACAAGCCACGGAGTAAGGAAAGCTATACTCCATATTATTCTACGAGAGCGTGTCTGCAGCACGCTCTCTATATAAGGCAGCGCGCGGCAGAACAAGAGAAGCTGTACAACACCAAAAAAAAGCCCCCCTACTATATCTGAAAAAAAGTGCATTCCAAGATAGACACGTGAAAGGCAGATAAGTGCAATATACAAGAACACTGCTACCCACACAGCCTTTTTTTTCAGACGAAGTGCTATCAAGCCAAATATACTCACAGCCGCTTGAGCTGCCCCACTCGGGAATCCATAGCTCGAGGCAGTAATAATTGCTATCTGAGGGCTTACGTGACCAGGTCGTGGCAAGGAAAAACAGTCTTTCAAGAGCATATTACTTACAAAGGTGAGCATACTTATATAGAAAATCTGGCGACCCAATTTCTCCCCGAGCGAAAACCAAATAACGGCTACCAATAGTATATAAAATGGTCCGGTATCGAAAAAATTCAAGAATATAAAAAACTGATCAAGAAACGCACTTCGCAAAAACTGAAGTGCATGTATAAGCGAAAGCTCATACTGATGAATGAGGTGCATGAAAGGTAATTCTCATTTTATGGAGCATATGATGGGGAATATATGATTTTTTCGACTGACGCAAGCCTGGCATGCCCATATCTTGCTCCCAATTCAAGTACAGACAGCTACTAGGCAAGGCGCATGCATATTCTTGATACATATATTGATAGATCCCTTTATAGCGAACGTCTGCCTTTGCAAAGTGGAGCACGCAAGTAGAACTCGTTATCTGCTCGCTAATTATAAGACCGACAGGCTTTTTATCCACAGAATATACACTTCCCTGTAATCCGAGTTGTGAGTACAAGCGAATCGCTTCAAGGCATGGCTCGACATCAGCATGTTGCTGCTCGTGCTCTGCCCATGTATTGAGAAGAGAAAATGCCATTTCTTGTGCACTTTGAAGAGAGGCCTTTTCTATCTGATATAACGATCGGCATTGGGTTGCCAAATTTCTTCTGCTGGCACGGTGACGTCCATGATAGGTTTGGATATCATGCAGAGAAAAAATATAATCGCTATCAGCTTCACTATAGCTAGCAAAGCATCCCTTTTCTTGTAGTTTGAATGCCCATGGTTGAGGGACAGGATAGATCATATCAACAGATGAAAGCAACGATTGCAAGAACTCAACATCTTCATCTGAGATATCATAGAGAGGCATATAATATTTTTTCTTATCATAGTTCACTCCATATACATACAACCGCTTCTCTATTTCGCACAGCCTATGCTGATGTTCGCGTCTGAATAAGAATAAATTAGCAAAAGAGAACTCCGAAAGATCAAGGTTCAGTTGCTTACATCTCGTTTGAATGCGGTCAAGATCATCTAAGTCAAGAATATTGTGAGTCATAAAAAAAGCGCATCCTTTGAAGATGCGCCTCCAATAATTTGGATATTGAGCTACTGATTACCGGCATGAACAACGGTTGTGAATGCCTTTCCAGCAAAAAATCGTGTATACCGCAGAGAATGCAACGAGTGTATACACAAGTTTTGCAAGTGCAGTACCTACGCCGCAGAACATAGCAACAAGGTCACAATCTGCCCACGCTACAAATCCCCAGTTCAGCCCACCTATAATCAACAGTAATGAAAACAATAAATCGAAAAATTTCATACCTTATTTCTCCTTAAGAAAATTTTGATCACACTCTATCAATATTTTTTTTAGAGAAATTTGTCCAGAACTTTTGATTACTTATTGTTATTTTCTGATTCTTCATCCATTTCGCTATTGTCCAGCGGAATAGCAAAAACGTCCGATTTATCTGCTTCATCATGTAAAGGAGCCACCTCTGTTTTCTTTGGAGCAGCTTGAGAAGGCTTTGTAGAGGCTGTTGCAGCATTCCCTACACAAGGACATGATGCAAGAGCAATAATGGCTAATGCCAACATAGCGATACACTGATTCATAATACACCTCTGGTTAATAAAGGATCACTTGTACCTGATTTTGCACACTCTGTCAAGATCATGTAAACAATTGATTTTTTTTCGCAAAGTGAATTTCGCAAGAAGCCTATTTTTCGAACTTTTTCGCAACATCAAGAACGCTCGTCTTGATATTTTTTTCAAATAACCGCTTACATTTTATATCACTTTTCACTAACTGCCTGAGCTCAGGACTCATTTTTATTAATATATTCTGTACTCTTGCTGGTTTTCTATGATGCGCTGGGCCTTTCCAATCGAATAAACAGGAAATTGCAACTTTATATTGTGGAAGAAAGGAAATTGCTGACTCCATCAACCACTGTACATCTCCCCGCTCAGTCACTTTTGTTTTTCTGCTATAGAATGAATTTAAAAGCACTTCTTTTTGTGCTTTATTATCACTCATTACATACACCAACTCGATTACATTGATATTCATACTTCCTCTTACATTACAATGCATAAAAACATTTCTTGATAACCGCAAAAAACAACACTTGCGTTTGATTTGCAATCACGTTATACGAATGATCCTATGAGAAAAGACACACCAATTATGGCACAGATTCCCTTATTATGGGTAGGGCCAGTACAGATTACAGGCGAGCTCAACGAGAGCGTAGAGGTCCCTCTTGCCACTTTTGAATCTCCTCTCTGGGACTCTTGCGAAAGAGGAATGAAAGTGGCCAATAAAAGCGGCGGCATTCAAGTGACCATCTTGCATGAAAGCATGACTAGATCGCTTCTCTTCGAAACATCAAGCGCCAAGCAAGCAAAAAAGATCGCTGACCATATACTCTCTATAAAATGTCAACTCGCATCTCGATGCGAAGCTACAAGCAGACACCTTCGCTTTATAGATCTGCACATACAAATCGTAGCAAAATTACTGTATGTCAGACTCAGCTTTACTACTCATGACGCCTCAGGACATAACATGACAACAATAGCGGCACAAGCCGCTTGTGACTGGCTATTAGAAACAATAGACGATCTTCGCTATGTCTCTATTTCTGGAAATATCTGCTGTGATAAAAAAGTCTCTTGCATAAATGGCATTTTAGGAAGAGGGAAATCAGTAGTTGCCGAAGTAGTCATTCCAAGAAAAATCTGTCAATGCTACCTAAAATGCACCCCGGAAGAAATCGTCAACCTCAATATAAAGAAAAATTTTGTAGGCTCTTTAGTTGCTGGCAGCATACGTTCTGCCAATGCTCATTTTGCTAATATGCTCTTAGCTTTGTATCTTGCTACAGGCCAAGATGGGGCAAATATTGTTGAGGGCTCTCAAGGGATCACCTACTGTGAAATTCTTGATGATAAGCTCTATTTCTCCGTTTCACTCCCCAACTTGATTGTCGGCACTGTAGGAAACGGGAAAAACACGCCTTTTGTACAAGAAATCTTAGACAAGCTTGGCTGCCTACATTCACGCCATCCGGGCCATAATGCCAGGAGGCTCGCTGCGATTTGTGCTTGTTGCGTACTTGCAGGTGAGCTTTCTTTACTAGCTGCGCAAGTTACTCCACAAACACTTATTGACACTCATATTCGTATAGAAAGAAAAAAGGAGAGGAAATGATCATTCCAACAGGTATTGATAAAATAAGTTTTTACTCACCACGCTATTACCTGCCTCTTCGATCTTTGTCACTTGCGAGAAACCAAGATGCTGATAAATATATCAAAGGGTTAGGACAAGAAGAAATGGCAATTTGCCCTCCCAGCGAAGATATTATTTCGATGGGAGCCAATGCTGCTCATCAGATATTACAAGATGAAGATCTTTCTGCAATTGAGATCCTCCTTTTTGCAACTGAAACCTCGGTTGACCAATCAAAATCTGCTGGAACGTGGGTGCACAACCTCTTAGGTCTATCAAAACAATGCCGTGTTGTTGAAATAAAACAAGCTTGTTATGCCGCTACAGCAGCTATTCAACTTGCTCAATTATTTCTACGAGAAAATCCACAGAAAAAAGCTCTGATTATAGCAGCAGACATTGCAAAATATGGCCTCAACACACCAGGAGAGCCCACACAAGGAGCTGGCGCTTGTGCCATACTACTCTCTACATTTCCACGCATTCTCATGATTGAACCTGAATATGGTATATATACAGACCATGTCATGGATTTTTGGCGTCCCAACTACTTAGAAGAGGGATTAGTCGATGGAAAATATTCTATAAAAGTCTACCTCAAAGCTCTTGAAGAGAGCTGGAATGAGTACAAGAAAAAATCGAGACGTTCTTTTTCGGATATACGAAAAATGTGTTATCACCTTCCATTTACAAAAATGGCCCTAAAAGCTCATGAGAAACTATGTAGCCTCTGCCAACACACTCCTCATGAAAAAGAGCTGGAAGATAGCTGTGTATATGGAAAGCGAGTTGGCAACTGTTATACAGCCTCTTTATATATCAGCCTTATTTCCTTACTGGATCATTGTAAAGAGGATCTATCTCACGCAAGAATTGGCCTATTCAGCTATGGATCTGGCTGTATGGCTGAATTTTTTACAGCTATTGTGCAACCAGGATATCAAGAAGTTCGCTATGCTGACCATCAAGCCATGCTGGATTCTAGACAGTGCATATCGGTTGCAGAATATGAAGCATTGTACAATATCCACATTCCCCATGATGGCACACCATACACTGTACCTTCATACAGCAACGGCCGCTACAGCTTAGTCGGAATTGAAGATCATAAGCGCCTCTATGGTTCACGTAAATAAAACTTGAATTTTAACAAATAATATTCCAAAAAGAAACTTGCAGAGAAGCAACTATGCTTCTTCATTTAATTTTGTCATACTCTATGGAGGTTCCACTATGAACAGACTTCAACAAGCTGTCTTCAAGACATGTGCAGCAACCCTGTTTTCTTGCGCAGCTCTTTTTTCTCCGTTATCATCTCTTTCCGCCGACAGCATCGAATGGCCACAAATCAGACTCGATAATACTGGTAATACACTCGCCGTCTGGGATGTTGCAACAAACGCAGGATCTCACTATATTGACTTTTCATACAAGCCAAACGGCGGGTCGTGGAGTGAACCAAATACCATTTCTACAAATGGCATTGATTCCTACTACCCCACTGTTGTCATGAATCCTAGCGGAGACGCCGTAGCAGCTTGGCTGATAACCGATCCCGTTTGGAGCATTACCTCTATTTGTGTATCTCAATATACTCAATCCACAGGAACTTGGTCATCACCTGCAGTTTTATCATCTAGCAATGAACTCGTTGATCAAAACTATGACTTGCGTATAGACGACGCTGGCAATATTGTTCTCATCTGGAAATCATATTTAATTAGCTCAGGAACAAATGCTATTTTAAGCAGCTCTTCTTCCATAGGAAACAGCTGGACAACTCCTACTACTATTACTTCGGTAAACTAACTCCCACCCCCTCTTTTCTCAAAGAGGGGCCCTCTCTCAATAAATACATTGGCACCAACTATTGCATTTAATCAGCGATCCTGCGATGTATTACCGGAAATCTTGTACAAGATGATGAGTACATCATCTGTATAGGAACAAGAGTGATATAGCGATGATATAACGCTAAGCACTCTTTATTCCCATTTTTCTATCCTGGAAAAATGGGCTCATACTAAAGGAGCGTATTATGAAAACAATTCAATCTTCTTACAAAAATTTTATTTGCCTTGCGGGCATATTTTTTTTTAGTCAGTCTCTATCCGCCACAAACTCAATAGAAAATATTTCTACTTGCATTGACAATGCAGGCACCTGTATTGCGATATGGGAATATCAACAAGACGATATACGTTCTATTCAGACAACTATCCGTGATTTTCATCAAAGTTTTTCTGCACCAACGACTCTTTCAGAAGACGGAATCGATTCATTTTCTCCATTACTTATCATGAATAGCGCAGGAGATGCAGCCGCTATCTGGCTAGGCATCAGCTCTTCCCTTGGCATTACTTCAATCTATGGAGCTACTCGTCCGATGAATGGACATTGGGGTAATATCACTCGTATTTCATCGGCAAATGAGCTTGTTGATCCAGCATCCGTTACCATCTCGATGAATCAACAAGGAATAATAGCCACATCATGGACAGCCCAGCTCTTAGATCAAGGAGTGATCAGTATCAACAGCTCTACTGCATCTACAGTCAGCGGATGGAGCACTCCTGTTCAAATTACTTCAGAGTAATTCTCTTTTCGGGTGTTGTGACAACACCCTGTTAACCTAATCGAATAATGGTAATATATGCGTTCATATCAGTAGAAGTACCACCACCTTGTACCGTAACCGCGGAAGAGCCATTATTTACGAGAGATAATGTATCCCCAGACGTTAAACTTAAAATAGCCGATCCTGTCATAAATTGTCCTGTTGACCCCCTGCTGTCAATTTGAGTGGCGGTATTTACGGTCGAATTTACTTTTAGCGCAAATTTTGCACCCGCTGTCGTTGGTGTAAGTCCATATATGATGAGGTATACTCCCGTAGTTGCCACAGTGGCAACACCAGTAGTTGTATTGTATGAGATACTACTTCCTGATGGCGTTACATGGGAACCTGAACAAATCATCGCAGCTCCAGCAGAAACTGTATCTGGTCCATATGAATACATAGACAAATACTCGAACGCTGCAGCAGGCCCTGTCGCTCCAGTAGCGCCAGCAACTCCTGTGGCACCAGTCGCTCCAGTAGCGCCAGCAACTCCTGTGGCACCAGTGGCCCCTGTAGCTCCTGTAGCACCAGTAGCACCTGTTACACCTGAAGATCCAGTAGCACCCGTAGCACCCGTGACACCATTGGCTCTCTGCGCCCAAAAAGTAAGCCCTGTTATAGTTTGAGTAGCAGATGTAGTGTTTGATTTAGCTTGCAGGGTAATATATCCTGTGCTGGTCATATTGACCAAAAATGTTCTCGAAATCAAGTTAATATCTGTATCACCAGATAAAAGGTTACTGCCATTAATTACATTCCCGCTGCTAGCAGCTTGGATTTCAAATCGATTTGTGCTAGACGATGTTGTGCAATATCCTGAAAAGCCTACAAGATAATACCCAGTTTGATTGATGTACAATTTTTCTGTATTTGTTGCTGTGCTGTGATCGAGCACGGTCGAGTTATTTTTGATATCGTCTGTATCGAATGTAATATCTGTAAACGACGCTCCAGAGACGGTATACGCTGTTGATCTTCTTATTTGAATCACTGCAATATCTGATAATACACCAGTAGCTCCTGTTGCACCAGTGGCTCCCGTAGATCCAGTCGATCCTGTAGCGCCTGTAGCACCAGTAGCGCCTGCGGACCCAGTAGCACCTGTTGATCCTGTTGAACCAGTGGCTCCCACCGAGCCTGCAACACCGACATTCCATGCTGCATAGGTACCTGATCCTCCTGTGTTATCAGCATTGACCGTCAACGTGGTGCCAGAAATGGCAGTGATCACACCTTCGAAGAAGTTCGATGTCCCTGAACTATAAGCGCAACGAATACGCTCTCCTACTGACAATGCGCCAACTTGGTTTACAACTACCGTTTTACTTCCTGTTCCTATCGTAACCGATGAGGTTGAGGTAATACCATTATAGCCAGCACCTGTTGATCCTGTAGCACCGGTAGCGCCTGTTGCACCCGTAGCACCTGTAGCACCGGTCGCTCCTGTAGATCCAGTCGATCCTGTTGACCCAGTCGATCCGACAGAACCGGATACTGTCACATTCCACGTCGTATAAGTACCAGAGCCGCTTGCATTGTCTGCATTAATAGTAAGTGTTGTTCCAGAAATTGCTGTGATCACACCTTCAAAGAAATTCGATATTCCAGAAGCATAAGCACAACGCACCCTCGTGCCAACAACCAATGCACCAATTTGGTTCACAGAAACAGTTTTAGTACCTGTGCCGATTGTATTTGAGGTTGTAGAAGTAATGCCATCAAAACCAGCTCCTGTGGCTCCTGTTGATCCTGTCGCTCCTGTTGCTCCTGTGGCTCCTGTCGCTCCTGTTGCTCCTGTTGCACCTGTTGCACCAGTAACACCTATCGAACCTACAGATCCAGCAACACTTACGGTCCATGATGTGTATGTTCCTGATCCACCACTATTGTCCGCGCTGATTGTCAAAGTGGTTCCCGATATTGCCGTAATCACACCCTCAAAAAAGTTAGATGTGCCAGAAGTATACGCACAGCGAACTCTTGTTCCAACAGCTAATGCTCCTACTTGATTCACAGCAACTGTTTTCGTTCCAGTTCCTATTACAAGTGATGATGTTGAGGTAATATTGTCATAACCCGCACCTGTAGCCCCTGTTGATCCTGCAGCTCCCGTAGCACCTGTTGCACCAGTAGCTCCTGTACTTCCAGTAGCACCTGTCGCTCCAACAGAGCCAACTACTGTCACATTCCAGGAAGTATAGGTTCCAGAACCTCCTGTATTATCCGCACTTACAGTGAGTGTCGTTCCCGATATGGCTGTAATGACACCTTCAAAGAAGTTTGAAGGTGTTGTTGTATAAGCGAATCGAGCTCTTGTTCCTACCACTAATGCGCCAACCTGATTCACGACTACCGTTTTTGTTCCTGTTCCTATCGCAAGAGATGATGTAGATGTGATGCCGTCATAACCAGCACCGGTTGCTCCGGTTGCGCCTGTAGATCCAGTAGCGCCAGTAGCTCCCGTTGCACCAGTAGCTCCTGTAGATCCTGTTGCCCCGGTCGCACCAACAGAGCCAGCCACGCTAATCGTCCATAGAGCATGCGTTCCAGAGCCACCTGTATTGTCTGAGCTAATAGTCAGCGTGGTTCCTGATATGGTTGTGATCACACCTTCAAAGAAATTAGACGTTCCTGAGCTAGATGCCACCCGGACCCTTGTTCCCACAGCTAAGGCGCCAACCTGGTTAACTGAAACAGTTCGAGAGCCTGTTCCGATTGTAAGTGATGATGTCGATGTGATGCCATCATAGCCAGCGCCTGTTGCTCCTGTAGCACCGGTAGATCCTGTAGCACCGGTAGCACCTGTGGATCCTGTAGCACCTGTTGCTCCTGTCGCTCCTGTAGCACCGGTAGATCCTGTAGCTCCAACAGATCCCGTAACACTTACTATCCATGATGCATATGTTCCCGAACCTCCGATGGTGTCTGCGCTTACTGTAAGAGTGGTGCCAGAGATTGCTGTAATGATACCATCAAAAAAGTTAGATGGACCTGATGCATAGGCGCAGCGAACCCTTGTTCCCACAGCCAATGCTCCAACTTGATTGACCGATACCGTCTTACTTCCAGTAGTCACCGTAAGTGACGATGTTGAAGTAATGTTGTCATAGCCCGCACCGGTAGCACCTGTTGATCCTGTAGCACCAGTTGCCCCGGTCGCTCCTGTAGCGCCTGTTGCTCCCACAGAGCCTGCAACACCCACGTTCCAAGCAGCATATGTTCCTGAACCACCTGTATTATCAGCATTTACTGTGAGCGTAGTTCCTGAGATTGCCGTGATCACACCTTCAAAAAAGTTGGATGTTCCGGAACTATACGCACACCGAATACGTTCTCCGACAGACAATGCACCCACTTGGTTCACAACTACTGTTTTACTTCCCGTTCCTATTGCCAATGACGAGGTAGATGTTATCCCGCTATATCCAGCACCAGTAGCTCCGGTGGCGCCTGTTGCTCCGGTAGCACCTGTCGCCCCTGTAGCTCCTGTACTTCCCGTAGAACCAGTGGCACCAAGAGCACCCGTTACACTCACCGTCCAAGTTGAATAAGTTCCTGATCCTCCAGACACATCGGCGTTAATCGTAAGCGTTGTTCCTGATATTGCAGTGATGCTGCCGTCAAAGAAATTTGATGTCCCTGATGTATAGGCAACGCGAACCCTTGTTCCCACTGCTAAGGCTCCTACTTGGTTCACGGCCACTGTCTTTGTACCCGTCCCGATAGTAAGAGAGGAGGTAGACGTAATATTGTCATAACCGGCTCCTGTTGCTCCAGTAGACCCCGTAGCACCAGTAGCACCTGTAGAGCCAGTTGCTCCTGTAGCTCCTGTAGAGCCTGTAGCACCAATAGAACCTGTTGCACCTGTAGAACCTACTGATCCAGCTACTGTCACATTCCATGCCGTATAGGTGCCAGAACCTCCTGTATTATCAGAATTAATCGTAAGTGTTGTCCCAGAAATTGCTGTGATCACGCCTTCGAAGAAATTCGATGTCCCTGAGCTATAGGCTACGCGCACTCTCGTTCCAACCGCAAGAGCACCCACCTGATTGACAGCAACCGTCTTCGTTCCTACTCCGATTAAAAGAGAAGAGGTAGACGTTATATTGTCATAGCCGGCTCCTGTTGCACCAGTGGATCCTGTGGCACCAGTAGCTCCTGTAGCGCCAGTCGCTCCTGTAGAACCAGTGGCGCCTGTTGAACCAACAGATCCTGCTACCGTGACGTTCCAAGCAGTATATGTTCCCGAACCTCCTGTATTATCAGCACTTATTGTAAGTGTCGTGCCTGATATTGCCGTGATCACACCTTCGAAGAAGTTCGATGTTCCTGAGCTATAGGCGACACGCACCCTAGTTCCTATAGCTAATGCTCCGACTTGATTCACAATAACAGTTTTGCTGCCAGTGCCAATAGCCAATGAAGTCGTCGATGTAATACCGTCAAAACCTGCTCCAGTAGCACCAGTTGCGCCTGTAGAGCCTGTAGCACCAGTAGAACCTGTTGCACCTGTGGATCCTGTAGCACCAGTTGCTCCTGTAGCTCCTGTTACTCCCACAGAACCAGCCACTGTTACATTCCATGCAGTGTATGTTCCAGAGCCGCCAGTATTATCGGCGCTTATTGTAAGTGTCGTTCCTGATATTGCTGTAATCACACCTTCAAAGAAGTTGGATGTGCCTGAGCTATACGCCACGCGTACCCTTGTTCCAACCACTAACGCACCCACTTGATTGACAACCACTGTTTTAGTTCCTGTACCAATAGCTACAGATGTAGTAGAGGTAATACCATCAAAACCAGCTCCAGTGGCACCGGTTCCGCCCACAGCTCCCGTAGACCCTGTTGCACCTGTAGCGCCTGTTGCACCTGTAGATCCGGTTGCACCCGTGGATCCTGTAGCGCCCGTTGCACCTGTAGATCCTGTAGCGCCCGTTGCTCCTGTCGCACCAGTAGATCCAGTTGCCCCTGTTGAACCAACAGAGCCTGCTACTGAGATATTCCATGAAGAATAGGTTCCAGAGCCGCCGGTATTATCTGAACTAATGGTAAGCGTAGTCCCAGATATTGCCGTGATCACACCTTCGAAAAAATTGGATGTCCCTGAGGTATAGGCTACGCGCACTCTTGTTCCAACAGCAAGGGCTCCCACCTGATTCACAGAAACTGTTTTAGTTCCTGTCCCGATGAGAAGAGATGAGGTAGAGGTAATATTGTCATATCCGGCTCCTGTTGCTCCTGTTGATCCTGTAGCGCCCGTTGTACCTGTAGATCCTGTAGCACCAGTGGCTCCTGTAGATCCTGTAGCACCAGTTGCGCCTGTCGAACCAACAGAGCCTACTACAGATACGTTCCAAGAGGTAAAGGTACCTGAACCACCCGTGTTGTCAGCATTCACCGTAAGTGTCGTTCCAGAAATTGCCGTGATCACACCTTCAAAAAAGTTAGATGTTCCCGAGCTATAGGCTACACGTATTCGTGTGCCAACAGCTAATGCTCCAACTTGGTTCACAACAACTGTTTTGCTACCTGTTCCGATGGCAAGTGAAGTTGTTGATGTAATGCCATCATAGCCAGCTCCGGTAGCTCCTGTAGATCCAGTAGCGCCAGTTTCGCCTGTCGCGCCTGTAGCTCCTGTAGTACCGGTTGCTCCCGTGGCTCCCGTTGCCCCCGCCGATCCAGCAACAGAGACGGTCCATGCTGTATAGGTTCCGGAACCGCCAGTATTGTCAGCATTCACCGTAAGTGTCGTTCCAGAAATTGCCGTGATCACACCTTCAAAAAAGTTAGATGTTCCCGAGCTATAGGCTACACGTATTCGTGTTCCAACAGCTAAAGCTCCCACCTGATTCACAATAACAGTTTTACTACCTGTTCCGATGGCTAGTGAAGTCGTTGACGTGATACCGTCATAGCCGGCCCCGGTAGCTCCTGTAGATCCTGCTGCACCAGTGGCTCCTGCGGCCCCTGTAGACCCGGTGGCGCCTGTTGCACCTGTAGATCCTGTCGCTCCTGTAACCCCAGTTGCTCCCACAGAGCCAGCTACTGAAATAGTCCATGAAGAATAGGTTCCAGAGCCGCCAGTATTATCTGAACTAATGGTAAGCGTAGTCCCAGATATTGCTGTGATCACACCTTCAAAAAAGTTAGACGTACCTGATGCATATGCAACACGTACTCTTGTCCCGACTGCCAATGCTCCCACCTGATTCACAGAGACTGTTTTGGTTCCTATCCCTATCAAAAGAGAGGAAGTGGACGTGATGTTATCGTAGCCAGCTCCAGTAGCTCCTGTAGATCCTGTTGCGCCAGTAGCTCCTGTAGCACCCGTTGCTCCTGTTGCTCCTGTTGCGCCAGTAGCTCCTGTAGATCCTGTAGCGCCCGTTGCTCCTGTAGCTCCTGTTGCACCAGTAGCTCCTGTCGCACCAGCAGATCCAGTTGCCCCTGTTGAACCAACAGAGCCTGCTACTGAGATATTCCATGAAGAATAGGTTCCAGAACCGCCGATATTATCTGAGCTAACGGTAAGTGTAGTCCCAGATATTGCCGTGATCACGCCTTCAAAAAAATTGGAAGGATTTCCTGTATACGCAAGGCGAACTCTCGACCCAACAGCTAGTGCTCCTACATTGTTTACAGTAACCGTTTTCGTTCCAGTGCCGATAGATAACGATGTCGTGGAGGTGATACCATCATAGCCGACACCGGTTGCACCAGTAGCACCTGTGGATCCTGCAGCACCGGTTGCACCAATGGCTCCTGTAGCGCCCGTTGCACCAGTAGCTCCTGTAGCTCCTGTAATACCCATCGATCCAGCTACAGATATATTCCAAGAAGTATACGTTCCTGATCCCCCGCTTGTATCAGATGCAACGGTAAGTGTCGTTCCTGAAACCGCAGTGATGACCCCTTCAAAATAATTTAACGGATCAGAACTGTAGGCACTTCGAATCCTCGTTCCGACAGCTAACGCGCCTACATCATTCACAACAATTGTTTTTGTCCCCGTCCCAACCGTTAAGGAGGTTGTTGAAGTAATATCGCTGTAACCCGCTCCTGTAGAACCTGTTGCTCCTGCTAATCCTGTCGCTCCTGTAGAACCTGTCGCGCCTGTTGCTCCGATGGGACCGATATCTCCTGTTGAGCCTTTGTCACCCGCTACTCCTATATTCCATGATGCATATGTTCCCGTACCTGATGTATTATCAGCATTCACTGTAAGAGTCGTTCCTGATATAGCTGTAATAACACCTTCTAAATAACGAGAAGAAGAGGAACTATCCGTTGCTCGAATTCTTGTTCCAACAGCTAATGCACCTATGTCATTTACAGCAATTATTTGAGTCCCTGTATTGATCGTAAGAGATGACGTAGAATCAATACCGGAATAACCTGCGCCTGTTGCACCAACAGCACCTGTAGTACCAGTAGCTCCTGTCGCGCCTATAGCCCCTGTATCGCCCGTTGCCCCTGTAGCGCCAACAGGCCCTGTAAGACCAATATCACCTTTGTCTCCCCCTACTGTTATATTCCATATAGAGTGGATACCAGAACCTCCTGTATTATCTGATAACACGGTAAGAATCGTGCCTGTTATATCTGTAATAATTCCTTCGAAATAATTTGTTGGATCTAAGCTGTCAGCAGCACGAATGCGTGTTCCCACAACGAGAGCACCGATATCATTTACAGAAATCGTCTGTACACCTGTAGCAACAGAAAGAGAAGATGTTGAAGTGATATTATCAAAACTTGCACCAGTGGCTCCTGTCGCACCCTGCGATCCCGTAGCACCAGCTGCACCAGTCGCACCTGTGGCACCAGTAGATCCCGCAGCCCCTGTCTCACCTTGCGATCCGGTAGCACCAGTGGCTCCTGTTGCACCAGCAGATCCAGTAGCTCCTGCCGCACCTGTGGCACCAGTAGCTCCTACCGCTCCAATATCACCTTTACTGCCCACCAAGGTGACTGTCCAGTCACTATATGATCCTGCACCACCAGTATTTGTTGCATCCACCGTAAGTGTAGTGCCTGTTATACCTGTGATGATGCCATCAAAATAATTCGATGGCGAGCTGTTGGAAACTACGCGAATGAAGTTCCCAACCGTAAGAGCTCCAATATCATTCACACTTACTAATTGAGTTCCAGATGCGATAGTAAGAGATGTTGTGGATGTTATTCCACTGAAACCAGCACCAGTAGCTCCTGTAGCGCCAATTGATCCTGTAGCACCAGTGGGTCCAATAGGCCCTGTATCACCAGTAGCTCCTGTTGCTCCTGTTGCGCCAATAGCTCCTATGTCACCAACTACAGAGACATTCCAGGAAGCATACGTACCAGAACCCCCACTATTATCAGAAGATACTGTGATGATGTCTCCTGTGATATCGGTAATGACCCCTTCAAAATAATTCAAAGGATTGAGAGCACTAGACAGGCGTATTCGGGTACCTACCACCAAAGCTCCTACATCATTTACCTCAACCACTTGACTGCCTAATCCAACACTCAGAGAAGAAGTCGAGATGATGCCAGAATAACCAGCACCCGTTGCTCCTGTAGCTCCTGTAGCACCAGTAGATCCAGTAGCTCCCGCTGCCCCCGTAACGCCCATTGCCCCTGTAATTCCCACATCACCTGCTATAGAGATATTCCAAGCAGAATAGACGCCTGATCCACCCGTATTATCTGCATTGATTGTGAGAGTAGTACCTGATATATTAGTAATTACTCCCTCAAAGTAATTTGTTGGATCAAAGCTATATGAAGCACGTACTCTCGAACCAACAACTAAAGCCCCTACTTGGTTCACATTGATAATGCGCGCTCCTGTGCCAACTGTACTGAGAGATGTTGATTGAATTCCTTCATAACCGACCCCTGTTATACCAGTAGCTCCCGTCGCACCTATATCACCAGTGGGTCCTGTAGCGCCTGCTACCCCTGGCGCCCCTGTTGCACCAGTAGATCCTGCAGGACCTACGTCTCCCTTATCGCCTGCCACTACAATATTCCAAGCAGAGAAAATACCCGACCCCCCTACATTGTCGGAACTCACTGTAAGCGTCGTGCCTGATATCGAGGTAATCACGCCTTCGAAGTAATTACCGGGAGAAATTTGAGAAACAGCACGAATTCTCATGCCCACCGTTAGGGCATTTATTTGATTGACCTGAATCGTTTGAGTTCCTATCGCAATTGCAAGAGATGTTGTCGAAGTAATATTGTCAAAACCAAGACCAGTAGCTCCTGTTATCCCAGTAGCTCCTATAGCACCTGTTGGACCTGTAGATCCAATAGCTCCAGTAGCACCAGTTGCGCCCGTAGCTCCTGTTGCACCTGTATTTCCAGCTATTGTTATATTCCACGAAGAATAGGTGCCAGATTGGGAATAAGTATCTGATTGCACCGTTAAAATATTGCCAGAAATATTGGTAATTATACCTTCCACATAATAGCTAGGATCAATGGTTGATACAGCACGAATTCTGGCACCCACTACCAGCGCCCCAACCTGATTGACCGCTATAATTTGTGTCCCAGTACCAATGGTGATATCTGACGTAGAATAGATATTGGAATATCCAGCACCTGTAAATCCTGTCGCTCCTGTTGGACCTGTCGGGCCCCCAGCAGGACCAGCTGGTCCCATGGGACCTGTTGCTCCTGTAGCTCCTGGCTCGCCATGATGACCTCTCGGCCCTTGATGCCCATGATGACCTTGATGACCTCTAGGACCTCGAGGCCCTGGAGGCCCTTGCCTTCCACGAATACTTTTTGATTCTTCTGTATCAACCTCTTCTGTTTGATCGAAGGTAGGACGAAGCTCTTCGTCTGCTTGTACATGCGAAAAATGACAACACAGAAGAAAGCAAATTCCTGTCCAAGAGAACATAGATCTTTTTATAAGGTGGTTAAGTGCAAACATTTTCTTCAGAAAAACTCCTCATTTTCGTGCGGATCGATCGGGCAAACTAAGGTCGAACACAAATCATGTTTTCGGAACATAAAAATATGGTTTATAAACGTCAATATATATTTTTTTTCAACGACATCAAGAACAGCAGAATCGACACTTTTCTAAAAATAATTTCTTGCTTCAAGCTGACAGATCTGATAGAGGTTGAAGAAACCTTATTCATAAAGTTCAATGGCATGAAAGAATTAAGTCTTCAAAAAATACTTACAGCGAAAAAAGCACTCCGCGGCAAGATTTTGGAGACTCCCTTGCTGACTATACACTCGCTTACAACTCAACATGGCAATCCTATACTTGTAAAAGCAGAGTGTCTACAACCGTCGGGATCATTTTCGATACGAGGCGCAACTTTTTTTCTTTCTAAATTAACAGCAGCCCAACGAAAACATGGAGTTGTCACCTATTCGACAGGGAATCATGCCCAAGCTGTTGCACATGCCGCACATAAATTACACATTCCAGTTACTGTAGTCATGTCAAAAGACGCTCCTGATTGTAAAATCCGAGCCATACAACAATACGGCGCTAAAATTATTTTTACAGAACCATTGTCTGATGTAAGAAAACGTACAGCAGAAGATCTCTCAAAATCGAATAATCTTGTTCTCATACCTCCCTATGACCATGTGAATATCATTGCTGGACAAGGCACTACAGGACTAGAAATTATGGATCAAATAGACCCTGCCGCTATTTTTGTAAGTATAGGAGGCGGCGCTCTTATTGCCGGTGTAGCTTTGGCTGCCAAAAAGATGAATCCCAAAGTGAAAATCATCGGAGTAGAACCAGAATTGGAAAATGACGCATGGCAATCTTTTAAATACCACACGAAAATTACACTCCAGCAACCGAGCAATACGATTGTGGATGCTGTTCGTATACAGACTCTCGGGAATATTACCTACCCTATCATGAAAAAATATGTAGATGAAATCATCACGTTATCAGAAGAGGATATTGTAAAAGCAACACTGAACCTTATCGAGCGCACGCATCTTCTTGTAGAGCCTGCGGGAGCATTAGCCTATGCAGCAGCACTTAATTACAAAAAGAAGTTTACAACAAAAAAACCAGTCGTTGCCATTGCTTCAGGAGGCAATACAAACCTTGAATTTATCTCCAAATTGCATGCGAAACGCTGCCAAGATCAATAGGAAAATATATGATGAAAAAACTGAGTATTGAATCCATTCTCTTTATTTTTGTTTTTATCGGAATAAGCTATTTACTTATTTCGTATGCCATAAGACAATATAAGAGCTCACACAGCGCGGAAAATCCAATAAAAATGGAAAAACCAAGCAAATAAAAGAGCGTTTTCGATGTTTTCTCCTGAGTGCTACACAGCGACTTGCGCTATTTTTACACGCCTGCTTGGTCTTATCTATTTCTTTGCATTTTTCCCATTTATTTTTCAGATAAAGGGCCTTCTTGGGAAAAATGGAATTTTGCCAGTCTCTGATTTTTTACATATGATGAAGCTCTATTACAAAAAAAAACGCTTCTACCAAGTCCCCACCCTCTTTTGGCTCAATGATTCAAATAGCGCACTGACTACCACAGCATGGACTGGGTCTATCATATCTCTCTGCTTGTTTTGCGGAATCTACCCAACGCTTTGTTTGGGTATTTTATATATCCTCTATCTCAGTATTGTTTCTTCAGGACAAGATTTTTTAGGGTTCGGGTGGGAGATGTTTCTACTTGAAATCACCTTCAATACATTTTTTCTCAGCATGACGGAAACCCCAAATCTCATGATATGGATAAGCTTGAATATCTTGCTTTTTCGCTTTCATCTTCAAGCTGGAGCTGTAAAGCTGCAAAGTCACGATGTGAACTGGCGCAATTTAACGGCCTGTAGTTATCACTATCAAACTCAACCTATCCCAAACAAAATCGCCTGGTATGCTCATAAAATGCCGCTTTGGTTTCATAAAATATCTTGCGCTTGTATGTTCATAATAGAAATTCTTGTCCCCTTCGCGATTTTTTTTGATGACACCACACGAGCATTCACCTTTGTCGCTCTCTTTGGACTACAGTGCTTTATCTACCTCACTGGAAATTTTTCCTATCTCAATCACATGACTGCTATATTTTGCGTAATCTTACTCAACAACTCTCTTTTTACTTCATTTTATACAGCCCCTGTAGAAGCATGTCACTCACCAACTCTTGATATAGCTCTTACCTGTATTGGAAGCACACTTGCGATACTTCAACTTATGCAACTCTGGCATCATTTCTTTCCAAATAGATTGTTCCATCGACTTTTTCTTTGCATCATGCCATGGCACATTGTGAATCGATATGGTATTTTCGCTGTGATGACAACAAAGAGATATGAGATTGTAGTGGAAGGAAGTCATGATGGTCACATATGGCAAGAATATGCCTTCCGCCATAAGCCATCAGAAATTGACAAAAGCCCAAGACGCATCAGTCCCTACCAGCCAAGACTGGACTGGCAAGCGTGGTTTTTGCCATTTACCAATTTTTCTGAAGAGGCGTGGTTTCATTACTTTTTAGGTCATCTTCTAGCGGGCACACCTGACGTCCTTGCACTCCTTCGATACAACCCATTTTCAGATAATCCCCCTCGATATATACGAGCACGTGTCTATGATTACCAATTTTCTAGCTGGGAAGAAAAACAGCAATCGGGTGTATGGTGGAAGAGAATCTGCATAGGAAATTACTCACCAATTTTACAAAGAGGAGTCTCGTCATGAAAAAAACAGCATTACTTACACTATTGTACATCATCAGTGGATCGATGATTCATCTTCATGCGAGCATCTCTGATGATGACCGCGAAAGGGATATTATGCGTGAGGAGCAACAGCGAGAAGGAATCGACCGCGAAGAAAGACAAAGAGAGATCAGACTAAAAGAACAAGAAAAACAACGAGCAAAAGCCCAGACAAGACAAGAAGAGCAGATGAAAAAAAGCGCTCAGCAAAAGCTCTTGCAAGAAGTTCAATGCTGATAGGGTCAATCTTTCAGTATTAAATTTATATCTTTAATACCGTTAATTTGGTAAACTGTTTGAGCATTACAGTTTACCAAAGTTAAAACAATGAATTTTAAAGAGCTAGAAATTGATCCCAGAATCGTAAAAGCGATCGAAGAGATGGGATACACAACACCAACCCCTATTCAAGCAGAAGCTATCCCACATGTTCTTAAGGGATCCGATCTTCTCGCTTCGGCGCAGACAGGTACTGGGAAAACAGCAGCCTTTTTACTTCCTGCCCTCACAAAAATCATAACAGCAGGACAGCCAAAAAAATATGGCCCTCGCATTCTGATCCTCGTCCCCACTCGAGAGCTTGCCATGCAAGTCGCCAATGAAGCTGCTAAATTTACAAAGCATCTGCCGTTTGTAAAGACCGTCTGTATTTACGGCGGAGCACCTTATCCTGTACAAAATAAGATGTTGTCAAAGCCATATGATATCTTGGTGGCTACACCTGGCCGTCTTATGGACCATATGGACAGACAAAGAATCTCCCTGGCGAATGTTCAGCTATTCATCCTTGATGAAGCAGATCGCATGCTCGACATGGGCTTTATACAGGCTGTTGATGAAATTGCCAAGAGCACGCCAAAAGAGCGTCAAACTCTTCTGTTTTCAGCAACAATGAAAGGCGCTGTTCTGAACCTCGCCAAAAAGCTGCTTAAAAATCCAGTAAGCCTTACAATAGAAGCTGCTAAAGAGCGCCACGACCACATTGAACAAAGACTGCATCATGTAGACAACATTGAACATAAATATCGCCTTCTCAACCATCTGCTCACAGATGAAACATTGAATCAAGCAATCGTGTTTACAGCAACAAAGTTTCAAGCTGACGTATTGGCTGACAAACTTCATGACCTTGGATTCAGCGTAGAAGCTCTCCACGGCGACATGAGCCAGCGCGAGCGTAACCGTGCTCTTTCCAAGCTGCGAGATGGAGTCATCCGCGTTCTCGTTGCCACAGATGTGGCGGCAAGAGGTATCGACGTTACTACCATTACACACGTATTTAACTTCGATCTGCCAATGAGCGCCGAAGACTATGTACATAGAATTGGCAGAACAGGCAGAGCAGGTGCAACCGGTGTAGCATACTCCTTTGCAGCTGTAAAAGATATGTCCCTTGTTCGAAGAATCGAACAGTTCACAGAAAAAAAGATCTCACTTCATACTGTCCCTGGCATGGAACCTAAAATGAAAGGCCACCATAGCGGACCAAAGAGTGTTTTCAAGAGTAAACGCCGATTTGGCGCAAGACGCTAAACAGGCTTGTCCTTTTCTGACATATCCGCCACAATGAATATAACTATTTATTTGAGGCGGATATGTTTCATTGGCTCCTTCCGAAAGAGACACGTTTTTATGATTTCTTCATAGCTCATGCAAAAATAGGTACCGCATGTGCAGAAGAATTTTGCAGCCTAAGACGCCCTCACATCATCAAACAATTCGAAACTCAAGCTGATACAATCACTCAGCAATGTAAAGAAGCTCTTCACAAAACCTTCATCACACCTATTGATCGAGAAGATATTTTTCGTTTAATTTCTTGCATGGATAATATCGTTGATTTTATTGACGAAGCAACGACTCATTTTTCTGTGTATCGCTTTACCACACCAACAGCTGACTTTTCACATCTTGCGCAACTCCTTTTGCTTGCTATCTGCGAAGTAGAAAAGGCGGTAACGGGCTTGGCTCACCTTCACAAGCCAGGCGAGCTGATGAATAGCATAAGAGCGATTCATCACCTGGAGATGCAAGCAGATACGGCATTAATTCACGCATTGGCAACTCTGTTCGACAATGAAACAAATACTTTATTGATCGTGAAATGGAAAGAAATTTATGAGCTTATCGAACAATCGATTGACTCGTGTAAAGATGTGGCAAATATCATTGAAGGGATAATCCTGGAGCATGCGTGATGCATACACTTTTGATTCTGACAATTGGTTGTGCACTCCTCTTTGACCTTGTCAATGGCTTCCATGATGCCGCTAATTCTATTGCTACCATTGTTTCTACCAGAGTATTAAGACCAATCCATGCTGTTTTATGGGCAGCATTCTTTAACCTCTCGGCAATGCTACTCTTTGCTCCGCGTGTCGCCGACACATTATCAAAAATAGTGACCATACACTCTCATGACAACGCATATATTTTCATAGCTTTTTCAGGGCTCGTGGGGGCTACTATTTGGAATATCCTTACATGGAAATATGGTTTGCCAACGAGCTCCTCTCACGCTCTGATTGGAGGCATATCTGGAGCCGCTCTTGTATATGCAGGAAGCGATGCACTTCGCTGGGATATCCTTTTCAACGTAGCTATTTTTACTATTGCAGCACCTTGTATAGGATTTGTTTTAGGTGCCTGTATCATGCTAAGCTTGATTTGGGTATGTAAAGACAAACACCCACTTTCAGTAGATGCCTGGTTTCGTAGAGGGCAACTTCTCTCAGCCGCCCTCTATTCCATAGGACATGGCGCGAATGACGCACAAAAAACAATGGGCATTATTACAGCTCTACTCATCTCTTCGCACATGCTGTCCCCAGACATCTCACTATCTCTTCTTGATTCGAATACAAGCTGGATTATTCTCTCTTGTCAGTGCGCTATGGCGCTTGGTACAGTCTGTGGAGGCTGGAGAATTGTGAAGACTATGGGACTTAAAATGACAAAGCTCAAACCTATAGGTGGATTTGCTGCAGAGACCGCTGGAGCTCTCACACTCTTTTTTGCCACTGCCTTTGGAATTCCTGTCTCTACTACACACACGATTAATGGAGCTATTATAGGCACTGGCAGCTGTACATACAAAGTCTCGAGCGTCCGCTGGGGAGTTGCAAACAACATCGTATTGGCGTGGATTATCACCATCCCAGCTTCAGGAAGCATTGCAGCGATTGTGTATACGCTCACAACCTGCTACCAATTCCGTCTACTTTAAAACAATAGACTTCTTTCGAAACTCGCTTTGTTTGGAAAAATTGATGATTTTTGAGCAGGTTTAGTTGCAAATTTTGAGAGCAATATGTGAGCATATGGTCGAAAAATTTGCAGATAAAGATGCCAAAAATGGCAATTTTAACAACCAAATGGAGTTTCGAAAGAAGTCTACTAGGAGAAACTGCATGCAATGCTGGATGTGCGGAGCTACACTATCAATTGCCGGAAAAATTTCGTTTCGTGCTACCTGCGATACATGCAGAGCATCACTGCATTGCTGCAAAAATTGCATTTTTTATGAACCTGGCCGCGCGAATGACTGTAAAATACCTGATACAGATTTCATCAGTGATCGCACAGCAAATAATTTTTGCGAAGACTTTTCTATGCTAGGTACTTATGCAAAAAAAATATCCAAAGAAGATGCCAAAAAGCGGTTTGACGATCTGTTCAAATAGTGTTATCATAATTGCACTATGTCTGAAAAACTACCTATAACCTCTACTTTTTCACAACCAGAGCCTTGGTATAAGGATGGTCTTCGCTTTTCCTGTACCGGCTGCGGCAAATGCTGTACTGGATCTCCTGGATATGTGTGGGTTACAGAAGAAGAAATCGCATCCATTGCCGATTATCTACAGCTTTCTATTGACGCCTTTTCAAAAAAATATGTACGAAAAATTGGAAGTCGTTTTTCCTTATCCGAGCATCCTCGCACATATGACTGTGCATTTTTAAAAGACAACAAATGCACAATTTATCCGTGTAGACCTAAGCAGTGTCAAACCTATCCTTGGTGGATCCACATTATCCGCTCACAAGAAGATTGGGAAAATAGTGCAGTCACCTGCGAAGGGATTAACCACCCTGATGCCCCTCTTATTTCAAAAGAGGAAATCGAAAAAAATCTTTATTCATGATCTTCATTTGTAACATTGACACATTTTTTTGAGTTTGGTATGAAAGCCAGCTATGAAAAAATTACTTTTTATTCTACTCCTTGCAATAACAACTCTTTCAGCAGAAGAGCCTCAGAGAGTATGTCTGAACATGATCGTCAAAAATGAAAAAGCGGTTATCCGCCGCTGCCTAGAGTCAGTAAAACCATTTATTCACTACTGGGTGATCGTCGATACAGGGTCAACAGATGGCACTCAAGAGATCATCAAAGAATATATGAAAGACATCCCTGGAGAGCTTCATGAGCGTCCATGGGTTGATTTTGCGCATAACCGAAACGAAGCAATGGATCTTGCAAAAACAAAAGGTGATTATCTTTTATTTATCGATGCTGATGATGTCCTCAAGGCAGACGCAGATTTTCGAATGCCAAAGCTTACAAAAGATGCCTATTACATTTTCATTCAGTATGGAGATACAGAATATGCAAGACCACAAATCGTATCTACAAAGATCAATTGGCGCTGGGAAGGCGTTTTACACGAAGCACTCCACTACCCTGGAGCTAAAACAATCGAAACACTCCATGGCATAAAAAATGTAGTGCACACTGACGGCGCACGGTCTCAAGATCCTGAGAAATACAAAAAGGATGCAAAAATTCTAGAAGCCGCCGTAAAAAAAGATCCTTACAATAGCCGCCATGTATTTTACTTAGCACAAAGCTATCGAGATGCTGGCGAACATGAAAAAGCTCTTGAATGGTATCAAAAACGTGTTGCCATGGGAGGTTGGGAAGAAGAGGTCTATTGGTCAATGGTTCAAATTGCAGCCCTTCATCAAAATCTAAATCATCCTATTAACACAATTTTGAAAAGCTACTATGATGCATATATATTCAGACCTTCGAGGCCAGAAGCTCTCTACATGCTCACACGCCTCTACCGCGAACACGAGATGTATCAGGCTGGATATGAAGCTGCAAAAAAGATGTTTGCCATGCCAAGAACGCAAGACGTTCTCATGGTCAAGCACTGGATGCATGACTATGGCACTTTGCTTGAATATTCTGTGTGTGCCTACTGGCTAGGACATTATGAAGAGGCGCTCATTGCTTCGCAACTTCTCCTTAAAAACCCCGAGCTCCCCGTTAACTTCCGTGAGTGTGTGATCCAAAATCTAGGATTTATTCACCAAAAACTCGCGGAGAATAAAACTCAACTTACCTTAAAAGAAGTGGCGAGTGAAGCGTCAGCCCTGCGATAGTTCTTGCCATCTCGCAAAGGCGGCTTCCAGTTTGCCTTGTGCTGTCGCCAAGGCCTTATATGCTTCGAGTGATTTATTTGAGTCTGAACATATATCAGGATCCATTGTTCGTGCCTCAAGTGATTTGATGCTTTCTTCAAGAGCCAGGATAGTCCCCTCCATGTTTTCAAGCTCACGTTGTTCATTGTAGGAGAGCTTTTTTGGTTTCTTTTGCGCATGAGGTGACATCACGGCAACGTCTACAGCCACCTTCTTGGTAGCTTTCTTTCTACATGCCTCCTCCCATTGAAGATAATCTGAAAAATGACGCTCCTCTATCTCTTCTCCAAGACCTAAAATCTCTGTACATACTCGATCCATCAAACAGCGATCATGAGAAATCAACACGACAGCGCCCTCAAAACTATTTAAGCTTTCCTCAATTATTTCGAGTGTTTGGATATCCAGATCATTCGTCGGCTCATCAAGAAACAAAATATCAGCTGGCTGCAGCATCAACCTCGCGAGTAAGATGCGAGCGCGCTCTCCTCCCGACAAACATCGTACAGGAAGTGATAGTCTATCTGGCGGAAAAAGAAATTTTTTCGCCCAGCCATTTACATGAATTTCCTGGCCACGATACTGTACGATATCTGTAGCTGGGCTCAGCGCCTCTTTTAGTGTGATATCATCAGGGATATGTTCTCGATGTTGATCAAAATAGACAAGTTTGAGATCTTGAGCATATTTTATAGTCCCCATATCTTGTTGGACCTCTCCTGCTAACAGCTTCAAAAGCGTCGTCTTCCCGGTTCCATTTTTCCCTACAATACCAAGCCGTGTTCCTGGGGATAATGTAATATCGATGCCCTTAAATAACAGCTTATTCCCTAGTGATTTCGAAAGATTTTTTGCTGTAAGAAGTTTTTGCGTATTTCTCTCAGATGCTGAAAAATCAACATCGACAGTTTTGATTTTATTACGTTGATTGACATGATGCAGCTCATCGATAAGCTCATAGGCACGAGCGATCCGCGATCTTGATTTCGTAGTTCTTGCTTGAGGCGACTTTCTGAGCCACTCTATCTCACTGCGCACAGTGGATGCCAAACTTCGTTGTCTTTCCTTTTGCCCTTCTAAAAACTGTTCTTTCTTCTCCATGTACGTACTGAGGCTACCATCGACAATAAAAAGGCCGCCTGGATAGCACTTATTGAGCTCGATTACTTTATTACAGGCGTTGTCCAAAAAATAACGATCGTGGCTCACTACAACATAGGTAATCTTCTCACGCATTAAAAAAGACTCCAGCCACTCAATACCCTCTAAGTCAAGGTGATTGGTAGGCTCGTCTAATAGCAAGATATCTGGCTCAAACATAAGCGCGCGTGCGATATCGAGTCGTTTTTTCCAGCCTCCAGAGAGCTGCGCTGCGATTTGAGTAAAATCAGTAAATTGTGCTTTTCCTAATAAGACGCGCGCTCTGGTAGCAACTTCGTGATCATCACCACTGAGCATTTCCTGTTCGATCATTACATCAAATACTGTTTTATGTGGAAATTCAGGAGATTGACTTGCATACCCTACACGCAAGCTCTGTTTTTTAGTAATAGACCCTTCATCTGGCACTTCTAATCTCATTAAAATCTTCAGCAGAGTCGATTTTCCCGCACCATTGGGCCCTAAAAGGCCAATGCGGTCATTTTGCGCAATGGTAAAGGAAATTTTGTGAAATAAATCTTGAGTCCCATACGACTTAGAAATGTTATGGAGGGAAAGAAGTGATGTCATAGCTATCTATCAATTGTAAATGATAGAAGTATACCAGCTTGCTTCAAAATAGGAAAAGGACTTGGTACCCGATACGTAGCAAACCATTTGCATAAAACACCACTATACGCAATAGTACATCGTTGCTATAAATAACACATGAAGGAGCTTCAGATGGTTTCTCAGATAACAACTTTTTTTAATCAAGCATGTGAATCAATTCACAAAGCGTACAATCTACCAGTAGAATATATTAGAATAATCTCATCCAAAGACAATGATGTATGTGCAAAAATACTAAGCACAGGGTCTGGAGGCAGCTCATTAACTCCCGATTCGATAGACTGCACAAAGTTAGGACAAGTTTACTACCATTACCTTCATTCTCCCTTACAGAGGATACAGAATGTATATAATGCCGTAGATAAATCATTTGGAACGACAGTCTTCGCTGCAGGCACAGTAATTGCTCTCTCTACCTACAAAAGTATTCAAGCCATCACGAGGGGAGAATGTAAAAAAGCTATCGTATGGGGAGCTGTCGGCTGCGGTACCGCCTATCTTAGTTTTGATACATTCAAACGCACTCTTGGGCTGTAGCAAGATTCCTAGATGCGGACAAAGTCAAAATCATATATAACTGTCACTAGTAGATCTTTTTCAAATATGAGTGAAGAGCTTTCTTTTGAAATAGATCTACGCGATAAACTGGTCGATTATGAAACTATTATTTGCTTTTTTGCTAGCCATAGGGAGCTTTATGTCAATCAACGCCTCAGTAGAAACTGTGCAATCTGTTATTATTTTATTAGGCCCTCCTGGATCAGGAAAGGGAACTCAAGCGGTAGAGCTGAGCAAACTCTCTGGCCTGCCACACATCTCTACAGGCGATTTATTTCGTGAGCATCTGCGCAATAAGACAGAACTTGGTAAACAAGCGCAGCATTATCTAGATGCAGGCCAACTAGCTCCTGATGAGCTTGTATTAGATATCCTCTATGACCGCGTTTCACAGGCAGATTGTGCAAAAGGATATATTCTCGACGGTGTGCCACGTAATATCACGCAAGTGCATGAACTTGAAGATTTTTTACGTAATAAAGCAAAAGTGACTGTGATTGACTTTGTTGTTGCAGATGAGGTAGTCGTTAATCGTTTGTCGGGACGCCTCGTGTGTAGAAAATGCAACCAGTTGTATCACAAAATAAGCTCTCCCCCTCAACAAAATGGTATCTGCGACCGTTGTGGCGGGGAGGTATATCAAAGATCGGATGACAATCCTGCTGTCATCCAAGAGCGCCTAAAAGTCTATCATGAACAGACCGCCCCTCTTGAGAAATTCTACAAAGAGAAAGGACTTCTTCATGAGATAGATGCCGCACAATCAAAAGAAAAAATTTTGCGGGGCATTACAGATATTTATAACAAGACGCCCTCTGCTGCAAAATAAGCGCTAGTGGCTGAAAACAAAAAGTTGTTGTAAATTCCACTCCAGAAAATCCCACTCTTCATACAAAACATGAGTGATCTTTCACTCATGTCACTTGTAAAAACGTGAATCATATCCTTCAAGTATGGCGCACTTTTCAGACCACACGATGGCAAAGCAATCGAAAATATTTATTTTTTGAGCTGAGTAGCGTGCAGCAATTCGAAATCCGAGAAAAAATTATAGCCTTTAAATTCATGAAAATGCACAATCCCCATTTCATGTTATGTCACTGTAAGAGGTCATATGAATCCGATAACTTCTAATAAAGATCATTTTGATTTTGCATTTGAGAAATTAGACAAAACAAACATCGATAAAGAATCGGCTAATTATTTTTATCTTCCACCTAAATGCTCCAAACACATTCAAAATGCAAACAAGTTGCATGACTCGTTGGAAAAGGCAGGTTTGTATGGGTATTTTCATAATCATATGAACTGCATCGTAATCGTATCAGAGAAAACATCTCAAGAATTACAAGAAATTCTTGATGATGGTACTGAGTATTCAAACTGGAAACCTACAGTCCAATATCAAAGAGATCGTAACGGGAATGCGTTAGTTTATCTTTGATAAAACAACTCTTTCTCTGCTCTTTTCTTCTTTTTTTTATGAATGGGCTACCGCTATTCACTGCTAAAAAAATAAAAAAATCTCCTGCCATATCCTTACGC
>CAZASK010000011.1:0-45781 GCA_964487845.1 uncultured bacterium
AAATCACCTCTTAGCGCCTCTAAAAAGATCTTTTAGGACTTTCCAAACACCCTCTGAATACGTTTCTATCGTATTTTTCTATTTCTGCTCAGCGCCAAGAGCAAATGACTCGGAGAACTTTTTAAAACCCGCCTCAAGGTCTGCGATATTGCGATCGATGACTGTGAGGACATAGAGCGTTTTTCCATGTAAAAATGTGCGAGAGCGGATATAGACGTCATTGTTTTGAATCAGAAAATCGAGACTGTTATTTTCCTGGAACTGACCTGTAGTCTTCATTTTCAGTACGTTATCCTTATGACCACGCATCATCTCTTGCATCACACCATCTAATAGCTGAGTCGCATCCGTTTCATACGAATCTGGATACTGAATTTGACTGATCATGAAGGTAGTGCCATCTTTTTCTTGCGATAAGTACATGTCGTAATGAATAGAGCCTTGTCCTCCTTGAAGAGGAACAGCTTCCGCAGCATGTTGTGGAAGTGATGGCATCTTCGACGAAAACTTCCCACCCGCCTCTCGAAATTCTCGCCAGTCAGCATACTGTTCGCTTGATGAAGACATATCCGCTGAAGAAGAGTGCTGAAACCTCGAATACACAAAAACTGCAAGAATGGCTACTAATCCATATACAACAAATTTCGTCTTTGGAAGCATATTAACCCTCAATTCTACTTTTTTGCATCCTAGCAAGTTATTCTATTTTCGTAAACAAGCTACATACAAAAATTTTTATATGGCAAACACCGCTTAAATCCCTTGACGAAAACAAGCATGCCAGGTTTTATCTTCCAGATAATTGTGTCAAGATAACGACGAAGATAATGAAACATCTATTGATTTTTCTATTTAAAAAAGTGATGCTCTCATGCGCTGCAATCTTTATGATTGCTACCGCTACCTTCTGGCTTATGAAGGCAGTACCAGGCGATCCATTCATGGATGAGCAAGGCATGCCTGAAGAGTGCCGCCTCGTGCTGAGAAAGTACTATGGCCTAGAAGATCCACTCCCGGAGCAATATTGCCGCTACCTTGTATCGATTTTCACCTTCGATTTTGGTCCCTCATTAAAATACCCAGCACAGTCAGTCAATGACATCATCAAAGATGCCTTTCCTCTTTCCTGCGGTCTTGGCATCATGGCTCTTTGTATTGCTCTTCCATCGGGAATGCTTATAGGCACCATTGCCGCCTGGAAAAAAGATAGCCTCGCTGATGGATGCGCTCATGCCTTCTGTGTGACAGGACTGTCAATTCCAAGTTTTGTTTTAGCTGCGTCTCTACAATTTCTTTTTGCGATCACACTTCCCCTCTTCCCTGTAGCACGTAGTGGCACTCTCATGCATATGGTGCTTCCCGCTATTGCCTTAGCCACAGGGCCTACGTGTATGATTATCAAGCTTTTTCGCGCTAGCATGCTCGATATTCTGCATCAACCTTATATCCACACCGCAAAAGCCAAAGGAATATCGACACCACGGCTTCTCTTTGTGCATGTATGGAAAAATGCATCATTGCCCATATTGAGCTATCTAGGACCCGTAACCGCCAATATCTTGGTTGGCAGCTTCATTGTAGAACGAGTCTTTGGAATCCCAGGACTTGGACAGTGGTTCATAAGCGGCGTTCTCAACCGTGACTATGCAGTCATTGGCGGGCTGACGATTTTCTATAGCATCATTTTACTTGTTATCCATGCACTCATTGATATGTTCTACACCTTTTTAGATCCTCGTATCCGCCTTATGAATACCCCTGCTCGACTTCAAAAAGAGGCTTTTTCATGAACAAGCGTATCATGTATGGAAGCCTGCTACTTACATTTCTTGTCATCATCGCGATCTGTGGACATCTATTCAGTCCCTACACCTATGACGCTACACAGCTTGACATGAAAAACATGGCGCCAAGCTTCAGTCATGTGATGGGCACTGATGACTTAGGAAGAGATATTTTTACAAGAGTATGCGTGGGGCTCACCATTTCTCTTATGATTGGATTTTTGGCTGCTGTAATCGACCTTACCATC
The DNA here is from genome assembly GCA_964487845.1 of uncultured bacterium. GTDB lineage: Bacteria > Chlamydiota > Chlamydiia > Chlamydiales > FEN-1388 > CAZASK01. The sequence goes on from CAZASK010000011.1 coordinate 2,033, forward strand.
GGTATGTCGTGGGGCATCCTCTCTGGATATTGCGGAGGCTCTGTAGATCAATATATGATGAGAGCAGCCGATGTCATCTACAGCCTCCCCTATCTTCTTTGTGTTATCTTAGTAGCAGCAATCAATGGACCAGGAATTACCTCTATATTGACTGCTATGATATGCATTGGATGGGTACAGATGGCACGTCTTACCAGAGCGCAGATACTTGCGGCCAAAGAGGCCGAATATGTGATTGCAGCAAAAACGCTCGGCCTGCATCCGCTTCGTATTGTACTTGTACATATTCTTCCCAATATTGCAGGGCCTCTTTTAGCAATGACTATGCTCACCATACCACAGGCTATATTTGCAGAAGCATTCTTAAGTTTTTTGGGAATCGGCATCCAGCCTCCCCTGGCAAGTTTAGGCTCGATGGTGAGCGACGCACTTGCTGCCATGCGCTATTACCCATGGAGGCTCTTTTTCCCAGCAGGAGCTATTACCTTGATTATCCTGAGCTGTAATCTCATCGCTGATGGCCTCAGAGACTATTTTGATCCTAAAGAGGGAATAGCAAAACTCGCTTTGAAGGCCAAATTCAATGAATAATGCGATGAATATTGAAAAAAAACCTATTCTCCAAGTAGATGATCTCGTAGTGACACTTCACGATCGACTTGATCTCATCCAGTCTGTTTCCTTTACCCTCTATCCTGCTGAGACGCTTGCCATTGTAGGAGAATCAGGCTCTGGAAAAAGTCTCACCGCACAGGCACTCATCAAGCTTTTTCACGCCCCTGGAATGGCTATAAAACGAGGATCGGTTATTTTTGATGGCGTGGATCTTGCATCGCTCTCTTCATATCAGATGCGGCATTATCTCGGCACCGATATCGCCATCATCGCACAAAATCCTCTTCAAGCCCTGAATCCGACACTCACCATCGGCTTTCAAATTGTAGAGGCCGCCCTTCATGGTCGCTTTCAAGATAAGGAAGAAGCAAAAGCTGCTGCCTGCGCAATACTGCAACAAGTGGGCTTATCGGACGCTGCACGACGCTATAGCAGCTATCCTCATGAGTTAAGTGGTGGCATGAGACAGCGTGTGTTGATAGCCATGGCACTTATTAACCAGCCAAAAATTTTAATAGCTGATGAGCCGACAACAGCTCTCGATGTCACAATGCAGGCAGAAATTCTCAATCTCCTCAGGGATCTCAAGCAGCACATGAAGATGGCACTTATCTTTATCACGCATGACTTAGGTGTTGTGGCCGAAATCGCAGATAAGGTGGCTGTTATGTATGGGGGAAAGATTGTAGAAGAGGCCGATGTATATGAGCTCTTTCGCCATCCAAGACACCCCTATACCAAAGGCTTATTAGCCGCTATCCCTTCGCTGAGGGAGCATACAAAACCACTAATTGCCATTCCTGGAAATCCTCCCGCTTGTGGTACAACCAGCGACCGCTGTGCTTTTTATGAGCGCTGCACTCAAGCAGAGAAAAGATGCACTGAATCAGAGCCTGCTCTTATTCAACTAGGCCCCACACGATCTGTACGCTGCTTTAGGGAGACCTCGTCTTGATGACAAAACCATTATTTGAATTCAAACATGTTCAAGTTACCTACCCTGTTGGATCATCTGAAATGATAGCCCTCCATGATATCTCCCTTACTGGATATCATAATAGCACCTTGGGGGTAGTCGGAGAAAGTGGATGCGGCAAGTCTACTCTTGCAAAAGCACTGTTGCAGCTTGTGCCTCTTGCCAAGGGCTCTCTTTTTTTCGAACAGCAAGATCTCTCGCTTCTGTCTCCTTCTCTTCTCAGACAAGCAAGGAAAGGCTTTCAAACAGTATTTCAAGATCCCGACAGCTCTCTTAATCCTCGGATGACGATCGCAGAACATCTCAAAGAGGCTCTTTCAGTTTATCACCAAAAAGGCGAAATAACGGATGCACAGGTAGAAGAACTTCTTGAAAAAGTGTTTTTGTCAAAAGAGCACATGCATCGATATCCGTACGAATTGAGTGGAGGACAAAAGCAAAGAGCAAGTATTGCTCGAGCTCTTGCTGTGAAGCCAAAGCTCATCATCTTGGATGAGCCACTATCAGCACTTGACGTCTCCATCCGAGTCCAGATCATACAGCTTCTTTTGAAGCTGCAGCATGAAGAACAGTTGAGCTATCTTTTCATCACGCATGATCTCGCTACCCTCCGCTATCTTGCACATCGAATTGCGGTTTTTTATTGTGGCCATATTGTAGAGCTCGGCACACAGGAAAGCATCTACGAATGTCCGCAACACCCATACACACAAACACTCTTAAATGCTATTCCAATTCCTGATCCTCTTCAGAGAAAACCACTTTCAAGAGCTTCAGCTGCTGCCGAAATGCCTTCATTACTGCGGCCTATAGAGGGATGCCCTTTTTACAATCGTTGCCCTCGAGCCACTGACCATTGTCGAAGAGTAAAACCTAGCCTAGAAGAAAAAAATGAAGGCCATTTTGTGGCGTGTCATTTCCCTAATTCAAAAAAGACCTAACACTATTTTGATGAACCTCGCAGCACAAGAGTAGTCGTAGGCACATCTGTCAATGCTGTAGGACCAAAAAATTGAATAGGACCAGGCTGAAGATAGTGATCCTCCAAACGGAAATTGACCCTTCTTTCAGCGAAGCTACGAAATGGCTCTTCGTGTGTATCTACAAGCGTTTTTTCAATGACCGCCTTTTGCTTGCCATCTCGTATTTCAAAGTGAAGCAGCGATACAATGGGCGCGCACATAGGCTGCCACTCTGCACATGGTTCATGTAGTCGCTTAATTGCTGCCATACAGCCCGTCTTTTTGCGAGCCATCATAACAGCCGCCACAAGCCCTAGATTGTAGCAATAGTCGCTATCAAAATTACTCGGAAGAGCGGATCTTCCTTCATATCCACAAAAAATGCCCTGAGCAGCAAAAGAAGAGGTGTAGAGCCCCTCGTTTTTAAATTTTCGTAGCTTTTGTGTGACAAGTTCAATGATGAGTCTATCTGTTTCTATCTTCGATACCTGCACGTTTCCATGTGGATCTCTATCGAGTAGAAGCTGCTGTTGAATGGTCTCTGGCATCATCTCAAAACAACTTCTTGCCTCATCAGATAAAAGCGTTGCCGCATATATACAACGATCTTTATTTGATGGAAGCTGTTGTAGATAAACAGATGATTTGCTTCCTGTTGCTACAATATGATTCAACTCCTCGATCAATACTTTTACATCATGTAAAAACTCAATGAGTCCCTCCGGTATCAGAATGACTCCATAGTTTTTTCCTATTTTCGAGCGTTCTACGACAAGCTCTACTACATCATCTACAAGCTGAGGAAGCTTCAACTTCTTTTCCGCAACTTCTTCAGCTATATATGCTATGTTTGGCTGGGTTTGCAGAGCGCATTCAAGCGTAATATGAGATGCCGACCTTCCCATCAACTTCACAAAGTAATAGTACTTTTTATTAGACAAAGCATCTCGTGCAATATTTCCTATGCTCTCAGCGTAGGTTTTGCACGCTGTATCAAAGCCAAAGGACATCTCCACAACATCGCTTTGAAGATCTCCATCGATCGTCTTTGGAACGCCTACTACCGTACAGTCCAGATGATGCTCGGTAAAATACTCCGCAAGATATGCGGCATTCGTATTGGAATCATCGCCTCCAATGATCGTTATCGCATCCAATTTCAGATCGTTCACCACAGAGAGCGCTGCTTGAAACTGCTCTTTCGTCTCTATCTTAGTACGCCCGGAGCCAATGAGGTCAAAGCCTCCTTGATTTCTATACGTCATCAGCATTTCAGCGGTTATTTCCTTATATGCTCCCTTTACAATCCCTGCAGGACCTCCTAAAAACCCAAATAAGCGGCTATCCGGATGAATTGTTTTGATAGCGTCGAAGATAGCACAGATCACATTGTGACCACCTGCGGCCTGTCCTCCTGACAACACAACACCTGCGCGCATGGGCAGCTTTAAAAGATGTTGAGACTGCACCATACGCAGCACTCCAGGAGTAGTCAGATGAGAAAATACCTTCTGAATCTCTTCTTTAACAGCAGTAGGATAGGCGATCTCAAAATCAAGAGATCTCACATCAGTAAGAAGTGGTGCTATTTTTGGATGATACTGCGAACGTGCCTGTTGGAGCGGGGTCATCTTATCCTCATACTAGGTGGTTGAGATACCAATCGATAGTTTCATTGAGCGCGGTTTGCTGTTCTTCGATATTCGAAAACTCATGGTCCGTATGTGTGAGCTCTATTATTTTCGTATCCGGATTATGTGATCTACATACGCGGTACTGGCCGGCATGATAGCCATCTGTTGTAGTATCTAAAGATCCGTGGATCACGAGAAGAGAAAGGTTGTCAAGACTTCGAAGCGTCTGCTCTGCTTTGTATGCTGCAAATTGTGCCACAAACTGATCATTCAATGGCTGTCCTAAAAATGAAAATGAACCAGCACCCTCACTTTTTACTGAAGGCGATATGTGGCTATTTTTCCCCAGATGAGCGAGCCATGGTTTTGCATCGAATACAGGCGCCCACACAGCTGCCGTTTTAATAGTGTCAGGATGAAGAACATGAAAGCTACTTGCTGCTCGCAGAGCGACTGCTGCTCCAAAAGAGCGTCCATAGATGCCAAGACGCGATGTGTCAATTCCAGGACATTTGGAATAGATAAAACGTAATGCACAAAGAGCATCGCTTGTTAAAGTATCGAGCGTTGTATCTTGAAAGTCTCCTTCGCTATCGCCAGAGCCTCTACAGTCGAAACGAAAAGAGGCAATACCTCTTTCTGCCAACTCTTCTGCTAGGCGTGTAATGAGTCGGAAGCGACCGCTTTTATTTCCTCCAAAGCCATGCAGCATAACAATACACGGCACTAAAACACCCGAAAGGCATACCAGCGGTTTATGCAAGATCCCAAACAGCTGCAGCCCCTCATTTTCAAGTGTCACAGCCTCGCGTATTTCATTTTTCTTATGCACATTTTGCCTTTGGTAGATGGCATGTCATTATTCGAATTTTATACAAAAATAGAGACTAAAAACGCAACATCCCCTTAAATAGATTTGCAAGCTGCACAATGCTCACATCTGTTTTACAATCTGTAACATCAAATCGTATCAACTGATCGCCATACATCTCGGTAAATCTCTTGATCTCTTTCGTATTGAGATTTGTAGCAGTTGCATCAATTCGACGAATCGATGGAAAACTACATCCTATTAAACTACTCACATCTTCACAATATGAAAACTGAAATTCTTCTAGGTATTTCCCAGATGTCTGGCTTACATACAGCATTCCTTCATTATGTAAACTTGTATTATAGGCTCGAAGCTTACGAAGAGAAGGGAAAGAACACCCTTCAAAGCTGCTCAGACTCCTGCATAATCCAATATTGAGATCTTCAAGATACCTTCCACACGCCAGGCTTAATTCTTGCAAGCCCTTATTGCCTATTCCAATATTACAAGCTCCCAATATACGTAGCTCGGGAAATGAACATTCAGCAAAACTGTCGATACACTTACAACCACTTATATCAAGCTCAATTAACAATCCACCACACATCTTGCTTAACTCTGGGAGTGCTTGAGTCTGTAGGTTGGTATACTTCACCACCAATTTACGAAGAGCTGAAAAAGCACAGTCCGTGAAACGCGTAATTCCAGGGCAGTGTTCAAGATCTAATATTTCTATATTTTTGCCGCACGTCTTACTAAGCGCATAAAGACCATTATTACTTAAGCTAGTATAGGAGGCGATCACATGCCGAAGAGAAGAAAACACACACCCATCAAAACTGCTTATGTTATGGCACGATTGAATACTCAGCTCTTCTAAAGAATCTCCACAGATCATACTTATCTCTCGAAGATCTGCATTGTCCAGATTTGTAGAATCTATTCTTAACTTACGTAGCGCTGAAAATGAGCATCCTTTAAAACTTGTAATAGTTTTAGAAAACTCAATATCAAGATCTTCCAAAAAATCACCAGACATTTTACTGAGTTGTTGAATGGCGTTATTATTTAAATATGTAAGAGAAGCTTTGAGTTTCCGCAATGCTATAAAAGAACATCCTTCAAAGTCATGAATGTTGCTACAACTTCTTATATTCAGCTCTTGTAAAACAGCTCCTGATACTAAACTTAATTCACGCATTCCTTCGTCTGTAAGTTTTGTATGGCTTGCAATTAATCTGCGAAGTTTTGGAAATGAACAATTTTTAAAACTATCAATAGCGTTGCACATTTCAATATTCAAATCCTCTAAAGTATCACCACAGACACGGCTTAATTCTTGAAGTCCTTGATTATCCAAGTCGCAGCCTACTGCATTCAATCTACGAAGATTCTTAAAAACGCATGCATCAAAACCGTTGATCTGAACGCAATTTGGAATATGCAATTCTTCAATGTTAGGGAATATCCTACTTATTTTCTGTAGGTCTGTATTCGTTATAGTACGGTCATATACATACAATTTGTCTACGTTCAAAAAAGTGGCAGAAAAAGATGAAAGATCATCTTTACAGATCAGTTGCAGCGTGATTTTCACTTCATTATGCAGCTGATCAAACAAATCATTGAACTGAACTGAAGTAGAAGGCAGTGTGATATGTGTAAGATAGGGAAATTGCCCCCCTTGAAATGAGAGGCCTTTCAATAAAAATTTTGGATCCACATGTAATTTTCGTACAGAATCGCGAAACTGGTTATAAAGCACCTCTATAATTTGTTTTTTTAATATTTTTGTTTGAGCTGACACATTGATCGTATGCACTCCGCGTAGCTGTTTATAATCCTCAATTTTAGCAACACCAACTTCTAACATTCGTTGCAGCAGCCTATCAGCTAACTGTGCTGGTAATATTTTATTTTTTGGCCAATATTCAAAACTAGCATGAGGATTTCTCGCGATCAAATCAATGCATCTATATTCCAGCGAATTATGTATGTTATTCACTCTATTGCCCCTAATAACGAACTATAAAATCATTTGTTTTGTCTCTATGAAATCCTGAAAACAAGAGCTCACTTGATATCAAATATGTTTTTTATTAGATTTACCATACATCTGACACCCTCGTCATAAGGCGAGCTACAAAATGGAGGTTTTTCATGTTACAGCAATTTCTGTTTATCAGCGCAATTGCATTCTCACTATTTTCTGGGGCTCTTATCGCAGAAAGCACATGTAGCACATCTGACTATTCTTCTCAAGATGCAAAAGGATGCACCAGCATGTACACATGCTGCGAGCACCATGAAGTCATGCAAAGCACGATGGGCAAGTGCCCTAAGTGTGGAAAAGCATTGATCCCTTGCACTCCAAAGACAAAATAACATCTTTTTTACTCACATACGAAAGTTGCGCCTATATAAATCAGGAGCAATGACAGTATGTGAGTTCTAAATGTGTAATTTTCCAGAAAATTGCGTTATCAATTCATCAATGCTATTATTGATTTGGCAATCAGTAATGTCGAGCACGAGTAACTGTTTTTTATATAGCTCCATTATCTTTTTTATTTCTTCACCGTCCAAACTTGTTCCACTTGCGACTAAATAGCGAAGAGCTGAAAAAGAAGAATCTCCAAATGCTGAAATGCCCTTACAATTTCCAACATGAAGATCCTGCAGCGATCTTCCACATACACGAGCGAGTGTTTGAATAGCGTTATTATGTAGTCCCGTGTAGAATGCACGTAGCTTGCGTAGCTGAGAGAAACTCGCACCATCAAAATTTGTAATCTTTTTGCAAAATGCAATAGAAAGCTCTTCTAAATACTTACCAGATATGCTAATAAGTGGCTGAAATCCTTCATCATCGAGGCCTGTCCCCGAAAGAAACGCCTTGCGAAGACGAGAAAATGAACACCCTGCAAAGCTCGTAATGCGAAGACACGATCGAATGCACAGCTCTTCTAAACTGTCTCCACATATGTTGCTGAGAGCTCGTAAGCCCTCGTTATTGAGTTGAGTTCCTGATGCCTCTACTTTTTTGAGTACACAAAACTGGCACCACGAAAAACTACTGATATCTTTACAAGAGGTTATATACAGCTCTTGCAAAGAGTCTCCACAGCTATCACTTAAATCTTGGAGTGCTATATTATCCAAATTTGTGTTTGATGCATTCAGCGTACGAAGCGATGCAAATCCGCACGTCGCAAAGCTACTCATCAAGATGCAATCTTTCATATCAAGCTCTTCTAAACAGGGGCCACAAGTATCACTCAAAACCTGAAGATCGTCGTCAGATAAATTCGTACCTACAATTCTTATTCTGCGTAGGCTCGAAAACTGACATCCATGCAAGCTCCTGATTTCACTACACAATCCAATATCAAGATCTTCTATCGACTGTCCGCATACAATACTGAGCTCTTTGAGCCCCTCACTTGTTAAGCCACTTTCTGCAGCATCTACCTTTCGAAGCTTCGAAAATGAACAACCTGCGAAGCTCGTGATATGCCTACAAGATGGCATGTGTAACTCTTCAATATCAGGGTAGAGCATGCTGATCTTCTGGAAATCTTCGTTACATATGGTACGATCATTAATCACTAGCGTATGTATATGCTTCAGTGATTTCTGAAGCGACGGAATATCTTCTATATTGTTGAGCTGAAGTGTGACTCGTACATCTTGTTTTATTTTGTCATCAAAATGAGCAAGTTGTATAGGATTTGAAGGAAGTGTAATTGACTGAAGATAGGGAAAATACCCTCCTTGAAATGAAACTCTATAAAACAACTCTCTTGGGATAATCTCTAGCACTCGAATCGTCTCACGAAATTGATTATAGATTGTCTCTACAAGTTTATTTGAAATTTCCAACTTGATGGTTGAAAATCGAATCGTATGCACGCCTTGTAATTTTTTAAAATCATGAACTTTTGCCGTCCCTACTTGCACAATATGCTCGAGCAGCATATCGGCAACTGGAGCAGGAAGAACTCTCGGATTTTTCCATCTTTCAAAACATATTTTTGTGTTTTTTGCAATCTTGTCTAGACACATCGACTGCAAAGTTCTATTGTGTAACAAATCAACTACTGAAAGATCCATTGTACGAGCCCCAAAACAATTAATGAGCTTGACAAGCCGCCTCTTTAATAGCCTCAGAAATAGTAGGATGAGCAAAAGGAAGCGTTGCAAGATCGCGAAGTTTTGCCTTCATATGAAGAGCAAGTGATGCCACGGCAATCATTTCCGAAGCGTGCTTGGCGAATATATGAACCCCAAGCAGTCTATCTGTTTGTTTGTGGGCAATGACTTTTACAAAGCCTGTCTCATGGCCTGATGCCACAGCCCTTCCATTGATGCGAAGAGGACAGCTTCCAATCTTAAGAGGCACAGATCCTTGCAACTCATCTTCTGAAAAGCCACACGACGCCACTTCTGGATCTGTATAGATGACATTTGGAATCGCAATCATATCCACTTCTGATACCATTTTCGCAAAATATTCAGCAAGAGCGATTCCTTCTTCTGTGGCCCTATGAGCAAGCATTGGCCCTGTTACTAAATCTCCAACCGCATAAACAGACGGCACAGAAGTTTGATATTGGCTATTGATTTTTACATGGCCAGATTGCAGAATTTCCACTCCGATATTTTCAAGCCCGAGCTGGCTACTGTTTGGCTTTCTGCCAATAGCCACAAGAACCTTATCACAGCGATGCTCTTTTCTTTCTTTTTCTGATTGAGTGTATACAGATACCCCAGCTTTTGTGTGTTCAATGCGCTCAACTTTTGTCTGAAAGAAAAATTCAAGACCTTGCTTTTGTAAGCACTCAAGCAAACCACGCCTCAGTGAGCTATCGAAGCCAGCACAGAGCGTTGGCAAAAGCTCAATAAGTATGACTTGAGAACCTAATCGCTGATACACAGAAGCAAGCTCAATACCAATCACTCCTGCGCCAATAACTACAAGCTTTTTAGGGATAGATGCCATCTCTAATGCTCCCGTCGACGAAAGAATCGTCTCTTCATCAAAAGGAAGGTCAGGGAATGCGATAGGTGTAGATCCTGTTGCCAATACAATATTATGAGCTGTAATGCGCTCTTCTTTGCCTTCTTGTGCAATAGAGATTGTATGGGCATCCACACATGTTGCGTGTCCCGTAATGCGCTTGATTTGGAGTGAATCCAAACCTTTTGCTAAGCGCTCAATCGTAGTAGACTTTTGTTTCACTAGCGCTTCTTTATCAATCGACACTTTTCCTTGAATGATAGCTGAAGCTTTTACATCAGACAATAGCGCTGTGGCGGCCAGCAATGCTTTCGAAGGGATACATCCTTCATGCAGGCATGTTCCTCCAAGATAAGGCCTTTTTTCAATGAGTACAACTTTCAGACCAAGCGCTGTTGCTCTGTGAGCACAGGGATACCCAGCTGGACCTCCCCCAATAATAGCAAGATCATATTCCATATTAGATACCTATCAACTGCCTATCTGGATCTTCAATACAATTTTTTATATGCACCAAAAATGAAACAGCTTCTTTGCCATCGATAATGCGATGGTCATAACTAAGCGCAAGATACATCATTGGCCTGATTACGATTTCATCACGGATGACGATGGCGCGTTTTTGAATTGCATGCATCCCCAAGATAGCACACTGTGGTGGATTAATGATTGGAGTCGAAAGAAGAGAGCCAAATACACCGCCATTGGTAATCGTAAAGCCTCCGCCGCGCAGATCTTCCATAGCTATCTTCCCATCTCTTGCCTTTGCAGCATACATCTCGATCTGTTTTTCTATTTCAAAATAATGAAGATGTTCACACGAGCGAATCACAGGAACCAAAAGCCCTTTGTCTGTAGAAACCGCAATGCTCATATCAACGGAATTTCTATAAACAAGATCATCACCGTCTATATAGGCATTCACAGTAGGATATGCTTGCAAAGCAGACACACACGCTTTTACAAAAAAAGACATAAATCCAAGTTTTACGCCATATTTTTTCATAAAGACATCTTTGTATCTTTCCCTTATTTCCATCACTTGGGTCATATCTACTTCATTAAAAGTAGTTAACATCGCAGTATTATTTTTCGCTTCAAGAAGCCTTGTGGCAATTGCCTTTCTGAGTGCAGACATCGGCTTACGGACCTCTTTTGCTGCTGCTATAGGAGTGGGTACTGGCTTCGCCTCTAACCACTCCTCTGGACTCTTCCGAACAGCTTTCTCCCCTCCTTGAGATACTTGGGAAGGCTGTGGTGCTGGCGGCTCTGAATTTTTATAAGCTGCAGGTTCTATGGAGGCCACTTGAGCACCTATTTTGAGAACATCTCCAACAGCTACTTGAAATCTCACCACTCCAGACACGGGAGCATATAATACCTGATTGAGCTTGTCAGTCTCTATTTCAATAAGCTCTGCATCTTGAGGCACAAGTGTTCCTGAGGCTACAATCATACGAGAAACTTTTACTTCAATTACTGATTCGCCAAGCGACGGGATGGTAACTGCTACTGTCATACTGCCTTACAACTCCTTAGTTATTGAAACATCTTCTTAGAATATTGGCATGCTCTTGTTCATGAATGCTATGCGAGCCTACTGCCGGCGATGCACTCGCTGCTCTTCCTATATGCGCTAAAACACATTCTTTTGGTAAGAGCCTCTGTATCTCATCTCGCAGATGTATATACGCTCCTGCGTTCTCTGGCTCTTCTTGCACAAAGATATAACGCTTAGCCTGGGGAAGACAATTTTTTACAGATTGACTAGGAAATGGATAGAGCTGTTCTATCCTTACAATGGCTGTCGATCGATTATCAACTTGTTTCATTGCCTGCACAATGTCGTAATAGATTCTTCCTTGACAGATCAAAACCTGCTGTGTCTTTTCCTTTGCAGCATTCAAGATCACCTCTTGAAAACTCTCCCCACATAAGGAAAAATGACTTTTACATTCTGGATGTCTGAGCAGTCCCTTTGGCGTGAATACTACAAGTGGTTTTTTTCTCGTAGCTTGACGCACAAGCAGATGAAAATATTGAGCAGGAGTCGTAGGCGTCGCGACAGTGAGATTATTTTCTGCGCATAAAGACAAAAAGCGCTCAATCCGCGCTGAAGAATGTTCGGGACCTTGTCCTTCGTATCCATGAGGGAGCAGAAGAGTCAGGTTGCTGATAGCACCCCATTTTTTTTCACCAGATGCAATATACTGATCGATTACTATCTGTGCACCATTCGCAAAATCACCAAATTGCGCCTCCCAGATGGCAAGTGTCTGTGGATGAGCTATGCTAAAGCCATACTCAAAGGCTAGCGCCGCATATTCAGAAAGAAGAGAATCTATCACCTCAAAAGTCCCTGGCTTTATGCAGGCAAGCGGTATGTGAGTGCGAGCCGTTTTCTGATCAACCCAAACCGCATGCCGCTGACTAAATGTGCCTCTACCAGAATCTTGCCCCGTAAGACGAAGATAAATCCCCTCTCGAAGAATCGTAATACATGCCAAAGTTTCTGCAAAAGACCAGTCCATCAAAAAGTCATCTTTTTTCGAAAGCTGACTAATGCGTTCTTCGATAACTTTTTGCACTCGTGGGTGGAGAGAAAAACCAGCTGGCACATGATAAAGCGAAGATGCTGCCTGTCTCAATTCGTCGAGGTGACAAACAAGTGCTGATTGAACGACCTCTTCTGGAGAAGACAGTTCATTGATGATAGCTCGCTTCGTAAATGCTGCATCTAATTTTTCCCGATATCGCTGTTCGTATTCTGTCAACTCCTGCTCAGAAAACCCCTCTTGGATAAGTTTTTCTTTATAGATCGTCTTTATAGTTTGCTTTTGCTTGATGAGTGCATACATAGCAGGCTGTGTAAAGGCGGGTTCGTCACTTTCATTGTGTCCATGCTTGCGATATCCATACAACGAGACGAAGACATCGACATGAAAGCGATTTCTCAATTCTAGCGCTGAAATAGTTGCCCAAACACATGCTTCTGGGTCTTCAGCGTTGACGTGAAAAACAGGAAATCCAAATGACTTTGCGATATCGGTGCAATATCTTGTAGAGCGCTCAAAACGAGGGTCTGTTGTAAATCCAATTTGATTATTGATCACAAAATGAACTGTTCCACCTGTTGAATATCCAGGCAATCGAGAAAGCTGCAAAGTCTCGTACACCACTCCTTGACCACTTAAAGAGGCATCACCATGAATGAGAATGGGCACGATTTTTTCTTGAGCTGTATCTTGCATAGCGCGCTGTAGTCCACGAGCATAGCCTTCGACGACAGCATCCACTGACTCAAGATGACTTGGGTTGGCGACCAATGAAACAGCAAGTTTTCTACCCGACAATGTCGTAATAGACGCGGTGTATCCCTTATGATATTTTACATCTCCTACATCTCCAACACTTGTTGTCTGATCTTCAAATTCTGCTAATAGCTGCTCGATTGGCTTTTCTAAAATATTTGCCATAACGTTCAGCCTTCCGCGATGTGCCATTCCAAGAACTACTTTTTCACTTCCTAGCTGAGCAGCACGCTCAAGCAAAAAGGCAAGTGCAGGAATAAGAGTATCGGACCCCTCTAAGGAAAAACGCTTTTGCCCGACATACTTGGTATGTAAAAAAAGTTCAAAACCTTCTGCTTGCACAAGCTGTTTATATATCATCTTTTTTTGTTCTTTCCCTAGAGGAATACGGCCTGCTAATCTCTCAAATCGCTCTTGTATCCAGGCTGCAATCTCTTCTGTTACCAAGTCCAAGTACTCAATACCCATTCGATCGGCGTATACTGCTTGTAGAGATGACAAGATGGCAGAAAGCGGCAGAGCAGGCTCTTCACAAAGCCCCATCGTGGGGTAGAGCGCCTTTTGCTCCTCTTGAGAAAAGCCAAGCCCCTCTGCACTATATCTCTTATGAAGAAGAGGCCTTTCTTCCAGTGGATTCACATGACAGAAAAGATGTCCCTCTTGTCTGTATAACCGAATCGCCCGTTCAAGCCGGCCTCCTTCGGACAAAGGCATCTTTTCTCGAGGGCTCAACTCTACAGATTCCAAAAATGATAGGTTGTCAGCATTTATTTCATCTTCCATCATCTCTGATATAGCGCTGTTTCTATTTTCAGCGATATGATTTTTCTTGAAAAAAAAATTTTTATTGGCAGAATGGTCGCAAATCAGATCATATTTGGGACATCAATTTTTCTTTTTCCAAAATATCTCTATTTTGGCAGAATAGTTGACCAAATTAGTTTGTGTTAATAACAATTGCAGGATGGAAGATGAAACCGATTAAAAGTGAACGACTAAGAAAATTAGAAACAGAATTAAACGATCTCGAACAATGGTTGAAATTGGGCCTTGTACCAAAAAAAGATCTCGACAAACACAAAGAGGAGATCAAGGCCTTAAAACTGCGGATACAGGAAGAAAAAGAGCGACTGCAATTTTTGAAAGAAGGTGGCGAGGCAGAAGAATTTATTGTTCCCAAGCGACAAAATGCAAAAGCTGGATATAATGAGATGCCTACTATCCCAGATGTCGATATTGCAGAGACTGGATCTGGACTGACAGACGCTGGCTTTGAAATGGAGACTTATCTGAGTGAAGAGTCTACATATGAAGATGACAGCGAAGGCCATGATGAGACCTCTGCTCATGACGCAGATGACGAACAAGAAAAAGACGAAGATGATACAGAAGAAGACGAGTCCTATTTTAGCGATCGAAACAGATGGCGCCGCGGTGGAATCGTCGACCCTGAAGCTGATGAGTGGTAAAGACAACGCAAGTGTATACATACACATTCCTTTTTGCACTAAAAAGTGTCCCTATTGCCACTTTTACGTGCTTCTCGACAATGAGCGCTTGAAAGACCTTCTTCTTCAAGCGCTTTTACAAGAAATCGACCTCTACTCAGACTTCTTTCAGTCCACCTCCTTAGTGTCCATTTACTTTGGTGGTGGCACACCCTCATTATTTGGCGCAGAGCGATTATCTCAAGTATTGAGAAAGCTCAATTACGATTCCTCATGCGAAATCACACTCGAAGTAAATCCTGAAGAGGCAACTTCTGATTTCATGAAACAATTTTATGATATCGGTATCACTAGAATTAGCTTTGGAGTTCAGAGCCTCGATGATCGAGAATTACTTATCTTAGGGCGCTCTCACTCAAGTGTCAGAGCGATTCAAGCAATAGAGACCACCTATGCTACCGGCTTTGAAGACATATCGCTTGATTTGATGTATGAAACGCCAGGACAGACTCTGGCATCATTTGAAACCACACTGCGCCAGGCATGCACGCTTCCTATTAACCACCTCTCTCTGTACAACCTCACATTTGAGGAGGGAACACCATTTTACAAAAATGAAAGAGCGCTTCGCTCACGCATTGCAGGTGATGAGGAAAAAACTGCTATGTACGCACGCGCAATCGAAATTCTAGCTGAAGGAGCTCTCACACAGTATGAGATCTCCGCATTCTGCCGCAATGGGCGCGTATCAAAACACAATAGCGGCTACTGGACAGCGCGTCCATTTTTAGGGCTTGGCCCGTCAGCTTTTAGCTATCTCAATCAAACTCGCTTTCGCAACATAGCAAACCTTCCCAGATATGCCAAGATGGTAGCAAGCAAACAAAAACCCGTTGATTTTATCGACGACATCAGCGCTGAGCGAAAGATCACAGAACTTCTTGCCATTCATCTGAGATTGATAGAGGGTGTTGATCTTATTGGTTTTGAGAAGCGATTTGGAGCATTATCTCACACTACTCATCAAGCAATTGCTTCACTTGTACAACAAGATCTTCTGCTGCAAGATGGAAGACGCCTCCATGTTACAAAAAAAGGCCTCTTTTTTTACGACACAATAGCGACAGCGCTTATCTAGGCAAGCCTATGACAAAAAGAGTTGGCTCTTTTTGAAATTCGTGGGTGGTTAGCCTCCATTGAGCCACTGTTTTTCTGAGAACCAATTCTGAAGGCAAGGTCAGGCTCGTACATACTACGACCACACACTCTGGTGATAGTACTTCGATGAGGTCTTGAAAGAGCTCACGGTTTCGATATGGCGCTTCCATGATGATCATTGTCTCGTGCTCTCTTGCCACTCTTGTATCCAGCTCTTTTATCTCTTTTTTGCGCATCGCTTGCTCTCTGGAAAGATAGCCTCTAAATGAAAATTTCTCTGCTGATAAACCAGAAAGCATGAGCGCTAATAGAATAGAACAGGGTCCAGAAAATCCGCGAACATGAATTCCCATTCTATACGCTTCATGAACAAGTTCCTCACCAGGATCTGCAATGCATGGAATGCCGCAATCTGAGACCAACCCCCACACCTCTTGTTTGTTTTTGAGAGGGCGCAACATATCGAGCCTTTCTTCTCTTTTCGTATGCTCATTTACTAAGACAATAGGGATCTCACGAAATGAGGTCTTTGTTTTAAAATGTGACAAGTAGCGCCTGCCAGCACGCTCACTTTCAGCAAATAGGCCATCAATCTGCGCTACTGCATCATGAACATCTTGAGCTAAAAAATGTGACTTATCTTGCTCTTCAAATAAGGTGGTGGGAAGTAGATAGAGTGTCATAGTGCAATCAACGCCTTTTCTAATGTCAAAGCCTCATCCTGGCTCTGGTTTTTTAATTCTACTTCTACTGTATCGATAGCTATGATCGCAGCCTTCAAAAACACCTCTCCTGCTTGCGCGATCATCTGAATGCGCTTTTGATGCAAGCCCTCTCCTATCAAATCTTGCCGAAGCTGATTGCGCAGATATCGTGTGATTTGAAGTGGATGGACACCCTCTCGTTCAAGGTTTTTTAAAATCTGCACCACCTGCTTTTTGTCTCGTCTTATATATGCATCATGTAGCTCATAGAGTGGTTTTTTTCCTTGTGCAGCTGTAAGTTGAACCACATCGTGCATAGTTATTTTCTTTCCTTGAGCATAACATGCAAGTTTATCTAATTCATGCTTCATCATCTCGCGATTACATGACATCTCTCGACATAAAAATGCTGCTACATTTGGCTCACATTTCGCTTCATGTGTAGCAAGATAGCTATGTACCCATTTTTCCACCCGCGCTGTCTTTTCCCAAGGCTTGATAGCTGTTGCTTCTACATACAGACCGTGCTGCGCCGCGACCTTAGCAAGCTCTGAGTGTGCAGAGGCAAACACTAAAAGACCCTTTCTTGGCTTTGATGCAGCCCATGCTTGGATGGCACAAACCTCTTGTTTGGAGATCGCATCTCCATTTTGCACGAGGTAAAAACCATTTTTTTGCTGGAAAAGAGAGTCTGATTGCAAGGAGTAGAGTAAATCTGTAGGCAAAATGGTTTCAAGAGTGGCTTGAGACATTTTCACATGCTCCATCACTTCTTCTAGATCAAATGGATCCTTGGAAACAACAAGTGTAATAGGATAATTCATAAATTGATGCGGATTTTTTATAAATGCATCTACTGTAATTTGAGCCATTACTACACCGAAATTAAAAAAATATATTCACATTTAAAAAATTGCCTTAATCTCAAGCAGAGTATATAATAGTACCTGTATTAATGCGGAGAGAAACATGCGGAAAATGAAGCTTTGGGTGAAAGTGTTGATAGCAATAGGGCTAGGCGTTATCGCAGGGTGCGCACTTGGGGACAAGGCTGAAGCGTTAAAACCTATAGGGACTGTATTTATCAACCTTTTAAACATGCTGATCGTTCCACTCGTCTTTTCTTCTATGGTAATGGGGGTAGTGAGCTCTCCTGATACGAAAAAACTAGGAAGAGTTGGCGGTCTCTCTATCGTGCTCTATGCGATTACAACTATCATCGCCATCATTACTGGTATTACACTCGCATATGCGCTTGGCCTTGGCAATGATCTTCATCTGAACACTGTGGTAGTTGCCAACGAAACGCATGATTTGCCGCATATTAAAGAGCTTTTACTTTCTATCATTCCCAAGAATCCATTTCATGCCTTCGCTGAAGGCAACATCATGCAGATCATTATTTTCTCTATTCTTTTTGGATTTGCATTAAAACTTTCTGGGGATGTCGCGAAACCAGTCATCTCTGTTATTAACTCACTCTCTCATGTTATGCTGCGTTTTACTCACATGGTAATGGCGGTATCTCCTATTGGAGTCTTCGCTCTTATGTGCTGGGCAACAGGATCATTTGGTCTGGAGGTACTGATGCCTGTTGGAAAATTCTTAATGAGTTATTACCTCGGCTGTCTCTTCTTTTTTGTCTGCATTATTGCAGGAGGTATTGTCCTTCTTACAAGACTATCTCCTCTGCCATTTTTTAAAGGGTTAACAGAGGCATTCGCGATGTCTGCATCTACCTGCAGCAGCTCAGCGACTCTTCCCATTACTATTCAATGCTGCCATGAAAAGTTAGGGATATCGCAAGCTATGAGTCAATTTCTCCTTCCTCTCGGAGCATCACTCAACATGAACGGCTCTTCCCTCTTTCAAACAATGAGTGCCATCTTTATTGCAAATGCGTATGGGATAGAGCTGGAGTGGGAGCATCTCATGATTCTCTCAACGACTGTCATTTTAGCAAGCGTAGGCACTGCAAGCATTCCAGGAGGAGGCCTTCTGATGCTCTCTATCGTCTTTTCTTCTATTGGCATCCCCCTCGAAGGCATCGCCATACTTGCCGGCATTGACAGATTGCGCGATATGGCGACTACAACACTCAACATCACAAGTGATGCTGCCTGCGCGCTTATCGTTGCGAATAAAGAGGGTGATTTAGACACATCAGTCTACTATAAGGGGCATCCGCTAAAAAATTCAGCACACGAGCTAACCAGCTTATGAAAACATAAGCGACAGCAGTTGTTTTGATAATGGGACAATACGACGTCTAGAATGAAGCAGCTCACTTACTTGCTGAGAAGTCATCCACGCAAGCTGCGTATATTCAGCCGATGATTGTATAATGGAGACAGCAGAGCGCAGCGAAATGACATACCCCAAGTCATAGCAGTGATCATTTGATGAGTAAAACAATCCTATATAAGTGATAGTACTCGCGTCATCGATACCTATACCAGCTTCTTCATTAAGCTCTTGAATGAGCTGCTGCTTCGGATCTTGATTACCCTCCAAAGAGCCTGATGGTACACACTCAAAATAGTGTTTATAGCTTGAAACAGTGTTACTGCGTTTTCCTATCAACACACATGATCCATCTGTCACCACACCACTTACCCCGAGCGGATACAAATGGAGGTCACGACGCAGCTTCCTATCTTTCATTTGTGCGAGAATATATCGATAGGGAACCGAAAAGCATGTAATCGCCCTTTCATCATGACTACTCAGACACAGTACCATGCCGTCGTAGAGAGGCCTTTTCAAGGACTCACTTTTCCAAATTGCCTGGACACGTGCTTCTACCTTGTAAGAGACTTCTACTATCCATGGTATCATCTGCAGAGAGACTTCTGACTTCTTTGGAAATAGCGCCGCCATACTCTACGCCCAATCACCGTGCTGGATGCCTTCTCCTAGAGCAATAGAGCGCGTTGCTCTTTTTCCTTGCATCTCTTTCAGATACCGAGGATGAATACCTCGCTTTTGATTGCCAGGCCTTAAAATAGAGATGTTTTTCCCATCTTTTAAAAGATCCCCTGCTTTGATAGGCCGCGTTGCCTGTATACCTCGCTTGGCAAAGTAAAAGAGCTCTTCTTCAGCTCGATCTACTTTTTTAACAGCTTCGCCCAGCATCACCTCCACTTCTCGTATTCGCGCAACCATAGAAGACAGCTCATCTGGCTCTAGAGAAAATGAGTGATCAGGACCTGGGAGCCTTCGGTCCAATGTAAAGTGTTTTTCGATGACAGTAGCTCCTAAGGCGATAGCAGCAAGTGGTGCAGAAAATGGATCAAGACTATGATCTGAAAGCCCTGTATCTACTTGAAAATATGAGCGCATCCACTCAATTGTTCGAAGATTCATCGCTCGGCTTTCAGCCGGATATTGTGCCGTACATTGCAGCAGAGTAAGCGGCGCCTTGCTTCGTGATTGAATGTAGTCCAGTGTCCACGCAATGTCTGCAATCGGAGATGCTCCTGTTGATATAATCAGCGGCTTTCCACTTTCAGCGGCAAGCTGCAAAAGCTGGATATGACTCAGCTCATAGGATGCGATCTTATGGTGTTTTACATAAGGATCAATTGCTTTAAAATCTTTTGGGGAAAATGGTGTCGACATGAATTCTATACGCGCCTTTTTACAAAGCATCGCCAATGTAGCCACTACTTGATGAGGCATGGCAACAGCTGCAAGAGTCTTGGCGATATCTTGCGCATGTTTTTGAGAAGAAAGATAGGCTGCCGACCCTGCGTTAGGAACATACAATGGCTGTCCACTAAACGTTTGAAATTTGATGGCATCACACCCTGCTTCTTTTGCGACTTGTATCATCTTTTCTGCACATTGTAAATCACGATCGAGATCGCCGAAGCGCCAATTTGAACCTGCCTCTGCAATGATAAAGACCCCTTTTTTCTTTTTCTTCGTAAGCTTTCTACAATATAAGGCTACCGTGCATAGCTTCTGCTGCCCTTGCTGCAAAACTTCATGCTCTGCCTCTGATACAAAGTCATACCCTGCATGGAGAAACACTTTTTTCGAGGCTGTATTTTCAGGTTTTATCTCCGCCCATATCTCGTCATACCCCTGCCTCTTTACATAATCATTGATAGCTAAAAGAGCTTTTTGTGCAATGCCTTTTCCCCTATGCTGAGGAGCGATATTAATAGAAATTTCTACAGATTTGCAGCCAGCATGAGCCATAGAAAATGGACGAAAGCGGATGTATCCCACTTTTTCTCCTTCGAGGACTATAAATAATGATGGCAGCTCTTTTATAAGAAAATAGTCATAGACAAATTTTTGATAAAAGTGATCGAGTGGATGTGCTACGCTATCAAATGACATTCGAAGAGTGCCTGGATCATTTCTCCACTCGTGAACAAGCCGAGCTGATTCCAGCTCCGGAGTCATCAACATCCATTCTATTCGCATTTTTTTTGCTCCACATGTGCATTTATCTTGAGCAGCTCAGGCTCTTGTTTCAAAATAGTTACTATGTCTTCAAGATAGAACAGATCATTTTTTCCATGAAGACGTTGATAGAGGGATTCAATCAACAAAAGATCATCAGGCGTATCTACTGTAAGGCGCATATGAGATTGATCATTTGCTTGCACAAAGTTTGCTAGTCGAAACGTCTGCGTTTTTCTGATATAGGGAGTGACATGCTCTTTTTCTAAGGCTGTAGTTGCATGAAAAAAAGCCTCTTCCAGTGCATCCATTCTCATTATTTCAACATCCATACCTCGAGGATAGGTGCGATGCAATGTATTTGTCAGATAATCGAGATCATCGTAGTGATTGCGAAAGCAAAAGAGTGCTCGCTCAACAATCCGCGGATCTATAAAGGGACAATCTGCTGTGACGCGGAGCACTACTTCTGCGTCAAATCCTAAGGCAGCGCCATAAAAACGGGCCAGAACATCTTCACTCTCCCCCCGATAGCAGTGAGTAGAGTGCTCTTTACAGACAGCCTCAATCGCATCATCCTCGTCTTTCGTGGTAGTAGCTACACAAATAGCTTCAACTGAGTGGATATGACGCAGTCTTGCAAGAAGAAGTTGAAGTAATGTGGTATCGCCAAGCGACTTAAGCACCTTTCCTGGCAGACGCTCTGAGCCCATACGGGCTTGCACAATGATCACCGATGGGTAAAAAGCAACAGCTGTGACTTGCGGTTCACTTTCAAGATGATAGGTACAGTATACAGGCTTCATACGCCTTACCGTACCATATATGTTATCGGTAAATAAAGCCCTATTTTACCTTTTTTGTATAGCCTACTTCTTGTAATTTTGCTCGCATCCAGCCGTAGGCAGTCAGCACCCGATCCGACACTTTTTTTGTGACTGAATATTTCCTAGGTTCTTTTTTTATGATTTTTTTAATTTTATTCATTTTACAACCGTATTAAATTGAATCAATACAGTCATTTTACCATAAATAAAACTTTTAATTATAGTATATTATTATTTTTACCGCTTGTCTTTGTTCTAATTCGAGTTAAATAACATTCATTATCATAATCGTAATGAATAACGAATGTAAATTTTCTGATAAAAAAGGGATCATCTCTGCTGGTAATTTTTACTGGTAGACGAATGATCTCGTAGTGGGAACCATCTGAGAGAAAGACCCGTTGAAAACTTGCATATGATGGCTTCACATGCGCTACAAGTAAAGGGGTCGGCTGAACCATTCCACCATACACTTGCAATATAAGCAAACTTACAATCGTCTCTGTATACCTTGTTTGCTTACACGAATATAAAAAGCGAGCAAGTAATGGGTTTTGTAATAATTGAGAATGCTTTACCCAATTACCCGCATCTTCATAGTTTTTCCACTGGATAAGCTCCGGAAAATGTGATTTTTCGGAGCAGAGCACTATTTTTTCAAACGTTTTGGTAAGACATAAAAAGCGTTCATTATACTCATGAGGCAATACACCTTGTCTTTCTTGTTCATAAGCCAATGGATGAATATCTTGAATATGTTGAACTGAATTTATACACTCTTTATCGACAATTTTAATTTTATATTTATCTGCAATACGCCATATATCTTGGGTTCCTGATACGAGGTGCGTAAGATTCACATCCGATGAAGAATTTCTGACCAAAGGCTGAAAACTATGCCATACCTTCTTCCAAAATTCCTGTTTACTTTGACTATTATCACTATCACTGACGAGCGACTCCTTAAATTTTGCAACCAAAAGAGCGTGCTTGAGTGCATTTTCATCCATTTCGATTCGCAACTCGTTATCTACCTTCACTTCGTGAAGTATTTTTTTGCAACTCGATAGCGATGTAGATTTTCGGTATAACTGCTGCTTTATTACTTGCGCTACACTTTTTTTCTCTATCTCTACACCTCTACTTGTCAGAGGCATAATGTCATTTTTCTCAGATTCTGAAGGTTTGAAATAAAATTTTGCATTTTTTGACAACCTTTTCTTTGTATTGGATGTATGCTCCCGCGATCGATCCAACGTATTACTGAGATTGCTTTCAGAAATAGGTATTTCACTGAGCAGCTGTTCATTACCCCCTTCTTTCCTAAAAATTTTCTCCCATAAAACGCGCGGGCTTTTTTTGGGAGAAAGAGAATTTTTCTTGTTAGTAGGAGGACTTATTGAAAGACTTTCTGTTTTTTTCCCCCTATCGTCACTCTCAATAGAATCTTCTTCTTGGATATTTTCTGATAATTCGCTGCGTTCTGTCTTCGGTTGTATAAATCGAGGGCTCCTATTGGGGGAAAGAGAGTCTCTTTTTTTAGTAGGAGGACTAATTGAGAAACGTTTTATTTTTTTTACTATATTGTCAATCTCAACCGAATTTTCTTTATTTTGAATGTTTTTTGACCCTTCAACCTGCTCTATGTTCACCACATTTGTCTTTGCGTATACAAGATGATTTTCATGCGAACCATTATAATTTTTGTAAAGAGGATTGAATCGAACGTTGATTGGTTGATTGGGATTCATCGTATTACCTCCTAGACAAAAGCCGAACGAAAGTTGACACTTCCCTTACTGAGAATTCCTTTATCAAGTTCTAGTCGAAGTGTCGTCAGTTGTGAAAAGGTAGAACGCACTTGAGGCGAGACCTCATCTTCTTCATCTTGAATTGCTAAAAGATTTTTTAATGAAACGTCTTCAAAAGAGCGTATGTGCTCTTGCACTCGTTTCGCCAAAGCATGACAAGTAGAATAGAGCTCCAGTAAATTACTCTTTTCCGAGAGACAAACTTGTCTGCACCTTTCTTGGAATACAATTTTGTCGTCGTCTTGTATATCTGCATTGGCAAGAAGCCGATAAATAGCCATATTGACCATGGCCGTGTATGCTCGTGAATCACACTCTGCAATATCTTCTTCAGTATAAGCATAATGAGTAATCAACTCTTGTTTTACTTCTCGTAACGCCTCTAATAATACATGAGCAAATTTTGTATGTAGTTCACTGATATGAGGTTGCTGTTCGCCAAGATAGATATAACCCGCCTCCATAGGAGCGGGAAAGAGCTGATCAATCAAGTTTTCAATTTCAATATATCTATAGTGACAGCAAATAAAGGCCTCGAGAAACTCTTGTGCTTGGATAGAACCACTTCCAATCCCTCCTCTAGAAAAATCAAATTGACCTACTACAATCATATGAGCTAGCAGATCTTGAGATCGGTATAGTCGCTCACCTCCATCTGGTAAAAAAGAAAGAGCAGGATACTGCCTATGTAAAAAAAGAGCAAAATCACCCTCCATTTCTATGGCTATTTTTGCCTGTAAAAGTCGAAGTGACTCTTCTCTATTTGATCGCATAATAGCGTCGAAGGAAGAAAAGGCAATCGCCAAAGGTAACTCTATTGTCTTCATCAATATTTCCAAAAAGAGAAAGTATATGGCAGCAACCTGAGTGATACTACAGCCTGCAGCCCAGGCTGTCACCAGAAGATCAGGAAATGCATGATAAGCGATTGCTGCAGTAACTGGCAATAATACAATCACGCCAAAAGCAACGCTACTGACTCGAAGGGCAAGCTGTTCAGCTAAGGGCGCCTCTGAATGTGTCTGCACATGTTCGAGAGCTACGCGATAAAACTGTACGAGATTGTCCGTGATATCAGAAATCGACGCTGCTACCAAAAAATATACCCATTTTTTACAAGATATTCAGCAAGTAAAATAGTCCCTCCAGCCGCGCCACGAATAGTATTATGCGATAGAATCACAAATGTATAATCAAATAATGAAGCAGGCCTTAAACGACCAATCGCAACTCCCATTCCCTTCTCGACGTCACGGTGCATCTTAGGCTGAGGGTAGATCTGCTGATCAAAATATGTCAAGACCGCACGAGGACTAGAAGGTAGACGCATTTCTTGTGCAGGAGGAACGAATTCTTGCCACGCACGTATTATATCTTCTGCCGCTATCTTTTTCTTCAACTTGACAGAGACAACTTCTAAATGCCCCTCTGTGACTGGCACTCTGGTTGCACAAGCGCTGATCTTAAGGGGATGAAAGATGATCTCGTTGTTTTCAATGGTTCCAAAAATTTTTCCTGGCTCATGTTCGATTTTATCTTCTTCGCCTGCAATATAAGGGATCACATTATCCAACAAAGACATGCTTGGCACTCCAGGGAATCCAGCGCCAGATGAAGCCTGCATGGTAACAACATGGCACGCTTCGAGACCGAACTCAAGATGAAGTGGGCAGAGAGCCAAAGCCAAGCCGATGACCGCACAATTCGGGTTCGTGACTATCATACCGCCTTGAGCAAATCCCTGCTGTTTTACAAGCTCAAGATGCTGAGGATTCACTTCTGGGACCACAAGAGGAACATGAGCATCCATACGATGATTGCTAGCATTAGAGAGCACAACATAGCCCTTTTGAGCATAGGCTGTTTCCACATCGCCAGCAATAGAGGAATCCAAAGCAGAAAAAACGACACGACATGGAAGATCTGCGTGCACAGACTGCAACTTCATATCCTGAAACCGTTCGGGAATAGGAGTCGTCTGCATCCAATGAACCGCATCTTTGTATTTCATGCCCACTGATTTTTCAGAAGCAGAGATAGCCACAAGTTCAAACCATGGATGCTTGTCGAGTAAGGAAAGGAATCGCTGCCCGACACATCCAGTGGCACCTGCTACTGCCACTTCAATTTTTCTGCGAAGATGCATAGCTCCGCTTTCTCGAATGCAACTTCCTTCTGCATTTTCCCAGTCAGCACCAAGATTTCCACTTTGAAACTCATAACCCATATCATTCCTCACAAGCAATCATCTTTCTTTATTGCAAAGATGCTCGAGAAAATCAACAAGTAAACGCACACCAAATCCCGTGCCATACTTGGGAAGATAGCCTTTTGACTCATTAAGGAATGCCGTCCCTGCTATATCAAGATGAGCCCAAGGAATGTCTTCTACGAAATCACGCAAAAATGCCCCTCCTAAGATAGCACCACCATCTCTACCAGCTGTATTTTTAATATCGGCAATATCAGACTTCAGACGCTCACGATAATCATCATACAGCGGCAGCTCCCAGATGCGCTCATGAGTCCTTGTCGAAGATTGCATTAACTCCTGCGCAAGAACATCGCTATTGGAAAGCAAGGCAGCAACTTCATGCCCTAAAGCAACGACACATGATCCTGTCAATGTGGCAAGATCGATGATACGAGATGGCTTGAGTTTTTTAGCAGCATACGCCAAGGCATCTGCCAGCGTCAATCTCCCCTCAGCATCTGTATTATTCACTTCCACTGTTTTGCCAAGAAAACTGGTATACACATCCCCTGGTTTGTATGCGTGCGGTCCTACTGCATTCTCGCATGAAGCTATCACCGCCGAAACATTGATAGGAAGGTTTTGCTGACTGATCGCCCTCATAGCACCAAGGACTGCCGCAGCACCTGCCATATCGCCCCTTTGAGTCTCTATTCCCCCAGTGGGCTTCATATTTAAACCACCTGTATCGAAGGTCACCGCTTTGCCAACGAGAACTGTGTGATCTGAGGAGCCTGGATTGCCTTCATAGCTCATGGTAATAAATTGCGGCTCATGACATGCGCCTCTTGCTACTGCAAGAAAGAGCCCCATTTTCTGCTTTTCAATCCACTTTTGACCAAAGACTTTGCAGCTCATGCGCGCGCTTTTTTTCGCTATTTCCTGCGCTACTTGGCCTAAATGCTGAGGTGTAATAGAGTCAGCGCTATCATTGACCAAATCACGCGCCTGATGAACACATGATGCAATGATTGCACTCTTTTCAATTGCCTTTTTGGCAATAGCGACCTCTTCTGCCACAAAAAGACACTGCGTAATGACGCTATTACCCTTGTCTTGTAACGTCTCATTTTTCAACTTCAAAAAACGATAATTTGCTAAAAAAATACCCTCTGAAACAGCTTGAGCAACGGCATCTACAGAAAGAATGTCTATTTGAGGAAGTAAAATTGTAAGCGACTCTATTTTCGAAGCCGCCATCTTTTTTACTAGAGCAGCATACGCTTGCCTCAACTTCTCACAAGTCACGTCAGCACTGTCTCCAAGACCAAGACACGCTATTCTTCTTTCATGTGGTGTTTGTGCATAGACACAAGAGAGACTTGACAAGCTCGCATCAAAATCACCGCTTTGGATCATGGGCGCAATAAGCGAGCGCAAGATGGCCTGTGAGGATGCTTGAACAGGAGCCTTTTTCCCTTTGAAAAAAGGGACAACGAGAGCATCATGGCGCTCTCGTTTATCAAAATTTGCTATGACATTGATCTTCATATAAAAAGCTCTTCGTTAAAATGGAATTTCCTCATCTGAAAAAGAACTCATTTGCTTCGCAGGAGCTGTTCCTTTTTGCATTTTACTGCTGCCCTGTGCTGCATAGGAGGAACCACTCTCTCCAGCCGACTCAGCGTCCTGTGATCTCTCACCTTTTGCACCAAATGGGCTGAAGTTTATCATCTCAGCTGTGATTTCAAGAGACACTTGAGAATTGCCTTCTTTATCTTGATAGATCTCAGGAATACCCATATCACCAACTACTACAACAGGACTTCCTTTTTTAAGATACTGTAGTTTTTTATCGAAGCGATCTCCCCAGCAGGTAATGCGCCACCACAAAGTTTTTTCTTTTTGTCCCTTTTTGACGTTTGTGGCTACGCGAAATGTGGTCACTTTTTGACCATTTGGCGTAAAACGTGTCTCTGGATCTTGACCTATGTGACCCGCTACTTCAATGATAATCATACCTTTCTCCTCATGAATATATACCAAACGTTCAGGTTATCAGGGTTTTATGATTCGGAAAAAGGAAAAATTTAGCTACCAAGGGAATATGGGCTTGACCTCATAACATAAATTACGTATATCTCGGAAAATCTATAAAGCATGACGATGACAACACATACAAGCACACCTTATCCATTAGGAGCTACAAAAAAGCAACATGGCTGGAATTTCGCGCTCTTTTCTACTCGAGAGATCATACAACTCGTAACTGCACCTATTAATCAGCCTACACAACTTACCTACCATGAAGTCACTGCTGAAAAAAATAGAACTGGCTTCATTTGGCACTATTTCCTAAAAACTGATGCACAAGCGCTCTACTATGGCTGGAAGATAGGAGATGATGCACGCATCTTTATTGACCCATATGCGGCCGTAGTTGACACAGGTAATCAATTTGGCAATAACTTGTGGAAGCAATTCAATACAGGGACAAGACTCTTTGGAATTGCCTCCGTTCAACCTGAATTTGATTGGCAATCAATTCCAAAGCCAAATCTTGCAGTCAGTGACCTTATCATCTACGAAATGCATGTGCGAGCATTTACAGCTCACTCATCAAGTAAGGTAGCTCATCCGGGCACCTTCCACGGAATGAAAGAAAAAATTCCCTATTTAAAAGAGCTTGGAATTACAGCTGTTGAATTATTGCCTATTTTTGAGTGGAATGAATCAGAATATGATCGCGTCAACCCGCATACAAACGAGCTTTTGCACAATTTTTGGGGATATTCCCCGCTTTCTTTTTTTTCACCTATGCAGCGCTATTGCACAAGCCCAAACCCACTCCAGATACTCACAGAATGTAAAGAACTCGTTCGAGAACTCCATAAAAACAACATCGAGGTAATACTCGATATTGTCTTCAATCACACGGGAGAAGGGAATCAACTTGGGCCCACCTATTCTTTCAAAGCCTTTTCTCCGAATGACTACTACCTTATCTCCGATACGGGAGAATACCTTAACTTCTCAGGATGTGGCAATACATTGAATTGCAATAATCCTATTGTACAAGATCTGATTCTGGACTCTCTGCGCTACTGGGCAGTCAATTTTCAAATAGATGGATTTCGTTTTGATCTCGCCTCCAGTATGACTCGTGATCGGTATGGGAAACCTTTAGAAATCTCTCCACTACTCGAACGTATTACCCAAGATCCTATACTGCAGCACTGCAAGCTCATCGCAGAACCTTGGGATGCAGCGGGCCTGCATCAGGTGGGTAATTTTTTCCAAAATTACCATCATGGAGCTTCACGTTGGAGAGAGTGGAACGATGATTTTAGAAATTGCGTGCGCCGCTTTATAAAAGGCGATGGAGGTATGAGAGGGCGATTTGCCACCAAGCTAGCGGGATCTCAAGATGTGTATGGCAATGGTGGCTCACCTTTAAATAGTGTCAATTATATTACCAGTCATGACGGCTTTACGCTCCATGACCTCGTCAGCTATAACGGCAAGCACAACCTAGAAAATGGTGAAAACAATCAAGATGGCATGAATCACAATGACTCATGGAACTGCGGCACAGAAGGCGAAACAGCAGACGAGAGCGCCCTGCAGCTTCGCGCAAGACAGATGAAAAATTATCTGGTTGCTGAAATGATGGCTCTTGGATGTCCTATGATTCATATGGGAGACGAATATGGTCATACGAAGCAGGGAAATAATAACAGCTGGTGTCAAGACAACACCCTGAATTATTTTTCTTGGAATGCGATCAAAGATGCCTCCTCATTTTTCCGTTTCGCAAAGGGAATCATTCATTTTCGCAAGAATGAACCGCTTCTCAAGTATACGCGGTTTCTTACTGAGCAAGACATTACCTGGCACGGTGTTACCCCTCAATCTTGTGACTGGAATGAATCTTCAAAATTTATTGCCTATACCCTCCATGATCCTATCGCCTCAAAAGATCTCTATGTTGCCTTTAATGCTCATCATTATCCAGTAAACATTACTATTCCTCAGCCAAAGGAGGGATACCAGTGGATATGGATTGTAAATACAGAGCAGCTGCCACCACACGATTTCGTTTCGCAGCTGACAGCACTTCCTGTTATAGACACTCAGATCAAAATGGATCGATACTCCTCCATCATTCTTAAACAATATTAGACCTCTTGCACAATACCATTTATCAAATTCTTCAAAAGCGCTATAGTCACGAATCCTCACGATGAGATGGAAAATGAGATATATACGATACTTCCTACTTCTATCCCTATTCAGTATCACTGCACTCGCCGCAGAGGCGCAGCATATCGAAGGGAAACTTGACATTCAACTGCAAGAGCCCCATTTTTCAAACGGTGTACTCTCAACAGAAAATGGCGGTATCATCCGCGGCAAAGATCTCTTTCTCCAGGCAAAGGTCATTCACTACACAAAGACTGTCTTAAAAGGAGAGCCAATACAAACCGTACGGGCAACTGGAGAGCTCTTTTTTCAATATCAAGGCAAGCCTTATACAGGAGAACGTGTCGAGATCGACCTCATTCGGAAAGTCACCACTATCTACAATGGATACACAAGTGCATCTCCTTGGTTTGTAGGAGGGGAAAAAATAATTCTGCATGATGATGGCCGTGGAACTATTGAAAATGGCTTTATCACAACAAGTGAAAATGAAGCGAATGAATGGACAGCAGAAGCAAGCCGAGTTTTTTTGAACGAGGCTTCGAAAGTAAAGGCAAGAAGCGTCAAGTTCTTTTTCGCAAAACTTCCGATCATGTGGATTCCAACCTATTCACGAGATCTGCGGCAAGATAATGGAGCTCCGTTCAGCCTGCGGATTAGAAAAAATAGTGGTGCAGCCCTTCGCATAGGCATCACCTACGACCTTATCAAAACAAAAACGTTTAAAGGGCAGACTCTCCTTGATATCGGCACTAATAAAGGGCTAGGACTTGGCTTTGCAGGCAGATATAACAGCCTTGATAAAAAATCATCCTTTTACACATATAACTATATCGCCCGCGATCTGCAAAAAAAGAATGAGTCCAATTCTCTACGCTATCGCTTGCAAGGCAAATATGGAAGGGCTTTATATGATAACAAGATCCAATTTCAACTTACCTATGATAAAACCTCTGACTCTCGAATAGGCAGCGACTATAAAAATCGATTTCTCGAGTCTGCCAGAGTCATGCCCACACAAGCTCGCTTTACACGAAAAACGAGTGAATGGATATCGAGCCTTAACACAAAAGTGCGTATTAACAACTTTCAAACAGTAAAAGAACAGCTACCTCTTTTTTCATTCAATTCAAGACCTCTGCAATTAGGAGAAAAGGGGCCAATACTTGATAGCACCTTCAATGCGGGTTTTCTCAACTACAAATATAGCCACAACTCCCCTCACTTACACAACTTCCATTCATCACGCGTAGAGCTATCGCAACTGCTCTATAAGCAGATAAAAACTGCAGGAGTCACCACAACACCTCATATTGGATATTCCGCAATCCACTACAATAATAGCCCACAGCACCGTGCACGCATGCTCGCGATCGGAAAAATAGGCTTCGAATCACACATGAGATTTATACGCTCATTCTCAAAGACGACACAATCGCTAGAACCATATGTTGAGTATCAATATTTGAGTAGGCCAACTACCTCCGGTAAAAATCACTATATTTTTGATCTACAAGATGGCTGGCACGAGCTCAATATGATGCGCTTTGGCATGCGCAATTCTCTCATGACAAAGAGTGATCTAGACACCTTTATAAAACGCTACGACCTCGACCTCTATACCAGAGCTTGCATTCACACAAAAACTGTGCCAACAGCGATCTCTAAAATCTATCTCGACACACGAATAAAACCGACTGCTTGTACAGCGTATAAGATGGACTTTGCCTACGACATCAAGCACAATCTTATAGACCACCTCAACATAGCAGCAGATTTTACCTTAAGTGAAGATATCGCACTTGCTCTCGAGTGGCGCCGTAGAAGCCAATATGCCTGGAGAAAAATAGATTCAGAGAACTTCATACTCGACTCTTTTCACTCTACACGCTCTTTAAAAAAGAGTGCCCTCTCTGATCGGAGAGATACACTTTTGATGCATCTCTTTTTTGTTATCACTCCTACCATATCACTTGATTTACACACGAAGCATGGCTGTAAGCGTACCCATCAGCCTTCTTATAATGAATATGGGGCTGAAGTGGTGACCTTGCTGCGTGGAGCTATGAAAATTACGCTATCATATACTCGAAAACCAAAAAACAGCACCTACGCTCTTCATTTTTCTCTTGGAGGAAAAAAGCGCGCTTCTGAAGGATCATTTGACGGATTTGGCCGAGGCAATTACGACAATTGATATTTTTTTTGAATTCATAATGCAATTTCTCGTATAATAGACTTCTTTTAGAGGAAAATATGGAACTATTGGTTGTTGGCGTTGGATATGTGGGTCTTGTAACAGGAGCTTGTTTTGCAGAGATGGGCTATTCAGTTACATGCCTTGACATCGATGCAAAAAAAATTGAGCGTCTTCAACAAGGAGAAATTCCTATCTATGAACCAGGCCTTGAAGAAATCGTAAAAAGAAATAACAGCGCCGGAAGACTACATTTTACAACACAGTATCCAGAAGCTGTGAAGCGCGCTCAAATCATCTTTCTTGCCTTGCCGACGCCTACACTTGCAAGCGGTGAATGTGATCTACAGGCTGTGTATAGAGCGGCTGCCGAGGTGGCTACCCATATCCGGTATCACACAACCATTGTTGTAAAATCAACAGTACCCGTCGGCACAAGTAGCAATGTTTCCCAAATTATTGAAAAAGCTCTGCAGAATCGCGAAGTGAACGTATCCTTTGATGTTGTCTCTAATCCCGAATTCCTCAAGGAGGGCTGTGCTGTCCAAGATTTCATGAGACCAGATCGGGTAATTATCGGTCACGAGACAGAGAGCGCCAAACAGCTGATGAAAGAGCTGTATCGACCTTTTATGTTCAGCCATGAGCGTATTCTTTTTATGAACACACAGTCAGCCGAGCTTACCAAGTACGCAGCAAATACGATGTTGGCTACGCGCATTTCTTTTATGAATTGGCTCTCTCATCTTGCTGAAAAAACAGGAGCGGATATCACAAGCATTCGGAAAGGAATCGGCTCCGATAGTCGCATCGGGTATGACTTTCTGTGGGCCGGAATTGGCTTTGGAGGCTCTTGCTTTCCTAAAGACATTCGAGCGCTTCAACATTGCTATCAAAAAGCGGGGCTTCCTACTGATTTTATTGACTCTATCATCGCGATCAATGAACGACAAAAACATGTGCTGCCCGCAAAAATAGCAGACTATTTTTCATTAAGAGGCTCACTTGCCAATAAGACAATCGCTATATTAGGCCTTTCCTTTAAGCCAGACACTGATGACATGAGAGAAGCGCCTTCTCTTACACTGATAGATGCTCTTCTTCAGCAAGGGTGTCATCTAAGACTCTATGATCCTGTTGCTATGGAAGTGGCAAAAAAGAACATCCAGCCCTCTGCTTACATCAGCTGGTGCTCATCGGCTAAAGAAGCGTGTGATGGTGCTGACGCTATTGCGCTTGTCACTGAGTGGAAACAATTTCGCTTGCTCAACTTCTCTGAGATCAAAGCTTCTATGAAGGGAAATGCCTTTTTCGACGGAAGAAACCAGTACCAACCCCTCGAAATGGCAAAACTTGGATTTGACTATATCAGCATAGGCAGACAAACAGCATATGCTGCACTTGAAAAAGAAACACTCTCTTTAGTAGAGGAAAATGCCGCACACACTTAAATCAGTCGCTCTTCGGTTTGTATTTGCTTTTGTCATTTTTATTCTTGCCTCGCTCTTTTCACGTCTTGATGTGCATTTTTTTGCGCCACCACTGGTTATGTTGATTACTATGGGAACACTCATGCAGACGATGACGACATCGCTCATCATAGGCTGTTTTTTGGATATAGCCACTCACTCTCCACGCCTTGGATTCATCGCACTCTCTTATCTACTGACTAGCTACACACTCTATTCATGTAAACGCCTGCTGACGCATGATTCGTTTGTGTCCCTGCCTCTCCTTACCTATATTTTCTCCATGCTCACCTCTCTCTTTCATATCATTATAGCTTTTCTATTTGATATACCCCTTCCTTCTCAGACAGCTGCCTGGATCATACAAGATGCATTTTTAATGCCTCTATTCGATGTTGCATATGCTATTTTTGTTTTTTCTCTTCCACACTACCTCTTTTCTCGATATCATCTGCCTGATAAACGCATGAATCGAAGGATGTAATACAAGATGATCCCGCTCATTCTTGATGGCAAAAAGATCGCCGACACTATTTTAAGCGATATTCACGCAAAGCTCCTCAGTGGATATCCTCGTAAGCCAAAGCTTGCAGCTATACTGACTACCAAAAATCCCGCTTCCCTTACCTATGTATCGAAAAAAGTGGACGCCTGTAACAAGATAGGTTTTTTATCTGTCGTACACGAAATAGAAGCTGATTCAGAACAGGCTATCATCAGGTTGATAAAGAAATTAAACGATGACAAGAGTGTGGATGGTATCCTCGTACAGCTTCCTTTACCAGCAGGGATACGTCCTATTGAGATTTTAGCAGCTATCGATCCATCCAAAGATGTAGATGGCTTTCATCCTATCAACATGGGAAAGGTTCTGATAGGTGATGAAAGCTCATTTTACCCGTGTACACCCCGCGGCATCCACACCCTGCTCCAACATTATGAAATCACAACAGCTGGCAAGCATATGGTCATCGTGGGTAGAAGTAATATTGTGGGCAAACCACTAGCTGCCATCATGATGCAAAATAAAGCGGGCTGTAATGCCACTGTAACTGTAGCGCATAGCCATACTCACAATCTCGAACGGCTCTGCTTGTCCGCAGATATTCTCGTAGCAGCAGTAGGCCATGAGAAGACTATTACTGAAAATATGGTGAAAAAAGGAGCTGTCGTTATTGACGTCGGCATGAACCGAGTTCCCGGCACAAAAAGAGTAACTGGCGACGTCGACTTCGAAAATGTAGCCCCTAAATGTGCAGCTATTACACCAGTACCTGGTGGAATAGGTCCTATGACCATCGCCATGCTTCTTGAAAACACCTTTACAAGCTTTCTCAGCCGAGTCTCATGAAACGGTTGCTCCTTCTCTTCTTTATCTGTATAGCCTGCTCTCGTCCTCATACGACATCATTTAGAGGGATCGCGATGACCATTCCCTACGAAGTCATCATTGGGGAAAGGCTCACTCAAGATCAGGAAGCCGCCATTCAGCAACTTATTGCTCAATCGTTTGATGAAATAGATGCAACCTATAACAAGTGGAATCCTCGTTCTGAGCTTTCGCATGTCAATGCATTAGCAGCACACACTTCAATGACACTTTCGCCCCAACTGAGTCAGTTTTTGAAGAGGACTGAGTATTTTGTCAAAAATTGCCCCTATTTCGATCCAACCATTGAACCTCTCCAGGCTCTTTGGAAACAGAAGTTTCGTGAAGGCATATTTCCCACTGAGAACGAGCTCGAACGAGTGCGATCAGTGATTGGTTGGAATATGCTTCTACTCGATGGCAACCATATTGCAAAAAAGCATGCAGAGACAGCGCTCGATTTAGGAGGTATCGCGAAGGGTTTTTTTGTGGACATGCTCACGGAAAAATTGATACAGGCAGGCTATAGGAGTCTTTTTGTAGAATGGGGAGGAGAGATCAGAGCACACGGCATCCACCCTGATCAAAGGCCATGGTCTGCGGGTATTGCATCCTTCGACACACCTCCACAAAAAACGCCGATTCAGATCATTCCTCTTTTGAATAAAGCTATAGCTACAAGCGGCGACTACCTTCAAAATTGGACTCTACAAGGAGTCATGTACAGCCACGTTTTTGATCCCATTACGCTCTATCCAAGAATCATGTCCGATCAATCGATTGCCTCAGCGACCGTGATTGCAAGCAACTGTGTAACGGCAGATGCCTTGGCAACAACACTTCTTTTGTGTACAGATATAGAAGAAGCGACACGTGTGATACAAGATTTACAGAATCGATGGCCCGATACTGACTATTGTGTCATAGCACGAAGCGGAAGCATGTACACCACTTTATACCAAGAAGACTAGACATGCATAATACGAGCTTTCAGCTCTGCAAGCCCTGCCTTGAGTGCGCGCACTCCCTCTTGACGTGAGTGCCCCTTCGCATATGCATACCCGATTCCTAATATAGCTTTCGCCTGCTTTATATCATGCATCTCGAGGCAAGCATCCACGGCATATCCATAGGTGTCTATTCGCACAGGATCCATTGTTTCCGCCACCATATACCATGAAAGAGCTTCCTGATAATGTCCAATCGCTTGATGGGCAGCGCCTAAGCCTAACCAAAAATCGCACACATAAGGGTTTACCTGAGTCAGAAATTGAAAGGCTGCTATAGCATCCTCATAACGATGTCCATGAAGAAGCGCTATCGCTTGTTCAAAAAATTGCGTAATATCCTCATTCGAAAAGCCAAAAACATCTTGCATGAGCTTTGCTTTGGCAGCAATCAAATCTACGTCCTGTGAGTTATCAACCAGCGGACATGACGTATTTGATGCAGAGGAATACAGACGCTTTTTATGTACTGCGTGGAGTCGATGACGTTTCTTCATAGCCAACCTCCCCCACTACTTATTATACAAAATTCAAGAATTTTTTGTTATAGGCAGCTGGAGGAGTGTGCTATGGTTGCAGATTAACTTCTGCCCGGTGACTACCACTTGTCCTAGCTGAGACAACATTTCAGTCACCTCGTGCAGCCTACCACTATCGAGATGAGCGCCAAGGTCATCGGCTAAAAAAAGTGGCGCCTCTCCTACTCGTTCTTTTAAAAGCTGCCATTCAGCAAATCGCAAGGCCAACGCAATTACGCGAATTTCGCCCTCACTGGCAAAGTCATCACAACGCTTTGCCTTTGCTGTAATCAAAAGA
The DNA here is from genome assembly GCA_964487845.1 of uncultured bacterium. GTDB lineage: Bacteria > Chlamydiota > Chlamydiia > Chlamydiales > FEN-1388 > CAZASK01. Next base: position 38,984 of record CAZASK010000011.1, read on the forward strand.
TCATGACGATGAGGACCTACAAGAGTATGCCCATAGACCATTTCTTGCGCCCTTTTTCTTTGAAATTCTTCTTCGAAATAGTGCGCCAAATGATCTACAGATTCACTCTGAGGGCACCCTGTAATTTCTTGCAACGCAAGTGGACCTGGAAAATTCGTGAGGCAATTTTTAAAAAACGCCATGACAAATGCCTCGAGACTGGAAATTGTCTTTCTACGCTCTTGCACGATATATGCGCCAGAGGCTGCTAATTCTTTTTCCCACGCTTTTATCGTTCCCAACTGCTTGCTTTTAATGAGCGCGTTTCTCTGTTTAAGAGCGCGTTGATAACGAACAAAATGATGCACAAACAAAGGATTCGCTTGAGCTATCTGCAGATCCAAAAACCGTCTTCTAGTAGCAGGTGGACCTTGTATTAAAAGATTATCTTGTGATGTAAAGAGAGTAGCATTCAAAAGCCCTAAAAGCATCTGCTGAGAACAGGGAGCTCGATTATAAAAAAGCTGCTTTTTTGTGCCGTCAAACACACATTTTAGCTCATTTTCTTGGCCCTCTTTCTCAAAATCTATTTCGACTATGAACCCACGCTCATCATGCGTGACAAGATCTTTCAAAAGTGCACTGCGAAAAGAGCTACCAGAAACCAGAAGAAAGAGAGACTCTAAAAGAGTCGTCTTCCCCTGCCCGTTATCTCCGACAATTTCATTGATTCTCGGATCAAAAGAGCAGGAAAAGTGACGCAAGGAGCGAAGATTTCGCAACTTCACCGAGAGAAGTTTTTGCACACTACTCGTCCCCAAGACGCATCGGCATTAAGACAAAAAGCGTACGAAGCGATGGGTCGTCAAAAGAAGAGAGAGTCGCGTCTGCAAATATCCCTGGGTTATAGGAATCGGAAAAACCCATCGATATCACTTCGTTTTTGCTGTGCTTGAGTAGATCGATAAAGAAATGGGGATTAAACGCGATATCGAAACGAGCTCCCTGGTAGTTCACCGGCATGCTCACATTCCCCTCGCCTATATCCATGGAATTGGCCATCAGCTGCAGCTCTCCAGGAACAAAGGTAAAGCGTACGGAATGCGTTTGGTCGTTTGTGAAAAGGGCCACCTGTCTTAACAGCTGCAGCAGCTCATCTTTATGCAGTGTCACACATTGACTGGATTGCTGAGGAATTACTTTATCTACGTCAGGATACTCTCCAGATAAGAGCTTTGTCATGATAAGAATATCTTCTGCCTCTACAGCGATTTTATCGGAGAATAGGTAGAGGATGACAGAGTCATCTTCTTTATTCAAATTTTTCATAATCTCATCCACAGCTTTAAGTGGAATAATACAATCTGTTGGCGTCTCCACTGCTTCCTCAAGCGGTATCTGAGTCTTTGCAAGACGCTTTCCGTCGGTGCCTACAAAAAGAGCTTTTTTGCCCTGAATAGAAAGATAAACACCTGTCAGCACATATCGATTGTCTTCCTTCGATACGGCAAATGCGGTTCGATAGAGCGCATCTTTCAGATCTTTTTGTTGGATTTTCACCTGTAGTGCGCCAGCAAGGGCAGGAAGATGGGGAAACTCCGTCTTCGGCATGCCTACAATTTTAAAACTGGAGGTGTCAGCAGTGATCTTTGTCACCTCTTTTTCATTCGTGAGTATTTCCACTTGATGTGCTGTCAACTCACGAATGAGCTGTGCGAATTTTCTTGCGGGTAGTGTTGTAGATCCACTTTGTATTACTTTTGCAGGGCCAGAACAGCGAATAGCCACCGTAAGATCAGTTGCTGTCAGCGTAATACGATCATCCTTTGCTTCCAACAAGAGATTCGAGAGAATTGGAAGTGGGGTTTTGGGAGCTACAATGTTCTGTACTCGGTTAACAAGCTCTAATAGCTCTTGACGTGAAACGATAAATTCCATAGCTCGTGATCACTCCTTGTTTTTGTGTCGTCCAATATGGTACTATACTATCACTAATTCAAGAATTGAAATTTTACTAAAGTGTTGTACCATCTATGGCTGATGAGAAAGAATTACATATCAAAGAGCTCGCCTCTAACAGAAAAGCGACCTTTGACTATGAAATCATTGAAACTTTAGAGACGGGGCTTGTCCTCAAAGGCACAGAAATCAAATCGCTCAGACAAGGCGGCGCGCACCTCACAGAAGCCTATATCACAGTCGATAGCGGAGAGCTTTGGCTCGTGGGCTCCCAGATCGCACCGTATGGTTTTGCCTCTTTCTACCAGCACGAAGAAAAAAGAAAGCGCAAGCTTCTTGCCCATAAAAAAGAAATCGAGCGGATACAAACCCTCATCGACAAAAAAGGGTTTTCATGTATCCCATTAAAATTGTACTTGAAAAACGGAAAGGCAAAACTTCTGATAGCAATAGCTAGAGGAAAAAAGCTTTTTGATAAAAGAGAAGCCATCAAAGCACGAGACGACAAACGATCTATGCAACGAGCTCTCAAGGAGACGAGAAGATCATGATATTTCAATTCGACAAAAATAAGGCTGATTTTTACAATCCGACCACCTTAACAACATATACACTGGACTAACAATGCAACGAAATTCCAACTTTTTTCGACTTCTTTTTATAGCTATTGCGGTACTGGCGACCACGGCATATGAAATTTCTCTTCCGAATAGTCACCTCTTCTCTGCTCTAGCATTTGGCTGCATAAAAGGTATTGCCCTAGCATTCATTGTATTTCTTTTTGAATCACAGGTAAAAAATCTCTCTTTAAAAGTTTTTAATACAGCAGTGATTGGTCTTGTCCTTGGCACTGCCATGGGATGGGCGATCACAAATGCCATGAAAACCCTTTTTTCATTACTTGCACTTTCAAACACAAGTGAAACGTTTGATTTCTTTGCTCTCACTGCATACCTAGGCTCTTTATATTTTGGCCTCGTAGCTTGCCAACATGCAAGTAATAGCTGGTGGTTAAATATTCCCTTCATCAAGCTTACTCCCTCACAACAAACAAAAAATAAAGATCTCGTACTCGACATCTCTGCTCTCGAAGACAGCCGCCTTCTCGAACTTGCTCGTACTGGTCTACTTGATGACAGACTTCTTCTTCTTTCATGTGTGAGTAAGGAGCTGTATGCAGGCCTTAACAGCTCTGATGAGACAGTAAAAGCACGTTATAAAAAGTGCCTTGAGTCACTTAAAAACTTGGAAGGAATGGGCCATGTCAGAGTGCGCCAAGAAGAGGCTCCTGCAGCCGATGGCGAAGAGCTGACAAAAGCTCTTATACGCATTGCAAAATTGGCACAGCACTCTATTTTAACTGCTGACACCCACCTCAAGAAGGCAGAAGCGGATGGAGTCCATGTCATTTGTTTAGACACCATTCCAACATCAACTACACCCTGTGCTCAGAGAGGAGAAACACTCAGCATTAAGATACAAAGACCTGGAAAAGAGCCAAAACAAGGCGTCGGCTACTTAGAAGATGGCACGATGGTCGTTGTAAATGGCGGCGGCGACTATCTGGGAGAGACGATTAAGACGCTTGTGCTTTCTCATAAATACTCAAGTTCGGGAAGGATTATTTTCTGTAATGCACTCCAAGAAGAAGAGGCCTCTTCTACAACTACTCCCTACTATGTTCCATTGTCACAGCGCACTGATGCGGTTGCAGCCACCGCAACGCGGTCGGTGAGAAGAAACATATCATGATTCTTGGTATCGGCACTGACCTTATAGAAGTAGAGCGCATCAGGCGATCAATCGATCGCCATGGCGCTCGGTTTCTAGACAGGATTTTCACCAAACATGAGCAGACATATTGCCTCAAACATCGTGATATAGCTATCCACTTTGCTGCTCGCTTTGCTGCAAAAGAAGCCGTCGCAAAAGCTCTCGGCACTGGCATCACACAACATGTTCATTGGCACGATATTGAAATCATCAATGAAGACTCTGGAAAACCATTCGTGAAGTTGGCAAAGCATCTGCAGCGCACGCCCCCTTTTTCAGTCCACCTCTCTCTTACTCACACACACAATAGCGCTATAGCGTTTGCGATACTAGAGACGACTTCATATTGAAAATGGAAGAGTAACTGTAAGCTTTGCCTGAATTGCATGTTTAGGGCACTGTTTGGCAACAAGTCGCTTTGTGTACTCGAAGGCTATTGTGCCAAGAGAAAAATAGCTGTAGCTATAGCGTACTCCGGCATCAAGTGCTCGAAATGCTACACGGCTGTAGAGAGCTCCACGACCTTCTCTCCTGAACTCTCTTGCTCCGCATCCATGTGTATATATCCCTACCACACCAAATCGATGTGTCTGATCTTTTTCCTCGCCAACTACCCAGTCAGCATGAAGCGCTCCAGAAAGAGCAGGCGCTGCTGCTCTGCCAACTTTTACTTGCCCTACTGCCCAAAGGTGCATATGCCTGTTTTTTGCCATCAGAAATTCTTTTCCAGCGGCAATATGCGCCGCAAGCACTGCCTGCGAAATTTGCATCTGGAGCCGATCTTTACACTGGGAGTGGCTTGCCGCTTCGAGGCAGACGCCAGCTATGAGGCTGAGTGGATCTCCCATGATATCATTCATAAGAAGATGGCGCACTCGAAATTTTGCCTGCCTGAATTCGACCAGGTGGCGACCTGGCGTTGCGGCAGAAAGAGAAAACTCGGCGTCAAGCTGAGGATCTAAGGTGGCAGAGAATGCAGCTGTTGTAAGACGGCTGCTTTTATGAATATGACGAGCATGAGTATTTGCATATGAAAGCGAAGACTCACATTCATAGACGTTCCCAAGCCAAGGAGACGTATCTCGTGCATGAAGAAGAGTAGCTGATGCAAACATGATTGCTGCCATTGCAAACTTCTTCATACACCTTCTCCTACATAATTAAGCGCCTGCTGATAAGGCAAGATAACGCTCTGCTTCGAGTGCTGCCATACATCCAGAGCCTGCTGCTGTAATCGCCTGCCTATAGACATGATCTTGGACATCACCTGCTGCAAAAACACCGGGGATCGATGTCTTGCATGTTCCAGGCTCTACACGAATATATCCTGTCTCTAAAAGAGCTAGCTGTCCATCTAAAAATGCAGTATTAGGGACATGGCCTACTGCAAAAAACAGCCCTGCAGCCTCATACTGCGTCTGTTTTTTTGTCTGAACATTCATCACGTTTACTGTTCGTAAAACAGTATCCCCACTTACTGATTCGACAACCGAATTCCATAGCACCTCAATTTTGGGGTGCTGTAAAACTCGTGACGCCATAATTTTCGATGCTCTGAGCTCATCTCTTCGGTGCACGATATACACCTTTGAGCCATAATGTGTCAGAAAGAGAGCCTCCTCCATGGCAGAGTCTCCTCCTCCTACTACAAATAACTCTTTATTTCGAAAGAGCGGCAGAGCCCCGTCGCAGACGGCACATGCAGAGACTCCCTTTTGCCACCACTCATTATCCCTTGTTCCTGGGATGTCTAGGCGCTTGGCAGTGGCTCCTGTACAAATAATCACGGTATCCGCTTCAAATGAATGAGAAGAGCCCTCTACGACAAAAGGAGATTTTTGAAAATGTACCTTCTGGACATCTTCTGTAAGACACACCGTACCAAATCGCTCGGCTTGCTTTTTAAATTGAGCCATCATGGCAGGGCCTGTCATCGCCTCTGGAAAACCCGGGAAGTTCTCGACTTCTGTTGTCGTCATGAGCTGTCCCCCAGGAAGTCCAGAATAAAACCCTTCGAATAAAACAGGCTCTAGCCTTGCTCGAGAGGCATATATTGCTGCAGTATAGCCAGCAGGCCCAGAGCCGATGATCACCACTTTTTTTCTATCCATTGTATACAATCTCATCTTGTTTTTGAAGCGATTGTATCTAAAGGCCTTCTGATTTACAACAGATCTCTTCTCTCAAGGTTTTTATCTACGTTTAGCCGAACCATTTTTTGAAGAAGCCTGGCATTTTCAAATCTTTTAACTCAAGGTCCCCGTCTTTTCTTTGACGGATTTGCCCCTTATACATGGTGCCCTGGAACGTTCCATCTTCGTTCATGAGAACATCAAAGGAACGCACCTTACCACTTCCTTCAATGCCCGGCATGATTATCGAATTCCATCCAGGCTTAAGATTAGTCGGATTCTTTCGGAGAACGTTAGTTATTGCGGCGACATCTTGCTCTTCTGGCCGCTCATTCTCTAATTTTCTTTCTTCTTCTTGCACTTTTCTGTTGTATTCTAGGCGGATCTCTTCGGCACGCTTTTCTTCTAGCGGTTTTATTTCAGCAAAAAGCTCTTTCATTTCTGCATTTGTCATGTGCCCTATAACCTTATCATTTTCATCCACACACCCCATAACCCCCTCCTCTGAAGGCTTGTATGACTGTCCAGAAGGAGTAACGTGCTGGAATTTTAATTTACCATCTAAACTTTTCTCTATCAATTCTTTACGCATTTGAATACGCTCTTGAGTCTGTTCTGGTTTATAATCTTTTAAAAAAGCTTTTTCTTCGAAAGTAAGTTGATTTTTGCCAGATCCTGTGCCATGTTTCAGATATTTATCCCACAGCTTACCTTGCATAACTTGTTGCTCTTCTTTTGAAAGCTGCTTAAATTGAGACGGGGTGATCTTATCCGTGAAATCGTTTAAATTCTTTGGCTGCTCCGGTACCTGATTCCCATTTTGTATTTCCTCTATTCTTTTTTTGTCTTCTTCGATTTCTTGTTCTGTTGGCGATTTGGGCCCGAAAGTATTTCTTTTTATGTCTTCTTCGATTTCTTGTTCTGTTGGCGATTTGGGCCCGAAAGTATTTCTTTT
>CAZASK010000011.1:45881-47191 GCA_964487845.1 uncultured bacterium
TATGTCTTCTTGATAATTCTTATAATCTTGCATCACCTGCCCAGCTTTGTCATATAGCTGGCCACCTAAATCTGCTTTTAATAGAATGGCTGCTGTAATCGCCTGAGCTAGACTGTTCAGACGCGGGCTGTTAGGGAAAACTTTGTTCACAATATAACCAGTACCACTAACAAGCGCCTTTGTAATCGCATAATTGAGCCCTGCAGATACACATATCTTTAGCCACGACTCTCCATTCAAATATTGCTGCCCTGCATTAAATACAGAAGGTGCGAAATGTGTAATCGTTGAGAACACACCTCCTACAGAAACTTTCTCTGTCTTATTGACAGTTTTTTCAATTTGTTTTTCTTCCTTCCCGCGGCTCGTTTCTAATTGTTCTAGTCGAGCTTTTGCTAAATTGGCCGTATCCTTAATAAATGTCCGGTTAAAGGGAGTAAACTTATTCCTCACAGTTTCGTCTTGGATATTGTGACCACCAATGATCCACGCCTGGAGCGCCTCAGGGTCATCGCACAGCTCGATCTCTTTCTTTGCTTCTGCGAGCCGAGTCTTCAACGCCTCCTTATTTTGGATAGAGTTATTTTGCTTCTCTATCACCCCTCTTAACTCTTCTTGAAATTTCTTAACATCATTTTCCGTAACTGGTTTTGGGTCGTTCACAGTTGGTTTTGAGATGGGAATAATCTTTTCAGTAGGTGTGCTTTTTGTAGATGATACATTTTCTTGGGGTATTGGTTGTTGTGTAGATATTCCTTCAGTTTTCTGTGGCTCGATTGTTCGCTTCATCTCTTCCAAAGATATCGTACGCACAGTTGGTTGCTGAGCTCCCCCTGGCGGCTTCGAAATCTGAATATGCTTCCTTACTTGCTTGATTGCCTTGCGATTCCAGTATGAAAGTTTGAGTGATGATTCGTTCTTCTGTATCTGATTTCTAAAATCTTTTAATCCCTTTTTAGTCAAAACAACCTTTACAGATTTACCCTCTGGACTCTGAACATCTATAACTCGTCCCATAACAGTAGCGCTTAAGCGATCAATCCAATTCAACTCTTTACTGTCATACGCCTTCGCTTCCACTTTTCCCAAGTTTCCAAACATCACAGCTCCGTTATCAAATACCCCAGCAGTAGTCATATACAATCACTCCTTTATAACATCTCTTTTGTTTCCATTCTGTTTTTGATTGATCCAATCACCCTTGTTCTTACGTATCACATTACTCTTTTTTCAATCAAGAATTTACTATTATATTGCAGAACTATACTGGTAAAGATTGACCCCCTAAGCATTGTAGATTCTTCGGAACT
>CAZASK010000012.1:0-41975 GCA_964487845.1 uncultured bacterium
AAAGTTGCTAGCCAAGCTGGATTGTCATATTACGTAATGATTGGCGGAGTTAGGGTTTAATTGATGACACGCCCTAGTATTGTGGATGGCAACGAAATTATTGAATTAAAAAGATATCTCGTATAGATCTTATGTATGGTCAAATACATGGAGATCGATGATATGGTTCAGTTGAAAGACTTTGAGAAGCTTGTTCATGAGAGTGCAGAGGCTCTTTCGAAGGTGATTGCTCAAGAGCAAGCGCCAGAAAAAAATCTACTTCCTGCCGCAGTGCGAGAAAAGAAGATCCAGCAAGAGATAGAGGCGCATACCAAGAGTATGCAAAAGAAGATGGAAGAGGGGTTAAAAGCCTGCTTGCTCTCTTTGGGTCATTGCCAAAATCTTCCGATGAAGAAAGAGGCTGTCGTTGAAGAGCTGAAGGGCTGCTTTGCGAAGATAGACTCCCCAGAGGCGTTGGCAGAGCTTGGAAAGGCAGCACTTACGAACACCTCGTGGAAGGCTCATCTAGCTATCTCTGACAACTGCATGGAGTCTTTGTATCAGAGTGCGAAGGCGCTTTTCGATGCAAAGTCATACGACGATGCTGAGAAGGCATTTTTTGTTCTCTGCGCCCTTGATCCTACCATATTTGCCTACTGGGTCGGATTTGGCCATACGAGCTTTCATCAAAATAACTACCAGCAGGCTGTCAACGGCTATGGCATGGCAAGCACCTTGAATCCAGAAGACATCTGGCCACACATTTGGGCGGGCAATAGCTTTGAAAAGCAAGGCGAGCGTGACTACGCGAAGATGGCACTTGGTGAAGCTCTCAACCTCGAGAAAGCGAAGCCATCGCCTGACAGAGACATCGTAAGCTCCCTCGAGAGCAGAATTCAACAACTCTAAACCAGCATACGTACATAAGGAGAAACAGAAATGCAGAATAATGTAGGTAACGATCCCAATCCCATCAGTGTTGATACGGATTTTTCCCAACAGCCCCCCAAGATAAAAGAAAGAATAACGGGAGGCGGGACTCAGAAGACTCTTCCTGAAAATACACAAGAAGGCAACTTGCAAACACAATTTAAGCCCAGAAAAAAGACCGAGGACCGAAAAGCGGTACATATAGAGCATCAACAAAAGCCGGAAAGAAGGCACTCCTTGCCCACAATTACTTCGAAGCCATTATCAAATGGACACAAATCGACCAAGAGATTATCCCTTGGTGACACACCAAACGACAAATCAGGAGTACTTCAGAAAGAAGTCTCAACAATAGGCAACGATAAAGAGTCAGGTGTAAATCCATTTGCGCAGTCAACTGTGAGAGGAGAGCAACAATTGGATGCTATCCCAATGGAGGAGGTCGGGTCAGAGCCGCCGTCCAATGTTCAGAAAAAAGAAACCATCAAGCCTCCTGTGTGGCAGAAGATAGGAGAGGGGCTAAAGTTTGCGGGCAAAGCTATCGGTGTCGTCGCACTAGGCGCGCTTGCAATAGCCTTGCTGCCACTCACCATTGCGGGGTTTGTGATTTCAGAAAAGGCTGAAAAAAAGGCTAATGATATAAAAGGGACCCCTAGGTTCAAGCCAGAAGACAATGACTCCTTGCCCAATAAGAAAAAGGAATATACGAGAATAATCCAACTACAAAACCCAAGCGAAGAGCAGTCATACAAGTTATTCGCGTTGAAGAAAGGGATACAAGAGATAGAAAAGAAGGCACGACCATGGGAAATCTTAGCAAAGGTAGGAAACGTCATGGCATTTCCATGTATAGGACTGGGTGCTATTCTTTGACCGGCCGCAAATAGGAGTTGGAGCTATTGCTAATAAGGCGGGGCTACACAAGCGATAGTAAAGCAAGCGAGCTTTACCGCTTGTATGGCATGCGAAGAGCCAATCATGGGAATTCTGTATGGGTGTGGACTATATTCCCTTAGTGATTTATACATATATACAATTGTATGTTGTTATGCAGACACAAGGAGGTGGAGGTGGATCCTAACGTAGCAGGGAAATTTATTAACAATATCGATCCCAAAATTTGGGACACCACCAAACCTTGTGAGGGCACAGAGGGAAAGGGGATGGATACATTGCTACCAACGGGTAATAAGCAAAAGAGTAGATTCACTGACATCCAAAAAGTTGATGAGGGATCTTCTGAACCAGTTCAAGAAAAAGTTCCTATATGGAATCAAATCACCTCGGGATTAAAGGTGGCAGGGAAAGTTCTTGGCACTGCCTTGTTGGCGGCTGTTGCCATAGGGACGCTTCCTGTGTTTATTGTTGGACTGCTTCTTTCAGAGGGAATTGGTGCTATCGCTGTAAAAATGGGAGCTGATACAAGTGACGTAGGAGAGATACAATCGAAAGCTGGTACGATACTAGCTGCACCCTATCTGGGGATCATCGAATTATGGGGAAAAGATTTGCTAGGAGGGTAGTGTTCTCGATGAGTTTTTTATACGCTCAAAAAAGCGTCGCACGGCTGACGGTATCTTGCATGGCGACAGAAAGCGGCAGCTGAAGACCATGCTGCTCAAGATGTGCGTGGACTTTTGCGAGCGCTAGGTCGGCGCGGTTGCACTCAGTAGAAAGGTGGGCGAGGTAGACATGCTGCAGGCGACTGCAGGCGACATGGCAGAGCAGCTCACCGCAGGCGTCATTGGAGAGGTGGCCCGAGCGACCTAACACCCTCTGCTTATACACCTCCGGCCTTTTGGAGGTGTGGACAAGATCTACCTCATGGTTCGCCTCCACATAGAGAAGATCACACTCACGAAGCCTAGACTCCACAAGCCTCGAGGCAAAGCCTAAGTCAGTGCATATCCCAACCTTTCTATGGTCGGCAGTGATCGTAAACCCTACAGGGTCGACAGCGTCATGCTGTACCTTGAAAGGGTGAATCTCGCAGTCTTTAAATTCAAAGCTCTCCCCAGTGGTGAAAATCTTGAACTCAGGGCACTCGTCACAGGCAGTGGCTATAGCCTTTGCCGTATCTGCATTTGCAAGTATCGGGATGCTATACCTGGCACTCAGCACCTTGAGTCCCTGGATGTGGTCTGTGTGTTCGTGCGAAATGAGGATAGCATCCAACGACTCGATGTCAACGCCGATCTGAGCGAGGCGCTCTTTGATGTTTTTTGTACTTATGCCGGCATCGATGAGCAGCCTGGCATGCTGTGTGCCCATGTAGATACAATTTCCTCTCGACCCTGATGCGAGCGGGCAAAAACCTCTCACGTGCCTATTCCTCGATCCCTTCGGTAACATAGTCCTCCTCTTCTTGTTTGGCAGAAGAGGGGAAGAAGATCTTACGAGGCTTGGCGCCCTCCTGAGGGCCTACGATGCCCTGCTGTTCGAGCTCGTCCATCAAGCTCGCAGCCCTTGCATAGCCGATCTTGAGCTTTCTCTGTAAAAAGGTAGTAGAGGCATTGCCTGTGCCAAAGACGATAGACTTAGCCTCTTCGAATAAGCTGTCTTGTGGTCCTTCATTTTTCTCGAGGTTTTGCATCGTCTGCTCATACTGCATCTTCTCAAAAGAGGTGATGATATACTGCGGCGGCGCCTGCTTGCAGATGGCGTCGATAACTTTCTGTATCTCCTCGTCACGGACAAAGGCGCCCTGTGCGCGGATGAGCTGCGACTGCCCAGGGAGCAAGACGAGCATGTCACCATTGCCTAGCAAGTTGTCGGCGCCGATTTCATCGAGGATGATCTGGCTGTTCACGCGGCTTGCTACCTTGAAGGCAATACGAGAGGGGAAGTTTGCCTTGATGAGCCCGGTGATCACCTCACGAGAGGGGCGCTGCGTTGCTAAGATGAGGTGTATGCCCACAGCGCGAGCCATCTGCGCAATACGTGCAATGGGGGTCTCAATGTCCTGGCTTGCTACCATCATGAGGTCGGCAAGCTCGTCGATGATGGCCACATAGTAGGGAAGCTTCGTGGGTATCTGGATGTCGAGCGACTTTTCAAATTCGGGATCTATCTTACGCTTGTTGAAGGCGTCGATGTTTCGCTGGCCTGTGAGCTTGAGCATCTCGTAGCGCTTTTCCATCTCACGGACAAGCCAGTTGAGAGCAAGGCAAGCAGACTGCGGCTCGGTGATCACAGGAGCAAGCATGTGCGGCAGATCTGAGTAGGGCGTGAGCTCCACCTTCTTCGGGTCTATCATCAGAAGTCTGATCTCGTCAGGACGAGCCGTCATCAAGATCGACATGACGATGGAGTTGATACACACCGATTTTCCAGATCCTGTTGCCCCTGCGATGATGCAGTGCGGCATCTTCGTAAGATCTGTCATGATAAGGTCGCCATTTGCTCCTTTTCCTAACAATAAGGGGATGTGAAAGTGAGAATGGTGGCACTGGTACGCGGCCAAAATCTCGCGGAAGGTGACCTCCTGCGGCGTCTTATTAGGAACTTCGATACCCACAGCTGCCTTCCCAGGAATGGGTGCTATGATGCGCAGAGACTTCGCCTCCAAGTTCAAGGCGATGTCATGCTCGAGGGTTTTTATACGTCCTACTTTTACGCCAACAGCAGGGTGCACCTCGAAGGAGGTGATGGTGGGCCCTGAGTGAATCTCTCCGACCTTGGCTTCGATGCCGAAGCTCAGGAGCGTCTCTTCTAACAGCTCTGCCTTCTGCTTGAGCTCCTTTTTGAGGTTGGAGAGGTCGCTTTTCTTTTGTGGGTTGAGATGGTCTAAGTTGGGAACGATATAGTGAGATAAAAAGGCAGCGTCCACAGGCTCTGGCTTCGCCTGCGGCTTTTGTATATTTTGCGGCTTTTCCGTACGTGGCAGCGTCTTCAGTGAGTCGGGTATGTTTGTAAACGATGGTGGAAGCTCTGGAGGAGTTGCGGCTTTTGGAGCCTCTTGACTCTCTTTCTCTTGAGATGTCTCCTGAACTCGCTCACGTAGCGTCTTGAGCAGACTTTTTGTCTCTGGCTTTTTCTCTTCTAAGTTGGCGAACACGATGGGGGCAGCTTTCTTTTTTTTAGGCTCTTGCGGTCTATTTTTGAGCCAGTCAAGGCCTTGCTGGATGCGGTACTCAAAGAGCAAAAGCGTGCTCGTAGTGAAGCCTATGAGTGCGATGATGACGCAGCCTGCTGTGTTCAGCAAGTAGTGCAGGTTGCAGTATGGCAGCTGGCAAAAGAGGTAGTACATGGGAGTGCCGCCAAGCCTCATCGGCGTATGCGTATATCCAGACCATGCAGAAAGCAGCGTCTCTACTTTAGGAAAAAGAAAGGCGACGACGGAAAAAAGAAGCGTAAGCGAGAGGACGCCAGTTATATAAGAAAGGAGCTGGCGCACTATCTTTTCTGTAGAGGTGAAGAGGGAGATGCCGAAAAAGATGAGCGCGATGAAGGCAGGGTAGGCGGCGATGCCGAGTGCTTTGAGCCAGAGCCATGAGCAGGCGTAGCCGAAGAGCCCAAGCCAGTTGGCATGCGTCAGGCCCTCTTGAAAGCTGACGAGGCTGACGAGCTGGCTGCAGGCAAAGACGACGACACTCAAAGAAAGAAGCTCAGGATATCGCTCATACCATGGCGCGGCGTTATTTCGAGATGTAAATCGTGGAGGCAAAAGGTTTACCTAATTTCTAACTTGGATTAAGAGTGTACCATTTTACTGTTTTCGTCTAGAAATTTTGAGAACGGAGGAACAGGCTGGAGCTTTCATTATATCGAATTCCTCTGAAGGAGTTGCTCCGGAGAATCAATAGACCGCAATATGACCCCTATGACCGAATATTCCACTTCTTGATCTTGGTTTTTTTACCTTAATCTGCACTTCGCAGCCGAGAATAGATAAATAATGAATTAAGGTATCCGTGCTGAATGCAGACAGTTGACCACTGACCAACATAGATACTTTGGGTTGAGTAATCTCTAATTTTTTGGCGACTTCCTTCTGAGAAAGACCGCTATTTTTGATTAAAGCGCTTACATCATTGAGAAGCTTTGCTCTAGCTAGAAGTTCTTCAGGTTGATCTAAACCAAGATCCGCAAAAACATTTCCAGATGATTTTTCATATTCTAAACAGTCTTTTTTTTGCTTAGCCATTGTTTTTGTCCCCTTTTTTGTTTCCACTCTTTATAGATCTCTTCAGCAAGTTTAAGTCTAGAGTGAATGAGTTCCATGTCTTGTTTAGGCGTTTTTATACCACTCTTGCTTTTCTTTTGAAAAGCATGCAGCACAACTATAGCATCAGAAAACTTGACCGTATAGACCGCTCTAAAAGTACCCCCTTTGTAGTCTTGTACAAGTTCAATAACGCTTGCGCCTCCAAAACCAGCAAGGGTTTTTGCTATTTCTGGGTGTTTTCCCATCTGCGCTTGATATAGCCCATATCCGAAGTTGGTAATCACATCTTCTGGCATGGCCATTAGATCTTTCTTCGAAGAACTGGCCCACAGTAGTGGCTTAACGACTTGTTCAATGGGCATCCTCTACTTCCTTGATTATATCAACATTGGTATATTTTGTAATCTATTGAATGTCAAGAAAATAAAGAGCTATGAGAAGGAGAAAATAGACGCAAAGAAAGAAAAAACAAAGGGCGATTGACGGGACTCGAACCCGCGACTTTTGGAACCACAATCCAACGCTCTAACCAACTGAGCTACAACCGCCACAACGACAAGATTTATACACTGAAGAAGCCATTTTGGTCAATTCATCAATTTATCTTTTCTATAGATAGATCACTTTTCCTTGGGCTGCCTCAAAGCCCTGAATCTTCCTATGCATCATCGATCCAGGAGCGCAAGGCGTGGTCACGAGCGTCTCAAGGCCCATCCACTCAGTTGTAAGGGCCTCTTCTGTGATGATTTTGAACCTCGTGCCAGCTGCCAAAAGATGCGCGATGTGCTTATTAACGAGCTCTCTTGTTCGCACAAGGTCTGCCTCACTGATGCAGATGCCATATGCAGGATCCTCAATAGATGTCATCTTTTTTTCTTCATAGCCAATAAAGAAGGCGTCATCAGGGCCTTCTAAGAAGACCGCGCTTTTTGTAGCAAAAGGCGCTTTTGTAAATCCTAAGGTCAGGCCATTTTTGCGCCCCAAGAGCAGAGTGTGGCAAAAGAGAGCATAGGTGGGAAGTCGAGATGCGTCGATGAGTACAAGAAGAGGAAGGCTACGAGGCAGCATGTTGGCAAGAAGCTGTAAAAACTCAAAGCGAAAGTCAACAGCGTAGTGGGGAAGAAGGTCTGCCGAGTAAGAGAGTGTAAGCTCGCGGAGCCACTCGCGGTAGCTCTCATCGCTCTCGAAAGGCAAAGGGTGAATAATATCGCCAGCAAACAGTATGACACCGAGGATCTCTTCTTGAAAAGGCGTATAAAAAGTGTCGATAAAATGGGTGATAGCAAGCGATAGCGAGAGAAATTGTGTCTTGTCAGCCAAGGGGCGCGCAAGCTCTGCAAACAAGCCAAAGTCAAGATGGATCAAGCACTGCTTTTTGCGTTCTTTGAGCTCTTGGAGCTTGTCTGACCAGTTGAGAGAAGAGGTGGTGCGCGCATCCAAGCGAATGACTTCGTCATAACGGATTGAAGAGCCATCTAAAGATGTCTGCTCCACAAGCTCTTCTAAAAGCGGCTCGTCATGTTCTTCTGAATTCATGGTAGTGAATCGGTTTTTCTTGGCTTTGGAATAGTTCTCTAAAAAATGAGCTCCCATACCCTTCGGGAGGGCGTGAGTGGTATGGCGCCTCTATTTCCGATACGAAGTCGGAGCATGAGGTGAATACATCCACCATGATTTCAGAGTAGGGGACGTCGTCAGTCGTCAGGATAATTTTTCCGCCAGGCATAAGCACACGAGCAAGCTCGTTCGCAAATGCTGGGCTAATAATGCGATGCTTACTATGGCGTCTTTTTGGCCAAGGATCAGGGAAGTTCACATATGCTGCAGTAAGAGAGGCGGCCGGAATATAGTGCCGTGTCAGCAAAAGCCCTTCCGCTAAGGCTACAATCAGATTGCCTGTAGGCAGCTTCTTTGCCTTCGCCCATATCTTCTTTGCCCTGTCAAGCCTGATCTCACAGGCTACATAGTTCACAAGGGGGTTTTGCACAGCCTTCTGCTCAATCCACGCTCCATTGCCGCTACAGTATTCAATGACAACAGGATTGTCATTGCCAAAGAGCGCCTGCCAGCCAGGAAAAGTGTATGCCAAAAGATCACAATGTCTCGGAACTGCGAGCACGCCATCGAAAAAAAGAGGCTCTCTCTTGCCAGGCTTATAGGGTATTTTCAGATCTTTTGCTTTTATCATAAGTGCAAGAATCGTAGATCTTTATTACAAAAAAATCAAGTTTTTTAAGATTCGATAAAGTTGTTCTATTTCAAGTGAATTACCACTAATTAAAACGAGTATTTGCGTTAGTAAATATTTTTTGATGCAAATTTAATGCGTATTATCTATATCAATGGAAAAAAGTGAATGGATGATAGGTTATGAAACGGGCTGTGATAAAGAGCTCAGATCTGGTACAACGAGCGCCGAAAAAAGATGTATTATTACATGCACTTGCTGAGTTGATCCACGCGCTTACTATCTTGTATGGGCGTGTTGAGGCATGCATTGCAGAAACAACACATGCAGAGGCAGTCGATGAAGAGGCTTTACTAAGAGATTGCGCTGCCTATTTAAAAGAATATCACTATCTTGCGCATGTAGCCGAAAAAGTGGCAGATCCTGTGATGCAGAAGATAGATCATTTTTACGAGAAAAAGGGATTCGTAAAGCAAGATCCTTTTGAGGCCTATAGCTGGTCGCCAGTGCAGCTCCTTCATCTCTTAAGAGAGCAGGCGATGGGCAGGCGCCAGCAAGAAATTCAGGAGATCGAGAAAAGAAAAAAAGATGTCATCACGCAGTATGAGCAGGGGTTAAAAGCGTGTGAGGAGAAATTTCATGAGGTAGTGCCGCAGCTGAACCTGCTGTGCTATATGCGCGACTACTTAAAAAAGGAGCATGCTCTTCCTGCCAATGTGATGTATCATACAAAAATTCCGATGACAGTGCATGCTCCTGTATTCAAGAAAAAAGAAGTTGTCCGCCAGCAGATCAAAAAGCCTGAGGTGCCTCGTATTGCTTCGCCGCCAGCCCCGATAGTAGCTCCGGCAGTAGTAGTACGTGAAGAAAAGATGCAAGAGGCATATACTAAACCCGATGTGCAAGAAAAAGATCAGGCTGTAGAAGAGCTAAAAGCCAAAAGGCAGGCGCTCTTGTTGAAGATGCGCTCGATGCAAGAGAAGCAGCCCCGATAAACCGAGAGGAGACATTTCATGATGACAAAGGAAGAAAAAAGCGTCTTTGTAGCAACGACTCAATTTGAAAAAACGCAAGCCTTCTCGAGGTGTCAGGCACTGGCAGAAAAACCACTCGATCTCTCACAAGAGGGCGTTGTCACCAAGGAGCGCGTGCAAAAGATGGTATGTGAGGGAGCTGGCTACAGACTCTTCTATGGTTTCGAGAAAGTAGATACAGAGGTGCTTCAGGCTCTAGAAGCTCTTGCCAAAGAAAGACAAGCTGTCGAGCAGATGCACGCGATGCAAAATGGCGTCGTATGCAATTTTTTACACAATATATCCTCGGAAAATAGAGCCGTCCTCCACACAGCCATGAGAGATCTCTTTTCAGAAAGGCCTGTCCAAGATGCTGCGAAAAAGGCAAGAGAGATGGCGAAAAAAGAGCATATCAAGCTCAAAAACTTTATCGACAAAGTAGACAGAGAAGGGAAGTTTTCTGAGATGATTTTCATAGGCATTGGAGGCTCAGAGCTTGGCCCCAAGGCGCTCTACATGGGTCTTTCCTTCTACCATAAAAAGGGAAGGAAGATCCACTTCGTCTGCAATGTAGACCCAGACGATGTGGCACAGGCGGTTCAAAAGGCAGAGCTGAAAAATACTCTCGTCGTCGTGATCTCCAAGTCGGGGACGACGCTGGAGACGGCAACAAATGAGGAGTTTGTACGCTCATATTTTGTGAAAGCAGGTCTCGATCCTAAAGAGCACTTTGTCGCTGTCACAATGCCACACACACCTATGGACGACGAAAAAAAATATCTCGCCTGTTTTCACATCTGGGACTTTGTCGGAGGGCGCTATTCGGCGACGTCGATGGTGGGCGGGCTTCTGCTCTCTTTTGGAGTAGGCTATGACGCATTTGTAGAGCTGCTTCAGGGAGCTCACGATATGGACCAAGAGGCGATGAAGACGCATGTCTTCCAGAATCTTCCTCTCATGCTCGCGCTCCTTGGCATCTGGAATCGCAACTTCCTAGGCTATCCAACAGTGGCTACCATTCCCTATTCTCAGATGCTGTTTCGTTTTCCAGCACATCTTCAGCAGTGCGACATGGAGTCTAATGGAAAAAGAGTAGATCGACACGGGGCAGCAACCTCTTTTCAGACAAGCCCCGTCATATGGGGAGAGCCAGGGACTAATGCCCAGCACTCTTTTTACCAGATGATCCACCAAGGAACAGATGTCGTCCCGCTCGAGTTTATCGGCTTTCGAGAGTCGCAGGGTGGCGTTGACTTTATGTGGAACAATACCACATCACAAGAAAAGCTGTTGTCAAACTTATGTGCGCAGGCAATAGCACTTGCAACAGGAAAAAATAACGAGAACCCCAACAAGCAATTTCCAGGAAATCGCCCAAGCTGCCTTATCATCGGGAAAAAGTTAACGCCCTATGCACTAGGCGCGCTCTTGTCGCTTTATGAAAATAAGATAGCATTCCAGGGCTTTATCTGGGGCGTAAACTCCTTTGATCAAGAGGGGGTGCAGCTCGGCAAGGTGCTGGCAGACAAAACACTCAACCTCTACGAAGAAAAACGCTCAGGAAAGTCTGCAGAGCCATTTATTCTTGGGAAAACATTGATAGAGATGATATGAGAAATAAATATCATTGGGTGCAGGTGCCCAAGCCGAGGCGCTCTTGCACAGTGTGTCACAAACAGTTTGAACATGACGATCAGATTGTCTCGACGCTTGTAGATGACGCCGCAGACAAGATAGCACGTATAGATCGCTGCCCGGAATGTTTTGACAAAGAGCCTGTAAAAGGCGATCCGCAGTGGCGCCTGCATGCTCCTGAAGAGAAGGTGTGCCGCCGTCTTTCATGGCGAGAGCTCGATGAAAGAGCATTTTTACTCCTAGATGAGTGTCTGGTATCGCAAGAAGAAGAGGCGCGCCACGAGGCGGCACTTCTGGCGTTGCACCTTCTCAGAAGAAAAAAAATTGCACTCGTCAGTCAAGATGCAGCATCGACGACATACCGTGTAGTCGAAACTGAGAAGCTGCTTGTACTTTTTCATCCTACCGGGGCCGCCACTGAAGAGCTGCAGCAGGCTCTGCAGAAGAAGCTTTTTTCAACATGACGAATGCTTTTGAGGCACTGCGCCTCGATTTTCTCTCTTACCTGGCTTCAGAAAAGGGGCTAGCTTCAAACACGCAAGAAGCGTATGGGCGAGATCTCTTTTTTTTTCTCTCTTATCTGCAAGAGCGATCCCTGCCAGATATCCAGTCGCTCGATGACGCGCATATCATCTCATTTCTTGAAATTTTACATCACAAAACAAGGGCTCCTGCCTCTATTGCGCGCGCGCTCATTGCGATCAAGAGCTTCTGCAAGTTTTTAAAAAGAGAGGGGGTTATTACGAAGCCTGTAGGCAAGCTCTTGGAGACGCCGCGGCTATGGCAGAAGCTGCCACATGTGCTCACAGAAGAAGAAGTGGAGCTCTTGCTCGCTCAGCCAGATCGAGCAACGCCAGAGGGGATAAGAGACTTTGCTGTACTCGAGCTTCTCTACGCCACAGGGATACGCGCCTCCGAGCTCTCTTCTCTGGGCATCTACGACGTAGGGGATGGGGAAATCCGTGTCAAAGGAAAAGGCAGCAAAGAACGCATGGTACCCGTTGCCAAAAGAGCGCTCGATGCTATCGACCACTACCTTACTCAGATGCGCAGCCAGTATGAAAGTGACATTGAAAAGCATCTTTTTGTGACGGTGAAGGGAAAGCCGATGAACCGCACACATGTGTATCAGATTGTGAAGAAATACGCGCAGCAAGCCGGAATACGAAAAAATGTACACCCTCATACGCTGCGTCATTCATTTGCCACCCATCTCCTTGATCACAAAGCAGACATACGTATTATCCAAGAGCTCCTTGGCCATGCGAGTATTGCCACAACAGATCGCTATACGCACCTGAGCCAGCCGGCTGTCATCGAAGCATTCCATCGCTTTCACCCTCGCGAAATCCATAGATAAAAAAAATAGTTCACAGTATAAGAAGACTAGAATTGAATGCTTTTTGCATGAGGAATAGATATGAGTAGCCCGATACAGAATCCACTTAGCCTGATCGAGAATTGGAATCAAACGCACAATACAAAACCAAAAAAAAAATGGTTTCAAAGACAAAAAACATTTGATGAAAAAACAAAGGGAGCTGCATCTCTACTCAAAAAAGATGGAGAAAAATTTGTTTTTGAAAACAAGTTTGATAAGCGAAAGACTTTAAAAGATCGCCTTGATTTAAGGCGTCATAAAACAGAGTATTCTTTTTTAGAAAATGCAAAATCCTTAAAAGACCAATTCGATAAATGGCATGAAAATAGAGGTAGCTATAGCGAGAAACAATGTGATGAGATAGCAGCATTTGCCAAGGATTATAATACAAATTTGCTTGATGTAGTCCTTACCAAGAAAGCTGAGAAAAAGATTCCTTTTTATCTTTTTAAGAAGACATTTCAAAAAGAAAAATATAAAAAGTTGCTAGAATGGGAAAAAGCAAACCTTAATCCCAATGACTTCCTTCTGAAAGATAATTGGTCCAAACTGGAAAACAACAGCAGTACTCAAATTCAGGATGGACTCCAAGTTACAGAGGAGCCACAGGGCACCATTGTTGAGAATAATCAACAGTCGCAAAATAGAACTGAAGCTCACACTGGATCTCAAGTTACAGAACAGCCACAGAGAATCAGCTCTGAGGAAGTTCAACAACCAAAAAACGCTACCCTGAATTTGCCAAAGCCACCTCCTTTGCAGAATATTTTAGGAAATGATCTGTGGGGGAAGTTACTGAATACGGCTGGTCAATTAAGTAATGACATGAAAGGGCTATTAGAAAATAGCGCAACAGTAGAGGATTTTTTTAAAAACTGTGAGTTGCAAACACTTACTTCTCTCCAAAAAGAGTTCACAAATGTAGATGCTATTCAAGAGCCTTTTAAAACAGCTGTGCAAGAAAAACTTTTAGCTAAATTGAATGGTATTGTTCTTGTAGGCAGCGATCTTGCTTTTCAGGCAAAGCAACTATATATTGATCAGCAAAAAAAGCTGATTGATGAGTCCCCATTTGATATAGCTTATGATGGATGGGAAAGTAAGATAAACGAGATAGGACAGCAAGAAGAAAAGAAGCAAGTAGAAAGCAAAAAGAATGATCTTACAGAGAAACTGAAGAAATATACAGCTGATTCATTTGAGAAAAAGAAAGTTATAGAAGAAATTGAGAAAAAGATTGCAGAAGTGTCCACAGAAAGTGAGTGTGAACAAATTGCTCAGGACATTGCGGGTATTGAAAAAAAATTCGAAACAATAACTTCTCAAATCGAGCAGGCAAAGAAAGAATTCCAAAACAAGAAAGTTCAAGAATTAAAGCCTTACAAGGAATTTTCTACAGAATTGACAGAGCAAGAAAAACAATTAGTTGGTGATCAGAATGAATTTAATCAGGCTTGCAGTAAGTTTCAAGAGGTTTATGGGCAGTTAGAGAAGCTTGAGTTGCCGCAAAAAGATGACTCACTTCAAGAGAGTATCTCGAGTGCCACCGAGCAGATGAACATATTGCTAGATCGTCTGAAAAAAGCGCACACGAGTATTACAGATCAAAAACAGCAAATAGAACAAAAAATTATTCAACAGAAACGAACAGAAAACGAAAAGTTGAGTCAGGCGACTCAAGAGCTGCAGCAGTTAGAAAACGAGAAGAAGCCGACGGAGTTATGTGAAGAGTATCAAAAAAAGCAACAGCAGTGCACAGATGTGTCGCTCGATACATTGAATGCACATATTCAGGAATACACTCAAGCTGTTGAGAAAGGAAACAGCGCAACTTCATTCTCAGAAAAAGAAGAGCAGCTTCAGAAAGCCAAGAACGCATGGCAGAAGATCGAGCAGGAAATACAAAATATTGATACACAGCTACAAAAGTTTGCAGAAGAAAAAAACTCAATTACCAAGAAGCTGCAAGAGAAGAGTCCTGCCACAAATGAGATAGGATCATATGAGAAGAGACAAGTCATCGAAGAGCTTATAAAAGAGTGTGAGAATGCAAAAAATTCACAATCACTTACACCTATTCTAGAAAAGCAAAAAACAAAATTTCAAGAAGTCGATGAGAAAATACAGAAAGAAAAGGAAAAGTTTGCTTTAGCGAAAAATAAACTTCTTGAGGAATTCCAAGCACCATCGCCAAAAGATGTCCAATTGTTGAGTGAGCAGGAAAGGCTCCAGTTTACTCAAACTCAAAATGTGTATGCAGAAAATCGAAAGCTATTAAGCGAGTTTGACATAGTTTCAGAATCAAATCAACCGATCGAAGCAAGTGTTCAGAGCGCACAACAGAAAATGAAGGAGTGCCAAGAAAGATTGCAGCAAGCCTCTCAAAGTCTTGGTGAGGTAGATAAAAAGATAGATGAAGAGGTACAAAAAATAGCCAAAGCCAAAGACAATCTGTCTCAATTAATGAAGAAATATAATGAGCAAGTAGAGACAATTCAGAAAAAAAATCAACAGATACAGCAAACAATCAAAACCCATTCAATTACATTCACTGACTCTCTTCCAACAATACCTGAAACGATAACATTCGCTGAAAAAGCAAATCTGAGTGAATATAAAAATGAAGAATCTCAAGTACAACAAAAGAGCCAAGGTCTGGATGCGGTCACTAAACAGATTTCTGAGATTGAGCGAAAAATAGAACTGGAAGTACAGAAAAAAGAAAAAGAGCTCTCATTGAATAAAGCCCGCCAGAAAGTTGTGAAGCAACTCAGCACAACGTGCGAAAAGAGTCTAGATGGCATATATGAAAAAAAGGAAATCACACAGAAGCTGATAGAAGAATGTACCAGTGCAAATAATGAAGAATCTTTGAGCAAGATTATAGAAAACCAAAAAACAAAATTTGAAGAAGTTGATGAAAAAATAAAGGAAAATAAAGAAAAGTTTGTTTCAGAAAAAAATAAACTTCTCGAACAATATCAGTCACTATCTCGAAAAGATGTTGAATTTTTGAGCGAAGAAGAGACACAGCAATTTACGCAAATTCAAAAGTCGTATGAAGATAATCGAACTCTATTAAACAAACTTGACATAGTTTCAGAACCAACTAGTTCGATGGATACAAGTGTTCAGGCTGCGAGTCAAAAGCTGCAAGAGTACAAAAAACAATTACAGCAGGCTTGTCAAGGCCTTAGTGAAGTAGATAAGAAGATACAAGAATCAAAAAATGAACAACGAAAACTTTTCCAGTTGATCCAAGAGTATACTCAATCCGTGCAGATGCAGGGTCAATACATTCAAAACCTTAAAGGGACCATTGAAAATGAGAAGCTAAGCGTTGATGTGAGCAATTTATCAGAATCATTTTCATCATTTGACGTTCCTGAAAAAGGGTCGGCAGCCGTTTTTAAGGAAATACGCGAACAGGTGCAGAAGGCTAAAAACATATTAGAGAAGACCAAACAAGAAATTCAAAATATCTCGGAGCAAGTTGAACAAAAGAAAAATGAGAAAAAGTCATTAGGGCAAGTTCAAGAAAAAGTAGTTGAGCAGCAAAAGAAAGAGGTATCAACGATACCTGAACAATATGCTAATGACTGTTCAGAAATTTCACTAGAAGAGGTGAACAAGCTGAAGGAGCAATATCAATCATTGATGAAGTTAGCTCAAGAAAGTACAAGAGTTTCTGAAAAGAATCAGTATCTTCAACAAGCAAAAGAGGTTTTCAATAAAATAGAGCAAGAAATTTCAACCATCCAAAAACAATATAACGAATTTACGCAAACAAAAGAAAGAACAACAAAGCAACTCGAAACGAGCAAAGATACAACAGGCGCGCTAGGGGGATTTGAAAAAAATCAAGTCATCGCGAAGTCCTTGCAAGAGTGTGTAAAAGCAAAAGATCAAAAATCACTCAGCGGCATTCTCGAACAACAAAAAAAGAATTTTCAACAAATTGAAGAAATGGCTCGAAAGGCACAAATCAATTTTGAACAAGAAAAACAGCGAGCACTGCAGTTGTTTCCTCTAGGGGAAAGGAACTGGGAAACACAATTTCTTTCGGAAGAAGAGCGCAAGCAACTTCAGCAAGCAAAAGAGCAATATGCAAACAATCATAAGCTGTTAAGCGAGCTTGACATAGTTTCAGAGCCAAATCAGCCGATCGAAACAAGTGTTCAGACTGCACAGGAGAAAATGAAGAGTTGTCGAGAAAAATTACAGAAATCTTCTCAAATTTTTATTGATGTAGATAAGAAGATAGAAGAATCAAAAAATGAACAAAAAATTCTTGATCAGTTGATCACAAGGTATAACAAATCAAAAGAGGAGCAGAATAAGGTCATTCAAGAGCTTACAAGGAACGCTCAACAACTAGATATTGACATCAGTGTATCACAATCAGTTCAGAAATTTGATCTACCTCAAACAGGATCTGCCCAAGTTTTTAAAGAGATGAAGCATAAAGTAGAACAGGCTCAAAAAGAATTAGGGAACAATAATAAAAAAATTAATGAACTTCAGAATCAAGTTAAGCAAAAGCAATCAGAAAACGAGAAGCTGGAGGAAGCTAATAAAAAGTTGAATTCCTTGGAGCAAGAGAAGAATTCTGAAAAATTTACGCAGAAATGTGACGAAATAGGTAAGCAGTGTTTAGATCTCGATGTCAAGGTGGTGCAGGAAAAGATTGAAAAATATAGCAAATCTCTTACAGAAGGAAAAAAGGGGGCTTCATTTTCTGAAAAAGAAAAGCATGTTGCAGAAGCAACGAAGTTGAAGCAGGAGATAGAAAGGAGTATAGAGACTCTTGAGAGTCAGCTGCAAGATTTTGAAAAAAGGAAAAGATCCACTATCCAAGAACTTGAAAAAGAAAAGAGTAATCAAGGAAATAAACTTGGCTCACTCGAGAAGAAAAAAGTTATCGAAGAGTTGGTGAACGAATGCAAGAATGCAAAAAATGGAAAATCGCTCGATTCTATTTTAGAAAAACAAAAAACTAAATTTGAAAATATTGATAAACAGGTTCAGCAAGTAACAAAGAATTGTGAAGAGAAAAAACAAACAACTCTAAAAAAATATACGTTAACTCAAGAAAAGGAAACAGACTTTTTAAGTACAATAGAGTTGGAACAATTTACTACCAAAAAAAAGCAATATGATCAATTTTTGCACGGTTTGTCTGATATGAAGATCGAGCCAACGCAAAATGCTTCCATTGATCAAGTAAAACAAAACTTTAATAAAAAAGTCGATGAGTATTTGGAAAAATTAGAAATCGGAGTACAAGTTTTTAAGGATTTCGATAAAAAAATAGAATTAGCCAAAAATGAGCAGAGGGAGCTCAGTAAAATAATTAATGAATATACAAGAAAAAAAGAAGAAATGACGAAGAGAATAGAAATAGCGAAACAAACCGTTGAGAAAGAACAGCTAAAGATAGACACAACGCCTCTTTCGCTGTCACTTGTTGAATATGTTCTTCCTACCAAAGGAGGAAGTACTGATTTTCAAGAGCTAAAGAAAAAAGTAGAGGTCGATTTAAAGAAGTTTGAGGAAATAGAGCAACTCCTGATGAAGATTGAAGACGTGAAAAACAACAAGGACGCTCTAAGAGAGAAATATGACATCACTAGCAAACGATTCTGGAAGCTTGCGGAGATCTATATGGATAGAGCAAAGAATTTCAACACTGAACTCGAACGTATAAATAATATAATTCGGAAGGAAAGTTTATCGGGTATACAACTACCCCGGAAGTTTACAGTTGAGGCAGGTACACAGCAAGGTCATGAGACGGACACCGAGGAACTAATTACGATACTCCAAAATGGTATATTCCGAATGCAAAGTCAGATCAATGATGTCGAAGAGGCACATTCTCAGCTTCAAGATATTGAGAAAGATATTGAGAAGGTAGTGAATGAAAAAAAGAAAAAATTTGAAACAGGTAAGAAAGACTGGGAGAGAAAGGTAGGTGAGTATAATCAACAAGTAGAGCGGATTCTGAAAGAAATTCAAACAATTGGAAATTACCCCCACTGTAATCCCGAATTACTTCGTAGTCAATGTGTACAATATATAATGCCTGAAGTAAAAGATTTAAAAAACCTTGAGCTTGTACAAAAAGAAGTGCAGGAAAAAATCAATAATTTACAAGGTGTAGAGCAGCAGATTAAGTCACTCCAAGAGGGTGTAAAGAAATTAGAAAATTTAAACAAAGAGTTGATGGTATTTAAGGAAAAATTTTCACAATTAATGCAAGTAATGGAGAAGGTTAAAAATTATAGAGAGGAATGCAAAGATATCTCTCTAGAACAATTGGAAAGGCTCCAAGAAATGTATCAATCAGCGGTAGAGGGTGGGTTGAAGGAACAGAATTTACAAGCGAAGCAACAGTATAAGCATAAGGCTGGACAGTGTATTGCCTTAATAAATCAAGAGTTTGAAAATATTTCTAGTGAGTTTAGAGAATTTAATAAAACAAAAGAGAATTGCATCAAACAACTTGGTAATATGTCAAATATTAAACGTAATAGGAAAAGGAAAGAGGAATTAATAGGAAACCTTATTAATGAGTGTAAAACGGCGACGAGTAAAGAAGTTTTAAATTCTATTGTGAATCGAAAAAAGCAAATGTTTTCAGAAATCGATAACAAAGCTAAGGAGACTAAAAAAAATGAGCTTCAACAACTTACTGATTTAATAGAGACGCACAATCAAAAAATAATAAGTATGAAGCAGGATTTTCAGCAGGTAAAAGATGCTTTTGGAGGTGATGATGAGAAAGTTCTAGTACAAATTACAATGAAGAAAAACAATCCATCTCTGAAATGGATTCGCACAGAGAAAGATAAGGTAAACAAAAAAATCGAGAATTTAGGAATACTACAGCAAAAGATAATTGAACAGCAAAAGATAATTGAACAGCAAAATATAATTCAAAGAGGGCATGAATTAGAGAAGAGCAAAACGAGTGTTAAGGAGCAACTTAAAGACAAATTAGGTGAAAATAAGATTTGCGGATTTGAAAAGCAAAAGATAACAGAAGAGTTGCTATTTGAGTGTCAACGCGCGGACGATCAACAAGCGCTAAGCAATATCCTAAAAAAACAAGAAACAGCGTTTTCTGAATTAGAAAATAAATTTGAATTGGCACAGAAAAATCTGGCAGTGCGCAATCAAGAAATAAAGCAAAAGTATGCAAGGCAAAAAGAAGAAATTGAGAAGCTGCTTCAGGTAGATGGAGGAAAGAGCCTGTCTACATTCGAAGGCTTATCTAAACAATATCAAGAGTGGTCAGTCGCATATAAAAATATCTGCGAAATTGAGTTGTCTCCATCAGAAAATACGTCTCTGGATGAGCATATAAATGAGGTACAACAGCAACGCTGTTCATTTATAAGTCAACTCGAAAATTCTGAAATGAATCAAGCTGTCCAGAGCTTTAAAGATCAATATAAGATATGGGTTCATCTACATGAGCATGTAGAAAAGATACAAACAGCAGTCAACACTTCCTCGCATAACACTGCAGCTTTGCTTAACATGTTATTGCTGAAATTGCGACACATCGAGCAGCAGGTGCAAGGTGATTCAAAAAGCTGGGAGTCTATGCAGTCTGTATTTGCTAACGTACTAAAAGTATGCGATTACCTCATCAATGACAAGCATCAAATAAGTTTTGCGCATGGTTTTTTTGCTTTGCATCAGAAGGCCCAGATTCTTCCCGATTCCTTACTGCTCAAACGGTTTATGAAACTTTATTTCTCTCAAGAAAATATTGTACAGAACATCATCGCCTCCGCAAGTCGGTCTGTGAAGGATAATGGAAATTTCCTATCTATTGTGGATAAAGGGATCAATAATGAGCTGGAGCTATTTAAGCAGATCCAGGAAAATCAGCAGATCATTCAATATATCGGCAGTCTTCCTCTAAGCAATACAGGTGCAATAGATATGGCACTTCAAAATGCGCAAAATCTGCAAGTAAATATTTCAGGATATGCGCAGAATATGCAGGAGATAATAAACTGTGACGTAGCGATTTTAGAAAAGTGTTTGCAGAACGTAGATTGGTTAAATAAAAGACTTCAGCAGATGGCTCAGAATAAAATATACTGGGAAAATCTTAATAACCAGTTAGGTTGTTTTCAGCAGCAATTTCAATGGATACCTGAAATTCAAAAAAATATATCACAATTAGTACAAACACTTAATCAATCGACAAACCTTAATATTGATGTAGAGAATGTAAAGGGGGGCACCTTCATGACAGAGGAAGTAGAGACTGTAGAAGATTCTCTGGCGTTATACAAACAGCAGATCTTTAACAAAATTATGCTAGAATTCAATTTTCAGCAGTTGCCATCTCTTTTGGATTCAAACACGGCAGTAGCACAATTGATTGATAAAATAGGTTTAACAGAATTGCTATGGCAGGGAATTATTCAAAAGTTTGATGTTAACCAGTTGCTGTCGTTTTGGAATAAAAATCAGCAATTAGTAAACCTGCTATGGCCGAAAATGATTCAAAATATTAATCTTGATCAGTTGTCGGCGCTTTTAAATCAAAACACGGAATTAGGGAAATTTATTACTCAGAATGGTTTATTGAATCGATTAATAAATCTAGATTGTCTATTCCAAGCATATAAAACAAGTTTGAATCAATGGAATCCTGGAACAGAGCAAGGTCGCCTATTTAAGGAAAAGTTATTGAATGAAAATCTGCAGGGTGTTCAGATAAATAATATAGAAGAATTCTATAATGTTGCTAATCAATTGAATAATAATCTAATGAGTCTTAAAAAATTGAACTAAAGAGAGATGGCAGCGCAAGAGATGCACTGCCTCCGAAGAATGATCGCGAGCTATTTCTGCATCTGTAGGCCGAAATAGCCTCCTGCAAATAAGGCCGTAACGGCAAGGGTAATAGGCCAGCCGAAGAAGGCAGCTGTCCCTAGCAGGGCTTTTGTGCTAAGTGACTGTCTTTTCCATGTGCTTTGTATGCGGACGAGTGCGCCATCCATCATCTCTGGGTTAAGAAGAGCTGTCACCATGCCGACAACAAAAAGGCTGGAATTCGATAAGAATAGCAGTGCGACACAGGTGCTCGTGAAGATGGTCATGGCAACCTTTGATATCGCTTCTGCACACTCTTCTAAAGTGCATCCTAGAGAGTCTTGGCACCAGGTGTCGGCGTGTTGTATTATATTCTCACCACACTGAGAGATAGCTCGAGTTGCCGAATCAAAATAGGTATGTACACAGTTCATATTCTATTATCCTTGTTTAAATGTTTCTATAGCTTCTAGGAGGAGTTCGTTTACCAGCTGAGGTGATGCCGTACCCCTTGTTTTTTTCATTACCTGGCCGACTAAAAATGCAAAGGCACGATCGCGGCCCGCAATAAAATCGAGTATCGATTGCTGATTTGCAGCAACGACTTCTTGGATGATAGGAGCAATAGCTTCTTTATTATGGATAGGCTGATAGTCTGGATTTGATGAGACGATCTCCTGAGGGTGTTTCCCCACATGTGCTACCATTTCATCGGCGACATCTTTGGCAATGCGGCCAGTGATGATATTTTGGTCAATCATATTCACAAGTGCTGCAATATGCTCCGGCAAAATGCCCGAAGTCATAATCGACGCTGCCTTCTCCTTCACCCTTCCCAGAAATTCTACGATGACCCAGTTGGTCGCACTTTTTGCATTGCTCGTATGGAGCATCACCTTCTCAAAGTAGTCGGCAAGCTTTTTATCACTCGCTATAAAAAATGCCTGGTGAGCCGAAAGACCAAGCTCTTCCGAGTAGCGTTTTTCTTTCGCGAGCGGTAGCTCTGGCAAGCTCTTTTGGATCTCGTCGACTTCATGCTGCGTCAAGACAAGGGGCAAAAGGTCAGGCTCTGGAAAATAGCGGTAATCGTCTGCTGCTTCTTTCAGACGCATCAGCACCGTCTCACCGCGCTCAGGATCCCAGCGATAGGTGGATGAGGTAATCAAAGTCCGAGGATCTTGGTCAGGGTGTTTGAGGTAGATGGCTATTTGCCTGTTGATCTCGTGCGCTACTGCAAGCTCGAGATTGGAAAAGGAATTCATATTTTTGATTTCGATTTTATTACGAAATCCACTCTCTCCACGCTTGCGCACAGAGACGTTTACATCGATACGAAGAGATCCCTCTTCCATGTTACAGTCAGAGACGTCTAAATATTCCAGTATCGCCTTTACCGCTATCGCATAGCTAGAGGCATCTTTTGCAGAGTGCATGCAAGGCTCGGAGACGATCTCTAGAAGGGGAACGCCGGCTCTGTTATAGTCGACGCCAGCAAAGCTTGTGAAGTGTTTCAACATGCCAGCATCATCTTCTAGATGAGCGCGGTTGATGGCAAAGATCTTTTCGTGGCCGTCTACAACAGCGACAACGCTGCCTCCATGGATGATAGGGTGCTCATACTGCGTGATCTGGAAGTTACGCGGGCTGTCAGGATAAAAATAGGACTTTCTATCGAATTGGCTGACTAACGAGATATGCGCGCCTATTGCACAGCCAAACTGCACTGCCTTACGAACGGCCTCTTTGTTCACAACAGGGAGCGTGCCTGGAAGAGCGACACATACTTCATCGATATTGCTATTCGGTTCATCACCGAAGTGGTTACTAGCTGAGCTAAACATTTTCGACTTTGTATTCAACTCTGTATGAATTTCAAGTCCAATCACTGGTTCCCATTCATGATGATGTGATTTCATAGTGAGCTCCTTGTATCGACGCTGGGAGGTATCTGTGATGCGGCGTTTAATTTTTTCTCAAGTTGATAACCTGCTCTGAGTACAAGAGCATCAGAAAGTTGGGGGCCCATAAGCTGGAATCCAATAGGTTTCATGTCATGCGTGAAACCTGCTGGCACGCTGAGGCCAGGAAGCCCTGCCAAGTTTGCCCCAATCGTGTAGATGTCTGCTAAATACATCTGCAGAGGATCTTTAATGCTGCCGAGTTCAAAAGCGGCGCAAGGAGAAACAGGCGTTGCCACGAGATCACACTGCTTAAAAGCCGTGTGGTAGGCATCTATGATCAGACGTCTTACCTTTTGTGCTTTTTTATAGTAGGCATCTTGGTAGCCTGCAGAGAGCACAAAGGTGCCAAGCATGATACGCCGCTTTACCTCGTCTCCAAAGCCTTGCTGCCGAGAGAGTGCATAGAGCTCTTCTAATGTCTTCGCATCTTGAGCCTGCTTGCCATAGCGGATGCCGTCAAAGCGAGAGAGGTTGGTAGAGGCTTCTGCCGTAGCCAAAATGTAGTAGACAGCAATCGAGTACTTGAGAATAGAAAGATCCACCTCTATAACTTCAGCTCCAAGCTCTCGTAGTGCCTCTACGCTTCTTTCAAAGACCTGTTTGGTTTCTGTGTCTAGATTTTCGAGAAAGTGCCATGGGACGCCTATCTTTGTGCCAGCAATCGAGTTTCGAAGTGTCGGGAAAACAGGTGCATGCTGGAGAGGAAGGCTTGTTGAGTCATGAGGGCAGTGGCCGCCCATAACGTCGACTGCCAGAGCAGCATCTTCCGCGCAAGTCGCTATTGGGCCAATCTGATCGAGAGAAGAGCCAAAGGCTACCAGCCCATGTCTTGACACATATCCATACGTAGGCTTGAAGCCTACAACGCCTGTCAGCGATGCAGGCTGTCTGATAGAGCCGCCTGTGTCACTGCCTAAGGCGATAGGTGCAAGGCGTGCTGCAACGGCAGCGCAGGAGCCTCCGGACGAGCCTCCAGGTGAGCAGGCAAGGTTCCATGGGTTGCGGGTGATCTTGAGAGCCGAGTTTTCAGTAGAGGAGCCCATGGCAAATTCATCGAGATTGGTCTTCCCGATGATGATGGCATCTTGCTGTTTCAGCTTTTGAATAACGGTCGCGTCATAGGGGGATCGATAATTTTCTAAAAAGCGAGAGCCGCAGGTGGTAAAAGTTCCTTTGACATTGATGTTGTCTTTGACGGCAACAGGGATGGCAGCCATCGCTCCCACTGGAAGACCTTGCTTTCTTTTTTCATCAAGAGCTCTGGCTTGGCTGAAAGCCTCACCTTGAGTCAGTGACAAAAAAGCTCCTATTTGTGGATCGTACTGAGCGATACGCTCGAAGTAGTGTGTGATGATCGCTTCTGCACTGATGTCGCCTCGTTTGAAGCTTTCAGAGAGTGTCATGCCGCTTTCATGATACATGTACAGTTGTCCTTCGTTATCTCTGTAGTATTTTATAAAACGTTTGGAACGCGCACCATGCCGCCGGTGTGCTTATGCGTGTTTGCAAGAAAATCTTTTGTCGGCAATGTGTTATGAGCTTCGTCTTCCCTGAGCGGGGTCTGAGTGAGCGTCTCAGTCACATATCGACATGGCTCTACATGATCAGTGTCAATTTCATTGAGCTGATCGATATAGGTAAGAATATCTTGCAGATCATGCAAGAGACTGTTTTTTTGCTCTTCAGAGCAGGCTATCTTGCAGAGGGTAGAAAGCTTTTCTACAGTGTCTTTATCTATCGTAATCATATGATCATACTTTTGTGAGTTGCAATGAGGATACGCGCTTTCTTATTTATTTGCGAAAAGAAAGCGCGGTAGATGAGTCAAAGAGTATTTGCGGCATATATCTTTACGAGCTCGTTAGTGATCTCTTCATCATCTTCAGCGAGGTCTAAGCATGTCTCTCTTTGGTGCGTGCGTAATAATGGATCAGCGCCATGTTCGATATAGAGTTTCACTAATGGGAGATGTCGATTCGCAATAGCTTCGTGAAGAGGGGTGTATCCAGCGCTGTTATACGCATTGATTGCAAAGAGGTGAATAAGAGGTTCAAGAAATGGGATTATATCATCGTCCAGAGTGAGAGAAGATTGTGCAATAGTGTGTAACAATGAGTCCTGATTCTCATCAAGAAGCGTGATATCAGCGCCTCGATGATGGAGGTATTGCATGACAGGTAGGTCTCCCACAAGAGCTGCCGCCATAATCGGAGTTATTCCAGTACCATCCTTTTGATTAAGAGTCTCCGGTTTTTTTTCGAGGAGGAGGTCGATGATTTCAAGTCGATACTTTTTTCCACTAAGAGCTGCATGATGCAGTGGCAAAACGGCTTCATGATCTACGGTGTTTGGATTTGCCCTACTCTGTATCAACAGCATGACAATGCCAAGATTCCCAGAGTCGCAAGCATAGTGAAGAGCTGTTTGTCCATCGTTTGTTGTACGATCGATAATAGGAAACTTTCGGATAAGGTTTTTTGCAATTTCTAAGCGGAGCGGATGGTCACTTTTTGCAATGAGGTGAAGTGGAGAAATGTCATGAGAGTCTCCAAATTTCGGGTCAGCGCCATTTTTGAGTAAGTATTTTATGACTGGGCTGTTGTGGTTGTCTACTGCATGCCAGAGAGCTGTTTTCCTCGAGGTGTCTTTTATATTTATCCAGTGAGATAGGTTTTGTTTCTCGATATATTGTACGAGCTTCATTGCCAATTTTTTTGAGGTGGGATGAGGCGAGCGTGCTACGGAGTGAAGGGGTGTTGATTGATTAGGCGAAGAGAGTAGAGGGTCTGCTCCATGTTCGAGTAGCAAGCCAGTTGTGTCAAGATCGCCCAGTTCTATTGCATATGTTAAAACTCTAAGGCCATATAGGTCTTTTTTGTTGACCAAGCTTGGAGCGTCTTTATGTGGTATTGCATTAAGGAGTAATTGAGCAATCGCTTTTCGATTTTGAGTTGTAAAATAGAGCTGATGCAAAAGTGTTTGATTCTCTGAATTGCAAATCAGAGGATCCGCCTTAAGGTCCAATAGCCACTGCACAAGATCTGGATTGCCGCTGAGGACGGCATGAGAGAGGGCTGTGTTGTTGCTGGCATCTTGTAGATAGTTGATTGTTTTGGGGGCTTTTCTGAATAAGAGCTGCAGTGCACTTACTTCTCGACTGTCAGAAGGAAAGTGCGCCCATCTCAGGATATTGGAGGCGTCTTCTGTTTGAGTGATCGATTTAATTAGTTCTTCGAGTGTCTTTTCTGAGGCGTTTTCGAGTTGTATGAGGACGACTGTCATTGGCGCGTGTGCAATAGCGTCTTGCAACATAGTGACTGTAGTGGGTTCCTCTTGTCTATATGGCGTATATGTGTATGCTTGTATCATGATAAATCATTATTTTTTATAATTTCGATGTTTTAATAACGAGTGTATAAGCTATCAATCCATACGATCTCTTGTCAGGATGCTTTTATTTGAGTATCCCTCCACATGTAAATTGTGTAACAACGCCTTACATATGCTGTTGTTGTATTGCGCTTTTTGGAGGGCGTGCTGCTCTTCATTGTCTTCAATAGTTACTTGTTGTAAAGGAGCACATATTAATTTCGAAAGATCGAGATTGAATTCCTTAAAGGGGAGTATAACTTCCTGAAATGATGAAGCTATGTAGCCTCTAAGTTGAGCTATCTCTCCAAGAACGTTGAGTTGCAAGCCTTTATCTGGGAATAACTGTACGATTGAATTGTGGTGCTCATGCATCTGATTGACCAGCATTTCTGCTTTTTCTTGATTTTTTGCGAACATCAAGCTGTTCATATACACTACCTCTGAGACCATATGCCATAGCAGTTGATGGCCGTGCGTCCTGAGGCTTTCCATCGGTATTTTTTTACGATCTGTACCTATGATTTCAAGAAGTTTTTCTTCTTCATTCAAAAAAGGAGTGCGCAAAACAACTGCCGCGAGATAGAGTGAGCTAAAGTATGGATTTTTAAAGAGTTCATCACTCTGTTTGTTTGAATATTTTTCGTAATCTTTTTTTATGATGTCTAATATTTGAGAACAACTGTACTCCCTGTCGAACAGAAGCGCTACTACTTTATAGAAATATAGATTCATTTCTGTTGCCTGGAGCAGACTGTCTTCAGCCCATTGGATTTCTCTTTTCTTTATCTGCATGAGGTCGGAGTTGATTATTGCGTAGGTTGACTCAGAGATGCTCATTTCATGTGTGTGAAGTGAAAAAAGGTGTCTATATAGGTTGTCAAAATATCTCTCGGTTCCAATGTGTAGCAGTTTGTTGTAATCAAGCTCGACAGGAGATTGTTTTTGAGAAGTGTTTGGGAGGGAGTTTTCTTTTAGTTGGGCATCTATTTTTAACCGCTCTATTGTTTCCAGAACCTTTGCTTTCCTTTCACTGTTTTGATTCTTAATGAGTTTTTCGGATTCTGCTAATAAATTTTTTATAGCTTTTACATTATGAAAACGCTTGATATAGGGGTCAGTAAAAGCTATTTTATTGAATTGCTTATGTGTAAGGGAATTTTTTAAAAATTCTTGATTATCAAGGTAGCGTGCCACTAATTTGCATACTGCGTAGGAGTGGTTATTGTTTGGCCTTTCGAGGGGTTGCTCTATTATTTTCTGAGAAGAATCGTCTAGTGTGATACGATATTCATCTTTATAATCAGATGTGTAGTTTTTAATTATATTCATTAATTGACTTTATTTATATGCAAAATTATATATTTTTTTTGGTTGTCGTCAATTAAAATTACTTGTGGCGAAAATTTTAAAAATTGATTAAGACTAAAGTAATGGATTACACTATGTATTTTACAGTATGAAAAAAATTTTGATTTTTGGGGCGAGGGGGTGCATCGGGAAAGCGCTTACATCTGCTCTTCGAAAGATGGGGCATGAGGTTCGCATCGTATCACGTTTCCCGACTCGGGAAGATCTCTCTTGGGATCCAGAGCATGGAGTTGTTGATGTATCAGCTCTTGAAGGATATGATGTCTGGGTAAACTTGGCTGGAGAGCCCATTGCGGGACTTTGGACGAAGAGAAAAATGAAAGCGATTCGCGAGAGTCGGGTTTTTGCACAAAATACAGCCGTTCAAGCTCTTTGGCGCGTAAAGAAGAAACCTCTACACTATATTGCTGCATCTGCGATTGGATGGTATGGGAGCTGTGAACATGTCGTCGATGAAAAGAGTGGTTCAGGGACGGGCTTTTTGGCTGATGTGTGCTGTGAGTGGGAGAGGCCCCTAGAAGCACTACAGCCTTTGCCAGTTCATGTGGCCGTGCTGCGAATAGGGCTTGTTCTGTCGAATGAAGGGGGATTTTTACAGAAAGTATTGCCCTCCTTTCGCTACGGAGTGGGAGCTTATTTTGGCAGTGGAAAGCAATGGACGAGTGTAATTGCAATCGACGATCTTGTTGGACTCAGCTGCTATATCATTGAAAAAAGATTAGCCGGTATATATAACGGCGTATGCCCTCACCCCGTGCAACATCGAGCGCTGATGGAGTCTATTGGATCTGTGCGCTTTCATATTCCTGCGTGGCTGGTAGATCTTCTGCCTCATGGAATGGGAAAAGAGATTTTTTTAACCTCGCAAAGGGTATTCCCAGAAGCGGCACTCAACGCGGGCTTTCAATTTCGCTATCCAACCTGCCAGGATGCATTGCAACACCTTCTTTTCAAAAACAGCTCATAGCGGGTATACTGTTGTTCTTTTATCGATGAGGAACAATGGCACGATGGCAAAAGCGGCTCGCAATATTTGCGATTGCTCTCCTAACCCTCTACTATGGATATAAAACAGCCCGCGTCTATGATAGACGAGCCGATGGCTTTACTTTAGAGAAAATCACATCTACATTGCCTTATAATCCTGAGTGGGATGTCGCGGTAAGTCAAGATAAGCTGGATGAAGTAAATTGCATGATTGCTCAGCCCTATTATTATTTAGCCAGAGGCTTTCAGTGCTATGCATTTCAAAGT
This sequence comes from uncultured bacterium, assembly GCA_964487845.1. Lineage (GTDB taxonomy): Bacteria > Chlamydiota > Chlamydiia > Chlamydiales > FEN-1388 > CAZASK01. The sequence goes on from CAZASK010000012.1 coordinate 29,090, forward strand.
CAAGATGGAAAATATGTCTTGAAATTTGTGCGCCATCAACGGTTAAGGCTGTCTGACTTTGCTAATGCTTTGCCTGACTGGGGATTTATTGCCAGGTGGAAAAAGCGCAAAGTGGCAGATGGAAAAAAAAGAGCGCAATATCTTTTTAGAAGCTGGAAGGTGGCCTTTGAAGAGGTCCCCGAGGAGACAGCAACGCTCTTTGTCCACCCGAATAAAACAAAAAACAAGTTAGGAGCTGTTTCTATTACTGATCGTATCGGCAATACGTTTTCTATCGATTTGGATGAATATGAATGTATGCTGCAGAGAAAGGCACGCTGGATCGAGCCTGTCATTGAAGAACTCATGCATGCAGGAAAAACTGAAGAGGCGAAAAAGCGTATTGATCAAATATTTCAACTACTTGCAGATTGCGCTCATAAAGGAATTCAAGATACTGATGGGGCGTTGATACGAAAGCATAACATGGGATTTCTAGATGATCGCGCGATTTATATTGATGGCGGTAAGTTGGCAAGAAAAGGAAGAATTCGGGAAAAAGACAACTTCGCTGCTGATTTGCGTCGCTTGAGGCCGCTTCGTAAATGGTTAGTAGCCCGCTATCCAGAGTTGGCTACCTATTTTGACACAGCACAAAAAGAGGCGATAGAGCGGTTTTAGATGACAAAGAAATATGTAGCCATCCTTTTTTTTATTTTAGCTTCGTACATGTCCTATAGCTATTTCAGCGATGGATTTTCTGTGCACAATATTGTTTTCCCTGAGGGCATAGAAGTAGAAACTCCACTTATCCAAGATGAAGTAATGCTTCGAAAAGTAGTTCAGCAGCCGTTTCGCTACTTAGGTAAGGGAAGACAGTCCTATGTCTTTGTTAGCCAAGATGGCAAGTGGGTGTTGAAATTTTTTAAATGTCAGCGATTGCGTGTGTCTCCAATCTATGAGTGGGCGGCATCCTGCGGTATCTTTTCAGAAAAAATTCAGCAAAAAAGAGTCGAAAAAAAGGACAGAGCGTATCGCTTATTTGAAAGCGCAGCTATCGTGGGCAGTAGACTTTCTCAAGAAGCAGGTGTTTCATATATGCAACTTGCAAAAGGTGATCATCCGCTTCCTCACGTAACACTTATCAACGCTCTTGAGCTTTCGTTTGATGTCGATTTAGCAACAACGCCATTTTGTCTGCAGCGCTGTGGTCAGCCAGTTCTAGAGACTCTGCGGAAGTTGATTGAGCAGGGGCATATCGAGCAGGCAAAAGAACGTCTCGATCAAATTCTTGCCCTTTTGATAGAGAAAAGAAAAAAGGGAGTCAAGCAGCATGACAAGGCTCTTGTTACAAGAAATAATATTGGCTTTGTAGAAGAGAGAGCGCTATTTTTAGATATTGGATCATTTTCGTTGTCGCATACCTTGAAGGGATATCAGCATGAGAAAAAACAGATGAAACCACTTATTCGTGATCTGCGAGCACAAAATAAAGAGCTCTCCCTTTATTTTCAAAACAAGGTGGATGCTCTATGAAAAGGCTGTTCTACTCAGTGCTTTTTTTGACTCTACTTGCGGCATCCCTATTTGGAACTTGGCGTACCTGGAAATCATGGAAGCGCTCCCAAAGGCATAAGCGTGCTTTTTCAGAGGCTTCTTTAGTTCATTGCAGCGAAACTTCGAAGCACCAGAAGGCAGACGATACATTACACGCTCTTTTACAGCAGCCCTATTTCTTTTTAGCACACGGACGTCAAAGTTATGCCTTTATGAGCATGGATGGGAAGTATGTATTGAAATTTTTCAAACAAAGCTCTTCTAGTGCTTCTCAATCTGGGTTGCCAGATCTCTTTATATTCAATTATTTCAAAAAGAAGGCAATAAAAGAAAAGCAACAGAAGATGCGTCATCTTGCACGCAGTCAAGTTCTTGCTGTAATGGACTTAACAGAGGAAACAGGCGTTGAATATGTCCACATGAAGCGTTGCGGACTTCCAGAAAGAGTGATGCTGCTAGACCCAAAAGGCGAGGTTTTATATGTAGACATTGATCATCTACAGTTCATCGTGCAGCGTGCCATAGCTCCACTTAAAGAGACTTTTATTCGCCTGATGCAGGAAAATCGAGTAGAAGAGGCAAAAAAGAGGGTGCATGCGATTTTTGATTTGCTTGAACACTGCCGGAAAAAGAAAATTTGGGATCGGGATACAGGGTTAATCCGAAACGGCAATATAGGCTTTCTTCATGAAAAAGCGGTATATATAGACACAGGCAAGCTCGCTCCTTTCAAGCGAGGTATGGATTACACAGCCTATGATTTAAAAAGGTTAAGACCTTTAGGAAAGTGGTTTAACAGCTACTATCCGTCTCTTGCTGTAGAGTTTGAGAAGCGGTATACCGAAAGTAGTGCAACGATCCTTGAGTCAAAGCAGAACCTACAGCAATATCAATAAATCCGCGTATATCACATGGTGTGTGAAAATAGTTCATACAGATACCAAGGCTCATCATGACTGCAATAATCGCATAACTTGCAGGCCCATACAGAGAAAAAAGACTTGCTGGATTATCAAGCAAGGTAATGCGCTGACAAGCACGAAGCGCAGTTTTCTTGAGGATTATTTTTCCTTTGAGAGTTCCGATACCAATGGCTATTGCCAAAAGCACGATAATCCCATTTTCAGAAAGATTGAATAGCGTCTCCTCTGGATGATCGAGCGAGCGTAAGGAAAATTGGATGCCTAGTCGAAGGAGCATAACGCCTATACAAAACCAGACGCATCCTGATACTCGAAGAAGGGTAGTATGACTTACTTTCAGCATGAAATATGTTCCTCATAGTGGGGAGTAGATGAAAATGAAATTGTATCGCGGATAATAGTACCTTGGGAAGCAAGATGTGTGTCATTGAAGGGAAGAATATGTAGAGGAGTCCCATTAGCTTTTGCCAATAGCACGCTTCTATTGTGCAATATTTTTGCGCCGCGCTCGATAATAGACAGTGCCTCATCATAGGTAGCTTGCGGATAAAAAACAGCATCTCGATTTGTCTTCGGATCGTGAGAGTAAAGCCCTGCTACATCTTTGTAAAATTCTACAATAGAGGCTCTGAGAGCTATTCCAAGAGCGACAGCTGAGGTGTCTGTGCCGCCGCGGCCCAGTGTAGTGATCTCTCCTTGTTGGCTGACCCCTTGAAATCCAGCTACGATGACTACTTGATTTTTGTCTAAGCTATTGAGTATCCGAGCAGGCTTTACATTGATAATTTTCGCTTCGGCATGGTGAGCTGATGTGATAATTCCAGATTGACTGCCCGTATAGCTGATGGCTTCCCTTCCTTTTTTAGCAAGCGCCATGGCTAAAAGCGCCATGCTGATACGCTCGCCTACGCTTACGAGCATGTCAAGCTCTCGTTGAGGAGGGGAGCTGTTGACCTCTTTTGCCAAGGCGATGAGCTGGTCGGTAGTGCTGCCCATAGCGCTTACAACAGCCACGATACGAGAAGCTTGTTTTGCCAAAATGATATCCGCTATCTTGTCGAAGTGCTGGGGTGTTGCCAGGGCTGCCCCACCAAATTTCATCACAATCGTTGTCTGTTCCATATGAAAAGAGTATATGGGTATGCATATATTCGTTGCCAGATATAAAAGTTTTTGTTAATCTCCCTCCTTAACTTTAAATTGGGAGAAACTTTTAAATGTCAGCTAAACAAGAATGTAAACAGGACTGTTCCAAAAGAGGATGCTCAACAAAAGAGTACTCATGGGATAGCAATAACCTCGTCGATGACGTCTTCTTTGATAACCATGATGCAGAATCATTTCAGCGTCTGCTCAACTCTTCATCAGATGGTGCAGAAGCAGATCGTCTTGATATCATACCTGGGAAGATTTTAAAGGGCAAAATTGTAGAAATTACAAAAGATCATGTAGTGGTAGATGTAGGTCTCAAATCAGAAGGTCTTGTACCAATTGAAGAATTTTCTGATCCAGCACAGCTTACTCTCGACAACGAAATTGAAGTCTATCTCGATCAAGCGGAAGATTCACACGGTCAGATCGTGCTTTCACGCGAAAAAGCAGAGCGCCTGCGTCAGTGGGAATATATCGTAGGTCATTGCAAAGAAGGAAGTCTTGTTCGTGGTAAGGTAATCAGAAAAGTCAAAGGTGGCTTGATGGTTGATATCGGCGTTGAGGCATTCTTGCCTGGCTCACAAATCGACAACAAGCGTATTCGCAATCTGGATGAATACCTCGATAAGACATATGATTTCAAGATTTTGAAGATCAACATCGACAGAAAAAATATTGTTGTTTCCAGACGAGAACTTCTTGAAGCAGAGCGCATCTCGAAGAAGGCAGAACTTTTAGAAAATATTAAAGTAAATGACGTCCGTATTGGTGTTGTAAAAAACATCACCGATTTCGGTGTGTTCTTAGACCTTGATGGTATTGATGGCTTGCTCCATATCACCGACATGACATGGAAGCGTATCAAACACCCATCTGAGATGGTTCAACTTGGACAAAAACTTGAAGTGATGATTTTGAGCATCGACAAAGAAAAAGGTCGTGTAGCTCTTGGTCTGAAGCAGAAAGAAAATAATCCATGGGATGAAATCGAGAAGAAATATCCTCCACGTACTCGTGTAACTGGCAGAATCACTAACTTGCTTCCATATGGCGCATTCATGGAAATCGAACCAGGTATCGAAGGCCTTATCCATGTTTCAGAGATGTCATGGGTGAAGAATGTTGTTGATCCAAGTGAAGTCGTGCAGCGTGGTCAGGAAGTAGAAGCGATCGTTCTTTCTGTGCAAAAGCAAGAAGGGAAAATCTCCTTAGGAATTAAGCAACTTGAGCATAATCCATGGGATGAAATCGAGAAGAAATATCCAGTGAACTCTGGTGTAAAAGCGGAAATCAAAAGCTTGACCAACTATGGCGCCTTTGTAGAACTTGAGCCAGGTGTTGAAGGCTTGATTCATATCTCAGATCTTTCTTGGATCAAAAAAGTATCTCATCCTTCTGAAGTCTTGAAAAAGGGCGATTTGGTAGAAGCGGTTATTCTCTCTGTCGATAAGGACAACAAGAAGATCACTTTGGGTGTGAAACAGCTGAGCCAAAATCCATGGGACACTATTGAAAAGACAGTGCTTGTAGATTCGCTTGTATCTGGCGTGATTAGCAAGATTACTGCTTTTGGTGCGTTTGTAACACTCGATAACGGTGTTGAAGGATTGATCCATGTGACAGAGCTTTCAGATCAGCCATTTGGTAAGATCGAAGATGTCGTCGCAAAAGGTGATCGCGTTACAGCAAAAGTGATCAAACTAGAGCCTCAAAACAAAAAGATCGCGCTTTCGATTAAAGAATATTTGATTGAGCACAATCAGTGTAATCATGATGATATTGTTTTCTCAGATTCAAAGTCTGCAAAGAAAAAGAAAGCGCAAGCTCCTAAAGAGCTGGGCAGCGAATAAGAAAAACTGTAGAGTCTGATGACACTACGTTGATTGCAGGAGCTCTCATCATTTTTTGATGAGAGCTCCTTATCGTACAAGCGAAATGTTTTTAGAAATGCCATCATGGCTAAAGCAGTAGGGCAAAAGCAGCATGAACAAAGACTTAGTTGCAATCTTTGAGTACCTAGAAAGAGAAAGAGGCATCAAGCGAGAATTGATAGTCGCCGCAATTGAAGAATCCCTTCAAGTGGCTGCAAGGAAGAGCTTTCAAACCGCTTCCAATGTACAAGTGTCGATTAATTCAAAAACTGGTGAAATCGATGTATATTGTGAAAAGGAAATAGTAGAGAAAGTACACTCTCCAAATGAAGAAATCAGTCTTAAAGATGCACAAGCGCTTGATCCAGATCTGCAGCTAGGGCAGTGGATTGAAGTGAAAATTACACCACGAGATTTTGGAAGAATTGCTGCACAGAAAGCCAGACAGGTTATATCGCAAAAATTAAAAGGTGCTGAGCGCGATGTTATTTACGAAGAGTACAGACATCGTGTAAATGACCTTATCTCAGGAAGTGTCAAGAGAATAGGCAAAAATGGTGTTGTTATTGTCGACCTAGGAAAAGTAGAGGGCATTTTACCACGTCGTCACTATCCTCAAACGGAAAAATATGCGATTGGCGATAAAGTATTTGCGCTACTTCTTGAGGTGAGAGATACAGAGCTTGGAGGTGCTGAGGTAGTATTGTCGAGGAGCCATCCAGAGTTTGTAAAACAGCTCCTCAGTCAAGAGGTCCCTGAAATTTCTGATGGGACGGTCGTGATTGAGCGTATTGTAAGAGAGGCGGGATACCGTACAAAAGTTGTCGTGAAATCAACCGACCCAAAAGTAGATCCTGTTGGTGCTTGTATTGGTATGCGTGGTGTGCGCATTAAAAACATTGTGCGCGAGTTACACAACGAAAAAATTGATATTATCCCATTTGCGCAAGATTCGATCCAACTGTTGCAGCAAGCTTTAGCGCCTATTGAAATTCGCTCTCTTAAAGTGAGTGATGATGGGCTGCAAGTCTATGTTGTTGTAGACGATGATGACTTTGCATCAGCGATCGGTAAGCGTGGATTGAATGTCCGCTTGATAGGCGAACTTATCAGCACGCAGCTTGATGTCCAAAAACTGAGCGACTACAAGCGTATAAAGGCACTTGAGCGCGCAAACTTAGCAAGCTTGGATGACCCACGATTAGACGAGCCATTTACACATATTGATAATATTAGCAGCTTAGTTGTCGATCAGCTGATCGCCGAAAATTTGAATACTCCAAGAAAGATTCTTATGGCACCGCTTGAGCAGCTCGCAGCTATTCCAGGAATTAGCCTCGAAAGGGCTGAGAAAATTTTAGAACAAATAACGAAACAGAAGGCATAAGCCATTGAGCAAAAACCCGAAGTTTACCATTAAAAATACCCAAATTGCTGGTGCCATCGATTTACAAGGGCTGAAAGCAAAATTGGCGAAAAAACTGCCACACGACGAAGCGGGAGTAGAATCTCCTGCAGCAAAAGAGTCTGTTGGTGAAAAGAAAAAGAAAAAAGTTGTTGCTGCAAAAGATGAGTCTGCCTCCATTGTTGTGAAGAAAACAACGACGAAGAAAGATTCTATTAAAAAAGAGACAGTGCGAAAATCTGCCCCCAAAGCAGATGAAGACGAAGTAGTTTCTGTAAGAAAGCATGAAGAGCCGCCTGTTGTTCCACAAGAGCCTGCTCCTGCGGCTGTACTTCCTGTAGAGCCTGCTGCGAAAAAAGAAGAACCATTTGTTGTTCCTCAACGATTCATCGATATGCAAGCAGAGCGGCAAAAAAAACAAGCGGCATCAGCTTCCTCTCATCGAGGATCTGTGCCAAGAGAGTCAAAGCATGAGGTCTCTTCTGCGCCAGCACGCACGTTCCATGATAAGCCATTTCATCGACCTGCCCAAGATAGAGCTTTGACAAATGATGCTTCTCATGCGCGTTTGAGCGATCGGCCCTATCAACCAAGGCCGTTTCATGATAGAACCGCGCAGCCGCGGCCACTTCAAGAGAAGCCCTCTTATGATCGACCAAATTATGAGAGACCAAGGCAAGAGCGTCCACATGACAGGTATAATCAGGATCGCTCAGGACAGCCTCGTTCCTATCAAGATCGACCATATCGTCCATCTCCTAGTGGGGATCGTCAGCCTGGTGGCTATTCAGCACGGCGTCAAGATGATGGAAGGCCATACACGCCACGCAGCTCAGAGGGGAGACCCTTTACGCCGCGAGCTCCAGGAAGTGGTCCATATTCCTCATCTGGTCCAAGACCCTATCCTCCGCGCACATCTGCACCTAGAGGGCCTGCTGGCAGCGGGCCGGCAAGACCTCCAGTCAACCCGATGGCTGTAAGGGGAGTGAAAGATGGTCCTGTAAGAGAAGGATTTGGAGAAAAATCAAACCGCTTCGACCAGCGAAAAGGCACTGAAATTGTGTTTAAGCAAGGGAAGAAGGGCAAAGATACAAAACGAGATGAAAAAGATAACTATGATTCTCGTGTGAGACATGGACTTGTTAGCTCTGATGACAGCGAAATGTGGCGTAAAAAAAGACATGTCAAGCAGTCGTATGCTGAGCAGCATGAAGTACAGCGGCCTACAAAAGTGAAGGTGCGCCTGCCAATCACGCTTAAAGATCTTGCTGCAGAGATGAAATTAAAGGCTTCTGAGCTTATTTCAAAGCTCTTCTTGCAAGGGACTATCGTTACTTTGAATCAGATGCTTGATGACGAAACGACAGTGCAATTGCTTGGTCATGAATTTGGCTGTGAAATTGTAATCGATACTGTAGAGCAAGAGCGTATCCGGATTACAGATAAGACCGCTCGCGAAGAAATTGCACAAGAAGATGAATCGACGCTTGTTTATAGACCCCCAGTAGTTGCTTTTATGGGTCACGTAGACCATGGGAAGACCTCTTTAATCGATGCTATCCGAAAAAGCAATCGAGCTTCTAAAGAAGTAGGTGCGATCACACAACATATAGGTGCCTTTCAGTGTACGACATCGCATGGCCCTATTACCATTTTGGATACCCCGGGTCACGAAGCATTTACGTTAATGCGTGAGCGCGGTGCTGAAATTACTGATATTGTAGTATTGGTAATCGCAGGTGATGAGGGTGTTCAGGAGCAGACGATAGAGGCGCTTAACCAAGCAAGAAAGACAACTGCTACAATTGTCGTCGCTATTACAAAATGTGATAAGCCACACTTTAATGCTGATAATGTGATGAGACAAATCACGGAACATAACCTGCTTCCTGAAGCTTGGGGTGGTCAGACGGTCACAATGAATTGTTCCGCAGTATCCGGAGAGGGTGTCAATGAGTTGCTCGAAATGCTTGCTCTACAAGCTGAGATTTTGGAGCTCAAAGCAAATCCTCATAAACGTGCGCGAGGCGTTGTCATTGAATCCGAGGTGATTCAAGGTCTTGGCGACTGTGCTACTGTGTTAGTACAAAATGGAACATTGCGTACAGGTGATGCACTTGTTTTTGCAACATCATGGGCGAAGATCAAGAGCATGCGTGATGAAAATGGCCGTATCGTAACCGAAGCTATGCCATCATCTTGTGTACTTATCAACGGGATGTCAAGTTTGCCAGAAGCTGGTGACGAGTTTATTGTAGTGAAAAGCGAAAAAGAGGCTCGTGAAATTGCTGAGACACGGCAAGAAGGTAAGCGTCAATCGCTCTTTATGACGAAGAGACGTCTTTCTGTCGAACATATGATGCAAAGCCAAGTTGGTGCGAAGAAGATATTGAATCTCATCATCCGTGCTGACGTACAAGGATCTTTAGAAGCATTAAGAAAAGCTTTGGAGAAGATTAAATCCGAAAAGGTTGGCATCGAGTTTATCTCGCAGGGTGTGGGTCAAATTTCTGAGTCAGACATTCAATTGGCAATGGCTTCAAAATCTGTGATCTTGGGCTTTCATACTGCTCTAGAATCACATGCGGAGCCAATCGCAAAGCAGTCAAAAGTAGATGTTCGTCTACATGACATCATCTACCATGCAGTCGATGATATCACGCTTTTAATGAAGGGATTACTTGATAAAGTAGCTCGTGAAGAAGAGCGCGGGAAAGCTGTAGTAAAAGCGTGCTTTAAATCATCGCAGCTTGGCCTTATCGCTGGCTGTCAAGTATCTGAGGGTGTGATTACACGAAGCTGTCAGATAAGAGTGCGTCGTGGGGCCGATGTTGTCTGGAAGGGTGGCATCAGCTCGCTCAAGCGCGTAAAAGAAGATGTCAAAGAAGTACAAAAGGGCGTCGAGTGCGGTATACTTTTACAAGGATACACAGACGTTCAAGTAGATGATGTCTTTGAAGCATATGAAGTGATCTACTTAGAACAAGAGCTATAAGACATGTCTGCAAAAGAACGTACTATTCGATTGAACTCGTTATTGAAAGAGGTGATTACTGAAGTCATCAGGCGTGATTTGCATCATGCTCAGTATATTGATGAATTTATCACTATCACCCGTGTAGAGATAACCAGAGACCTTGCATATGCCAAGGTCTTTATAACAGTGATCGGCGATGATAAAAAGAAAAAGCAGACTTTGGGAGCACTTCGTGCTCAATCGAAGCGCATTGCTGTCATCGCTTCTAAAAAAGTGGTCATGCGCTACTTTCCAGAGCTTGATTTTGTCTTAGATGATGGCTTGGAAAAGCAGCTTCGCGTAGAGGAGCTTCTCCATAAGGCTTCTGATGAACGCGCTCATCGTAAACCAGCTTTGGATGAATGAATAAAAAAGTAGACAAATCGTTGCTTTCTTCTATTGTGCAAACACAGGCAGAGGGGATTTTGCTGGTGGACAAACCACCAGGAGTTACCTCTTTTTCTGTGATCGCAAAGATGCGCAGGGTGTTTGGGGTAAAGACGATAGGTCATGCAGGAACTCTTGACCCCTTTGCAACTGGTGTGCTTGTGATTTTGATAGGTCGTGCGTTTACTCGTTTGCAAGATAGCTTCTTGGCGAAGGAAAAAGAATACAGGGCTCTTGTCCAGTTTGGGCAGTCTACAGATACATTCGACTGTGATGGCGAGATAGTGGCAGAATCTGATCGCATTCCATCACGAGCGGAGGTAGAAGAAGCTATTGCTGCTTTTCAGGGAACCATTGAGCAAGTTCCTCCTATGTATTCTGCAAAAAAAATCGCAGGCAAGCGCTTGTATGATTTGGCAAGACAAGGCAAAGTAGTGGAAAGAACGCCTTGCAAAGTAGAGGTGCATATTGAAATGATTCGCTATCAATACCCAGAACTGGAACTTGTTATTACTTCATCGAAGGGGACTTATATCCGATCTCTTGCCCACGATATTGGCAAGAAGCTTGGGATAGAGGCACATCTTCATGCTTTAAGACGAGTAAGATCAGGTCACTATTCTATTGACGAATGTGTAGCGCTTTCAGAAATCACCTCTGCAACACCCTTGATACGCCAATTGCCATGCACATAATCTCCACTTTTGCCCCTACATTTACCACCACGCCATGCGTATGTACCTTTGGGAACTTTGATGGAGTCCACAAAGGACATCAAGCGTTGCTTGCAAAAATGCACTCCATCGCTGAGAGCTTAAATCTGGGAGTGTGTGTGCTCACATTTCAAAATCATCCTCTCGAGATACTAAGGCCCGATATTGCTATTCAACGACTGACCTCTGCGGGTCAAAAAAGAGAGATCCTAGGGCAAAATGGTGTTGACACCCTTATTTTTCCGCTGTTCACAAATGAACTTGCACAGCTCAGTGCAGAATCTTTCATTGAAATTTTTACACAGATAGTCCCTGTCCATACGTTTGTAGTAGGCAGTGATGTTACCTTTGGAGCGAATCGTAGGGGAAATCTTGATCTCCTTACAAAACTAGGGAGTACATTTGGTTTTCGTGTGGAAGTGATGGAGCCTGTATTGCAAGATGCTGTGCGGATTTCAAGCTCTATTGTGAGAGCACTTTTGCAGACAGCAGAACTTGACGCTATCGAAAAACTACTTGGAAGGCCCTATTCGATTCATGCACAGGTTTCTGCGGGCAGTGGCATGGCAAGAGAAATGAGATGCCCTACATTAAATATATCTCTTGAAGGAATCGCCTATCCACGAGAGGGGATCTACGCTGCAAGTGTGTGCCTCAACCAAAAGTCGATCTGGTATCCAGCATGCGTCTACATTGGACTCGCCCAAACTCTTCAGCATAGAGATCGCCCGCTTCTGGAAGCTCATATCCTCGACGTTGAGCTTACAGAGGAGGTTCGTGATATACAAGTAGAATTTCATCAATTTTTACGAGCTGATAAAATATTTGAATCCAAAGATGCTTTACTGAGGCAAATTGAGATTGATGTGCAAATGGCAAAACAGGGGAATCGCTATGGAAAATAAAATAAAAATATGTCCTTCAATATTGGCGGCAGATTTTGCCCATCTGGCTGATGAGGCACAGCGTATTGAACAATCAGGTGCTGACTGGCTTCATGTCGACGTGATGGATGGCCATTTTGTGCCGAACCTCACAATGGGACCTCAGATCGTTTCTGCTATTAATCGCTCTACGAAGATGTTTCTTGATGTGCATTTAATGATGTACAATCCATTCGATTATATCGAGCGCTTTATAGAAGCAGGGGCTGATATGATCACCTTTCATTTTGAAGCGACAGAAGATGTAGAGGAAACGCTCGCATATATCAGACGCTGCAATGTAAAAGCAGGTCTTGCTTTTTGTCCGGAAACTTCAGCAAATCTTATCCCGAAGTTCTTGCCGCTCTGTGATATGGTGCTTCTCATGACGGTGCCACCAGGGTTTGGCGGACAACCATTTCAACCAGAAGTTTTAGATAAGATCCGCTTAACACGCTATGCGTGTAATACGCTTGAAATACGAAAAGGTGGGGTAAAAGGTGAGACAGCGCTGCCGCCATTTGATATTCAAGTAGATGGTGGTATCAATATAGAGACAGCTCGTCTATGTGCTGAGGCAGGAGCGAATGTATTTGTAGCAGGTAGTTTTTTCTTTAAAGAGACAAATTTTGCCCCACAGGTAGAGGAGCTTCGTAAGCAAGCATCTCTTGCTTTTCAAGAGAGAGTGAGTGCGAAGATATAGTCGATTAAGTTTTCGATGGCGCATTTTCACGCTATATAATACTGTTTGTGCGAATGGCATTATGCCATTCGCGAGAAATAATATCATTTCCACAAAATTTAGAGGCGCTGGAAGCTTTTAAAAAAACTTTAAAGAAAATGTCCAAGCAACTCTGCTCGAAGCAGCAATTACCACCAGTGATTTTTTGCTAGGAGTAAGTAATTTTTTTTTCGTAAACTTTCGAGCAATAATTCGCTTGGAAGTTGCCATGAAAAATC
>CAZASK010000013.1:0-40942 GCA_964487845.1 uncultured bacterium
ACAATAAAAGAAGTTTTCAATAATTTTATTGGTTAATAGGAGACTCGCGTTATTATAGATTTCTTTTTAGATAGTTCAAACGTTTGTAAATTGACATGCTCTCTCGAATAAGCATGGATTTGGTCTCCACAGCGAGTTCTGCAATTTCCTCAGTATGGCTTTAAGGTCTCGAGATAAAACTCGTGCAATTTTGTCTTGCTCATGAGACAATTAACATATTAATCAACAAGGATGCATAGATATGAAACTAGCTGCACAATTGCTTACCCCAGTTTTTCTTTTTGTTACAGCAGCACTTAGCGCTGATGAAGTGCAAGAGATTCCCTCGGTTCCTGAACAAGGCTTTTTTCAAACCTTCACTATGATTGCCGTGGCTATGGTGATGTTTTATTTTATCCTATGGCGCCCAGAGCAAAAGCGCAGAAAGGCACTTGAAACGCAGCGTAGTAGCATGAAAAAAGGAGACAGAGCTGTTGCCATGGGTATCATCGGCACAGTTTCTAAAATTACTGATCAAACAGTGATTCTTCAGATGGTAGATGGTGCGAAGATTGAATTTTTGAAAGCCGCTATTTCTGATGTTACACCAGCACAAGAGAGCAATTCCTAATAGGGTTGCTCGGTAAAGTCAAGCAATACGCCCGTTTCCGAACGGGCGGTGAGAGTTCTTTTTTGCAGTGCTATATCTACAATTACGAAATGCATGCTTTGCTTGGCAACTACAGCTCGCTGTAAGTTTACTTTCGGCTTCCTTGGTGAAGCGCCAAAGGATCCTCCTCCCATATAGACAGTGCCTTGCGGGTGAAATGTTCCTTGTACAAGTGGGAATGTTCGTTTGTAGAGATGCTCGTGATTTTCAAAGGCAATATGAAGTTTGTATCGCTCAAATAAAGGGATCCAGTGTTCACGAATCTGTTTTGTATATTCCCTTCCCGAGCATTGAGCAACTGGATAGGCAGGGATGTGATACACTGCAAAACGATTTTTGCTGTCTTTTTTCTTTTCAAGAATTTGTGAGAGCCACTGCGTTTGTATTCCAGCGATTGGGGTAGAGTGGCCAGAGTCTAAAAAGAAAATGGAAAGCCACTTGGGAATATGGATGGCATGATAGCCATTTCCAGGAAAGAGGGTGTAGAGAGCCTGTGCTGTATCATGTGATGCTCCAAAAAATCCAGGAACATCGTGGTTGCCAGCAGTAACAGCAAGAGGGATAAGACAGCCATCCCATTGCATGGATTGTGAATAGGCATTTAACCACTCAAGCCAGAGTGTCAGCGACTCGCTACCTGTTTTTTCTCTATTCGCATAGGCAAGATCTCCGCCAAAGATAACAAGATGAGGAGCATGCAAGGCTACGCGCCTGCACATCGTGCGAAAGGTCTCTAAATTTATCTGATTGGTATCTCCACCAACAATTAATCGTATTGGAGGCGTGTCAGCGAGCGTTTTAAAATAATAAAAGGTCTCATTGCCTTTTATTTTGAATTGGTATTTCGTATTTGGCTTGAGTCCCGAGAGTTGAACGTGGTGCACATGATGAGTATTGGTAGCAAAGATTGTGTGCGTGCCAGTAACTTGTCTCCAGGCACTTTTTTTCTTCTCGCTCTTGTAAAAGAGAGTATCATTGTTATCAGAGGTGTCTGTAATCCATGAAATCATCATCTGTGTGGTAGGAGTCTCTGCTGCTGTTACATATACGACAGGCCAAGAGAGCGCCTGCAAAGATATCTGTAGAAAGAAGAATATGAAAAGACAGGCTGTGCACGCTATATGAGTCATCGCTTCACTAGTTTTCTTGAGTCATAGTGGTCAAAAATTTTTCCATGATTGTTTATCGCCCAACATTCGATACCACCTTGGGTAAGCTCTACTTTGATAAAATGAGTTTCTTTTGCTGTCTTGGCAAGGTATTGGGTGTTGAAAGCTATCTTAGGTTCTCGAGGATGAGCCCCCCAGGCACCATCACCTATATATACCACACCATGAGGGTCAAAACAATCCTTGGTAAGAGGATAGGTTCTCTTGTAGCAATGATCATGATGTTCAAAGGCAAGGCGTACCCCATATTTTTCAAAGAGAGGAATCCAATTGCGGCGAAGAGAAGAGCTAATAGGTCGTCTAAAGTATCGTGCTGAAGGATAGGCAGGCACATGATAGACAGGAATTTTGTAAGTAGTTGGGGATTGAGCGATAAGCGTCTGTTTTAACCACGCGGTTTGCTCCCCGCTGATCGAGGAGGTGTGTCCTGAGTCAAGAAAGAAAAGAGCCAAGTAGTTACCAAAACACAGCACCTCATATCCTCGAAGACCAGGAATTGGAAAGAGGCTGTGATAGGCACTTGCAGCTTCTTTGCTTTGATTATAGTATCCAGAAACATCGTGATTGCCGATTGCTGCTAAAATAGGAACCATCCGCCCAGACGGAGTAATCATCGTCTTGTAGTAGGAGGTGAGCCACTGTATCCATTTCTTGTTTTTTTTTGCGCTCTCCTTTGTAAAATGCTTGCGCTCAGCATACGCTAAGTCGCCTCCAAAAAGGGTAAAAAGAGGTTCTTCTTTTGCCGCCTCCTTACATGTCTCCTCAAATAATGGCCAACCATCAGCGCTCGTATCGCCACCTTCTACAAATACGATTGGTTTTTGGAGTGTCTTAGGCATAGTCTGAAAGAGATATTCCGAGGCTTTATCTATTTCTAGGCGAAAAGAGTAACAAGATTCTGTAGATAACTGAGTGAGCTCGACTGTATGTATGAGATAGTCAGCATTGCCAGCAAACGGTTCATGAAATCCTGTTGCTCTTTTCCATGAAGTGTTCGATTCCTTTTTCTTATACTCAAGAATGTCGTTCTCTTGATCTTTTGTGGAAATCCACCGCACGGTCATCGTGGTTGTCGGATCATGTTGCCATGTAAGATATACCGCAAGGGGAGTTTCTGCACAGATAATGTTGCTGACTCCTTGAATCAAAAAGGTAAAAAGTAGAACAGCGTAAAACATAATATCCCTTTTCCTTTCTTGCGGTTTTTATGGCCCAAGGTGTCTATGTATGCTGATCAGCCAAAGATTGCAAGAAGAGATGGCTTCTCTGAATAAAAGCGTGAAGCTCATCAGTAGTCATTTCTTTTTGAGACAACTTTGTTAAGTCAAACAGATATCTGGCCATTGAGTGTGCAAGAGGCTCGTCTTTGTCTTTGAGTTGAATCACAGCATGCACGAGTGGCGAATTTGTATTCACTACGAAAATGCGTTTGTGATGTCCCTCATTCAATGAGTCTTGCGCAATATCTTTCATGTAATCACGATACCTTCTTTCCTCTTCCGGCATGGAGATAAGAGCTGGAAGCGTATCGGAAGCTAAGCTTTTTGCCTCTACTTCAACAGAAGTGTCTGACAGTGCTTGCTTCATAAAATGAGCAATTTTTATAGCTTCTGTCTTCCCCTCACTATCAAGCAGTGTCTTTTCTCGCTCTGGATCTTGTATTTCACTCAAATTTGCAGCGTCGATACGCTTAAATGATATATCTTTCATTTTATGTTCAAGATGTGCCATCAACGCTGTGTCAAGAGGCCCCTTCATGACGAGTACATCAAGACCTTTTTGTTCAAAAAGCTGAATAAGATGAAGATGTGGTACGGCCTCATTTGTATAAAAGATAGTGTTCGATCCTTTTGCCCGATAGGTGTCGAGAGTCATCCACTCTTGCTTGGTTGTCTGAAAGACGAGAATATCTTTGGCTTTTTGATAGAAAGATTCATCTTGTAAGATGCCAAGTTTTACAATCACCTCAGCGTCTTTCCACACTGTTTTGAATTTCTCAAGATCTTGTTTGTAGAGGCTAGCAAGAGCGTCGATTACTTTTTTACTTACATGCGTTGCGAGCTGACGAACTGTTTTATCGACTTGTAGATAGCTTCTTGATACATTGAGAGGGATATCTGGGCTGTCGATGACTCCTTTCATAATAGATAAATATTCAGGCAAAATCTCTTTGCAGTCGTCTGAGACGAAAACACGGTTTGAGTAGAGGGCTACGCGGTTTTTATGTATTTCCATATCACGTTTCACATGAGGGAAATAGAGGATGCCTTTGACGTGGAAAGGGTAGTCAATATTGAGATGGATCCAGAAAAGGGGCTTTTCCTCGAACGGATAAAGTGATTGGAAGAAGTTGATATATTCTTCTGGCTGGACTGTGTGAGGTTGCTTGATCCAGAGGGGATCTTTTTCGTTGATCCGTTTGCCGTTGAAATAGATCGGATAGGGCAAAAAGGAGCAAAAGCGGGCCAGCTGCGCTTGAATTTTTGCATTTTCTAAAAATTCAGCATGTTCCTTTCCTATAAAAAGAATAACATCTGTTCCTACCTCAGTACGAGAGCCAGCCTCTATCTCATAAGACGAAGAGCCGTCGCATGACCACCTGATTGGAGTTTGTTCTTTCTTACAGGAAAGTGTTTCGACAACTACTTTATCAGCAACCATGTAGGCTGAATAAAAACCAAGCCCAAAGTGACCAATAAAAGGATCATTTGCTTGGTAGGCTTTTACAAATTCTTCAGCTCCGGAAAAAGCGATCTGTGAAAGGTATTTTTCTACCTCTTCTTGATCCATACCAACGCCATTATCCGAAAAAGTAAGCGTTCCCTCGCTCTTGTCAATGGTAACGTCAATTCTTGGATCCTGGGGAGATTCTGCATCTCCATGGTCAAATAGCACCTTTCTCTTCAGTACAGCATCACAGGCATTTGAAATAAGCTCTCGGACGCAAATTTCTTTTTCTGAATAAAGCCATTTTTTGATGATGGGTAAAATATTTTCACTGTGAATTTGTAATTGTTTTTTTGTCATTGTCTATACCTTAATTAGTGTAATTGAGTGCTATTATTGCGTGTGTTGGCTAGGGATGTCAAGAAGTCTATTGAACTCAATTCCTCTCGATAGGTATATCTGAGAAAACGTGATATGCAAGAGCAAGAAAGGATGTATTGCATGAATATAGATTGGATATTGAGCCTTTATGCAGTTGGCGCATTTGCGGCGGTCGGATTGTTACTTGTCACGATCATTTTATGGACAAAGTCAAAATTTGTAACAGCAGGCAGTTGTAAGATCTATATCAATGACAAAGAAGATCTTACAAAAGATGTCTCGTGTGGAGATACACTGCTATCGACCTTAACACGAGAGGGTATTGCCATCCCATCGCCCTGCGGAGGGAAGGCAACATGTAAACAGTGTAAAGTGAAGATTGAAGTAGGTGCTGATGAGCCTATTGAAACAGACAAGTCCTCATTTACGAAAAAGCAACTCAAAGATGGATGGCGGCTGTCATGTCAAAGTAAGGTGAAGCATGATCTGCATCTTCATATTGAGGAATCCCTTATCGGCGTAAAAGAGTGGGAATGTACGGTAAAAAGCAATAAAAATGTGGCCACCTTTATTAAAGAACTTGAGCTTGAATTGCCTGCAGGAGAAGTGATTGATTATAAGTCAGGGGGATATACACAAATTCACGTTCCCCCATTTTCAACGAATACAAGTGATTGGAAAGCTACAATTGATGAGAAATTCTGGGATGACTGGGAAAAATTTGGCATGTTTGGACAGGCAATTGATTTTTCAAGATTGAAGGGCAATAACATAAGAGCCTATTCGATGGCTTCCTATCCTGCAGAGGGAAGAAAGCTGCTTTATAACATCAGGATTGCAACGCCTCCTCTCGTTCATGGGAAAGTGGCTGCTGGAGTGCCATGGGGGATGTGTTCATCGTATACATTTTCGTTAAAGCCAGGGGATAAGGTGAAGATCTCAGGGCCTTATGGAGAATCATATATGCAGCACGATAGCAGACCTCTCTTCTTTTTAATTGGAGGAGCAGGTTCTTCGTTTGCTCGATCTCATATCTTGCAGCTTTTCAAGACGGAAAAAACAAAGCGGCCTGTTTCTTTATGGTATGGAGCAAGAGCGCTACGTGAAAATATCTATCAACATGAGTATGAGGCGCTTGAAAAGGAGTTTCCTCACTTTAGCTATCATCTCGTGCTTTCTGAGCCGCTTGCCGAAGATGTGGCAGCTGGATGGGCTGTCAATGATCCTATCAAAACAAATTTTCTATTCAGAGCATTCGAGCAAGCAGAGTTGAAAAAGATGGACGCTCCAGAAGAAAGTCTGTATTATGTGTGTGGTCCTCCTATGCATAACAAGAGCGTTTTAAAGCTCTTGGATGACTATGGCGTTCCAAGAGAAAGCATCGTTTTAGATGATTTCGGTATTTAAAGAGGGAATTGTACAACTCGCTTTGGAGACCAAATTCGATGATTTTTTTTGCCGGTTTAGTTTTTCGCAAATCGACATATCCTATTGGCCATAGGCGATTTACGAAAAATCTGAATCCGACGAAAAAAGCGCGGATTTGGCCCCAAACGCAAGTTTTGCAACTCCTTCTAAAGGCTGTTCCCCTTGACTCATCTTTTACCATCTTCTATTAGTGAAAAAATAGCTCAGCTCACAGCGCAGGCATCTGTAGCTGAGTTGCATAAGGCTTTTCAAAAAGTATCTTCGCAGTACCGCAGCCGTCTTTTTCAGCCTTTTGAAACGAAAGAAGAGAGGCTTGCATATTTACTTTTTCGACTACCGGCAACATATGCAGTAGGGCAAGAAGTCTTTACTCGGCTGATGAATGTGTGGCCTGAGTTTTGTCCAAAATCTATTGTAGATATTGGAGCAGGCCCTGGAAGCATGCTGCTTGTCATGGAGCAGCTTTTTCAACAACCTATGCAAGCAAAAGCCATCGAAAAAGACTCCTATTTTGTAGAGCTAGCAAAGCACTATCTTGCATGGCCAGTAGAATGGGTTCAAGAGGATATAGTGAATGTGCCTTCTGATGTGCCCTCCTTTGATTGTGCGATTATGAGCTATTCTTATGGAGAGATGGATGAGGCGAGGCGTTTGAAATGTCTTGCCTATATGCAGCATGCAGCATGTGCTGTCGTTATAGAGCCAGGAACTCCCGTTGGGTATCGTACGATTCTTCATGTGAGAGAGGCAATGATCGCAAGTGGGTATCGCGTGATTGCTCCTTGTCCACATTCAGCTTCCTGTCCGCTGCCTGCTTCAGATTGGTGTCATTTTTCCTGTAGACTGCCAAGAACCAAAGTTCATAAGCTGATCAAAGAGGGGACTTTAGGCTATGAAGATGAAAAATTTTCCTACGTGATATTGGTCAAGGAGAGTACTGTGTGTGGGCAGCAATGTCACAGGAGAATTATTCGAGATCCTATGCATCGCTCGGGCCATAGCCAGTTCCATGTGTGTTGCCAGGATGGAGCTGTCCGTGATGTAGTCCTCTCTCGAAAAAATGAAAGCTACCGACTTGCTAAAAAAGCAGGATGGGGTGATGCTATATGAAAAAGAGATGACATGCGTATTTTTGTAGCACAACTGAATCCAACAATCGGTGATATCGCTGGCAACACACGCAAGGCGATTCAGACAATACAGACTGCTCGAAAGATGAGCGCCGATCTGGTTGTTTTTCCAGAACTTTTTTTATCAGGATACCCTCCGGAAGATCTTTTGTATCAGCCCAACTTTATGACTACCTGTAGGCAAGCACTTGATCAGGTGATACAGGCCTCTTCACATATTGCTGTTGTGATAGGGACTCCCCGTATCAATCCTGATACACAAGATAAGCCATTTTATAATAGCGCCGCTGTAATACAAGATGGTCGTCTTTTAGGATTCCAAGATAAAACGCTGTTGCCAACGTATGACGTCTTTGATGAAAGGCGCTTTTTTGCACCAGCAGGAAAGCATCAGGTGTGGACGATTTCTGGGAAAAAAATCGCGATTACTATTTGTGAAGATATTTGGCCTTTTGCGGAGACATCGCTTGAAGATTGTACTTTTCAATCGCGTTATCCAATAGATCCACTGACTTATTATGAGGCTACTCCTATCGATCTGCTCCTCAATATTTCCGCATCGCCCTATTCTGCAGAAAAAATTGCAGCACGAAAGCAGATCGCGCAAGCGTGCTCACGTAGGCTCTCTTGTCCTCTTATTTTATGCAATCAAGTGGGTGCGCAGGATGGCTTGCTATTCGATGGGACAAGCGTTGCCTATACAAGCGAGGGAGAAAGTTTCTTGCAGATGGAGAGCTTCTTAGAAGAGTGCGTGTGTGTCGACCTTTCTAGGCAGACGACGGTGATTCCGCTGTCTTCTGAAGCTGGTGAGGAACTTTTTTCTGCGCTTGTAATGGGGGTAAGAGATTATTTTCATAAGCAGGGATTCACAAAGGCGTGTGTAGGGCTTTCTGGAGGCGTTGACTCATCAGTAGTTGCATGTATTGCAGTCCATGCTCTTGGCAAGAAAAATGTCGTAGGATATCTGCTGCCTTCTCGTTTTACATCACAAGCCAGCTTGGAAGATGCCTTATATGTAGCAGAAAAGCTGAGTATTTCAACGAAAATAGCTTCTATTGAAAAGAGCTATGAAGCTATTTTGCAGACTATAAGCCCTCTTTTACAAAAAGAGCCAAACGATCTTTTGGAGCAAAATGTGCAAGCTCGGATACGTGGAATGTTACTCATGGCATTTTCAAATCAAGAGGGCTCGCTTGTATTGAATACTTCGAATAAAAGCGAACTTGCTGTGGGATATTCTACACTTTATGGCGATTCTATTGGGTCGATAGCAGTGATAGGAGATTTATTAAAAAAAGATGTCTATGCAGTAGCCTTATATCTTCAAAAGCAGTGGGGATATATTTCAGATCGTATTATTGAAAAAGAGCCGACTGCTGAATTAAAGATTGATCAAAAAGACTCAGACACCTTGCCCGAATATGAGATTTTAGACCCTATCGTAGAGGCATATGTAGTTCATGGGGCGAGCGAGGATGAAATTGCAGACTGTTTTGAATTATCCATTGCATTAGTGCAAGATGTTATCAAAAAAATTCACGCAAGTGAATACAAGCGCCGTCAGGTTCCTTTCGCACTACGAGTCAGTGAAAAAGCCTTTTCATGCGGCAGGAAAATCCCAATCGTTCATCAATGATTGCAGCTCTATTTTTTATCCTCCTCTATTATGGGTTCTTTGAGTAAGTCAAATACACTATTGAGAGAAATTTGTGCTCCATGCTCTGTAAGTATTGTTGCTATTTGCATGTATGCTTTCAGTAATTTAGTAGTATTCGGTGTGTTGTGTTGAACGTTTGCGGCTACTGCTTTCATGCAGAGAAAGAGCGTATCATTGAGTTGCTGCTGGGTGCAGGGGATGGATAAAACTTTTTTCATGAACTCTTCATTTGCTATGTTTACGGCCATCTCGAGAATTTCGTCGTAGATGATTGCGGCCTTTGGTAGCAAATCATCAAGACAGTCCATATTCGCTCCATAGAGAAGAAAGAGCTCTGTTATCGGTTGCCAGCAATGGCTCACGGCATGGCTGAGAAAAGCAGTTTCCATCCAGCATCCGTTTGGATTCGCTTTGTTTTTAAGAAAAATTTCGATCACTTTCTCGTTGCCTTCATTGACGTAATAGCCAAATAATGAATCTCCTTTTTGTGTCTGAAGTGAATCGGGAGAGTCCTCCTGAGTCATGGCTATTTCAAGTGGGCTATAATCATTTTTTTTAATACACATTTCTATGAACCGCTGATCCACTTTGTTTTTTGGCAGTTCATTGGTGAACAGAAAGATAGGATTTAATTGAGTTGGTTGCATATGAACTCCTGATTAAGTGTATTAAAATGGATCAAGGATGGCAGGATAGGGCGTTTTTTTGCGAATTATTTCTGTATATAGACCTTGGAGCTTTCTCTGCTCAGTATGATGGCTGCTATCTGTCTGGGAATATTTAGACTCATTATGCATGTAAAGAAGCGTGGGAATAAAGGTAACGTGTCCTTTCGATGCCATCTCAAGCATCGGGATCATCATAGCAAAATCCCAAGAGGCTGAGAAAAATTTATTTTCATGCTTTAAATCATACGATTCAATTTTTTGAAACAGGCCTGCATAAAATGTCTTTGAATGAATAGCTGACCACTTGTATTTTCGGAACTGTTTTTTTGAGACTACGTTATCAGGGAACTGAGAATAATTGGTGGGGGTATATGAGGGATAGTTGATAAAGTTCCCATATGTAATCCACGTAGCTTGAGAGTTATACACTCGCTCGAGATGGTGTAAAACAAGAGGGGTAGAGAGGCAGTCAGCTCCATCGACTAAAACGACGATAGTGTGCGGGTCTAATAGGTGGACAATATTATAAATATTTTTTAAAACGCCGGTTTTTGAGGCGTTGTGGATGACAATGCAACGATCTTGGAGATTATGTTCATGGATATATTCTTCGACCAGATGACCTGTATTGTCAGTAGAGCCATCATTAATGTAGTAGAGCGTCCAGTTGGGGTATACCTG
This sequence comes from uncultured bacterium, assembly GCA_964487845.1. Taxonomy (GTDB): domain Bacteria; phylum Chlamydiota; class Chlamydiia; order Chlamydiales; family FEN-1388; genus CAZASK01. Next base: position 10,431 of record CAZASK010000013.1, read on the forward strand.
ATTCGTGCATGAGGCGATATTTTTGAGGCACCAGGGTTCATTGTTATATGAAGTTACAATGATTGCAAATTGCGCTTCATATTCTGCATAGAGAATTTGAGTAAAAAAAAGGCAAATGTATATACAAATTTTTTTCATGTATTCCTCAGGGTAATGGAATTTTGCAATTCTCTTGATATGTTATAAACGTTTATGAAGATGTGCATGGCGCTTATTTCGTAGTTGTAACTTGTCAAGGCGTTTGATGATACGAACGCCTAAGTCGATATGTTCTGCCATATGATTCAAAAACAACATTGACCCAATTTTTTTTGTTTTTATTCCCTCAGCATCGAGAGGAAGGTCGGAAATGAGTAAGAGAGCTCCTAGTGAGAGCCTATGTGAATAGCTGGCAGTAAAGAGTGTTGCGCATTCCATCTCGATTGCCTGGGCGCGATTTGCTTTGAGACGTAAGCGAAATTCAGAATTGAACTCCCAGAAACGTTTATTGGTTGTATGTGTGATTCCAATGTGATATTTCGTTTTTGTCTCATCGAGCAACTCTGTCACGCAGCGCTGAATGGTGAAGTTAGCTAATGCTGGGACTTCAGGAGGGAAATAAAAATCGGAAGTGCCATCTCCTCGGATGCTCGATATAGGGACGAAATAGTCACCTATTTTGTACTCAGACCTCAGGCCACCACACATCCCAAGTAAAAGAAGCGATTCAACCGGTAAAAACGAGCATAAATCGATGACCAGTGCTGCTGCTGGAGAGCCTATCTTAAAGTCGAGGATGGTGATCCGTTCTTTTTTAGAGTGCGCGACCTTGAATACATTGCCTTCATATATCTTGACATGCCTTGACTTAGCGAAATGGTTGACATACTGATGAAAATTCGTGAGGATGATGTGCGGCTGGAATAGGGAAATGCGAGATCCCGAGTATCTCTCCATCGTCTCGTGGGCGATTTGCCTTTGTTGTTCTGTATCATAGCCGCTCAGCTGAGGGCCAAAGTCAATAGGGTCTTCAAAATTCATCGTAAGCGATAGTCCATCTTAAAATCTGTACTCAAACAAGTTGTTGTTATATACTCTCTTCATTAAATCACAAAGAAAAAAAAGGTGCGACTCATGGCGCAGATTTCAACAAATGAATTTCGTGGTGGGATGAAAGTGGTTATGGAAGGCCAGCCATACACAATAGTTACTAATGAATTTGTCAAGCCTGGCAAGGGCCAAGCATTCAACCGAGTTAAACTCAAACATCTGATGACCGGTCGTGTGATCGAGCGTACCATGAAATCGGGTGAAAAATTAGATCTTGCAGATGTTGTCGATACCAAGATGAGACTTCTCTATCGAGAAGCAGATGGGATTGTTTTTATGGATGATACCTCATTTGAGCAGGTTAAAATCATGAATGAACAGGTAGGCGATACGCAGAAGTGGATAAAAGAAGATCTCGTATATGACGTCATTTTCTACAATGGACAGCCTATCACGGTCGAGCCTCCTACATTTTTAGAGCTTGTTATTACTGAAACAAGTCCAGGAGTTCGAGGGGACACAGCATCGGGACGAGTCTTAAAGCCAGCTACTGTAGAGACAGGGGCTAAAATACAGGTGCCTATCTTTGTAGAGCAAGGGGAGAAAGTTAAAGTTGATACAAGGACTGGTGAGTATGTCTCTCGTGTCTGATCACCTCCTTATTTTAAGAGACCGCGCGCTGATGTTGCAGAGAGCTCGGCAATTTTTTTCCCATCGTCACGTGATGGAAGTAGATTGTCCGATTTTAAGCGAGCTTGCCTCTGTGGACGTACATATTGATTTGATAGAAGTGCGTCCTAAAAATAGTCCAAAGCGTTATCTCCATACATCTCCTGAATATGGAATGAAGCGTCTTTTAAGCCGTGGCATTGGAGATATCTATCAGATTTCACATGTTTTCCGAGATGGAGAACATGGGACCAAGCACAATCCTGAATTTATGATGGCAGAGTGGTATCGCGTTGGAATGTCTTTTGAAGATCTTATGCAAGAAACTATTGATTTTATCAGCCTTTTTTTGGGAGATCTTTCCTGGAATAAGGTGACATATAAAGATGCCTTCTTGCAATTTTGTGGCTTCGATCCCTTCCAAGCGGATCTAGCGGAATTGACTGCCTACTTACAAAAAATAATGGCACCTCAGCCTGTTGACCCCAAAGCATCAAAAGATGATCTGCTTAATCAGATTTTAGCACTTGAGATAGAGCCGCAACTTGGCAAGCATGGGCTAACAGTATTTGCTTATTATCCCCCGACACAGGCAGCTCTTGCTCAAACAAAAGTTGTCGATGGAGTAGAAGTCGCTGAGCGCTTTGAAATTTATTACCAAGGGATGGAGCTCTGCAATGGATATTTTGAGCTCATAGATCCCGCCGAGCAAGAAGAGCGCTTTTTTGAGGCGAACGATCAAAGAGAGAAGATGGGCAAGGAAAAGCTGCCTATCGACAAACGATTTTTAGCGGCGCTATGGGAAGGACTTCCTGGCTGTTCTGGGGTCGCTGTTGGATTTGATCGTTTGATGATGTTACGTCATCATACGAAACATATTGCTGATGTCATCCCTTTTTCTTGGGATGAGGCGTAGCGCTACTCAAAAGAAGTTTACACACCTTCTCTTCCATTGTCTGTGGTGTAGAGATGCGGCCAATGAGCACTTTGTTATTTGTGACGTCATGGCCGCTCTTTTTTTCGTAAAAGAGTGTGAAGGCATCTACTTTGATGGTTGTAAATCCATGCTGTGCCGCAAAGACGCGTATGCGACTGAGATGGTAGAGTGCAAGAGCGTGTTCTGGAGGTTTTCCAAATCGATCTTTGACCTCTTCCCATATTTCCTCAACTTCTTCAAGGGTACGAGCATCTGCGAGCCGTTGATAGATCTCCATTCTCAATGTCACGTCGTTAACATAGTCGTCATCGAGTTTTGCAGTAAATGGGATTTCTACTTTTGTATCAATGGTCCAACTTGGAGCTTTTCCTTGCATCGAGTCTATAGTTCGCTTCAACAGTTTGCAGTAGAGATGGAAGCCAATTTCAGAGACGTGGCCTGATTGTTCTATCCCCAAGATATCGCCAGTACCTCTCATCTCGAGATCGCACATGGCTACTTTCATCCCTCCACCATATCCCCCAGCTTGAGCAATAGACTCAAGCCGTTTGACTGCAATTTCTGAAAAAGAAGCTCTCTTTGGTAGCAGAAAGTAGGCGTATGCTCTTCTGTTCCAACGGCCAACACGTCCTCGAATTTGGTATAGGTCAGCGATACCGAAGCGATGTGCGTTATCGATAATGATAGTGTTGGCATTTGGGATGTCAAGGCCGCTTTCAATGATAGAGGTGGCTACCAAGATGTCTACGTCTCCTTTTTTAAATGCATGGAAGACGAGGTCTATCTCTTCAGGATCCATTTGTCCATGACCAATGGCGATGCGTGCTTTGGGGAGCATCGCCTGGAGTTTGTTGGCGACATCGAAGATGGTCTCTACTCTATTATGAAGAAAGTATGCCTGGCCATCACGGTTGAGCTCTCGGAGAAGGGCTGTCTTGATGATGGTGTCGTCCTGCTCTGCGATCACTGTTTTTACAGGGAGGCGATCTTGAGGGGGCGTCGCTATCACAGAGAGATCTCTTGCCCCTACAAGCGACATATAGAGCGTGCGTGGGATAGGAGTGGCTGTCAATGTGAGGCAGTCTACATTCGTTTTTATTTTTTTCAGATGCTCTTTAGCGCGAACACCAAAGCGTTGCTCTTCATCGATGATAAGGAGCCCAAGATCAGCGAATTGAATGTCTTTTTGCAAAAGTCTGTGTGTGCCGATGACTACATCTATTTGATGCCTCCCAAGCGCTTCGATAGTGCGCTTAATCTCTTTTGGCTTGTTGAATCGGCTCAGTAGCGCTGTACGCACTCCAAAGCTTTTCATGCGGTCAGTAAAGTTTTCATAATGTTGCAGAGCTAGAACAGTCGTAGGGGCTAAGACTGCAACCTGCTTTCTTCCATCAAGTACGGCCTTAAAGGCAGCGCGTAGGGCGACTTCTGTTTTTCCGTAGCCTACGTCACCACATACGAGGCGATCCATGGCTCTTTCTGAACACATGTCATTTTTAATATCTTGGATTGCCCGTAGCTGGTCATCAGTTTCTATATAGGGGAATTCTTCTTCAAAAGCTTGCGTCTCTGGGCTATCTTTTTTGAAGATAAAACCGCCTTTCATCTTCCTCTCAGCATAGAGTTTGAGAAGCTCAGCGGCATAGCCGAGAATCGATTTTTCCGTCTGCTCGCGCTGGCGTTTCCATTTTGGTGCGCCAAGAGTATGAAATTTTGGATCTTGTGCTGATGCTCCTATATATTTGCTGATGAGATTTGCCTGCGTAAGAGGCACATATATTTTCGCGTTGTCAGCATAGGCAAGTGAGAAAAACTCCTGTTCGACACCAAGGTGATTTGGCTTTTTTTCTATTCCCAAATACTTGCCGATACCATGGTTGAAGTGTACAACAGCCTCTCCTGGTTTGATATCGAAGGCGTCTGTGGCTGTAAAATGAGAAAAAGAGCGCTGCTTATCTCTTCGAATCTTGAAGCGGTGTGTAAGCTCACAAAGTGGCAGCAAGATAAGCGATTCACCTAGAATGGCAAAGCCGTTTGACAAATATCCGTAGACGATGTGCTTGGGCATGTGCAAGCCCAGCGCTTCTAGTTTTTTGTTGAGCGTTGCCTCTTCTTGTTCATTTTGAACAATATAGATAAGTTCTTTTTTGGGGATACTGTCGATTGCCGCTAGGAGGAGCTCTGGGTCAAGTTCATCATCAATGCCGCATACCTCTTGGCAATATGTCTCAAGTGTCTGAAATGGATGGTTCCATCTTTTTGCGCTATAATGTCTTTGGAATATTTCAAATCCAATTTCATGTGGCTGTGTCTCTTTTGAATAGAATTTCATCCTTTTGTTCTGAACAGTCACAGAAGAGATCGATTCTATTTCATGTTTTGTAAAAAAAAGACGTTGATGGGGAGCGGTCAAATCAAGAAATTCTTCAATCCCCAGAAATTGCTTTGAAGAAGCAGCCCCTAGAGATACAAGATTTGCATAACGATCTTCGAGTGCTTCAAGGTCATCAAAGACGACGAGAGTGTCTTTGCCTAGGTAATCGAAGATGGTGACTAAAGAAGAGCCATCTTCTTGCATGCTTTCAAGCTCTTGCGCAAGGCCAATTTCCAAATTCGGATAGTGAGTATGTGATTTCTGGCTTGCGGTATCGAAGGATCGAATGGAGTCTATTTCATCACCCCAAAATTCGAGACGAAATGGCTCGCTTGTTGTAATAGGGAAGATATCGATGATGCCGCCTCTTACAGCAAACTCCCCCTTGTCTGAGACGATAGACTTGCGTTCATATCCCAGCTTGAAGATGGCATTGATGAGTGTATCGAAAGAAATTTTCTGTCCACGTGCTATCTTCAGCCAATCAGCCTCTAATTTTTTGTAAGACAGTAGCTTTTGTAGCGCTCCTTGTAGAGTTGTTAATACAATCAAAGGCTTTTCTGAAGAGGCTATCTGCTTGAGTGCGGTATAACGAGCGCCTACGATGTCAGGGCTTGGGGCTATATTTTCAGAAGGGAGCGTCTCCCATGCAGGAAGTTCTACGACTTGCTTATTCACAAAGAAAGGAAGGTTGTTGTAGAGCTGAAATTCTTCCGATCCCGCGCCGGTTAAAATAAGAAGTGGTTTTTGAGTCGCCTCATGAGAAAAAGCTGCAAAAAATGCCTTTGCAGAGGCGGGAAGAGTTTCTATAACAGCAGAGCTTCCGCTAGAAAGCTCTACTCGTATTGGGTCAAGACAAGGAAGATGAAAAAGTTTTGTAATGAGATTTTTCATACTAGAGAATCTTCGTAGATAGCTCTTGAAGCGCTTCATCTATTTTATGAATATCCTTACCAGCTCCTTGCGCCATTTCTGCTTTGCCGCCACCATTTCCTCCAGCTACATGAAGCGCTACCTTGATGAGTGCGTTGGCGCTCTGGCCTGTTGCGACAAGATCTTGTGATACTTTGATAAAAAAATGAGCTTTATCATGTGCCGCACATGCTAATGCAATGATTGAAGATGGATAGTGAGCGAGAATCATGTCGGCCAATATCTTCAACTCATCAGGTTGCAGAGCTACCTTATGCGCTACAAAGAAAGTTCCTTGAGCAGACTTTTGAAGTGGCATCATCGCTTTCATCATGTTTTTTATCTGCTCATGTTTGATGCTTTTTACTTCATTTTGCGCGGTCTTGAGTTCTTCGTTCAGCTTTTCGATACGCTCTTTTGCCTTGTGAGGGGAAGTTTTGAGAGCTGTTGCAATCTGCGCCATCTCCTCTTCATGGCTATAGGCAAAGTCTTCTGCTTGGGCTCCAGTGACAGCTTCTATTCTTCTTACTCCTGCAGCGATGCTTCCCTCTTTTATAATGCGGAAATAGCCAATATTGCCTGTATGAGAGGTGTGTGTGCCTCCGCACAGCTCTTTTGAAAAGTCAATATCGATGACGCGTACTGTAGTGCCATACTTTTCGCCAAAAAATTGCTTGATATCGCTTCTTTTTTGAGCTTCTTGATAAGGGAGTTCATATGCCTGTACAGTTTTATTTTCGCGAATTTTTTGATTCACCGCTCTTTCTATTTGCTTGATCTCTTCTTGAGTAACGGCTTTGTGATGGGAAAAATCGAAGCGTAGGTGTTCGTTATCGACAATAGAGCCTGCCTGACGCACATGTTCTCCGAGTACTTGATGCAGTGCCCAATGCGCGAGGTGCGTGGCAGTATGATTGTTTGCAATCAACGCACGTCTTGCTCTGTCTACTTCTCCTATAACCTTTTCCCCTTGATGTATCACGCCGCTTTCTACTTTTCCTACGTGGCAGATGATTCCCTTATAAGGAGAAATCGTATTGGTGACAGTCAATACACCTGATGGACCTTTGATGATGCCAGTATCTCCAATCTGGCCACCCATTTCTGCATAAAATGTGGTTGCATCCATGATGAGCATCACCTCGTCACCCTCACTAGCATGGCTACAGAGAGTGCCTTCTTTAATGAGACCTGTGACTGTTGCCTCATGAACTTCATCTTTTCTCATAAAGAGGCAGGCCTCATTGGCTTGAGAGAATGAATGATAGAGGCTCTCTTCTACGACTTGCTTGACAGCCTGATGTGCTGTCTTGGAGCGGTCTTTAGCTTCTTTTTCAAGCTTTTGGAAGGCTGGGATGTCAACGGTGAGGTTGGCATCTTTGGCGATAAGCTGAATTTCTTCCAGAGGCAGCCCATAGGTATCTTTGAGCTTAAAGGCATCTTCTCCTGAGATCATCTTCTTGTGTGTAGATGCTGTTTCAATAATTTGATGCAACATGTTGCCACCACGACGCAAGGTTCTGAAGAAGGCTTCTTCTTCTAAGGTGACAATGTCTGCAATGCGAGTCTGAGCGGTGATGAGCTCTTTGTAGTCGCTGCCCATTGTGGCAATTACGCTTGGCAGAAGATGAGCTAAAAATGGTTCTTCAAATCCTATCATTTTCCCGTAGCGGACAGCACGGCGCAATATTTTCCTGAGTACGTAGCCTCTTTCGATGTTGCTCGGCTGCGCACCGTCTGCTATCGCAAATGCAAGGCATCTGAGATGATCTGCGATTACTCGAAAAGCAGGCGCTGTGGAGGCGTGAAGATCATAGCGCTTCTTTGATTGTTCTTCTATTGAGGAGATAATGGTGCGTAGGATGTCTGTTTCGAAGACGCTTTCTTTTTTGAGAATCAGGCTCATGACCCTTTCAAGGCCAGCTCCTGTGTCGATAGCTGGCTTTGCTAAGGCTTCTTGGACTCCATCTTGCCTTCTATTGTACTGCATGAATACAAGATTCCAAAATTCTAAGAAGCGATCACCCGTTGTGTCATCAAGAGGGCTCGTGGCGTTTGCGAATTCTGCTCCTTTGTCATAGTAGAGCTCAGAGCAGGGACCGCACGGTCCTGTGTCTCCCATGGCCCAGAAGTTGTCTTTTTCACCCATGCGAGAGATGCGCGCGGCGGGGACATATTTTTCCCAAATGCGAAATGCTTCATCATCTTCCGCGAATACAGAGGGGTATATTTTTTCTTTGTCGAATCCGAAGATTTCTGTAGACACTTCCCAGGCATATTGTATCGCCTCTTCTTTGAAATAGGAGCCGAATGAAAAATTGCCCAGCATTTCAAAAAAAGTAAGGTGGCGGAGTGTGTGGCCTACATTTTCAAGGTCGTTATGTTTGCCTCCTGCGCGAATACACTTTTGGCTTGTCGTTGCTGATTTGTAGTCTGGTGAGCTTTTCCCTAAAAAAACATCTTTGAATTGATTCATCCCCGCATTGGTGAAAAGAAGTGTGGGATCACCGTGAGGAATTACAGGTGATGAAGGGAGGATAGCATGGCCTTTTGAGTGGAAATATTCAAGAAAGCGTTTTCTGATTTCGTGTGATTTTTGCAAGCTCATATGATCTCATACCTGATATGAAGAAAAGTTCATCATGACTATAGCATATTCGCTACTTCGTGGACATCTGCTAAATGAAGTAGTAGGAGATGTTTTGAGGTTCGCTATTCACGGGGGGTGCTACTTTTGTTGAAAACAGGTAAGCGAATATTAAGTTGTATCGACCATTTCCAGTGGCCGTTGAGCTTTGTGGAGTTGAACCAGGTAGGCCCTGTCAAGATCGAGATATCTGGCGTGAATGAATATCCAATGGCTACGCCGCCACCACCGATGATATTTTTCCCCGATGCATAGTCGGCGCAAAACATCCACTTATAGTACTTTCTATTTGCTGTATCTGTGGCCTCGCAAAAGGGCTTTTGATACGCTATCATGTATCCGCATCGATCTTTGCCCATGGCGCGATTTCCGGAAAATCCACCAATAAACAGTCTTCCTCCTATCCACTCAGGAAGCGATTTTCCAAAAACGATATCAACAATGTTTTGGTTTGTGTCATGCTTTCTATGATGGCCAAAACCAGCGTTAAAAATCCCTATTTTGCAAGAAGGTGCTTCATGAAATAATTTATTTTCATCGACAGCAATAGCTGCATTCAAAAGGAAAGGATGGGAAACGGCTCCTAAAAAATCTACACCAGCTTCTACTTTAAAATCATTGAATTGTAAAAGACCAAGCTCAAAGCCGATGTCCGTTGGAAAACTCGATCCCTGATTTTTATGATTTCCGAGTGAAAAATAATTATCCACATCCAGATTTCCGATTCCTGGATCGTAGACGTCTGTTGTACAATTCGTCCAAAAGACAGAAGAGGGAGTCGCTTCAAGAATGCACGCGCTTAATGTAATGATGAGTAGAAGAAAAATTTTTTGCATTTTCACCTCATGAATATTCTTGTATCCCTAACCTTCTCTTTTAATAGTGTAAAAATTTATTTTACACAAGTAGAGTTCTTGGTGAATAATATTGCCAGCTGACCGGTTCCTGTAATGAGATCTTGAGCGTTCCACTTCTTTCGAGATGAAATGAGGGGGATTTCGATGAGAAGAACAGCATAGCGAGATTGAAAAGTGAGGGAGCGTGTCCGACTAAGGCTACCGTGCCTGATAACTGAATAGCTTTTTCATAGATCCATTTTTCATTAGCCTGAGGTGCTAAGAGCGGTTCTGCTTCTGAGGAAATCTGAAACACCTCTGCTATAATCTGTGCTGTCTCCGCAGTACGTGTATAGGGAGAATGCAAAAGGTAATCTATATGAATGCCCTGCTTAAGCAGTGCATATGCCATTTTGTATTGGATGGCTTTCCCTGCCTGTGAGAGAGGTCTTACTGCATCTTCTTGAATAGATTCATCGGGGAGAGCGTGGCGAATCAAAAGGAGTGTGTCAGTCATATAATTCCTAAGAGCTTCCGAATATTGATGATAAGTTGAGTGTATCCTTCATATCGCGTGATGTCATTTGGGATGCTTGCTTCAAAAAGCTCAATCATCGCATTGCTGAGTTGCAGCATTGAGATGATCACAGGGAAAATCTGTTGGATGATCTTCATGACGCGGTAGGTACAATTAAAAAGAGCTTCAGGGATATGTAGGCATGCATGTGCTGCAAGAGGAGCGTGCTGAGAGAGGAAATGAAAGATCTTTTTTTTCATAAGATGAGTGGGGACGGGGAGATAATAAAAAGAGCGCTTTGAGCATTCGATTGTATACATCATGTGCTTGTAGGCTTGTGTTGCAGTCAATGTTCGCTCGCTTACAAGTGTAGTCTGTGCAATAGCTGATAAAAAGGGGATATTATCTGCGAATAGGTAGAGTCCGCACCCAAACAGATATTCATGTGAATATTTTAAATACATATCAGTTTTTGTTAAGATGCGATAGGCAAAATGCAACTTGTGAAGAGGGTAAAAGGCGCAAGCTATGACGGGCGGAAAAAGGGTATTTGATGAGACAAAAGAGAGAGGAGTCATAGTGTTGTGCTCTTTTTTACCGTGTATGGCCTAAATTTCGCTGACGTTTGATGAATAGAACTTGTTTTAAAAAAGGAGGTGATTTGTAGGTGAAAAGTTCAATGGCATTGAGACAAAATGGGGGCTCTCGCAGGTCCAAACAACGATATCCTCCTCGTTCAATATCGACATTTTTTGTTGTATCCCCTGAAGGTTGAATGTCATTGACGATAAGGCAATATTTGTAGGGCTCAATCATGGTAAGAAAGTTAGCTATGTCATGAAATGGGAGATGTTGGAGGACTTCCTTACAGAGAAGAAGGTCTGCAGGAGGAAGCTGTATGTTGTTTGAAATATCAGCTTTTACAAAATGAATGGATGAAGAGCTATAGAGCTGTGTGTTTTTCTGTATTACTTCTTCCACAACGTCATATCCAGTATACTCAATTCCACTCCAATCTATTTCCTTTGAAAAAGACCAATCCCCACACCCAACATCTACAACTGATTTAATATTGTGATCACGTAAAAATTTCTGTAAATAATTTCGGTAGGTAACTGTTTGTTCGAGAGAAGATCCAGGGCCAGAAGTCCCCTCTCCTCTATTGTTTTCCCCCCATACTTTATCCTTATAAATTTTTGAAAATACTTCTTCACATGTCAGTTCTTTTTTACATGATGTTTCGTGAGGCCAGAGGAGGTTATTATGAGAAGAGAGTATTTTTCCAAAGCGCTCTTGTTCTTGACGTAATGAAATATTTTCTGAAAAATGCAGAAGAGTACCGAAAGGGCGTTCATTACAGATATATTGAGGTATGTTCATTTTTCTGGCGTTTCTTGAGAAGATCACAAATTCATAATCTTCAGTGCCATCGATATAACTTAAAAAAGGGATTGCGTCCTTGTGAATAAGATAGGTGCAATGCACAACAGGAACTTCAAAGGTGCCTTTTTTAGCTTCAGACAAAATTTTTATATAGTCTGGGTGCTGTTCGTAGTATCCAGAAGGAGAGATGGCGCAAAAATAATTGCTATATATGTCCCCTGGTTCTGGGATAGCCTGTAGCATAGGGGCTATGACAGGTTTCTTTTTCGCAACAAGGTACGACAAAGTATCAGGCGCAATGAAATTGTCGCAATCTACCACAAAATAAAAATCGACTTTTTTATCAATAGCTTGTTTGAGACTTTTATTTCGTATAAGAGCTAATGCCTTAAGCCTCGTGGTATTCCATTCATGAGGTCGATCAGAATCCAAATTATCTACATGACCAATTTCAAATTCTATTGATGCATATTCGTGTTTGTGAGCAGTTATCCAGTTTTTTAAGATATTTTCTGTATTATCGACGTTATTATTGGTGTTTATGTAGAGAGAAATTTTCTTCTTATCATACTCTAAATTGTTGATGCAATTTAAGTATGTCGGAAGTGTATGAGCTTTATTTCTCGCGAGAACGGCGAGTAGTATGGAGGGAGTTTCTTCAGAGTGAGCAGGGGATGTGGCGATAAATAAAAACAACATAGTACAGAGTGTTGTGAAAGAAAATACCCATTTTTTCATACAGTCTCTGACCATTATTTATGCTTTTTTGTCAGGAAATTGCTGTATTAGGGGGATATTTTTCAATGAAAAAATCTCTCCTTGAAATCGTTTCACAGCATCTCATTTTATTTCTTGCGATTGCTATAATAGAGCGCAATTTGTATAAAATTTGGGATATGGATAGATAAGGGGATGGGATATGATGAAAGAAACGCATGCGTCAATGAGACCATTTGATGCTGAGACAAAGCAGCTGCTACAAAAAGTAGCCAATACGATAAGACACCTGTCGATGGATGCAGTACAGAAAGCTGATTCTGGGCATCCAGGACTGCCACTTGGTTGTGCAGAGCTCGGAGCCTATCTTTATGGATATTTCTTACGCCACAATCCCAAAAACTCCAAATGGCTTGCCAGAGACCGATTTGTACTGTCAGCCGGCCATGGGTGTATGCTACTCTACTCATGTCTGCATCTGGCAGGCTTTCAGATATCCTTAGAAGATCTCAAAAATTTTAGACAGCTTCACTCTCCTACTCCAGGGCATCCAGAGTCCTTCATGACCAATGGAGTAGAGACAACGACAGGACCTCTTGGTCAAGGAGTGGGTAACGCAGTTGGCATGGCACTTGGAATGAAAATACTCCAAGAAAAGTTTGGGAACGAAACGCATCGCCTCTTTGATAACAAGATCGTCTTTCTTGCCGGCGATGGCTGCATGATGGAGGGAGTCAGTGCAGAAACCTGCAGCCTTGCAGGGCACCTGAAGCTCAATAATTTGATCGGCATTTATGATGCGAACAATATCTGTTTAGATGGACCGATTTCAGAATGTTTGTCGGAAGACACAAAAGGACGTTTTATCGCCTATGGATGGGATGTTGTACAAATCGATGGCCATGACTTGGATCAGATTCACCGTGCTCTTTCAGAAGCCCGATCTCAGCAAGAAAAGCCGCTTCTTATCATAGCACGTACCGTCATCGGGAAAGGCTCTCCGAACAAAGCGGGGACCTCTAAAGTACATGGGTCTCCACTTGGTGAAGAAGAAGTGAAAGCCACTAAAGCTGCACTAGGGCTTCCTCTAGAGCCGTTTTATGTCCCACAAGTGGTGACAGATTATTTTGCGAAAAAGCTGGCTAATGACGTAGCCGCAGAAGATCTATGGAATACTCGATTTGAGCGGTGGGCTCGCGAAAATACAGAGAAAAAGCAAGAATTTGATGCGATGCTCAAAGACCTTATCCCAGAAGATCTTGAGGCAAAGCTGCGCGCCTTTGAAATCAAAGGGCCCACATCAGGCAGAAAGGCATCACAGGATGTTGCTAACATGGTCGCAGAGATACTGCCACAGATATATGGAGGGTCTGCTGATCTTTCCTGCTCCGATCTTACTATGTTGAAAAAATTTCCATGTATCGGTCCTGGTAATTACAAAGGTCGTAATATTAAATATGGTGTCAGAGAATTTGGGATGGCAACAATTGCATCTGGTCTTCGCCAGACGAAAATGCTCTCTCCCTTTATAGGTACATTTTTGACTTTTTCGGATTATATGAGAAATGCGATCAGATTGACCGCTCTTATGAAAGAAAAAGTCATTTATCAATTCACTCATGATTCAATCTTCTTAGGAGAAGATGGGCCAACTCACCAGCCAGTCGAGCACTATGCGGCGTTACGAGCAATTCCTCATCTTCTGGTCATTCGCCCAGCAGGCATTCATGAAGTAAAGATGGCTTGGGTCGCGGCTCTTCACTATGCAGGGCCGACAGCACTTCTTCTTTCAAGACAAAATATAGCAGATATCCCTGAGACAAATGTGTCGTATGCAGAAGGTATGGGCCGTGGAGCATATATCGTCAGAAAAGAAAAAAATTCAATGATTGATTTCACCTTGCTGGCAACCGGTTCAGAGTTGCCACTTGCAATCCAGGTAGCAGAAAAATTAGAAGTGCTAGGAAAATCGGTGAGGGTGATTTCAATGCCTTGTTGGGAGCTCTTTGAGCTGCAGCCAGCTGCATATAAGAAGACTCTTCTTGGAGGCAACATCGGTAAAAGAGTGAGCATTGAAGCTGGCATAGATCAAGGCTGGCATAAATATATCGGCTTAGATGGTGTCGCTATTTGCTTAGATGGTTTTGGAGCTTCAGCTCCTGCCGCCATATTGGCAAAAGAGTTTGGGTTTACTGTAGAAGCTATTGTAGAGCGCATTTTATAGGGGTATACAGTGAGTCTTTTTCTTGACGCTCTACAGAAAAAAAATGGAGCAGGTCATCCTCCAGTCTGGCTCATGCGCCAGGCTGGCCGTTATATGGCAAGCTATCGCAAGTTGAGAGAAAAGTACTCTTTTGAGGAGTTGTGTAAACAGCCAGAGCTCATATATGCTGTCACAAAGCTTCCAATAGACACCTTTGGCTTTGACGCTGCTATCATCTTCTCAGACATCCTCTATATAGCCGAGGTATTTGGAAGGAGTGTCCATTTTATAGAGGGACAAGGGCCCACAATTGAGCCTGCCATATCTATTTCAGCAGATATTGACTCATTCAAGCAAAGAGATGTTGTCGAAAAAATGCACTTTGTAGCGTCTGGAATTCGCCTGTGGAAACAAAATGAGAAAACGCCTGTCATAGGCTTTGCGGGGGCTCCTTTTACCGTAGCGTGCTATATGATTGAAGGGAAAATGGGCAAAAATTTCCTGAAGACAAAAAAATTCTTCTATCAAGAGCCCAAAAGCTTTGCTCGCCTTCTCGATATGCTTACGGATGCAACGATTGCCTATATCAATATGCAGATTGATGCTGGAGCAGATGCTATTCAAATTTTCGATAGCTGGGCCTCTATTTTGCCATGGGGAGAGTATACTCAGTATGCTGAAAGATGGCTCAGAAGATTGCTGAATGGGCTGAAGCCTTGTCCGCGAATCTATTTTTGTAGAGGATCCTCCTCTGTCTATGAAGTTATAGCAACGCTTCCAGTAGACGCTATAAGCCTAGATTGGCAGTGTGATATGCCAACAGTAAGAAAGCGTGTTGGTTGCGCGCTGCAAGGTAACCTTGATCCAGAGCTTTTATTCGCAGACAAAAAGAAGGTGATGTCAACAGTCAGAGCGCTCGTTGATTCCATGAAAGGAGATCCTGCCTTTATTTGTAATCTAGGACATGGCATTCTTCCAGAAACTCCCGAGGAAAATGTGCACGCCCTTGTGGAGGCAGTACGTCATGCTTCCAACAGTTGAACAACTTATTGCCTTTGATACCGCAGTGCCTCGTTATACAAGCTATCCGACCGCTCCCGAGTGGGTAGCGCAGGACGCTAGCTTTTACCAGGAACACTTACAAAAATTAAGCCTTTGCAATAAGCCAATTTCACTCTATTTCCATATTCCTTTTTGTAAAACGATGTGTCTGTACTGTGCTTGCTCAGTTGTACTCAATAGAAATCCACAGGTAGAAGATGAATATGTAAGGCAGCTCATCAAAGAGCTCAGGCTTGTGTCTTCTGTAATAGGAAGAAAAAAGGTAGTGCAAATTCACTTCGGAGGAGGCACTCCTACAAAGCTTTCAGAGCGTCATTTTCAAAATATCATGGATGAAATCCATGCAGCATTTGATATAGAAGCCCAAGCAGAGATAGCTATTGAAATTGATCCAAGGACGGTTGTTGAAGATGAAGCTCGCAAACTTACATTTTTAAAAGATATTGGATTTAATCGGGTGAGTTTTGGTGTACAAGATCTGGATCAGAAAGTTCAAGAGGCGGTTCGAAGAAGGCAAAGCTATGAGGTCACGAAGAGTACATTTGAAAAAGCACAAGTACTAGGTTTTGAAAGTATTAATATTGATCTCATCTATGGACTTCCCTTTCAAACAGAAGATTCATTTGACAAGACGGTGCAGGGCATCATTTCCATGAAGCCAGATCGAATTGCGCTTTTTTCATATGCAAAGGTGCCGTGGCTCAAGCCGCATCAAAAGGCTATTCGAGATCAGACGCTTCCGTCTACGGAGGAGAAATTTCGTATCTACTTGAAGGCGAGGCAAAAGTTTACGAGCTCTGGGTACCAAGCGATTGGCATGGATCATTTTGCTCTTTCTAATGATGAGCTTGCTGCTTCATATCATAAAAAAACACTCCATAGAAATTTCCAAGGATATACAGTGCTTGGGGTGGATGATATGATAGGATTTGGGATGACAGCTATAGGATATGTACAGGGCGCTTTTTTTCAAAATAACAAAGAATTAACAAGCTACTATCGAGCAATTGATGAAAGAGCATTTCCAGTCGCGCGTGGCAAGGTGCTTTCACAAGGCGATACGATAAGACGATATATCATCCAAAGGCTCATGTGTGACTTTACCGTGGAAAAAAAAGATGTCGAGACACGCTTTAAAATAGTATTTGATCACTACTTTCAGAAAGATATCGAACGATTGCGCACGCTCGAAGCTCAAGGTCTTGCCACTTGCAGATCTGATCGCATCGATGTTACAGAGCTTGGCGAATTTTTTGTGCGCCTTGTAGCATCTTCGTTTGACCTTTATTACCATAATCGTCCTCAACAGAGGTGTTTTTCAAAGGCGGTATGATGCGTATTGCAATCATTGGAGCAGGAATCACAGGACTGAGCCTCGCCTATTTTCTCAAAAAGAGCCATCCTGATATCGAGATAAAAATTTTCGAAAAAGACAAACGTGCTGGCGGATGGATACAGACTCGCTTTATTGATGGCGATCCCTTTGAGTGCGGTCCTCGTAGTTTTCGTATCGGGAAACGATCTGCTCCTTTTTTGGAGCTGCTACAAGCGCTTGGTCTTGAAGATGAGATTGTGATTGCTTCACAACAAGCTCAAAAAAAATATCTCGCAGTAAATGGAGTGTTGCAGCAATCTCCGCGATCATTTCTTTCATTGATTACTTCTTCTCTTGGCAGAATTGCTTTAAGAGGGATGAGACACGATTTTTTTGCTTCTGCATCAGATGCTTCTGATGAATCAGTAGACTCCTTTTTTACAAGACGTTTTGGGAAAGAGTGTGTTGACTCATTTATCGATCCTCTTATTGCAGGGATATATGCCTCTGATCCAGCGATGCTTTCTATACGATCTTCATTTCCAGACCTATTTGAATACGAAAAACAATATGGATCTGTTATTATAGGCTCTTTTCTGCAAGCACTCAAAAAGAACAAAATGAAGCATCCTCTGCAGGGGGCTATTTGCAGTTGTAAAAATGGCATGGAGACGATCATTCATGCGCTATTAGAGCATGTGAAAGAGGCTCTTTATCTCGAGACAGAAGTTTCTGCAATTCAGCTTACAGGGCAAAATGTGGAGGTAACCACATCAAAAAGCCAAGAGCTATTTGATTATGTGTATGTCACTACCTCTTACCAATTAGTAGATCACATTGTTCCAATACCTATTGTTCCAGCAGCTTCTGTCGTCACCATATCACTAGGATATCGAGATGCACAGCTGCAGCACGAAGGTTTTGGATTCCTAGCATCGTCTCTTCAAGAGCGTGAGCTATTAGGTGTCGTATTTGACTCTTCTGTTTTTCCTGATCAGGCATCCAGCTATCGAACCAAGCTGTCAGTCATGATGGGGGGGCACCGAGCTCCAGATGTGATAGGCTATAGTGAGGAGCTACTACTTGAGAAAGCATTGAAGTATTGCTCCAAATATTTGCATATTCGCGATACGCCAGAGGTTCATTTTGTCACACGGGCGCCTCATGCGATAGCTTGCTATCCAGTAAATCATTATCAGACGTTGCAAAATATAGAGGATCGCTTACAAAAAATCCCTCTTGCCCTTGGAGGCGCTCAGCTCTATGGGGTCTCATTATCAGATTGCGTAGCCCGGGCTCACTCTCTGTCTCACATGATGACACCGCCTAATTGATACGATCTATTTACAAAAATGAGGAGTCGCTCGTAAGCTTTGGTTTATATCATGAATGGCTGGAAATAGATTATATGTTTGACAAGTTCACAAATCGAGCAAAACAGGTCATCAAGCTGGCAAAGAAAGAAGCACAGCGGATGAATCACAACTACCTAGGTACAGAGCATATCCTTCTTGGTCTGCTAAAGTTAGGACAAGGGATTGCTGTGAATGTACTACGTGGATTGAACGTAGATTATGAAATAGTACGTGCGGAGGTAGAAAAGCTCGTAGGTTTTGGACCTGAAATTCAACTCTATGGAGATCCCGCACTTACTGGGAAAGTGAAAAAAGTGGTGGAGTTTGCGAATGAAGAAGCAGGGACGTTGAATCACAATTACGTAGGGACAGAGCATCTTCTTCTTGGGCTTTTAAGACAAACGGATGGCGTCGCTGCTCAAGTTCTTGAAAATCTGAATATCAACCTCAAAGAGGTGAGGAAAGAAGTATTGAAAGAACTCGAGTCTTTTAATCTTCAGCTGCCGCCTACTGTCCAAGGTGGACCTATCTCTCCCACTTCTCTTTCTCATGGAAAAAATTTCGAAAGAGGTTTTTCGCAAGGAACCACTCAAAATCAAGAAAAACTCCCTGCGCTGAAAGCATATGGACAGGATCTTACAGAGATGGCTCGTGAAGGCAAGCTTGATCCTGTTATAGGAAGAAAAGAAGAAGTAGAGCGACTCATTCTCATCTTATGCCGGAGACGAAAAAACAACCCCGTGCTTGTTGGAGAGGCTGGCGTTGGAAAGACGGCGATCGTTGAAGGGCTCGCTCATGCTATCGTCCGAGGTGAGGTCCCCGATGTCTTACGTAAAAAGAAGCTTATTGGATTAGATTTAGCGCTCATGATCGCAGGAACGAAGTACCGAGGTCAATTTGAAGAGCGGATAAAAGCTGCCATGGACGAAATTAAAAAACATGGAAATATCATTCTTTTTATTGATGAGCTGCATACTATTGTCGGCGCTGGTGCTGCTGAAGGGGCAATTGATGCATCCAATATTTTAAAGCCCGCGCTCTCTCGAGGAGAAGTACAATGTGTAGGCGCTACAACAATCGATGAATATAGAAAGCATATTGAGAAAGATCCAGCACTTGAAAGAAGATTTCAGAAAATATTTGTACAGTCGCCAAGCGTTTCAGAGACGATAGAGATTCTTGACGGGCTGAAGGCGAAGTATGAAGAGCATCACAAATGTCATTATACTCCTACTGCGATTACGAGTGCGGCTATTTTGTCAGATCGCTACATCCATGGTCGGTTTTTGCCAGATAAAGCGATTGATCTGCTCGATGAAGCAGGAGCTATGATGCGCATTTCGATGATGAATCAGCCTGTTGATATCACAAAGCTTGAAGCTGAAATTGAAGAGACAAGACTTGCAAAAGAAGAGTCTATTAGCAAGCAAGAGTATGAAAAGGCGGCAAAGCTGCGCGATAAAGAAAAGACACTTCGTGAAAATCTCCAACAGGTACGTGCTCAGTGGGAAGTGAATAAAGAAGAGCATGAAGTCACGGTAGATGATGAAGATGTTGCAGCTGTTGTCTCGAAACAAACAGGGGTGCCTATTTTCCGTTTGACTGAGGGAGAAGCTCAAAAAATTCTTCGATTAGAAGAGGTTATTAAGCAAGATATTATTGGGCAAGACGAAGCTGTCAGCGCTGTTTCTCGAGCTATTCGGCGAAACCGTGCCGACATCAAAGATCCGAATAGACCGATTGGTGCTTTCTTGTTTTTGGGACCTACTGGTGTTGGAAAAACGCTTTTAGCACGCCAGCTTGCTGTCAATATGTTTGGCGGAGAAGATGCTCTCATGCAGATTGACATGTCGGAGTACATGGAAAAATTTGCAGTCAGCCGTATCATGGGATCACCTCCTGGATATGTGGGCTATGAAGAGGGGGGGCAGCTTACAGAGCGTGTACGACAAAGGCCATATTGTGTTGTTCTCTTCGATGAGGTAGAAAAAGCACATCCTGATGTCATGGATATTCTTCTGCAGATTTTGGAAGAAGGCCGCTTGACAGATGCATATGGGCGAAAAGTAGACTTTAGAAATACCGTTATTATCATGACCTCGAATTTAGGCGCTGATCTTATTCGTAAGGGGACTGAGATTGGATTTAGCGCAAAAGAGGGCATGCCTGAATACGCGGTAATCAAAGAGAAGATCGAGTCTGCGGTCAAGAAGAGCTTTAAGCCAGAGTTTTTGAATCGCCTGACCGATCTTGTGATTTTCCAGCCGCTGTCGAAGGATGCATTACATAACATCGTAGAGTTGGAGTTGAAGAAGCTCCAGCGACGACTTGAGCGAAAAGAAATTTATATAGAACTCTCTGCAGAGGCAAAACATTTGCTTGTCGAACAGGGATATCAACCTGAGATGGGGGCTCGTCCTCTCAAGCGAGTTATTGAAGAGCTTATAGAGGATCCTTTGGCCGAGTTATTGCTGAGTCGTCCTGACCAGAGCTGGCGCTCAGAAGTGATCGTTCAAGATGGGAAATTGGTATTTGTAGACCGAGATATTGTCTTGAATACAAGAGAGCGCTCTAAAAAGCCAGCAGAAGAAAAAGAAGCAGCTAATGGCGAGGCAGTGGAAAAAAGCGAAGGCCCGAAGAAAAAAGAGCGCAGTAGCAAATCTTCGAAGGCATAGGGGCTCTAGTGGAGTGTCGTTTCCCAGTTTTTGATGAGGTCGAGTAGCGCCTTTTTTTCAGGCTGGGAGGCTAAAAATTCACGTATCGGCAGCTTTTGCAATAAATGAGCAATCTTTGACAGCAGGGCAAGATGTCTTTTGTCATCGCAAGCAAATAAAAAGAAGAGCGTATGTACTGGCTGATTGTCGAGAGCTCCATATGCGATTGGATTCTGAAGAAAGACGACAGTCACAGAGTCGTGCTGTCCAGTTAACAGAAAATCTCGTGCGTGGGGGATTGCGTAGCCATATCCTAAAGCAGTAGGAGCGAGATTTTCTCGTTCGAGAAGGTGTTCTAAAACAATTTCTGAGTCTAATTGAAGTTTATGAGCTATTTTTTCTGCAGCCGATGTAAAAGCTGATGCTCTATCATGGCTTTTGCTGTCGTGGATGACATCGCCTTTATGGATCGCTCTATACAGGTTAAAGTGTTGATGTCCCTTTTTGAGGCCCGTGCGTTCATTTCTTGTCTGCGCATCGTTTTGTTTTAATATCCAATTTTCAATCTCTTGTCGATTAAATCGATATCGGTCATGGATGGAATAAGCGGGTATTTTCCCCTCAGTTATCCACTCACAGAGTACTGCCATAGGTACATTGAGTAGTTCGGATACTTCATCTATTTCTAGGTCCATATTTACCAATCATGAATAAACTTTTTTATTGCGCCAGCCTCAGTCGTAAACTTGGTTTTTTGAAGTCATGAATTATAGGCGAGCTGCTTGATGCTATCGTAATTTTTCAAAAGTAAAAAATCAAGGTGATAGCGCTTTTTTATAAGTTTTCTAATAGTAAGGCTATTTCATCGACGTGAGTCGCAACAAGGAGTTTTTTGCGTAAAGTTTCATTTCTTAGCGCTGTCGTTAGAGAAGAGAGTACTTTTAAATATTCTGTTTGCCTGTCGTCAGGGCCGCCTATTAAAAAAATCATCCTCACGGGAGTGCCATCGAGAGCATTCCATGCTACTCCTTTTTGTAGGAGGCCAACAGCTATAAAAAAATCTGGGTAAGCAGCCATCTTCGCATGAGGAATCGCCACAGACATTCCTATGCCTGTGGATACGATTTTTTCTCTTTCTAAGAGAGCATTAAGAAACTGTGTGCTATCCGGAAGGTTTTTTATTTGAGTGACGGAATGTACAAGAAACTGCAAGGCCTCTTCTTTTGTAGATGACTGCAGAAAATATACTAGCCGCGGGTCGAAATAATCTGATAGTTGCATAGCATCAAAAACTTTAAAGTAATTGTACAGAGGAAGAGAATTCTCTTCCCTCTACAGATTTGTTTTTTTTTACATATAAGTCAATTTCTATAACAAATAACAGCTACAAATGCCATTGTGATAGAGCGTTAATGGGTGCCAGAAGAGCCAAAACCGCCAGCTCCTCTCTCGGTAGAAGTTAGCGTCGTTGTATTCATAAATTCGGCGCGAATAAATGGGGCGATTACGCATTGAGCAATGCGCATATAGGGAGTCACAACAAAATCTTGTTTAGAAAAATTCACTAAAATCACGCCGATCTCGCCTCGGTAGTCGCTGTCGATGGTTCCTGGAGAGTTGAGTACGGTGACTTGATTTTTGAGGGCAAGCCCACTTCGTGGACGAATTTGCATCTCATAGCCTGATGGAATTTCAACGATCAAACCTGTTGGAACAAGAGCGGATCCTCCAGCCGGTATGACTAGATCCTGAGTAAGAAAGGCGCGTAAATCAGCACCAGCTGCTTCTAAAGATCCATATGTAGGCAGAAGTTCTGTATCTTTTGCGATGACTTTGATTTGTATCGTATTGGTTCCGTTTGCTAAGGAAAGTTCTGTAGTTGCCATATGAGGTTACCCTGTTTTTTTTGCTTGTGTCAGATAGCGAAGGATAGAGGCAAGAGTTTCTTTGAGTTCATGACGTTTTACAATACAATCAATCATTCCATGGTTGAGGAGAAATTCTGATTGCTGTGCGCCAGGAGGAAGTGGCCTACCCAGTATCTGCTCGATGACTCGAGGTCCTGCAAAGCAGATCAGAGCATTTGGCTCGGCAATAATGACATCGCCTAGCGAAGCGAATGAGGCAGTGACGCCACCAGTTGTTGGGTTTGTTAATATCGAGACATAAGGTACTTTTTTCTCTGCTAGTTTTGCAAGAGCTGCACTTGTTTTCGCCATTTGCATTAAAGAAAGTGTCGATTCTTGCATTCGTGCACCGCCTGAAGTGGAGACTAGAATAAGAGGTATCTGTTTTGCCTCGGCATGTTCGATGAGTAAGCAGATCTTTTCTCCAACCACAGAGCCCATAGAGCCGCCCATAAAGTTGAAGTCGAGAACACCGAGTGCGCAGGGGAGACCTTGAATTACTCCTTCTCCTACTAAGACAGCCTCATCCCTCCCGGATTTTTTCTGAGCCGCCGCTAAGCGAGTGACATAGCGCTCTGTATCCACAAAATCGAGTGCATCTACAGGGGCTAGATGTGTGAATAACTCATGAAACGTCCCGGAATCGGTAAGTTGCAACACGCGCTCTTCACAGGAGATTCGGTAGTGATAGTCGCATTTTGGGCAGCAGTTGTTATTGCGTTCCAGCTCATTGGCATGAATAAGTTCGACACACTGAGTGCACTTGAGCCAGCCCGAAAATCCATCTTTTTTCGTGGAGGTAACTTTAATTTTGGGTTTGTTTTTTGAGAATAACCCCATGCAACCACTCCATTGAAAAATAATAATATCAAAAATTGTAGTTCAGTCAACGCAATACTACAAGAAAAAAATTTGCAGAAAATTCGCATGATGGAAGGTAGCACTCCCTTTGGTGAAAAAAAAGATTTGCTTTATTTACAGGACGTGTAGAATGAACAAAGAAGCAAGCAATCAATTAAGCTATTGCCTTTCAAAGGCAGAAAAAGCTATAAAAGGGTGATTATTTCAGGAGGACGATCCTATGTCATTAGAAAATGCAAGAGCAAATCTTAAAGAATTTGGAAAAGAACTCGGACTAGAAGATCTTGAGTTTGACGAAAACAACACGTGTATTTTGGGAATCGATGATGAGTATTCTCTCCACGTTACATATGAGCCAAATTCGAAGCGGCTGTATATCTACTCTCCATTACTTGACGGGCTTCCAAAGGATGATAAAACACGCCTACGTCTTTACGAGAAACTCCTTGAAGGATCTCTTCTTGGTGGTCAGATGGCCGGTGGCGGCTGCGGCGTTGCAGTCAATGAAGAATTGATTCTTGTTCATTCAACAATTGACATGGAACATGCTGTTTCTTCTGCGCTCAGAGCTTATGCACCTATCTTTGTAGAGATGGTAGAAAAATGGCGTAAAACATGCCAAGAAACGATGGAAGGACGCGATGACGCTGCGAAAGCAGCAGCTCCAGCACCAGCAGCTTCTGCTCGTGGCGGCACTCAAGGTTTTATCAAAATTTAATCGATCTATTCTTGCACATAGAACCTTCTCTGAAGAAGGTTCTATGTCCGAGTCGTTATTTTTTTAGTGCTTCTTGATATCTCTGTTCTACATTTTTCCAATTGATAATAGACCAGATTGCTTTCACGTAATCTAAGCGTACGTTTTTATACTGAAGATAGTAGGCGTGCTCCCATACATCGATTCCGAGAAGTGGGATCAACCCTTTTGTTGAGAGGGGATCTTGGTTGTCGCATGTTGCAATCTCCAAGCGCTTTTTTGTAGGATTGAGACCAAGCCAGCCCCATCCTGATCCTTGGATGGCTGCAGTTTTTGCGCTCATTTCATCTTTAAAGGCGTCGACAGAAGAAAAGTCATGTGTGATAGCTTCCTTGAGAGGGCCGTCAGCGAATTGTCCCCCGCCTTGCGATGGAGATGCGAGTATCGACCAGAAAATTGAGTGATTGACATGACCGCCTCCATTGAATTTGATGGCAGCTTGCAGTGAAATCATTTTTGCGATATCGCCTTTTGCCTCTGCCTCTTGATACTGTTCGATAGCTTTGTTGAGGTTCGTGACATATGTTTGATGATGCTTGGTATAGTGTAGTTGCATGATTTCTTGAGAAATCACAGGCTCTAGGGCATTAAAATCATATCCAAGAGGGGGTAGTTCATACTGAATCATGATAACTCCTTTGTTATAGACTCCCAAAGTGTACTGATATACCCCCTTTCTTGTAGAGCCTTTTTCGTTATATGGCCCTTGGCAATACAGTGAGTGGCGGCGGGTATAGTAGGAAAAAAATGAAAATAGCTATTTACAGTGGATGTGCTTGTAAAATAGATAGCGTCAGCTGTTGGAAGGTCATATGGAGGCCGAATATATTGAGTGTCGTAGAGCACGCAATCGGTAAGACGAAGATTTTTTTTACGGATGCTATCTGCAAGAAATGGCCGTGCGAGAGACGAGTGAGCATAGAAGAGGTGATCATATAGATTCGTGTGCTGCTCAATGAGATCTAAGACTCCCTCTTGTTGTTCACAAGATGCTGTGAGAGGCTCTGTAAAACCGAGCAAGAGAAGCGTTTGCGTAGTGGTTTTTCCTACAGAGAAACATTTTTTTTTCAATAGATCGGAGAGTGGATAGTTAAAAAAAAGAGCTGTTTTTTTCAGCAATATGGCAGCTTTTTGGCTTGTTATGACAAGGTGTGTTGCCTCTGCAAGGCGTTCAAAGGGCTCTTTGAGCTCTTCATTTTTGCGAGGCATTATCTCAATCATCGGATAGTGTATCCAGCGTATGCCTTGAATTAGAGCTGGGGGCTCAAGTCCAAGATAGAGGATCTGTTTCATAGTATAGACCTCTTTGATAACTACAGTCTCGCATTAAAAATGTATAATTTTACTGTTTTCGTCTAGAAATTTTGAGGAGGAGTAAATAAAATTTTTTCGATGCATAAGAGTCTCATGATAAGCGATTTATATACTCGAAAATGAACTTCAAATAAAATTTCCGTTGTCTAAAAATCTTATTTTCCAATACAACTCACCTCTTTTTCACATAAAACTGGATTGGTGTGTATGTTCTGGATGCGCTTTCTTGTTCTCCTCTTCTCTCTTTTTTCTTTTGCCTTCGCTGATGAAAATCCTACCTCACTTGTGAACCTGACAGCGATTCCGAGCACTATTGTCAATGACTCAGTCCATGTGATCACAGGCGACTATATCCCATCGATGACAGACTCTGTGGTGACAGGCCCGGATCCATACATCTTGGGAAGAGGGTATTCTAGCAGCTCACGCGAGCGCTCGAGCTTAGGCATCGGCTGGAGCTTTCATCATGCGCTGAAGCTGCAGGTATTTCAGCCTGAGGGGATAAATTTTGCCAAAAACTGCTTTGAAGAAGATTTTTGGACGCAGCTTGCAGAGCATGATAGAGAAGAAGCTCTTCGTGATGCTGCAGAAGAAGAGGGCGAGCTTGTAGATGATGTCGATGACTTCTTGCCAGAGCTTTATCAGGTAGAGAGCATGCTCCTTGCGGAACAGATCCCAAAGGGGCGCCCTGCTGAGCATAAAAACCCCTACACTCAGGTGATCCTCACGACAGCAGGAGGCGGCAAGCTCGTCTATAAAGGTAATGGCTGGGCGCATAACTTTAAGCCTGAGATGAAGAAGACAGGGTGGACGAATGCGACAGGGGAGCACATCTCTGGACAAAACAACATCAAAAACTCATGGGTCCACTTCGACAAAAAACATGACAGGTGGATCGTGCGAGAAGGCGATGGCTCTCTTCGCATCTACGCACGAAAGTGTAGTCAAAGAAAAAAATGCTACTTTCAAGGCGAGTACAACCACCATTTTAGAGACTATCTTTTAAGAGAGGAGAGGCATCCAAGCGGCAACAGAACCCACTACTCCTATAACAAGCAGTATCATGTCACTGATATACGAACCTATAACAAAACAAAGACGAAGGTTTTGCATTGGGTGAAATTTCATCATAAAAACAAGGAGTCGTGGCAGAAAAGCCCAGCACTTCATGTGGAAACAAGTGATGGGAAAACATTCACCTATAGCCACCGCTGGTTCCAGGATAAAAAATTTGGCATCAAAAGCTTCGTAAGCCCTGGACTTGCCGAGGAGAAAATCACCTACTCGAAAGAAGAGCGTGTCTGCAAGGCGATGCAGAATGGCCACTGTGTACAGACGGACTACTATGGTCCTCAGAAGAAAAAGCTCAAGGGCAAGGTCGCCTCTCAAAAAGCTCCTGCTGGTGTAGCAGGTGCTGTCATCACCACCCATCGCTACTTCTACCATGATGACCACACAAGCGTTGTCGACGCGATGGGCAACAAAACGCGCTATTTCTATAACACACATAAGCGGCTGACACGTGTAGAAAAAGAAAACAACTACGGCAAGCGGCTCATGGCAGAAGAGTATCAGTGGGGAACAAAAGAAGATGAGGGCAACCTCACTGTCCACACCCTCTTCGATGAGAATGACAAGCCTGTATTTGCCAAGGTGTATCACTACGACGATCGCCACAATGTGATCAGACAAGAGGTGTATGGCCACTCTTCCTCCATGAGTCTCGACAAGAAGAAGCCTGTTGGGGACAAGATAGTGACGAAGGCGAGTTTTTCAGATACAAGCTTTAACCTCAAGATGTCAGAGAGCGATGCTCTGGGCAACATGACCTACTACGACTACTATCCAGGCACCAACCTTCTCAAAGCCAAGCTCACCTGTGAGAAGACAGCAATCAAGATACGGCAGTTTTTCCGCTACAATAGCGCTGGCGTCGTCATCGAAGAGATAGCAGACGACGGCAGCTCTCGAGATAAAGAAAACTTAGCAGACGTGACGCAGCGGATCATCAAACGTATCAAGGTGCGGCAAAGCTACCCGCACTACGGCGAGCCTGAAGTTATCGAAGAGATCGCCTTCGATGTGGCATCGCGTACAGAAGTGGTCATGAAAAAGACGGTCAATAGCTTTAACGAAAAAGGCCTTGTCATCTCCAAAAAAACGTATGATCAGCAAGGCAATTTTGAATTAGAGAGCGTCATGGCCTATGACGATCAAGATAGGGTCATCTTCTCACGAGATCCTATGGGTAGAGAGACACACTGCGCCTATGATGAAAGAGGGCGTATCCTGATGAAGCGTGGCCCTGACAACGTGGAAACACGCTTCAACTACGATGCCATGGGCCAGCTTGTCAAGTCAGAAACTATCGATGGAGCTTCCTCTTTTGTGACGAGCGCTCTCTATGACCCCTTAGGAAGAAAGGTGCTCTCCACAGATCATCAGGGAAACAACACCTCCTATGAATATGACGCTCTTGGAAGAATCACACGGATCACACGTCCTCCTGTTATGAGTGAAGCGGGCGTGTTCATCCAAAGTGTGACAACATATAGTTATGATGGCAGGGAGGTAAAAGAAAAAGATGAGCTTGGCCGTGTCACCACACGCACCTTGACTATCGATGGCAAAATCCTTGAAGAGATTTTTCCTGACGGCACGAAAAAAAGCTATCGCTACGATGCCAAGGGCAACCTCATCGAGGAGATCGCTCCTAATGGCCTCATCACACGCACTGCCTACGACTACCAAAGTAGACCTATAGAGGTGACCCAGGAAAAGGGATCGTTTTTTTCCAAAAAAACGATGCGCTACGACGCCTTCCACCTCATCGAGGAGACTTCTCCCACTGGAGAGACTATCCGCTACAGCTACGACTGCGCAGGCCGTAAAGTAAGCTCTTCTATAGAAGCTGACGGCCTTTCTAAAAAGAGCCTCTTCTTTTACAACGCCTCAGGCAAGCTCTCAGAAGAAAGAGAGCTTCTTGAAGAGGGCTACCTTGCCAAGATATACAGCTACGATATCCTCTCTCGTCTCATCGCTGAAGAGGTGCGCGATCATACAGGCTGTCTCTACAACATGCGCCATCTAAGCTATGACATCTCCGGCAACGTATCCTCTGTCACGACATCAGTAGGTGGCCGTCTTGCTACCACTACCACGACTTACGATCCTCATGGCACGCCGATCGCCATCCAAGATGCCCTCGGTAATAAAACCACCATCAGCTTCGACTACTTTTACCCCCTCACGACAGGGCAGCATGTCATCAAAAAAAGAACTGTAGATCCACGCGGCGTCGTGACAGAAGAGATTTTTAATCCTCAAGGCAAGCCAGCAACAGTCTGCTGCTACGATCCCTTCGGCGCCAAGATATCGAAAAAAGAGCTCTTTTACGATGCTGCTGGCAACCTTGTCACCATCATTGACTGGGCGCTCTCCAAAGATAAAGAGATTCCTATCCGAACAGAGATCACCTATGGACCTCTTTCTCGAGTAGATAGTATCACCCTAGCTGCTCATACACCAGAGCAGAAGAAGACATCTTTTATCTACAACTCCATAGGGCAGCTTGTGCTCACCTATCACCCCAACAAGAGCATCATCGAGCATGCCTATGATGAAAAGGGAAGGCTCGCTCGCTACCACGGCAAGGGCTTTGATTACAGCTTCTCCTACGACGTCAAAGATCGTATCACTGAGGCGTATAACAATATCACCAACAAGGCAACACGTAGAAGCTATAATAGCCTTGGGCTGATGACTGAGGAGATCTTGGAGTCAGATCTTACCATCGGTTACCACTATGATGCAAACTGCAGACTTCGCGAGCTCACTCTCCCTGATAAATCACATATCGTCTATGAATACACTCCTGCACACCTTGCGAAGATTATCCGCCACGATGCCTTGGGTAATGAGCAGTACACCTACGAGGTGCTCTCTCGAGATCTGTCAGGACGGATCCAGTCAGCGCAGCTTCCTAATGGAAGTACCATCAGCTACGAAAGAGATCTTGCAGCTCGTCTCACAACGCTCTCTCATGATCATCTTCAGCAAGAGCTCACTGGCTATGATCCCTCCGGCAACCTGTTATCCCTCACGACACGTGATCATACAGGAAAGCGCTCGGAACATTTTTCATACGACTTCTTATCTCAGCTTACTGAAGAGGAGGGTCACAGCTATCAGTATGACTCGCTCTATAATCGCCTGTCTAAAGATGGCAAGCCCTATACACTCAACAGCCTGCACTCTCTTCTCTCTGCTGGGGAGACGAGCTACACGTATGATAAAGCAGGCAATCGTCTCCTCAAGAAAAATCAGGACTCCTCTACACAATACTTCTACGACGACCTCGACAGGCTTGTGTCTGTCCAGACAAACGAAGATATGGTCTCCTACAGCTACGACGCCTTCCATCGACGTATAGCGAAGACAAAAGATGGCGAGAGTGTCTCCTATCTCTATGTTCAGGATAACGAGATAGGCTGCTGTGATAAGGAGGGCATCATCCGCGAGCTTCGCATCTTAGCGGAGGGCGTTGGTGCAGAGATAGGCGCTTCTATCGCCTTTGAATTTGACAGTGCTCCTTACGTTCCCATCCACGACTATCGCGGCAACGTAGTCTTGCTCACAGACTTACAGAACATCCCGGTGGAGTGGTATCGCTACTCTGCGTTTGGAGAAGAGGATCGCTCGGGCACGCTCAATCCATGGCGCTTTTCATCGAAGAGGGTCGATGACGAGACAGGTCTTGTCTACTTTGGCAGACGCTACTACGACCCAGAAATCGGCAAGTGGCTGACGCAAGATCCCCTCGGCCTCAAGGCAGGGCCTAACCTCTATGCCTATGTCAACAACTGCCCGCTCACACACTTTGACCTCTACGGCCTCGAAGCTGTCGCTGCTTCACAAGAAAGAGGCTTCATCGGCCGCTGCTTCGACAACGTCAGGAGTTTTGTCTCCGATCTTGGCAGCATGCTGTGGAATGGTTTCTGTAGTGCCGTTGAGGCTGTCATTGAACATGGGATGTTTTTTGATTGCTTTGGAGGGAAGCAAGC
>CAZASK010000014.1:0-40758 GCA_964487845.1 uncultured bacterium
GCGAAAGTGATAAAGACAATACACAACAGACGATTATTTTTGCAATGGGTTTTGTTTCTATTTTTTCACAATGCCTTCTGAAGCACTCCAGAAGGCGTTTTTTTTACTATAAAAATATAACATCTTCTAGTACGATGACCCATGTAGTGAGGTTTTTTATGCAAAATATCCCAACAAGTTCAGGACATCCCAAGCCAGTCGAGCTACCTAAGCTCCCTCAATTCTCTGGCTTTCAAAAGTTCAAGTACGCACTCTCTTCGAAGACTTCAAAGATTGCGATGCAGGTAAAAGCGGTCAAAGAGCAAGTAGACAATGCGTCAAAATCCCCAACATCGACCGCAGAGAAACTGAACGAATATAAACAACAAGCCCAAAATCTTATGAATCTGTGTACATCAATCAAAAACGCAGACCAACAACGTCTTATTCGTGGACAGCTTCATAAGGTTCAAGTACAAATCAAGCTTTTGGAGTCTCCGCAAGAAAAACCAACCGTATCCCTTCCACAGGAGGAAGATATCTCCTTGTTGCAAAACAATCGATCTCCTGTTTCAAATATTGTACGCATCGGGATGTCAAATAGCAAAGAGGGGGTTCAGAAGGTTGAAACGATAGCAACTCGACTAGTGCGCCTTCAAAAGCATGCAGAGAACGCTACAGCTTCAGAGGTCACATTCCTCTCTCAGCAGCTCTCCCAACTTAGTAGATCTGTCAGCTTAAAAGAGAAGAACAACCCCAATAACTCCGAAATCGCTGATTGGAAAAATCAAATCGAAGAAATCAAGGAAAAACTTCACGTTCTTAATAAAAGCGCTCAGACGTCCATACCTCAGACGTCCATACAAAGAAAAATTTATGATGGCTATCAAGCATTAGACGACTTATACAAAAACGCTTCAAAAAATACCCCAGATACAATTGCCTCTTCATTCACTAAAGTATTTCAAGACCTCAACAACATTGAAGAAACGCTAAAAAACAAGCCTGATGAATCCATTCAAAGGCAAGTAAACGAATTAAAAGAGGCACTCAACCAATGTAAAACGAATCTATTATCTCCCACAAAACAAGAAGAAACTGCATTCAATGCATATATTCTTCGAAGAACTATAGATTCAAAAAAACTACCGCATGTACATCAATATATGGCAAAGGCTCTTGCAATGGCGCTCTTATCAAACCCTGCTAGCAAAACTATAAAGCTCGACCAGGCTATCCTTCTCTTTGGCGGCAACCCTCCCGATTCACTTAAAACAACAATCGACCAGTACAAAGAAAAGACAAGTTTCTCCGAAAGACAAGGTCAGATTCAGTTGTATAACTCAGCTCAGGACGATCTCCGGAAGCTCGAGGTAATACACAAGACAAAATCATCTCCCTTTACTTCCATGTTCAAATCGGCGCCTGACTTGGGTAAAGAACTCGAGCTCTTTCAAAAGGTTCAAAAAGCTCATTCCCAAATTATCGAATCGCAAAAACAACATCCACATCCTGATCTGAGCGACTCTCTTGAAGCAGCTGTCAAGAGCTGCACCGATCATCCCTCATTTATGAAATTATCTTCGCGTACCCTTAGCGAATTGCTTAAAGACAAGATAATGCAAGACTGGAGACTCCCCCAAGCCAATATGTACATGTTACACGCTATCTATTCAAAGGACAAAAACGTTCTTGCTAACTTCAAAAAATTTCTATTTGATCTTGATCAAACAGTACGTGTACCATTTCTTTCTAAACTTACTCCAGCATCTTTCAACGCTCTCGCACCCACCCTCACCCCTAACGAACTCAAACAGGTAGAGCAAGATATCCTCAGTGTACACTTAAGTATTCATCAGAAGAGCCTATTTGCCACACACCTCTCTAACATAAAAAATGCCAAGACTCTCGAGGAAGCCCAAAAGATTCAGAAACAAGGCGCTCAACAGTTCAGGGAAATAGTTAAAAAGCTCCCTGAAAACATACAACAACTTCTGTTGGCAGAAAACCCTCTTCTCGCAGATCGATATGATCTTGTAGGAATTCCTGCTCCGCAAGCGCTCATCGATCGCTTTACACCGCTGCTCAAGATAGAGGAGAATACAACAGCGCAAGATGTGATCAACACAATTCAGAAGATGAAAAAGCCATATCCTGTCATCACTGATGAGGAACGAGGTGCTATGCGAGCACAGTTAAATCTTAATCCGAATCGTGAAGAGCAAAAACTATTATTGCTTCAGCTGTGGAAAAAGTTACTGATTCAATATCCTGAAGACAATGATCTCCTAGAGACAGTAAAGGGAATCCTACGGTTTCAATTCGATCTAAGTGAGACTCAAGAATATAAAATTTTATCAGCAGCGGAGGAGCGTATTACTCTACAACCGCCACAAAATGCTGATCCAGAAAAGCTACTTCTCAAAGGCATGCAAAAATTAGCTGAATTAGAAATAAAATTTGCTGCCAATATTCCTAAATTACAGAAGCTGTTGGATGAAGTTACAAATCCTTCAGTCAAAGAGCACCTCAATATCTTTATCCTCCGTCTTGAGAAGATGGCAAACCGGCTGACACAAAAGATGCCGCACAACAAGCTAGCAAATCCGAAAGAGGAGGAACAGTATTTGAACTCTTTAGCGAGAATCGACGACAAATCCAATTTCTTTCAACACGCACTTCAAGAGCTTAACGCAAGTGAAGGCGAGCCTTTTTATGAGCTGCTAAACGCCTTCGCTCCTCTGATGAAAGCCCTTAGCGAATCACAAGATGACAATACAAAGTCCACGATCTTGACGCTCGTAAATAACACAGCCACTACTACAATAGCCTCGCTAGTAAAGGAGTTAATGAAGGTCATTCCAAATACCAATGATGAAAATCGAAAACTGATTGAAAACAGTTATGAACAAATGACGGTTTCCCTTAAGGCAATGCAAGAGCTCATGCTGAAGATGTTATCCAAGTAATGGCTAAAAAATATGATAAGCCGCCATTCCGAGCAGATACCCGATGGTTGCTGCCGGAGCGATCCTACGGACATACCAAAAAAAGTCCACCTTCTCCAAGCTCATGAAGGCAACACCGGCGGCAGAGCCAATGACGAGCAAGCTCCCCCCTGTTCCTGCACAGTAGGCGATAAGCTGCCAGAAAGAGGCGTCGATAGGGACAACATCAGTGCTGTACATGCCCATACATGCAGCGACTAAAGGCACGTTATCGATCACTGCTGATATCACTCCTATTGCAAGAGCTATGATCTGCTCTGAGGGGATGTGCTGATCGAGAAAGGAGGCTACATTTTTAAGAGTGCCTGCTGTCTCTAATGCCCCTACGCTGAGGAGAATACCTAAAAAGAATAAAATCGTAGCTGCATCTAACTTCGGAATTACAGAAGTCACCCTCAAATGCTGACGGTCACGATGCTTTCTGTGGAATAAATCGGTGATAAGCCACATCAAGCTCATTGAGAATAAAATACCCATAAAAGGAGGAAGACCAGTTACTGTCTTGAAAATAGGCACTGCTATGAGCGAGAGCATGCCGAGAGCAAATACGCGCTTGCCCTTAGGTTCGATGTCACCATCTACCCCAAGATGTATCTCATGCATGTATTTACCCTTCAAGCCCTTCGATATAAGAGCAAGAGAGCCTATAAGGCAGAGGATACTCGGTATAAAAAGAGAAAGCATGGTAGGCCCTGCTGTAATTTGTCCGCCCACCCAGAGCATCGTCGTCGTGACATCGCCGATGGGCGTCCAGGCACCGCCTGCATTTGCAGCAATGACAACAGCTCCGCCAAAAAGCAGTCTTTCTTCTCGGCTCACGATCATTTTTTTGAGCATGGTTACCATAACAATCGTCGTCGTTAAGTTATCCAAAATCGCTGATAGAAAAAAAGCAATCACCCCGATAACCCAAAGAGAAGCTATCTTTGAGCGAATCTTCATAAAACGAACTAGAAGATTTAATCCACCATGGACATGGATGATTTCAACAATCGTCAACGCTCCAAATAAAAACAGAACCACCTGACTGACATTAGAAAGATGTTCACTTAAATGTCCTGTATATATATCGCCATGACTCTTATCTGAAAACAAAAGAGCCCACAGAGCAACCGCCATAAAAAGCGAGCTCGTTGCTTTATTGATAGATATTTTTTCTTCAAAAATGATACAGATATATCCAATCAGAAACGTTGCGATAATAAGAATATGGGTAGAATCAGATGACATACAGGTAACAATTTATCCGCAAAATTTTATCGCGATAAGCATAAATTAATTCATATTTTTGTGATATCAAAAGATGACTACAAAAGCTACGACTATTATTTCTCATACAGTGCTCTACAAGACGTTAACGAGAGGGATGATCATGGAATCATCCGATCATCTCGCCCGGAAACGTTTTTTTTTCATTCCCTACTCTACACAAAAATCCCTTACGCTTTTTACGGACATCTTCTATCCTAACCAACCGTTAACTTAAATAAGGAGTGTCCTATGACTAATCCCATATATAATCCTAATACTCAATGCTCAACAAATAGCACTGTAATTCTCCATGAAATGCCTTCATTTTATCCAAATGCAGTACCTCAAACTACTGATCCATCGACAGCACTTGCTATCTATGAAGCTCCTGCAAAACTACCTCCTACAAAACTCGAAGAGCTCGTTACTGGAATTTTTTCTCACATGCGTCCTCTTGCAGTAGTCCCTTATGGAGCTGGAATAGTGACAATGGTAGGACTCGATAACACACCACAACGAGGGACAACAACCACGGTATCTAAGGCATTGCTTACAACAGGTATCGCAACAGGGCTCTACTATATGAGTCAAGATGAAATGTATGCTGTCGCTTACTTTGCAGGGATGGTAGCCACAGCCTGCTTTTCTCAAGCAAAAAAAGCTCTCTCAGAAAAACGCCCTATTACCGCAACCCTCTATGGAACGGCTATTGGTGGTACGGGCGTTATAGCTTTGAATCCAAAAATCCCATCTTTGATTCGGCAAATGCTTCTCGAGATATTTTCAAAAATCACAACATCAAAAATTCAACAACCACTTTCCTCTCCATCGCCTTCTTTCAACTTCAATTCTCTACGTAAACTTTCAGAACTTTTACTCGAAGCTCCTCCTCAACCTCAATCCACACGATCTCCTCTTTCTTCATGGATGCTTGTAGACCCTAGCACACAGTGTTTTGACAATGGACAACATATCTCTGCTACTCAGACGGGACAATGCTTGCTCGACGGACTTGGGAAAGTGAAGCCTCTGCCTCCACAATGCCCTGTAAGAAAGTTTATACTTATTGATACTTCGCAATGCCCAAACTCCACGCCGCCTCTCACTCTCCTAGAGACAAGACAGTGCGGCCTCAAACCAACTATTTGGGAACGAATAAGCGCTCTCAAAAGCGATTCCTGGGATCGTGTAAGCTCAACCAGCAATAATGCTTGGAATCGTGTAAGCTCAACAGCTACTCGCATTTGGGGTGGTATAAAAGGCCTCTATTCATCCACAGCGCCAAAAATATCTTCACTCGCACTGCCCCTTCTTGATTCAAACGTCCCGGCTCTTGCCATGGGAGGAGTCTGCTTTGAGATGGCACCACGTATTTATCATAATTTCAAAAACGGAAAAAAACTTATCGGATGTGTCAAACTGACAGCTGTTGTCGCAGGCACCGTACTCAGCACCATGTACGCCTCCGGACAAACTCTTTTTTCCAGTCAAAAAGAACTACTCCCTTTGATAGGCGCGGTCACCTACTGCTCATATAAGATTGCAGCTCGCGCTGTTCGATGGTCACCTTCCGCTCTTGACGCCCTTCCTTTTGCAGCGACAGTGTCCACCCTTACATCTGTAATAGTAGCATCTTCAATAAACCCATCTTCTTACTAACGACATGAACAAAAAAGCCCTCAAATTGTTTGAGGGCTTTTGATATAACTGGAAAATATAAAAAATTATTTTTTATTCTTATTCTTTTTCTTTTTTAATAATGCTTTGGCTTTTTTATCTTCTTTCTTCTGTTTTTTTTTCAGCTTTTCTTGCTTACGCAGTTCTTTTTTCTGCTCTTTCTTTTTCAGCTTCTCTTCTTTTCGCAGCTCTTTTTTATTCAAATGCTTTACTTTGCGAACAAGCGGTACAACATCTTGTTGTACTTGATTGCGGTTGCCTAATACATCAATAAGCTGCTCTTTATGAAGAGGAAATACAGGGTTGATGTTTTCTTCTTTTTTCGTATTTACTGGTTGTACAGAATTATTTTTACGAGACGATTGATTCTTCTTATCCCCCACAGAAATTACAGAAATGTCATCATCTAATATTTCGATAACGGGTATATTCGATGTACGCTCATTTGGCCGTGGTGGATAATTTTCATTCTGAAAATCTTCAATTTTCTCTAAAATAGACTGAATGCTTCGAGCCTCTTCCAACAAGCGCTCTGCGTTTTGTGATATTTCGCCTTCTGCCGACTTTAGAATAATCGATTTTTGCGACGGATTCTGTCTTACCCTATCCTGAGCACCTGTCAAAATTTTCACCATATTAGGCAAAAATGACTGAACATTAGAACGCGCTTTATTTGTCATGATAGAAACTTGATCAGGAAAATTATCTATTTGACTGTTTTTATTATTTATCGGATTCATACAATAATCACCTTATTTTTATAAAAAACAAATTAATTGTACAAAAACAAACAAAGCAATACAAATAAAAAACGCCCCCACTTTAAAAGCAGGAGCGTCTATTACTACTATTATTATTTATTTTTATAAGAATTATAATTTTTTATTTTTATTTTTCTTTTCAAGTTTTTTTATCTCACGCTGTTTCTTGCGTTCTGCTTTTTCCGCTTTACGCTTTTTCTTGAGCTCTGCTTTCTTGATGCGCTTTGCCTCTTTTTTACCAATCTTCTTTTTCGGTTTCTTATTACGAACATCTTTTGTCTGAGCAGAATCTAGAGCAACTACGTCTTGGCTCAAATGTTGATCTTCGAAAACGACTTCATTATCATTTTTCAGCAATGAAGTGTGGAGAAGATCCTCTGAAGAGTCTTCATTATCCACCTCTTCGCTTTCTTCCTTTATTTCATTAGCAATCTCGCGCACCGTTTTAATAGAGTCAGATACGAATTCATTACGTTCAGGCTTTCTATGAGATGGGGCTTGCGTGATTTGTTCTGGCAGGATGATTTCTTCTTTGATCTCACTGAGTTCTTTATTTTCTAGACGCTCGCCAAGGATAACTTCTTCTTTTTTAGTATATACATTCGATTCTGACACAGGCTCATGATTGATTGTGTCATTGTGAGACTTCGCGACTACAAAAGGAATATTTTCTTTGATAACCTCGTGTTTGAGATCTTCTATCTGCAAATGTGCATTTTCTACGAGCTCACCTAATTTTGGAGCGGTTTCAGTGATCACTTCTACCGGCTTTCCACCATTTTCTGGGGGGAGATTTCCCGTGAGGGATTTTACAAATAATTCTACTTTTGGGTATTGTTCTGTAATCTTTTCAACGAAAGATGCTATAGGGTTCATATCACTCGCACTCCTTATTATTTGTGTATGCCATCTATTTCACACAAACGGAGTTAAGAATAAATAAATGAAAAATTAAGTTATGATGAAGCCGAAGAAGATACTTGAGAAGGAGTTATAAAGCCCTCTTTTTTAAGCTCCGAGTCTACAATCAATGCGCATGATGCATCAGACCACACATTGATAGAGGTCTCAAATGCATCGATGATTGCATAAAAGGGCAAGATGATACCCATCATCTGCAAAGGCACTCCCATAGCTGCTAAAAATGCAGAAGACAGAAAATAGCAGCCCATAGGAACGCCAGCATTGCCGACAGCCGCAATTGTGGCTACAAATACCCACAAGACAAGCTCTATGGGGGATAATATAACACCATAGCTCATCGATACAAACAACGTAGTTGTCAGAATAAACGCCGCACACGCATTCATATTAATGCTCGTGCAAAGAGGAATGGTAAATCGAGCTACCTGAGGGTCGATATCTGCCCGCTCAACTGCATTTTTCACAGCCATAGGCACCGTCGCATTCGACGACTTGGTAAAGAAGGCAAGAGAAAGCGCTGGATACATCGCCTTAGCTAAGCGAGAGGCAGAGAGTCCCTTTGCTCGTAAGAAAAGAGGAAGCACAACACATGCTTGTATCGCATTCGACAGCATCACACAGGCAAGGTACCACCCTATCGTAGTAAAATCAAGACCACCCCGTACATCTCGCACAAAAAGAACTGTAAACGAAAACAAGGCAATCGGTATCAGCATGATAATAAGCGACGTCATCTTCATAAACAGCGCGTAGAAGCTCGAAAAAACAGCATGCAGCTTGCTTCGATCAGCTTCTTCTAACTGAAATGAAGAGAGCCCTATCAATAATGCCAACACCAGGACTCCGATAACATTATTATCTAAAAATGGACGTACTATATTTGCAGGAAGCGCCTGCAACAGATATCCCATATATGAGCCTTGCGGCACAAGCACCTCATCAGAGAGCCCATGTGTCATCTGATGCACCGGATTGATCAGCAAAAAGACTATAAGCGCCACAACACTCGCAGACAGCGTTGTAAGCAGCGTATACCGCACTGTTTTTTTTCCCATGAGCTTGATGATCCCGCTATCCCCACTTTTCGTAGCCGCTGTCACGAGTGAAAAGAAAATAATAGGCAAACTCACAAGCGACAGTAAATTCATAAATATATCTGAAAGCGCTTCAGCACACACAATAAGAAAGCCTTGTGGAAAACAATAGGCAAGGATAGCTCCACCTACGATAGACACAAGATAAATGAGCGGGGAGGAAAACGTAGAAAGAATAGAAGTATTTTTCATAAAATTGTGAGTGATTGTATCAGATTCCATCAATTACACTCTATTATATTCCTGACTGCACTATATCGTGCATACGAAGAACTCCTACCAGGCATTCATTGTCTACAACAGCAAGAACGGTAATTGGCTTTTGCGCATCTTGCTCCATCTGCTTCATCGCATCAAAGGCAAGCGCATGAGGAACAACTGTACGAGGATGCGGCTTCATGAGCTGCTGCATCTTCATCTCCAATACAGAGGCGCCATACTGCTGCAAAGCTCTCCTTAAATCCCCATCAGTGAAGATGCCTAGCAACTTATGCGCATCATCTTGTATAAAAACGCAGCCACATTTTTTATTTGACAACTCTACAAGCACATCATGGAGCGCATCTGTTGCATACGCTGTTGGAATAGCTGAACCACGAAGCATCAAATCAGACACACGAAGCGTAAGCCTCTTTCCAAGACGTCCTGCGGGGTGGTTTTTCGCGAAATCTTCAACAGAAAACTGCTTGATACGCATGAGTGCAATGGCTAATACATCTCCAAAAATAAGCTGCACAAGTGGAGAAGTAGTAGGCGCCAAGTCATACGGACATAGCTCCTTCGAAACAGGCAAGCACACTACTCTATCACACGCTTTGGCAAGTCTACTATCTAGACAAGAGACGACGGCAAAAAGCATAGCGCCCTTATTTCTGACTGAAGCTGTTAGCTGCAAGAGCTCATCGGTTTCCCCGCTTTTACTTAAAAAAATCACACAATCTTCTGCTTCTATTTGGCCAAGATCGCCATGAAGAGCGTCGAGTGGAGGCAAAAAAGCCGCCTTTGTGCCGCAGGAGATGAGCGTGCTCGCAATTTTCTTTGCGATAATACCACTTTTCCCAACGCCTGTGAGAAAAATAGTCCCCCGGCAGCCTGCGAGATCAACCACGCATGTCATCAACTCTTCTAAGCGGAGAGATTCAAAGAAATACTCAAGATTTTCTCGTATAGAGCCAATGAGCGACTCCACAAGTTCTTTATTTTCAATGTGGCCCATAGAGGCTTGATATGACACGGTTTTCTTCATATTCTCCAAAACAATATATATCCTAAAGCAATAATACCTTGCGTTCCATGTTTAGGTCTTGTAAAAAAAGATCATATACGACTGGAATGTAGAAAATGCAAAAAATAGATATCGCAATAGCAAAAGGCGATGGCGTTGGACCAGAAATCATGCAAGCCACTCTTGCTATTCTTGAAGGCGCTGGAGCCCCTATCACCACTCATGAAATAGAGGTAGGAGAAAAAGTATACCTACGCGGCTTTCCAACTGGCATTGAGCCAAAAAGTTGGGAGATCATCCACTCTACACAGGCATTTTTAAAAGCCCCTATCACGACACCGCAAGGAGGAGGCTTTCGAAGCTTAAACGTCACGATCCGTGGCGCCCTTGGTCTCTATGCCAATATTCGCCCTTGCATCTCCTACCACCCTTTTGTTGCCACAAAACATCCTGGCATGGATGTGGTCATCATCAGAGAAAATGAAGAGGACCTCTATACAGGAATCGAGTACAGACAAACACAAGAGAGCTATCACGCCCTCAAAATAATCTCAAAAGGCGGCTGTGAGCGCATTGTACGCTATGCCTTTGAATATGCAAGAGCAAATGGAAGAAAGAAGGTAACTTGCTTTACGAAAGACAACATCATGAAGATGACAGATGGGCTTTTTCACTCAGTCTACGACGCTATCGGCGCTGAATACCCTGATATTGAAAAAGAACATTGGATTATCGACATTGGAGCTGCCAAGCTCGCAGACACTCCCGATCGCTTTGATGTCATTGTCATGGCTAACCTCTATGGAGATATCCTCTCTGATGTAGCAGCTCAAATTGCAGGATCTGTTGGTCTTGCTGGCTCTGCCAATATAGGCATCCATGGAGCGATGTTTGAAGCCATCCATGGATCGGCCCCCAGAAGAGCAAATCAAAACATGGCAAATCCATCTGGCCTGTTACTCGCTGCGGTCATGATGCTCGATCATTGCGGCATCGCAGGCACTGCGGCCCTTATCTATAATGCATGGCTAACAGCTTTAGAAGATGGCATTCACACCTACGATATCTATAACAAGGAAATCAGCAAACAGCAGGTGGGCACACAAGAATTTGCGCAAGCCGTCATCGCTCGCTTAGGGAAAAAGCCAACCCTCCTGCCTCAAAAGCAGGCCAGCAAAAAAACTTCTTCCCAGATCACCACCTCACAATCGGCTCCTCTACCAAAGACACTCCGCGGTATCGACATCTACATCGAAAGCCGGCAAAATATAGCAGAAATAAAGCAGCTTGCTGATCAGTGCTTAAAACATCTGCCCATGCGTCTTTCGATGATTACCAATCGGGGGGCAACAGTCTATCCGAGCGCCTTTGTCACACCTCATCACTCGGATGAATGGCGCATTCGATATGTATCAGCGGAAAAGGGACCGATTTCTCCAGAAATAGGTTTAGAGCTACAAAGAAGATATATAGAGCACAATACACCCGCTACAAAAACAGAGAACCTCTACTATTTTGGAGACACTCCAGGCTTCAGCGTTACCCAGGAAGAGCAGTAATCAGCGTTACCCAGGAAGAGCAGTAATCCGCTGAAGCACTTCTTGTCCTTCGATGACTTCCATGGCAATTCTCAGAGTCACAACAGGAAGTGGCAAAGCTATTTTCTCAAGCTTGACTCTATCTTTTTCTGTACACACAAGAAACTGAGCTCCTACAGAACATGCTTTTTCTGCTAGCTCTTGCAAAAGAGCTTCTTCTATCGCCTCATGATCTGCCAGCTCGTAGCGCAAGACAATATGAAGGCCGAGTGATGACGCTGACTCATAAAACGACTTTGGATTGCCGATTCCAGAGAAAAGAGCGACTGGAGCGGCTGGAGCGCACGCTACTGGATGATCATCTTGATCAAACAGCCCCTCCACTTTCATACGAGTCACAATAATAGGCGACTGAGTTATCGTCTTTATTTTTTGCTGCAAGAGCGTCGTATCTTGCTCCGCTCGCGTGATACAGACGATGTCTGCATATCGAAGTGCTGAAAGAGGCTCGCGCAAAAGCCCTCGTGGCAACAAGAAGCCATGTCCAAATGGGTTTGTGGCATCCACTAGGCAGATGTCTATATCGCGCTCAATCGCAAGATGTTGAAAGCCATCATCCATGATCAACACCTCAGCTCCCTCTTTCACTGCCTGCTCAGCTGAGCGTGTGCGCTTTTTGCCAACGTATATGGCAGCGTTCGGAATACGCTTGTATAAGAGCGCGGCTTCATCGCCTACTGTGTGAAAGCTCTGTTGTGCCGTAACACGAACCGCACCCTCCGACTCTGACTGGGAATGATACCCTCGTAGCAAAATGGCCACCCTCTTTTTACTGAGAAGCTCTGCTAAAAGAATAGTGCATGGAGTTTTCCCAGTACCTCCCGCAGTGATATTGCCGATGCTGATAACATGTGCTCTTGGACGATATCTCTTCAATACTCTGTTTTGATAGAGCCATCTTCTTGTGATGACAACAGCTCCATAGATCAGGCTCATAAGAAAAAGAAGCCCTCGGATAAGAGAGCCAAACCCTATCTTTTTTTGAGCGATCAGAGAGAAATAGCGCTTCTGCAGCCTGAAAAAAAAGACTTTATGGTGTGACACACTGACCTGAGGTGATCATAGGAATATGCGCTTCTGTTAAAAAGCCACTGGCAAAAAGTTTTGTTTCTACAAGATCGATGATGATATGCATGGCTGTCATATGTGCCTCTTGGATGCGATCTGAGCTTGCGCATGCGGACACACACATCTCTATATCTGCAAGGCCTTTTATTTTGCCGCCACTTTTCCCCAAGAATGCGATGGTGTGCATGTTCATCGCCTTTGCCTGCTCAAATGCGAGGAGCACATTTTTCGAGTTGCCACTTGTCGACAAGCCGATAAAGATATCTCCTGGCTTGCCAAAGGCTTCCACCCCTCTTGCAAAGACCCACTCGAAGCCGGCGTCGTTCGCTGTGCAGGTAAGATGGCCCGGCTCTGAGAGCACGATTGCGGGCAGCGCTCTTCTCTTGGTGCAGAAAAATCCTGTCAGCTCTTCTGCAAAATGCGCTGCATCGCACATGCTGCCACCATTTCCTGCGATGATGACCTTGCCACCATTTTGAAAGGTCGTGGCGATGAGAGATGCACTCTCTTCGATAGCTGCCAGATACTCTTCTTCACGTAGTGAGGTGATCACGCGAATCGCGGCATCTATTTTTTCAAGAAGAAACTGTCGAGTATTCATCTGTTGCCTTCATTCATAAAATATCGTTTAATGATACTCAAAATAGTGCTTTGTTGTAAACCCTCATACGAGATCACCTATTATGCCATTTACTCTGCCTCTTGGATCATCTGCTCCACAGTTTTCTCTGCCAGCGACAGATGGAAAAACATATTCTCTTCAAGACTTTCGAGATGCTGCTGTCCTCGTCCTCTTCTTCACCTGCAACCACTGTCCATATGTCATTGGATCGGATGAAGTCACCCGCCAGACAGCGAATCAATTTCGTGATAAGGGAGTGCGCTTTGTGGCTATCAACTCCAACAGCAAAACTACCTATCCAGAAGATTCGTTTGAACATATGATCACAAGGATGAAGGAGCACCAGTTCCCCTGGGTCTACCTCTACGACGAAAGCCAAGATGTGGCAAGGGCATATGGCGCCCTACGCACTCCCCACTTTTATGTCTTCGACAAAAATAGAACCCTCATTTACTGTGGCCGCGGCGTCGACAGTCCCAAAGACTCCTCGCGAATTACTGTA
Organism: uncultured bacterium; assembly: GCA_964487845.1. Lineage (GTDB taxonomy): Bacteria > Chlamydiota > Chlamydiia > Chlamydiales > FEN-1388 > CAZASK01. The sequence continues at coordinate 13,710 of CAZASK010000014.1, forward strand.
AACGACCTCAACCACGCCCTCATCGACCACCTTTCCGGAAGGCCAGTGAAAACAGCGCTTACGAATCCTATTGGTTGCAATGTAAAGTGGAAAAATCAAGATGCCCATTGGATGCCGCCGGAGGCATGCGATCTGGCAGCACGCAACTAGTTGTAGATTTTCCACCCTCGCTTTTGGTATCATTGTGCCTAACTTATGATGTTATCAGAATATATTCCATTTGTAGCGCTTCTCTTCATTTCTTGTGCTGTGGGCATCCTGCTGCCCAAGAAGGCAAGTGGCGCTGAGGGCTTTTTCTTAGGACAGCGCTCTCTGAACTGGTTCATGCTGATGATGACCTTTATCGGCACACAAATAGGCGGCGGCTTTATTCTAGGGACAGCAGAGGCTGCCTTCAAAGATGGTTTCTATGGCATCTTCTACTCTCTCGGCTTAAGCTGTGGATTTCTTGTTCTGGGTCTTGGCCTTGGAGCGCGCATCCGCTCGCTTGAGCTTAACACGGTAGCCGACGTCTTCGAGCGCTACTACAAGAGCCCCTTTTTGAAAAAATATGCCTCGATCCTCTCTATCATCTCACTTACTGGCATCTTGATTGCCCAAGCGGTCTCTTTAAAAAAATTCCTCTTTTCTACGAGCTTGGCAAGTGAAGCGCTGTTTATCATCTCCTGGATGGTGGTGATCGCCTATACGACAAAAGGAGGCTTTCTCGCTGTCGTCTGGACTGACATGGTGCAGGCAGTTGCGATGATTGTGATGCTTGCTGTCGTCTTCGTCTTCGCACTCTTTACGGCACCTTCTGACCTGCAGATTACTACAACAGGCTTCGTTAAACCGGAGGCTTTGAGCTATCTCGTGATGCCCTTTTTATTTATGTTTATCGAGCAAGATATGGTACAGAGGTGCTCTTCTGGGAAGTCGCTGCGCCAGGTCACCGTCGCTGCCTTCGCAGCATCTGTTGTTCTTTTCCTCCTCGCCTTCGTTCCTGTCTATTTCGGCCTGTCGGCTCGCGCCCTCAAACTTGAGCCAGGACAAGGGAGCGTGTTCATGGAGGTCGTCAAGGCGATGACAAATCCATGGGTGACATCATGTGCTGCACTCAGCGTCTTGCTCGCCATCATCTCGACAGCGTCATCTCTTCTTCTCGCAGTAAGCTCCAACATCGCGCAAGATTTTAACCAAAAAATCTCTTCTAGCATTGCAAAATCTCGCGCCATCACGATATCAGTGGGTATTTTAGCACTTGCAGTCTCCTATACAGCTCGAGATATCATCCCCTGCCTGATCATGAGTTATGAGTTAGCCGTCGACTGCCTTTTTGTGCCGCTTATTGCTGCTGTGATCTTGAAAGAGAGAGTGCAAGACAAAAAGCTTGCTGCCCTCTTGTCTGTTGCCCTCGGCAGCGCAGGCTACTGCCTCGAGCAGTGGACCTTCATCCTTCCTGCTGGCTACTTTACCCCGATCATTCTTTCAACAGCTGGGTATGCGCTAGGCTACTTTTTCACTAAAAAGAGCTCTTCGGCTCACTTTTTGGGACAATAGCTATAAAATGGTCTGGATATAACCCTATATAAACATTTTTTCTCTTCTCCTGAGTCCCTCCTGCTGTAACCACCTCGTGTTCTGGATCATGGTACCATTGTGATGGATCTGACATTACTCTTTCTAAATTTTGAGCAATTTGTGCTGGATCCCCACTATACTTGTCAAATACAAGTTCCAAATCACCATAAATAACATTCATTTTCTCTGTATACCTATTCTGCATTTTTTGCTTAAACAGCTTTTGCAGGTTTTGTAATTCCAAGCTCTCACTAGTTATCCTCACATCTTGACCCTTCTCAACTTGATTCTTCACTTCTAGGATCAACTTCTTCACCACCCCTTCTGGAACACTCTTATTCTTGTAAATATGCTCTTCAAGAACGTAGAGTGCTTGGAAAATCTCTCTTCTATTTGCTTCATTGTCAGGCTGCAAGATTGCTAACAATTCTATTTGTATTGACTGCGGATACTTGCTCAAAAATTCAGGAAAATCTTTGGGAATCTCCAAATTTCTTTGCGCCTGAAAAACATGCAGCGATATATTGTGATTTCTTGACAATACAGCGCCCTCTATTTTAGGCCTCCCCCAAACACCTATAGTATCGACAACATTTAATTTCATGCCCATTTTCGATTTATACTGCTCATAATCCCCATAGTGAGCTGTGTCTTTCTTGACAGACTCCACCCATTGAGTATCAGTTCCACTCTTCGCATATTCTATTATTTCCTCTTTCACGCTATCTACAGTAGCAAAGCCTCCTGTAGCTGATGTAATGCCTTGAGCAACAGCATCATAAAAACAGTCTCCATTGTCTATAGCAGGAATACATTCATACTTACCTCCAAACTCTTTTTCTACACGACTCACAAGATAATACATCTGATATATGGTATTCGGTGAGATTGGCTGCAAGAGTCTTCCTTTTTCTGCATCACTCGTAATTTTTTTTCTTAAATATTCACATAGCCCTGTATATTGAGGATCTTGAGTATTAAATGGTTTAGGCAACAAAGCCTCTATCCTTTTGCTCACAACGCGAGCCTTCTCCTCTTTGCTCATACACGCAAATATGCGAGCTGCTACTTCTCTATTAAATACCATCCATACAGGAGATCCATTTAGCGCCCCCTCATATTTCTCATTTTGTTCGTTCGACATATATCTTAAATTCAGATCCTTATTAAGAATATCTAACTTCCCCTCTAGTACGAGTTTATTTTTCCACTCTTCTATCTGCTGCTGACTTACTTTTAAGTTTACAATTTTTTTTACCTCATTATGAGCTGCTAGCATTTGCTCTTTTGTAGGTTCATCACCTTTTACATCAAAGAAGTCCAGATCAATATATTCCTCTTTTGTAGAAGGCTCTTCAACTATCTTCTGTTCACTACCCACATTTGAGTTTTTCACACTTATTTCTCCAACATGTTCCCCTTCTTGTGTCTGTTGATTTTGTGGTGGTATAGGCAATCCCTTAACTTTTTCCTCTTTGCTCTTTATGATATTACCCAGATTCTCCTGTTTATTATCTTCTGTATTAACAGTTACATCCTCTTTTGTACCGAGTGTATCTCCTGTCTTTTTTGGTATCTGTTCCTGATTTTGCGTCGCACTGCTAGTGCCTCTGGGCTGTGCATCACCGTGCTTTTGTGATGTTGATTGTTCACCTGACTTCTTCACATCTTGATTTTTTTCTAAAAATCTATCCCAGACACTCTGCAACCGTGTATTCTTCTTTGACTTGTCGCCTCCTACGCGAGCCCCTAATTTTTCTACAAATAAATTGACGACCTCCGAATTCTTCGTTTTCACCTTCTCAACCTCTTTGAGAACAGCTGTGAGGTTGAAAAATCCGAAGAATTTGAGTATTTTGCCCCAGGGTTTATTCAAATCAGTTTTATCAACAACTACGAGGTGGCGTCCTCGAAAAAAACCACGAACGCGAAGAATTTTATTTTGTGAATTAGTGTTGTAACTCTGCAGCGCCTTTATAGACTTGTCGATACTGCTTTCGCTCATAGAAACCCCCATCCAATAACTGTTTGGAGGTATACCGCAATTCACCCAATTTTCAAAATTGTTATTTTCTTGTACATCGAGTATACTCTCGTCCCACAACATATAAATAACGGCAATTCGTATGACATATCAGCTCGTCGATAGCGGCGATGAGAGAAAGCTCGAGCGCTTTGGGGATATCCTCCTCTCGAGGCCTTGCTCACAGGCAGTGTGGAAAAAGCAAAAGCCAGACTTGTGGAGCCAAGCTCGCGCCCTCTTTACCAGAGAAGAGGAAAATAAGTGGATAAAAAAGGGAACGTTACCAGAGAGTTGGACTGCCGTTATCGAAGGCCTCACCTTCAAAATATCGCCTACCGACTTTGGCCATGTGGGCGCCTTTCCAGAACATAGCCGCTTCTGGCCTTGGATACGAAGTGAGCTTATCTGCTTTGCAAAAGAGCACAATAGAAAGCCAAAAGTCCTCAACTTGTTCGCCTACTCAGGAGGAGCTACCCTCGCTGCCGCACAGGCAGGAGCCGAAGTATGCCACCTCGACTCCTCAAAGGGCATGACCCTCTGGGCTAGAGAAAATGCAGTTCTCAACTCTTTGCAAACAGCTCCTATTCGATGGATCGTCGACGACGTAATGAAATTTGTACAAAGGGAGATCAGACGAGAAAATCGCTATGATGCCATCATCTTAGATCCCCCTACCTTTGGTCGTGGAGCAAGTGGCGAGCTCTTCCAAATCGAAAAAGATATCGTCCCACTCCTTGACTTTTGCAAAACACTCTTAAGCGATGCTGCCATATTCATCCTGTTTTCCTGCCACACGCCTGGGTTTACTCCTATGAGCCTTTCAAATCTCATGCACGACACGATGGCGCATGCGCACGCCACTTTCGATAGCGGCGAGATGTTTTTACCAGGCCATGACACACACTCAATTCCAAGCGGTGCGTTCTGCAGATGGCAACGTGCAAAAGGCGGGGATCTGCATGGATAACGTCATTACAAGCGCTCAAAATGCAAAAGTAAAGCTCATCGTCAGCTTGCGCGATAGAAGAGATCGTGACCGCCTCGGAGTGTTTTGCATTGAAGGCTTTCGCGAGCTCACGCGTGCACATGCAGGACGTGTCGCCATCCAAGAGCTCTTTTTCTGCCCTGAGCTTTTTTTAGGAGAAAATGAAGCTGCCCTCATCGACTCTATTCGAAAGCAAGGCGCTCATATCACACGCTGCTCTGAACAGGTATTTCGTAAAATCTCCTACCGAGATCGCCCTGATGGCTTGATTGCCATCGCAAGCCAAATGAAGAAGACATTGTCCGATCTCGCACATGCGATCAAAGGAGTGAAAAATCCACTCCTCGTCGTGGCAGAGGCTATTGAAAAGCCAGGCAACTTGGGCACCATCTTGCGAACAAGCGATGGCGCAGGAGCCCATGGCGTCATCATCTGTGATCAGTGCACGGACATCTACAACCCGAATGTAGTCCGGGCAAGTGTAGGCACGCTCTTTACACTTCCTGTTGTAGAGGCTAGCAGTAAAGAGGCAATCGAGTGGCTGAAGCAGCAGCAGATCGCCATCGTCTCAGCAACGCCCCGTGCACAGGCAAGCTATACCACGGCTGATCTAGCAGCTCCTATTGCTGTTGCACTCGGAACCGAGCAACTTGGCTTGAGCGATTCTTGGATGAAACAGTGTGATCTTCAAGTGCGCATTCCGATGCAAGGAGTTGCCGACTCACTCAATGTCGCCATGGCGGCAACGATTCTTCTCTTTGAAGCACAAAGGCAAAGGAGCCTATGACGCGTATTCTTTTTGAAGACAACCACATCCTCGTTGCGATAAAGCCATGCGGGCTTGCCACACAACCTGCGCCTCATGATCCACGAAGCTTAGAAGAAGAGCTAAAACTCGCTATTAAAAAGGCCGCCCACAAGCCTGGAGGCGTATTTTTACATGCCATACATAGGCTCGACAAGCAAGCGTCTGGCATTGTCCTCTTTGCGAAATCACAAAAAGCACTGTCTCGGCTGAACGAAGCCATACGCGAAAAGCGCTGTAAAAAGATGTACCGAGCCACTGTAGAGGGCATCGTCATGCCAGAAGAAGCCACGCTCGAACATGCACTCGTGCATGCCTCGCATAGGGCTATAGTAGACCCTCGCCATCCAGAGGCAAAAAACAGCATCCTCCACTACCGTGTTCTTGAAAAATCCAATAACACTACCCTTTTACAAATTGACTTAGAGACAGGACGCTATCATCAAATCCGCTGCCAGTTCGCAGCTATAGGCCATCCTATTCTAGGAGATACCAAATATGGCAGCACAATGCCTTATCCGCACGGTATCGCACTCCACCACTATCAACTTGAAATCGAACATCCTACAAAAAAAGAGCTGATGGTGTTTGTAGATTAGACATCCTATTGCTTGTATCCCTACACTTCACCTAATACCATTCCCATGTCTATTTACGATGAGTAAAAAGACGAACGATATACAAAAAATTGCAAAACTCGTAAGCTCCATTTCTTCCTAATAACCTTGAGGAGTAGTTGTATGAACTTTCAAATACTAGAAAATACCCGTGAATATGATCTCCAGCGCCTGCAAGCGGTCGCTGATGCGAATTGGACCTATCAATATCTCACATCAGAAGGTGATGTCAAAGCAAGATGCTGCCTGTGGAGATTTGTTCAATGGCTTAAACTTGACCAGCTTCCTTGGATTCGAAATATGTTTCCTAAAACAGACATAGAGAACGCGGCTACATCTCTCTACTCCAACATCCGCAATATTGTAGAAATTGATGCAGAAAATATCACAGAAGAGACACAGAATTTTCTGAATAATGTTGCTCGAAAAATAAATACACTTATTTTTCATATCAACAGCAAACGAGTAGACAATAAAATTGCTGAGAGCGCCTACATTACTGTCCCAAAGCACCTTATCTTTGATGACAACTTTAGCTCATCAGAAGAAGTGGTTGAAAATACCGAAACACTCAATAACCCTACAAATACATATAAAGTTGATAGTGAAGAATTCAACTCGTATAACTCAAAAGTTATTCATGTCGATGTAACCCCTCAACAAGAAATTATCGACGAGAATTTTCTACTAGAAAACCACGAAAAGACCCCCCCATTTGAAGAGATTATTGAAAATGCCGAAATACATGAAAAAAACTCTCAACACACATATACCAGCAATAGTGAAGGAGCAAACTCAAATACTTCGAACATAATTCGTTTCAATGTAACTCCTCAATATGAAAATCTCGAAGATTCTCTACAGGAGAGTTACGAAGTTCCTATTACAACAACAAAGCCTAAAAAAGTGGCGAAACGTCACCAAAAGCGGCTCACAAAAGAGCAGCTTCAAGAGATGAAAAATAATAAGCATCGCGCTGAAATTATTGAAATTGAAAAAAAAGATAACTAACTCCATCTATGGAGCTGCCTAGTGTAGCTCCATATTTCCTATGGGAGACAGAGGTCTCTACTAGACTTCTTTCGAAACTTCGACCATATGCTCACATATTGCTCTCAACATTTGCAACTAATACCATTCATCAAAAATAACGTTTAGTTCTGCAAGAAAGCTGCACAAATTTTTTGCATCTGGAGTGAGCGACCATTGCCGATAGGCAAGGCGCGAATGAAGATAAAAAATTTGTTGCAAAGCTAACGCAGCAAAACTAAACGTTATTTTTGATAAATGGTATAAACCTGCTCAAAAATCATCAATTTTCCCAATCAAAGCGAATTTCGAAAGAAGTCTACTGCTGCAATTTTGCGATGATCTGTTCAAGAGCTCCATAGCTTTGGAGAATACGTCTCAGCTCACTTATAATCACCTCTCGATCAGCAATTGCCGCATAGAGAGAATTGCCTAAGAGCTGTGCAATCTCCGCAAAAGGCTGCATGAGAAGTGCCGGATTGGTATTTCTATTTTTTTGAAATACCAGTGTTGTGATGGCTTCCAGATGTTGAATCGCTGCAATTACCGTTTCCTTTCTCGATTCTTGCTTCTCATAAGAAAGGATAATGAGTCCTTTGGCAACTTCACTGAGTGTGCATGAAAACTGCGTGGCAAGCTCATCTCTTTCTTGCTGGAGCATTGTTTTTGCAGCACGTTCAATAAACAATAATGGTAGTTTGGCTATTTGCGGATTGTAACGAGCAAAAAAGAGACTCATTTTCCCAAGAGTGTTGACAATGTCTTCGCTAATTGGATCAAAGTGGTTTTGCGCAGCAAGTGTTCCAAGCCAATCGAGTCTTCGGCAGATATATGCCGACAAATAACTTACCTCATCGAGTAAAGATGGCCCAGATTGCTCTACAGAACGTAAGACACCTGCCGTCGATGCCTCTTTCACAAAATGCTCACACATCGACAAAGTAGCACGCAAGGCATCCTTGGCGATATGAATATTTTTCCGATCTGCAGCTCTCGCGACTACTTCAATCGTCGTTTCCATCCATTGAAATGCCTCTTTATCTTTCCCAGCGCGTACGAGCTTGACTACTTGCCGATCTACCCGCCTTAACAAAAATGGATGTTGGGTATAGCGAAAAAATCGTGTGGTAAAAAAGTAGGTACAATCGATTGAGATACCAAGCAATACAATCCACAAGAGAAACGACACCAGTGGGACACCAGCTTCAGGGACAGTCGTGACCATATAGAGTGAATAGAGAAGAAAGATGACAATTTCAATAAGAGCTATGCACAATCCATAGTCTTTGCAGATGAGCTCAGAGACTCGCGGGAATACTTTTTGTTCGGCACGCTGGATAGAGCTCCAGCAAAGAACGGGTGTCATGAGTGCAATAAAGCATAGAAGCTGCGACAGGCCAACAACATATGCAAAAGAGGCTCCATGCAATATGATCGATTCTGGGAGGTGCAGGACAAAAAAATAGATAGAGATAAGCGCAAGTATTGTTGCCATCATGAAGCTCCTTTCCTCTGTTCTCCTGCTTGTACCTGATCATCCCTTTCTTGAAAAGAAGAGAACGGATGCTGTATATCAATATCACAATATACTGGAGCAAGAAAAATGGATCCTCACTATGATGAAGTCTTTATGAAGAGAGCTATCGAGCTCAGCAGGCGAGCTGCCATCATCGAAAAAACAGGCGGCGTATTTGGAGCTATCGTTGTCAAAGATGGCGTCATTATTGGAGAAGGATATAACCAAGTAATCAAAAATAATGACCCCACATGGCACGCAGAGATGCATGCAATCAGAGAAGCAAGCAAAACAATAGCCTCTCCTCATCTTGTAGGCTGTGATATTTATACGAGCGCTGAGTGCTGTCCTATGTGCTTGGCAGCGGCATACTGGGCCCATATCAGACATATCTACTACGCCTCTACCACTGAGGATGCGCTCAAATATGGAAACTTTGCAGACATTGACATCCTCTCTGAGGTACGTAAACCTCCTGCTCTGCGCCGCATTCAATGCAGCGAAAAAATGAGGCACGAGGCTGTAGAAGTATGGAAAGAATTTGCCATGATGCCTGATCGAGCACATTATTAATTCATGCTTGGTATAACAAGGGAAAGAATATCTTCAAGCATGAGAAAACAGCTCCTCCTGTTCATTTTGTGCATCTACCCTATAAAAATAATTGCATATTCAATATCTCCTGAACCAATTTTGGTCTACTCGATTCCAAATTCTATAAAAGACAGCCTCTCGCCACTTTGGCTGCAGTATGTTGGAAAGCGCACCCGATTTTCTACATGTACTGGCATCGCCTTTCTTCCAAATGGTCGCCATTTGGTATCAATTAATCTGCTTGATGAATCGATGCGCATCCACGATTTCGATCCTGCTATGAAAACTCTCTCCTCAAACACACTCCACCTGAGCACTACAACACAACTTGCTTGGCCTGAAAATATTGACATATCAAAGGATGGCTCCTTGCTCGCTATTTCGAACAGCAAAACTGGGAAGGTGGCAATTTTTCTCATCTCCTCAAAAACCCAACAACCTGACCCATCTCCTGTTGTTTTTATAGGCGCAGCCAACGATAGAGGCCTTCACGGCGTTCGCTTTACACCTGACTCTCAACACATCGCCTACACCACCTATGATGGTTCAGGGATAATAAGCTGTTTTCGCATCGAGAAGGACAGCTCAAATCAAATATCTTCTCAGCTGTTGTGGAGCATGAAAAATGAGTATCCAGATCTTGTTCCAAAAGGAATCGACTTTTCACACGACAAGCAATATCTTGCAGTCTGTTTTGCAAAAAAAGTGCGATATGAAGAAGGAATAACCTCTGGAAAGCTTGCCATTTACAAACTGGATCCCGAGACTTGTACAATCAATCAAACAGCACTTTGCTTCACAGATGGTGATGGTGTACTGGATGGACCAGAAGACATCCGCTTTTCCCCTGACAACTCCTGCCTCCTTGTGTCAAATCAAGGCAATGATACGATCACAGTCCACCAATTTGATCAGGCGTCTGGTGCCATCCTCAGCAATCAAGTCCTCCTGAGCTCACCAGAAGCTCAATTGAACTTTCCACACGGAATTGTCTTTTCACCAGATGGAAATTACTTTGGAGTGAGCAATTATGGGGACGATAAAATTACGATTTATTCGGTAGAATAGACAAAAACAGATGCAGCTCACTCAATACAGAAAGGATAGTTCTTTGCATATTCACCTCGCGATCTTGAGCTAAGTGCATAGTCCACGAATGTGTATCTCCTCTTTTTGATGCAATAGTCGCGCACACAGTTCCTACAGGCTTATGCACGCTGCCACCAGAGGGCCCAAAAATTCCAGATGTAGCAATAGCTATATCTGCGTCCAGAGCAGAGAGCGCACCTTCTGCCATCTTCTGCGTCACCTCTTGACTGACAGCTCCATATGTAGCTAAATACTCCTCAGGAACATGCAGAAGGGATCGCTTGACATCATTCGAATATGCAACGATCGATCCACGAAAATAGCGCGATGCATCAGGGATAGCTACAAAACGGGCAGCAAGAGCCCCTCCCGTACATGACTCCGCAGTAGCAAACGTCAGATTTTTTTCGATCAACATCCGGTGCAGCGCCTCTTCTATCTTCCCAGTTGGCGCCTGATACACACGTCCAGAAAACGCCTTCACAATAGCCTGCTCTAGAGGGGCTACTTTTGATTTTCCTTCCGCATCACTTGCTGCAAAGACGCGAAGATGCACGCTCAACGTCCCATAAGAAGGATAAATGCCGATAGTGACCTCTTCTGTTTGAAGTGTACGAAGGAGTGGATCAACTTGAGCCTCATTAACGCCTGCAATATGGATAGGATATACAAACATTTTTTTCTTAGGCTGCTTCGACTGTAAAAAAGGAATCACGTGATCGCAGAACATGCGCCTCATTTCAAGAGGCACTCCTGGCAGACAGATAAGACATCCAGAGCCAAACAATGCTTTATCTTCTAGTACAAATCCCAAGGCTGTCCCGACAGGATTGTGATAGAGCAGCGCTCCTTGTGGTTGAATCGACTGATTATACGCAGTTGTTGTCCCCGGAAAACGTCTTTCTATATCTTTTTGCAAGGCACTATCTTCTACAAGCTCTCTTTGAAAAAGCTTTGCTGCCACCTCTTTTGTGCAGTCATCGCACGTAGGCCCAAGGCCTCCTGTCGTGATCACACATGAGCCTCTTGTAAGAGCACTGCGCAGAGCTTGCGCAATCTGCTCTTTATCGTCTGATACGACCTCGTGGTGTGTGATAGAATATCCCTCTTGTACAAGATGCTGTGCAAGCCATGCCGCGTTTGAGTTTGTGGCAAACCCAAGAAGCACCTCGTCTCCAATAGCAATCAACTCAATATTCATATCTCCCTCACTACACGAATGTGGTTCGCCTGCAGTTCTCTATGCTCGTTAATCCACGAAAGACAGCTTTTTCCAATCCGAATAGGCACCCTTGTCACACGTGCTGCCACCTCAAATGGCGTTGCAATCGTCTCTTGTCTTATAAACGCCTGCACCTTACGAAAAAGTTCATGATTTACAAACCCATCAGTAAGCGCATTGTGTACAGACCGATCTCGCGCATCTTGGAAAAGCTGTGGATAAGAAATCTGCACCCCCCACGATATCGATGTCTTCCCAAATACCATAGGCCTAAATTTCTCATCTACTGAGGAATAGACAAAACGATGTGGTCTCATCTGCAAAAGGGGGAGCACCGGCTGAATCAAAATACGCCCGTCTTCAAGATCCATTCCACACACTGCTTCTTGAGTTTTTGTCATCACTGCGGTAAAAAAACCACGAAAAGTCTCTTCAGAGACGATTCCCTCTTTCAAAGCCTGCACATATCTTCGATATGCATCAAAAAAATGAGCGTGCTGAATCAATGCTTTTTCAGGGGCTACAGGCCCCAATACCTGGTAGAGGAATACATCGCCCAATGTAGCAAACAACCTTTCCATACTCTCAGGATCTACTAAAAGCTGTATATGAAGCCACTTCGATGCAAGAAAAGGAAGAATCTGATCACGAGGAACTCTTTTCACTCAAGTAGCCTTCTTCTCAAAGAGCAGTGCGAAAAACATCCATGCCGCTCCTATACAAATAGCAGAGTCCGCAATATTGAAGACAGGATATTCATATCCCCAAAAACGAAAATGGATCATGTCAATCACATGACCATATAAGCAGGCATCTATCACATTGCTTATAGCGCCAGAGATAACAAGAACAAGCGGCAGTCGATGACGAACCTCTGCTTGAAAAATGGTGTAGCCAATCAGTGCTGCGATGAAAAAAAGGCGAAAGATAAATAGTGCCTGAGGGTATGACGAGAATATACCCCAAGCAGCGCCCATGTTGACAGCATGCGTAATGTCAGCATCTATTCCGCCTAAAAAACCCTCAAACAAGGGAATATGAGGAGCAAGATATCCTGTCCTCAGAGGAAGATAACACACGGTCGCCCACTTAGAAAAAAAATCAAAGAGAGCGACTACACCCCCTAAAAGAGCAAGATACCGCCACGATGAGAGGCGAGACATATTAGATGAGTCCCTTCTCCAACTTTTCTTGTGCCTGGACGGTCGTGACTGCATAGGGCATCGCCTCTAGCCTTTTTTTAGGAATTTCAGCGCCGCTGATGTCGCATATGCCATATGTGCCATTTTCAATTTTTTCTAAGGCGTGTTCGATTTGGCGAAGCAGCTGAAATTCATGCGTTGTGACTTCAAGGTTGATTCTTCTATCGAAGTCATCAGTGCCCTGATCCGCTTGATGCTGTGAATATCCCGTCGCTTCATCTGGCTTTTTCACCTCAGCTGTCGAAGTCTGCAGGGTTTGCGTCAGCTGGCTTTTCATATCTTCCAGGCGTTTTCGAAATTTTTCAACTTCACTCTTTGACAAAGCCATAACTGCTACTCCTTTCATCTATCTCAAAGCAATGATTTTTATAAAATTCACTGCTTATACGCAACCTTTTTATATTCGAAGCACAATCTTTCCTACGACATGGCCTGCTTTTACCCTCTTCCACGCCTCTTCTGCTTGCTCAAGTGGCAGCTCTTCAATAAGTGGCGCTTGTATCTTTTTTTCTTCATAAAAAGCGGCAATTTGCGTAAGCTGCTCTCTATTTGGGTAGACAAACACAAATCCAGATTTGAGAGTATCGCTCGCATAGGAGGCAACCGTACGATCGACAATACTGACAAAAACTCCACCTTTTCTTGCTAAACTGACAACTTCTTTTGTGACAGCGCCTCCTACTAAATCCATCACCACGTCGACACCGTCGGGATACTTCCTTTTTACAGCACCCACTACCGACTCCTTGGTATAGTCGATATGCCAGTCGGCCCCAAGAGATTTGACATAGTGCTGATTTTTAGCACTTGAGGTGGCAATAACCGTGGCTCCCTGAAGATGAGCAAATTGCACTGCCATGCTGCCAACGCCGCCTGATGCTCCGCAAATAAGCACTGTCTGCCCCTTTTCCAGATTCGCAAACTCAAAAAGAGCTTGCCACGCAGTAAGCGCCGCCACAGGAAGACTTGCTGCCACCTGCATGCTCATATGCGCTGGTACTTTTGCAATGGATGTAGCCTTGATCACACTCTTTTCTGCATAGGAGCCCCACTGTACACAGGTGTCTCGGAAATAGCCAAAGACCCTATCGCCTACTGTAACTCCTTGTACTTGGCTGCCCACTGCAGTAATCACCCCAGAGCCATCCCAGCCCGGAATAACAGGGAATCGATGTTCCATCGCATCTTTGAAATAGCCCTCGCGTATCTTCCAATCTACTGGGTTCACGCCAGCATAGCTCATACGAAGCTGTACTTGGTCTGCCTGAGGAAGTGGCTCATTTATCGTCTCAAAATGCAATTTCCCTTCATCCCCAAATCCATGAAATACACATGCCTTCATATGAACCGCTCCTTTCTCTAATGTTCTATATTCCCAAAGATGCAACAACGTAGCACATGTACTGTTTTTATTATTAGACTTCTTTCGAAATTTGCTTTGTTTGGAAAGAAGTCTATTTCTTTTTTTCTTTCTTCTGTTACTCTAACGAATATGAAACACATGAAGACTATTATTATCGGCGCAGGATTTGGCGGCCTGGAAGTCGCCAAGCAGCTCAAGTACGCCGACACTGAGGTCATCCTCATTGATAAAATGAACCATCATCTCTTCCAGCCACTCCTCTACCAAGTGGCTACGGCATCGCTTTCCCCTATCGACATTGCGGTTCCAGTAAGAGAGATTTTAAAAGGGCATGACAATGTCACCTTTCTCATGGGGGCAGTCACTCATATCGACAAAATAAAAAAAACAATCACGCTTCAATGCGGGGCAACGTACTCTTTTGATACACTCGTTGTGGCTGCAGGAGCCAAACACTCTTATTTCGGAAATGACCACTGGGAAGAACATGCTCCTGGGCTAAAAAATTTAGCTGACGCAGGAAAACTAAGAGAGAAGATTTTATCTGCTTTCGAAAAAGCTGAGAGAAGCAATGATCCACAAGAGACGGCACGACACCTTCGCTTTGTCGTTATCGGAGGCGGCCCAACAGGAGTTGAATTAGCAGGTGCTATCGCAGAAATTGCCTTTAAATCGCTGCCACCTACTTTTCGCCATATAAACCCCAAGCTTTCAAAGGTATATCTTCTCGAAGCGGCATCTCAGCTCCTCCCCGGCATTCCAGAGTCTCTTGCCCTAGAAGCGAAAAAAGACCTAGAAAAACTAGGCGTCGATGTCCTTTTACAACATATGGTCACCAATGTAGACGCAACCGGCGTCACTACTACAAAACAGTTCATTGACTCGCCGAATGTCATCTGGGCTGCTGGCAACTGTGCCTCTCCGATTCTGACCACTCTCAACACTCCTCTTGACAGGCAAGGGCGTGCTATTGTTGACCCAGACCTTTCTCTCCCAGACTGCCCCTCTATCTTTGTCATTGGGGATGCTGCTTGCAGCTACGATGCTGCGGGAAAACCCTATCCAGGACTTGCCCCTGTTGCCAAGCAACAAGGACGGCTTGTTGCGAAAACGATTCGAGAAAAAATACCGAAAGAATCTCGGATTGCATTTCGTTATGTGGATAAAGGATCTCTTGCCACTATTGGCAGAGGATGCGCTGTCGGAATGATCGGCCCACTACAGGTAAAAGGTTTTCTTGCCTGGCTTATCTGGTCTGTTATCCACGTCTTCTATCTCATTGGATTTCGCAATCGCCTTCTTGTCCTTACACAGTGGGCTTTTTGGTATATTCGAGGAAGAAGACGCGTACAGCTGATCACGAGGGCATTAGAATAAAAGGTCATGAAGGAGAAAGAGGATGTCAATAGATGAGACACAATCAAAGCCTTTTCAACCCCCTAGAGACCCTTCTCCTGAGCACGCTCCCCCTCCAAAAAGTCATGACATCGCCTTAGACGTCCTCGGGAACATAGCAGAACATACTGCCCAGTGTGACACCTTACATACAGATAACATCACTACACCGGAAAAATCACCATCTTCTTTTTATACTGTTGTTAGAGATTCAGTATCTTCCATATTCCACGAAATCAAAACTGTATCTCATCAAGTGAAACATGCTGTCATTAAAAAGGCAACCTCTCGAGTAGCCGCACTCATTCTTCCAGAGCCTGGGACTTATAAAAATGAGATAGAGACCATCCGCAATGAACTGAAAACGCTTACTGGCAATACAGTTGTTGCTCAAACCGCCCAAGCAATTGGCAAGCACAGCATACAAACATCTATCTGGATGCTCACCCATCCTGAAAAATTGCATCCGAAAGATGTAGACAATCCACTTCTTCGTGATTACTTTACGTGCCAAGAAGAGACCGTATCTGTTTCGGTGAGTGGACGTAGCTGGCTCACCCTTTTACAAAAACATACAGCTCTTCTAGAAGAAGTCTATGAGCTCAATATCTTGAATATGATGAAAAGTGCACTTTCTCGCATGAAGAAAATTCAGGAAGAAAAGCCATTTTTACTTATAGAGCTGCTTCAAGACACCCTTCACACACTGACACAAGAAATCCAAGGTATAGATGTAAAAGCTATTGAAGCACCTTCTCAAACAACAAGCAAAACGCCGAGACCTCGCTCTCAGTCAGATGAGCTGTTTCTAGAAAGTTTTTCGCGTAAAATTTTAAAATTGCTTTTCCCTGAGGGAGAAAAAAATATTCAGACCCCCGCCCCCTTTATACTGAAACAAGAAAATAAGCTCTTCGAGAAAATAAAAAAAACAATCCCCTTCGTAGCTTCATCTGCATTCGACAACCTGCTTTCTGATGAGTTCAAGAATACAATCCTGGCACAAATGGTAACTGGCTTGCAGACGCTGTTTTCTGAAACTGCAAGTAATACATCACCTCTTCCGACCACACAGCCAACAACATCCTATCCCGAAGCAAATCAAAATGCATTCAATCAATCGATCAAAAAAGCAGTAACCGCCTTTATACAATATATAGATCCCTCACTTCCCAAGTGGATTGTCAAGAAAATAGCACTCTCTATTGGCAACAAAGGGTCTCTTCTTACAGAAAAGCTTCTTTCTCTAGATATTAATCAAATGATGAACAGCTCTCTTCAAAAAATGGTTTCAAAACTCAGCCCCAATGGGAAATGGGTAGAAAAAGAGGGACGGATGGAGTTTGATTTCGTGTTTGAAAAACCAAAAACCTTCCTCGAAAAAGAAAAGCTCAAGCAAGATCAGGATGTGCTCAATAAATCTATTATCAATAGCAGCTCGACTACCATTGCAAAGAACTTAGATGGACTCATTCATCGCATTGCTGGCAATAAAAATGTCCCGGAAGCGACACCTGATCCAAAGCGCCTTTCACGGATACGAACAGTTCTTCAAAAACTTCTCCTCAGCGTGAAAACGACTGCCATAAAATTTCTTTTTCTCGTTCTACGTATGCGTAAGCGAATCACAAAAGCCACAGATCGCACAATCAATTTGGTGAGGAAGCTCGATTTCAACACCCTTCTTGTTCCAACAAAAAATGTGATTGTTGAGTTATAGAGGATGGTTTCTCTCCTCATGGTCTCGGTGTAGCAAGTTGCCATATCGATGATAGCTTGAACTCACACTCACTTCATATAAAAAGTGTAATAATTCAAGTCGTCCATGTGGTTTTGGCCTTGAAATATCGATACAATAGGCAAGATCACTGAGCTTAGAGAGCAACTCATCATCAAGATGTGAAAGAGCACGAATACGGGGGAAAGCCTCTTTTTGCAGAAGATGTAAAAATCGATCTTCAGAATAGGTTGTAAGCCCCTTTTTTTTCCCAAAGAGAGTGGTCTTACAGCCAGCGATACGCGCTGCTGCGAGGAGCATAACAGTATCAACAAGCGAATCTTCTTCTTGCACATAGACAAAAATATGATCATGCGGCTGATACGTCAAAAAATTATCTTCTCCTATTACCTGATCACATTCCCATGTTTTAGAAAAGTATGCATCTTTCCAGTAACGATATGAGGTTACTGCCTGAACAAAACGTCGTTTGTCCTCTTCTGTATGTACAAGTCTAAGGAGTGAATGAAATTCATGCTCTATTTCATGAATGAAAGAGCTCTCATTGATGCAGTCGTCAACTGCTGAGTCGAGAAGCTGCAAAAGATAATTTTTGCCGCCAGCCTTCATCCCTATGCCAAAGCTACTTGCTTTTCTTCCTCCAAAAGGTTGTCTTTGCACAACAGCTCCTGTAATCGAACGATTGATATAACAGTTTCCTGCTATGACGGAATCGAGCCACACAGCATGCTCTCTCATATCAAGAGAAAATAACCCAGATGTAAGCCCATAGGAAGAACTATTCACGAAAGACACTGCTTCTTTCAGATTTTTAGCAGCCATCACTCCCAAAATAGGTCCAAAAAGTTCCGTGGTATGCATGTAGCCGCCTCTTTGGATGCAAAGTTTGATACCAGGCGTCACAAGCTGTGGATTGCGTGTATCAATACGAGGCTCGAGCAGCCATTTTTCCCCTCTTTCCAAAGTCGTCATCGCCTTTTTCAATTTAGAAGAGGGCGCTCTGATGAGAGGGTTGATTTTTGTATCATATTCCCATGCAGAACCACATGGAAGGCTTGCTGCTGCATCAGATAGCTGCTGCAAAAATGAGGCGTCGTGATAGACCTCTTCATCGAGAATCGCAAGACTGAGCGCAGAACATTTTTGTCCTGCATATCCAAACGCCGAATGGATGATTTCTTTTACTGCAAGATCCCGATCTGATAATTTAGTGACGATCGCACAATTTTTTCCCCCAGTTTCTGCAAAAAGGCGTGCTTTCGGATTCATCTTCATAAAAAGTCTTGCTGTATCGGTAGCACCCGTCAGCATGATTGTCCTCACAGCAGGATGCTTGATCAAGAATGCCCCAACAGACTCATCTTCACAGACAATAAATTGAAGAGCTTCACGAGGAACGCCTGCTTGATAAAAAAGCTCTACAAGGGTAAATCCTACTAATGCCGCTTCTTGTGCTGGCTTGAAAATGACTGCTTGTGCTGCTGCAAGTGGCGCGATGATACTACTCGTTGCTATAGAACAAGGAAAATTCCATGGCGTTGCTACCACTGCTATCTCATCGCTTCTTGCTGCAAGATGAAAAAAGTCTTTTTCCTCCTCTAGGCAGCGGGCATAAAAATCGGCAAAGTCTATAGCCTCTGACACTTCGCTATCAGCCTCTGAAAAGATTTTTCCCACCTCTGCAACAATTGCCATGATTAACTCACCGCGATACTGCCTGAGCAATCTTGCCAGCTCACGAAATACCTGAGAGCGCTCATATGCTGAACGTCTGCTCCAGGAAGAGCTGTTTTCTTTCGCGTATTTGATAGCCCTCTCTACGTCCTCTTGAGAAGCAAGAGAATAGGTAAGCCAGCGATGCCCTGGACGTGATGGATCGCATCCTGCAACGCGCGTCTTTGTAAATACGATTGCCGAGCCAATACTATTTGGGATTTCATATTCTCTCTTCTGCCATCGCTCGATAAGATGGTCTAAGAAGAATCTATTTTGAGGAAGACTCCAGTCCGTATCAGGCTCATTATGAAAAAGCGTAGTGATCGGCTGAACACGCTCTAGCTCACGATCTTGCGTTCTTCTTGGGAAACACAGAAGGTGATCTGCCTCAATAACCGATCTTTCAAACCGACTTTTTTGATTGATGAATGCAAGAGGCTCACTTTCTATCTCAAAGAGGTGGGTCAAGAAGTTATCTTTTTGTGTATTTTCATCGAGCCTACGCACCAAGTAGGCCATTGCTGTATGAAAGTCTTTTTGCAAAACTGTGGGGCAGTAGAGTAATGTATTTTTTGCAAAATAGTGCACAGCTGTAATCAAATGATTACACATCCCCTCAAGCATCTCAAAGCTTATATATTGCTCCAAATCATGCGCGGCTCTTAGCATCAATCCATAAGAGATGTCAAATACATTATGACTTGCAATTGCTATATGTACTGAATCCGCATGCTGTACGCCATAGTGGAGCATCTTGATGAAATTGGCGTCTACTTCGGCCTTTGTTGTAAATGGAGCTTGCGGCCAATTTTTTATGGACGCCTCTACGCGCTCCATCCCTAAATTCGCCCCTTTCACAATACGTATTTTGATAGCCCCTCCGCCTTGGAGCACTCTTTTTTTTCCCCATTGCGTGAGCTCTTCTTGAGCAGCAAGCGAATCAGGAATATAACTTTGTAGAGCGATGCCTGCAGAAAGAGAAAAAAATTCGGGAGCACTCAAAGTCTCTTGAAAGGCCTCTAGAGTAAGCCGTAGATCCTTATACTCCTCCATATCTAAGTAGATAAATTTTTGCTTTTTATCTATCGTTCGGAAGTTTTTGCATGCTGTGAAGAGAATACCCAACTTTTTTTTCAGCATGAGAAGTGTTTTTTCATATGCGATAGCAGAAACCTGGCTGTATATGCTCGATATCTTTACTGATACTACCTCTATAAGTGGATTTTGTAGATCTCGAAGAACAAGACTCATCCGTTTTTCTGCTTCCTCTTCTCCTAAAATAGCCTCTCCAATCCGGTTGATATTGAGACAAATGCCTTGTGCTTTTCTTGCAATGATATGCTTTTGCACGGCTGTTGACTCGCCAGGCAAAATCACCTCTTTTGAAGCCTTTTGCAGAATTTTTTGTATTTTAGAAAAAGAATAAGAAGGGAAAAAGCGCATGAAAATACGCGCTGCTATAGAGAGAGGCTTTTCATACCATTTAAGCGATCGAAAGAGCTGGTAGCGTCTCATCAAAAAAAGCATATGGCTGATAGCACAGCGCGCATTATGTGTACGAAAGCAGCTGTCTATTGCACAGGTCACGAAAGACTTCAGATTCTCATCATGAATCAGGCGATTCATCCAGCGAGATTTTTCTGCCTCTTGAGGTGTGATATAGCACGTACTCAGCTTGATAAGCAAAGCCGCAAGGTCACTACTTGCCTCTACAAGGCCTTCTTCTGAGAGCTCTTTTTTTTTGGCAGACTGGATGAGATGTTCTATAGCGGCTATCGTCGATTTCATATGCACTCATCCTATCTGAAGAATTGGAATTTTACCAACTCATCTTATGCGCTTGTGATGCCAGGAGGCTTGGATTATTTTGAGTATGAGCGATGTGAGAAAGCACAGTCATATCCGAAGGATATGACGAGCATTTCGAAAACCGCTCACGCTCAAAAGAAACAAGCCTACGCCATCAAAAAGCGCGTAAGGTGAGTGTCAGTCCATCTTACGATCTCCTTGCGCTATCCCTCTATTTGAGATGTGGATGGAAGAGACATGTTAGAATCGCTGACAGGATTTCTCCAGAGTAGATTTTGGATCCCCAAAAAGTTAAATCCATGATTGTCCGTGACAACACCTTGCACACGCACAGTGTCTCCATCTGCAACTTCATCTAAGAGGTGCCGCACCCTACTTTCCACATGGAAGAGTGAACCATCTTGTGTTTCAATAGTGCGCAACTGGCCATCGACGTGATAGACGCCTTGAAGATCAATCGATGCCTCTTTTACCATAAACTTGCCATCAAGAAATGGCTGAAAGAGATAAAAAGAGTGAAATTGAGTATCTTTTTTCCAATCAACACTCACGATCCCTGAGTGAGGAAAAACATCTACATGTTCTACCTGCTCAAGAGCTTGCAGCTGATCACGAATTTCTTTTGCACAAAAGGAGCAATCAATTCCCTGTATACACAGTATGAGCTCATTGATTTCCGCTTGCAAAGACGCCATCGAAAGAATGGCAAATAAAAAACAAATTTTCCGCAACATCTCCACCTCATACAACGTAGCTCTCAAAACTCGTTTTGTACCCTATTTGTACGCTTCCTGCAAGCAAAATCATACACCACACCCTACCTATATCTTTTGACATGAAAACAAATTATATGTAATAATTTTAAACCATTAATAAAACGAGGTGATAATATGAATATCCAAAATAATCAAAACCCTTATCAATTAGTTATCGATAACTTTCAGCTCTCGCCTTCTGACGAAGAAATCAAAAACAATATTTTACAACTCTATAAAGAGCATCCTGATTCTCCAGAAGTGATTAAAACCGTCTCGGAACTTCAGATTCCGACTGAAAATCGCATGCCTGTCGAAGAGCGCGGCTACATCCAGCAATATCTTGCTGCTGCTATCAATCAAACAGCTCAACACGTTCTAAAGCAAATGCATTTAGCTCAGCTTCCCGAACATGTACGCGCTTTTGAAACGACAGCTACTCTTGATGATCAAGAAATGCTCAAAGAAAAACTTCCTACAATCCTCAGAGAATTACACAGCCATCCGCTCGCAACACGCGCAGCGCTCGAGCTCACACGAAGCGTGGACTTTGCTCGCTATAAAGCATTCCAGACTCTCAATCCTCAAATCGCCTTGTACAACGCCTTTGCATCAAACCCTTTATTTACACATCAGTTGCCTGATTTTTGTAAAATGATGGCCGAATCACCGCAAGCAACACCTCCACAACGCCAATATTGCTTTCAAAAGCTGTCTGAAGAAACTCAACGTGAGCTACTTCAAAAGCAAGAGGTAGTAAACCTATGTGCATCTCCAATCTTTGATAGGCTTGCACTCGATTATCCAGGTTATCAAGAAGGAATGCATCCTCATGATACCGCTGCAAATAACATCAGACAAGAGGCACTGTATCGAGGAGCCATCTCCTTGCATGAAAAAATCATGCCTTTTATCAAGGCGATGAAGATCGTACAGAATCTTTTCAACAATGAAAGTTACCAGAAACTCACAAACAAATAAGACTCTTTACACAGTCGATGCTATGTACTCCATAGCATCGACCCTCTTTGCTTCACTCCTCACAATAACTCTCCCATTTAACAAGAATGGAAAAGTTTTCAAAAAAAGAAGATGCTAGACTGGGTGCCAATTATGAGGAAAAGATATGACTCAAACATACCTACAGCATATGCAAAGTATTCTTCGAGTGTTGGTGCACATTGAAAAAAACTTAAGTGAAGAGCTGTGCCTGGAAAAACTAGTCCGCATTGCTCATATCTCCCCTCATTATTTTCACAGGCTTTTTCATGCGTATATGGGGGAGACACTGCATGACTATGTCACACGCCTGCGTATACAGCACGCGAGTGAAAAACTCAATCACACGAATGCCACAGTAACCGAGATAGCTTTCGAGGCAGGATACGAAACGCCCTCTTCTTTTACAAAGGCATTTCAACAGCTCATCGGAGAGTCCCCTCGCTCATTTCGTAAGTCGATGAGGCAAAGTATTGAGACAATGCTCGCACGCATACCACACGATGCATCCGAAAAGTCCTTGTTGCCCCAATATATCAAGCGCCAGGATGAAGAGGTTCTTTTTGTACGAACGATAGGACCCTACTCAAAGACGCCATGGGAAGGGTTTAAACATTTACTTACCTGGCTACAGAAAAAGAATATCTCCAAAGAGGATATCAAAGCTTTCTACAGTATGGGTCTAGACGACCCACACTTTTTCCCTGCTTCAAAATGCCGCTTTGACGCATGCGTTGTATTAAAAGGCAAAAACATTCCAGAAGGTGATGTAGGACTTAAAATTATCCCAGGAGGAAAATGTGCTGTGTTTACACATCATGGTTCGTACAGCGAAATAGAGACTTTTTTCCAAAAGCTCCTTATCTCATGGCTCCCGACTGCAAACATCAACTTTGCCGACACCGCGCCTTTTTGTGAACACCTAGATTTAGGCGATGCAGCAGTTCCGATGACTGAGCGTACTACATACCTCCACATCCCACTCGAGGCATAGAAGATGAAAAACACTCTCGCGACTCTTTTCCTTGTTGTAGCCGTAGCCATATGCGTAAGTCTACAATCTGCAACATCTGTTGTCATCATTGGAGCAGGGCCAGCGGGCCTTGCCACCGCAATTGAAGCAAAACTTGCTGGAGCACATACTACTATCATCGAAAAAAGAAGCTCTTACGATCGTCTTCAAAGGCTCTTTCTTTTTGAGCATTCTCTTCAATTACTCGAAAAATGGGGTGTAGAAGCATCCGAACTCAGAGTCATGCAGATAGGTAAAGAGCGTATCGGCATTGTCGCAATTTCAGCACTCGAAAATGCCCTTCGCAAACGTGCAGAAGCTGTGGGCGTTCTCTTTATTCAAGATGAACTTATCCACCTTTCTCAACAAAAAAACTCGATTCTCCTCGCCACCAATGGCACACTCCCCTACGACATCTTAGTGGCCGCTGATGGCACACATAGTGCTACAAGACAAGCTCTTGGCATAGAAATAGAGCGCATAAGCCACGCAAAGGCAGGAGCCGCTCTTATCCCCTCTTCTGAAAGCGAGTCGAGAATCGACGTCTCTTCCGATATGCAATATGGGGACTCATTTATCAAAAAATTCTACTTTCCTGGCATGCACTTTATGTTTTTCCAAGGTCCATTTTCGGCTACAAAAGAAGATTTGATTGCCCTATGCAAAGCCTCAGGATGGCATGCGCAGGCAGATACAATCGCCCTGGATAAAGCACGTTTGCTGCTAGACGTTGACGTATATCTACAAAAAGCAAAACAGTTTTTTATAAAAGAGCATAGTGCCCTGATTGTAGGCGATGCTGCAGGAACAGCCACATTTTTTAGAGGAAGCGGCGCCAATTATGCTTTTAAAACAGCAGAAATTGCTGGCCATTTTTTCCAGTCGAATGACGGCAATAATTTTGAAGCTCGCATGCAAAAAGCAACGGACGACTTGATCGAGGATAGTGCATTTTTATTTCCACACTCCTGCCGATAGAAAATAGCGCTTTTGAATTCCAATCTCCTCTAGAAAATCTGCATCATGAGATATTACTATCATAGCTCCTGAATATTCTTTCAGCACTTGAATCACATGCTCTCTTGTCTCTAGATCCAAATTGTTTGTGATTTCATCAAGGATGAGCACTTTTGGAGTTTTGGCAGCAATTTGTGCTAACGTAAGCCTTGCTCGCTCCCCGCCTGACAACGAAGAGACAAGAGCGTGCACTTCTTCATTTTTGCAAAATAAAAATGCTGCAAGATGGCGGCGCAAATCGGCATACTCCCGGTGAGAAGAACAAGCCTGGATAACTTCTACAACTGTTTTATCATGAGGCAGAGTATTATAGTGTTGATCTACATACCCAATATGTTCACGCTCTGGCATATACCAATTGCCACTTGTAATAACGGTTGTATCTGCCAATAATGCTTTTACAAATGTAGATTTACCGCTGCCATTATTGCCTACAATGGCCACACGCTCTTTTGATGTCATGGACATACTTATTTTGCAAAGAAGCGGCTCTGCGCTATATCCTACACTTCCATCATCAACCGAGATAATCGTTTTCATAATGTTCTCCGCTGCTTGTAGTGAAAATGTGGGATAAATCACTTTCGGCAGCGCAAGTTCACGAAGCTTTTCTTGAAGCTCTTGCTTTTTGTGTCCGATTTCTGCTTTTTTACGCCCTGAAGTCTCCATGGCGCGGTTTGCTTTTGCACTGCTCACAACAGTTGGCCATTTGCGCTGCTCGATGCTTTTGTGCCCCTTCGCACGACTTTTGGAAGCCCTCTCTTGCTCTTTCATGAGGGCCTCATGCATCTGCTTTTTCCCGCGCTCGAGACGTTCAAGTTCGAGTTCTATAGCCGCCCTCTTCGATCGTATCTCATGCATCAAGTCGTCATATCTTCCAGAAAAGATATGAATTTTACCCTGATCTATATGCCAAAACGTGTCTACACATGTACGTAGTAGCTCAAGATCATGACTGACGAGGATCACAGTGCCAGCATATGACTGCAACATGCGCATCAGCGATTTTCTATTTTTGCTGTCCAGATGATTCGTAGGCTCATCGAGAAGCAGTAGGTGAGGATCACATGCAAGCGCCTCGGTCAATGCCTTATTGAGACGCAGCCCTCCACTCAGATGTGCAAAATCTGTAATGACTTGAGGCACATGGCCTATACATAAGCCATCTGGAATGATAATTTCTCCGCTTGTGGGTACGGCCTTTTTGTTTAAAATATTTAAAAGCGTTGACTTGCCGATGCCGTTGCGACCTATAACCGCGATACGACTTGCTGGCATCACCTGCGCTGTGAAATCTTCAAAACAGATTTTTTGCGGGAGCGAAAGACTTACATTTTTAAATTGGATTGGCTTATGCATACTCAACATCTCTTAAATAGTTTCGGGGAAAAATCGACACTACATCTCAAAAGCTTTGCGCTTTTCACATGCCGCCCCTACTACGAGGGCTTATTTAAGAGAATATGTTCATGCTACCGCCTTAGGTATGTTTCTGAGGCAATTCTACATAATTTTTGAAAAATAAACAATAGGAATTTACGCTCATTCTGTATAAGAAAAGAAACAAGGAGAGGAATGTATGAAAAATTCAACTGATCAACAAGCAAAAAAGTGCTGCAAAAAAACAGCTCAACTGCCTCAGTCATTTTTACATTTTCTCCGCAGCTATGCACCGCTTATTATCATCCTGATCTACTGCATCTTGCTGTCTTCTGTGCACATGCATGCACCCTCATCTCAACAATTTATGTACAACTTCATGGGGTATTTTTTTGTTTTTTTATCGCTTTTTAAATTTTTCGATTTGAAAGGATTTGTTGATGGCTTTTCAACATACGACTTGATTGCCAACCATCTTCGCGGATATGGCTATATGTACCCAGGTATTGAATTGATATTAGGAATATCATACCTCATGCAATGGATCCCGTTTGCTATAAACAGCATCACCATTGTCCTCATGCTAATCAGCGGATTAGGAGTGATGAGAAGCATCGTATCTGGAAAAAAAGTACAGTGCGCCTGCCTAGGCACCACGCTCAAGGTACCACTGAGCACAGTAAGTGTTTTAGAAAATTTTGGGATGGGAGCTATGGCAGCATATCACCTTTTCATGAATGAACTTCTTTTGAAACTCGCTTTGGTTGGAAAAATTGATGATTTTTGAGCAGGTTTAGTTGCAAATTTTGAGAGTAATATGTGAGCATATAGTCAAAAAATTTGCAGCTAAAGATGCCAAAAATGGTAATTTTAACAACCAAATGGAGTTTCAAAAGAAGTTCAATGGTATAACAAGCGCGTAGA
Source organism: uncultured bacterium (assembly GCA_964487845.1). Taxonomy (GTDB): domain Bacteria; phylum Chlamydiota; class Chlamydiia; order Chlamydiales; family FEN-1388; genus CAZASK01. The sequence continues at coordinate 40,457 of CAZASK010000014.1, forward strand.
GGCTTTTGTCATCGAGCGGCTGGCGCTGTAGTCATTGGTGCAGAAACCCAGGTAAAGCGATCCACTTGCTGCCCGTTATATTCAAGCTTGCCAAAAAACAGAGCTGCTGGCCGAACCCACATCCCAAAATCTCCATAAAGAGTTTGGTAGACAACAAGCTCTTCTAATGTTTCAGAATGCCTTGCAAGAGCAATCACCTGGTACAGCTGCCCTTTATAATGCCTGTAAATTCCTAATTGAATCATAGTTTAACGCGAGTCTCCTATTAACCAAATAAATATTTGAGAAATTTTTAGATAGAA
>CAZASK010000015.1:0-39522 GCA_964487845.1 uncultured bacterium
CTAGCCAAGCTGGATTGTCATATTACGTAATGATTGGCGGAGTTAGGGATAAAAATTTTTTCATGTTTGCAGTACAGCAAAATGGGCTCTTACCCACTTATGCTCACGAAGAGCTGAAACAGGATGAAGAAGTTGTCTTAGCAGCGGTACAACAAAATTGGTACGCAATCCTCTATGCACACCAAGAAATGCGAAGAAATAAAAGAGTTGTTTTAATAGTTGTTCAACAACAAGGACTTGCACTTGCGCTTATGGACGATGAACTGAAACAGGATGAAGAAGTCTTCTTGGCAGCTATACAACAAAATAAATTTGCAATCGAATGTGCTCACGAAAAATTCAAACCTAAGGATGCCCTATTAGATAAATAACTGTCATTTTTGACCCAAACTTTTGACTTCCCTCTAAGAGCCTGTTTATTAAAATCTTCGATCGGTTGATTGCGAATTTCTAGCACTCAAGCATCTTGATCATAGATACAAAACAGGCTCTTAGTAATCACTGAATATGAGCTACCACATTGATAAAAAAATACAGTCATATTTCTATCCAGCTTTGGTTGCCTTATTTTGGATCGTCGCTTATAGATGCGATCCGCTGAAGCTTGAATCCTACATAATCACATGAAACCAAGTGATATCGGATATTGTTTTTTTCTCCAAACAGCTCAAGGCCCGGCTTAATACTATGCAAATGGCCAAATACGCAATGACTGACTCCATATTGCTCAATTAATTTTGAAGCATGAGAATCTCGCAGTTCTAAACCAATAGGAGGATAATGTGTGAGCACAATTTTGTATGTAGCTGCCTTTGGAATTGCGTCCAGGCTCATTTTTAAACGACCAAGCTCTCGCTGAAAAATTTTTTCATCTTGTTGGATATCTTTTTCATTTTTTTCTTGCGGAGTCTCATTTCTCGGCTTGAAATCTATTATCGATTGAAAATGATATTCCTCAGTATCCCACAATCTTGCCCCTGCGAAGGCAACTCCCTGTATGCAAATAGCGTCATGCCCAATTGCATGAATAGATGAAGGTAAGATCTTTCTTACCTTTGCAACGCTTTCCCACCAATAATCATGATTGCCTCGAATAATCACCTTAGTACCAGGTCTTTCATGAATCCACATCAAGTCTGCCATGGCATCTTGCTGTTTCATGGCCCAAGAAATATCTCCTGGAATTAAGACGATGTCATCGTGCGAGACAACTGTATCCCAGTGCGCTGCAATTTTTTCATAATGCCTCTGCCACCTAGGACCAAATATACTCATCTCTTTATTAGGCGTGGCAAATGAAAGGTGGAGATCCGCAATGGCCCAGATATTCATATCACAAAGCCATCTGGAATAGAAGAACCACGAGGAACCACAATAATACCATCGCGGATATAGAGATAATCGCCATCGAAATGATTCAACTGTTTCCTGTTTTCTAAACGAACGCTATTTCCAATATAGACATTTTTATCGATAATGGCTTTCTCGATATGGCAATTTTCACCTATGGAAAAATGATCGGGAATCGCTATTGAATCTTTAACAGGGGCTGTATAAAAATCGCTGCCCATTATATAAGCATCTTTTATAACCGTTCCCTTACCAACAACAGAACGCTGCCCTAAAATCGATCGAATTACTGAATGTGCGTGGCAAATAGTGCCCTCACAAATAATAGATTGTTCTACCATCGTAGCCTCTATTTTAGCTCCAGGCAAATGAAAGCGCGTGCTATAGATAGGCTGCTTTTCGTTGTGGCAATCAAATGGAGGCGCTGCTGAAGTAAGCTCCATATTAGCTCTATAAAAAGATTCAATAGTCCCAATATCTTCCCAATATCCTGTATGTACAAACGCCGCAATGTTTCCCTTTTTCACTTGTGTAGGGATGAGATGTTTGCCAAAATCATCGCGTTCATCTTGTTGCAAAAGGTCAAATAACGCTTCTCGCTTAAAAAGATAGATTCCCATTGAACCTAAGAAACATTGATCAGATCTCGTATTCAATCCCATGGTCTCTAAAATTGCAGGAGCCGTTTTCATTTTTTGAAGCACTTTTGGATCGGTAGGCTTTTCTTGAAAGTCGATAATATGATGATCTTCATTCACCTTCATGATGCCCATACGTGTAGCATCTGCCTCATGCACTGGCAGCGTTGCTACAAGAACATCTACATCTTTTTGCATTGCTGTATGAACCATATCTCGAAAGTTCATATGATAAAGCTGATCACCTGATAAGATCAGAAAATACTCTGCAGGGGTTTCAAGAAGATAGTCGATGTTTTGCCTTACCGCATCAGCTGTCCCCTGATACCATATCGCCTTATTTGGTCTTTGCTCTACGCCAAGCACTTCAATAAATCCAGAAGCAAAAGCCTCTTGGCGATAGGTTTGAAAAATATGCTTGTGTAGCGATGATGAAAGAAATTGAGTCAGCACAAAAATTTTCTGTACATCAGAGTGTAGGGAGTTAGAAATTGGAACATCAATTAGCCGGTAGCGTCCCCCAAAAGAAATAGCAGGCTTACAACATGAATGCGTGAGAGGAAACAATCTCTTCCCTTCCCCGCCACCAAGAATGATGCAAGCTACACCCCTCATGTCAATATGTGGAGGTCTTTCTTGCGTGCCTATTGCTAGCCGCTCATTTTGGCCATTATATTCTTCAGTTTTTGCTACATACATGTCTTATACAACCTGCATAAAGACGCATCATACAACCCATTCACTATTAAAGAAATGATATTCTATAATTTCTCACAAATATATAGACTTTTTTTAAAAAAAGGAGCTATAATACTACTATGAATCTGAAAAATTTATTTACATCATCTTCATTCCCACTTATTATCGCAATAGCGTGCGGTCATTTCGCCGTCGATTGCATGGTGAGCATTTTCCCTGCTTATAAAACAATGGCCTCGATTGACCTTGCCGTAGCGGGAGTTGTCGCAGGATCGTGCGTCTTTTTTGCAGAAGCAACACAGCTTTTTTTTGGCAAATGGATTGACAAGGGCTATCATAAAATTCTTCTCATAGCTGGCATTCTTGGAACTTTTGCTGCGAGTCTTTTTCCCTACGCCCCAACGCTTCCTATTGTATTTTCTCTTTTACTTCTTACAAATATCGGATCAGCCTCATTTCATCCAGCGGCTGCGAGTATTTTAGGACATCTTCCAGGACAAAGCAAAAGCATTGCGATGGGCATTTTTGCAACTTTTGGAATGGCTGGCATGAGTGTAGGCCAACTACTTTTTACCTGGGTGGCAGAGACAGCGAATGGACACACCGCGCTCCTTGGAATTTTATGTGTATGTATTGCAATAGCGCTGTACTGCATGAAGATAGCTCAAGCCAAGCCACAAGTAGCAGAGCATACCATTTCCCTCTCTCTTTTCCTCACCTTTTTCAAGTCGAAAGCATTACGAAGTTTGTACTTTATTCAGCTCGCCAATCAGACCTTGATTTGGGCCACTGTATTTATCTTGCCCGATCTTTTAAAAGCACGCGGTTGCAATGAATGGGTCGTGTTTGGCGGGGGTCATTTTTGCTTTATCCTAGGCGCTGCAGTATCATCAATTCCCGCAGGATTCGTCGCTGCTAACTTAGGAACTCAAAAGACCATTTCGTATGCCTTTTTTATTACATTGTTATTTTTAGCTCAGATTATCTTTTTCAAAGAGATGCCAGCCCCCCTTCTTCTGACAAATTTATTTTGCTATGGCGCATGCTTGGGAGCCATCCCTCCTCTAGTCCTTTCTCTAGGCAATGAGCTTGTCCCGCACAACAGGGGCATGGTGTCTGCTTTTTTGATGGGCCTTGTCTGGATTATCTCTGAAACCTTAGGTCTTGGCGGAACTGGCATCATTGCAAGCTTATTTGAAAACGATGGAGCCGAACACTCACTTTTACTATTGGCCATCGTCGGCATTCTCCTTGGCGGTCGATACGCATATCACCTTGCCTACCTTTCTGACGAAGAACTCGTCTATAAGAAAGATGCATAATATATCCTCTTGTCAGCAACCTAAATTTTTCTGTACAATCGTATCTTCTCTTTGAAGAGGATTAATATGTACTACTTACTCGCCTTTTTACTTCTCACAACATCGCTTTCTGCCCTTGAAATAAACCAAGAGCAATTTTTAAGCGAAGTCATTGAATCAACACAACAACTCAGTGAAATCAACCCCTCCTGGCAAGCAAAGATCACAGATACTCATCCCAATGGATCTATCGCCGAGCTCTTTTTTATAGACGAAGATGGCTCATTTACGAAAAAACTGACCTATTATCCCTCTGGATCTGTAAAAAGCGAAGAAGATGGCAAAGGACGTACAATATTCATCCCAAATGGCGCCTCTTTTTCTTTTTATGAGGATGGTACAGTTGCTCAGGTGTTGTATCTGGTTGATGGAAAAAAAGAGGGTCTACTGCAGCAGTTTCATCCCAATGGCGAAAGAGCACTCATTGCCTCTTTACAGCATGACCGCCTTGAGGGAGCTGCTCAATCATTCGATATACATGGCGCCGCGATACAAAAACTGCATTATGTAGGTGGACAACCGCATGGTGAAGCCCTCGAATATGGAGCAAATGGAATCATCACCAAAAAAGCCAATTATCAAAATGGCTTACTGCATGGCCCGTATGAAGAAAATTACCCAAGTGGAAGTATCAAAGCAAAAAAGCACTACGTGCTAGGGCTGCTCCATGTAAAGCCCGCCACCCTGTACTCAGAAGATGGCGCCCTCCTTACTTCAGGCAACTATCAATTTGGAAAAAAGGTTGGGGAGTGGAAGGAATTCTTCCCCTCTCAACAAGTGCGTACAAGCGTAAGCTACATCAATGGAAAAAAGCATGGCGCTGAAATTTTTTATACCGAAACAGGATCTCTCATCTGCCGCTCTCAATTTGTTATGGGATCTGCTACAGGCACCCACACACGCCCTTTAGGATCTGGGTCATGGAAGGGAGTATATACGGCTGATTGTGCAGTATGTGAAGAGCAAGATGCAGCAGGCAACCAACTTTGCCAATATTCTCTTAAAAAGGAACTTCTCGATGGAGACTACCGCGAGTGGAGCAGCACTCATACCCTCTTGAAACATCTTCGCTATGATCATGGGGTCTTAGATGGCAAGCAGCAGCTCTTTCATCAAAACGGCAAACCTTATGTAACCGCTTATTTTAAAAACGGAAAAAGAGACGGGAATTACTGCGAGTGGGACACTGAAGGCAAGCAGATGATCAACTACACCTTTATTGACGACGAACCAGATGGATTATGCCAAAGTTGGCATGCAACAGGAGCCCTCGAAGAAAGCAGCCACTACACAAGGGGTCTTCTTCACGGGAAAATAGAGCGATTTTCTCCAAAAGGTATCGTCACCTATGAGTGCAGTTGGGTCGATGGTCACCAAGAAGGCAAAGAGATCGAGCGCTATGACAATGGAGCCATAGCTGCCTGCTACAACTATATAGATGGCCAACTGGATGGGCCAGCAGAACGCTTTTATGAAGATGGTAGTCTAAAATCAAAAAAACAATATCGCCTAGGAATGCCAATAGGGACACATACCAAATTTTATCCTAAAGAGTGCAAACAACGTATCCAATCTGAAGTTACCTTCAATGATGAAGGTCTTCTAGAGGGACCTGCATTGCGTTATTTCCCCTCTGGACAGCTGCAAGCTGAGTGTGTCTATCGTAAAGGGCTTCTCCAAGGAAGAAAACGACTCTTCCAGGAAAATGGAACCCGTGTATTTGAAGCGACTTATCTCCTTGGAAAACTAGAGGGGCCTTTCTTTCAAAAAAAGGCTTCTTGGATAGAAGTAGAGGCAACATATAAAAACAACCGTCTTACTGGATATTACGCCGAATACTACCCTCCACAAGACAATAAACGCCAAAAAGCAATGGAAGCTGAATTTGTTGATGGTAAACTCCATGGCTTAATGACCTCCTACACAGAACAAGGCACTGTCATGGTGGCGATGATGTTTGATAAAGGCAAACGCTCTGGGAAAGCACGCATGTATGGCGACAATGGGAAACTTGCTATGGAAGCTGAATTTGTCAATGGCGTGCAAGAGGGCACCATGATCGAATATTTCCCTAATGGGAAAGTCTTCAGACGCTGCAATTTCTCTTGCGATCTCCAGGATGGACAAGAAGAGATTTTCTATGATACTGGCGCGCAAGCAAAACTCTGCTCATATAAAAACGGGAAACTTCATGGACTGCTCCAAGAGTGGGGCCCTACACATGTTCTTATCTTTGAGGCAGAATTCAAAAATGGCCTACGTCATGGGAAATTTAACAAATATGATGAAAATGGCACGCCACTAGTAAAACAAATATTTGAGAATGACATCTTAGTTTCGAAAGAAAAATATGGTGATCATTAGACATAATGAAATCGCGCTTCCTTGGTTAAGGAAGCGCGATTTCATTATGTCTATTGAATAACTCTATTGATGTATGTATACAACGTTGAATCCCCATACGATTTGCTTTTTTGAAATAGAAGCGTGGCAAGCTCAAGCTGATCTAAATGAGCGGAAGTCCTTTCCTCCACGATAAAGAGACCTTCATCTTTCAAAATCCCTCCCTTGTCCACTTCGTGAATAACCTCTAATGTAAGCTCACTCGAATAGGGTGGGTCAAAGTAAATAATATCCGCTAATTTTCCCTTTTTTACGAGCTGTTTGAGAGCCAAGATAGCAGAGCATGTTATCATACGAGCTTCATGCTTTACATGTAGAGAGGCAATATTCGATTCAATGCACTGAATAGCTCGTCTGTCATTTTCAATAAATACCACCTCATTAGCTCCACGACTCAATGCCTCTAGTCCCATGGCTCCGGATCCTGCACATATGTCGATAAAATAAGCCCCCTCAATATCTTGTTGAAGGCTATTAAAAATGGCAGCACGTACTCTGGCTTGTGTAGGTCTTGTAGTCGATCCTCTTGGGGTCGCAATAGTTCTTCCTCGAAATCGGCCTGCTACTATCTGCATGAAGTCCTTGTACGCCTTTTATCTATTATGTATCGATCCATAATGCTGAATCAAATCTTCTGCTTTCTTAAAATTGACATTTTTCAGTCTTTCATACACTTGAAGACCCTTTGCATTATGCCCTTGCTCAAAGTAAAGAAGACCTAACTTATAGAGAATTTGATTATCTTGAGGCTGCAGGTCAGCAAGAATTTCATACTCTTGAATTTCCTTGTCACTCATGCCTAAATCCCGAAAACTATACGCAAGCTGGGTATGTACCCAAGGATCGTGTGGGGCATATTCCTTTAAAATAGAAAACTCCTCCATCGCCTTTTGACAGGCTGAACGGAATTTCGCTTGCAACATCTTTGCTGTTTTTTCAGATGGCCTCATCCAGAATGAAAGTTCGTTCCAATTCTTCGCTTCTACAGTTTCTTGATTTTGATACAAAGAGGAAAGCATCACATACGCATTGGCTAGCGCCGCATGTATTTCTAGATTGGTCGGCTCGCAGCGGACAAGTTTAATATGTTCAGCTATCGAAGCCTGAAGAAACAATTCCTTAATGGCAAGAAGGTCACTTCTATGAAGAGCCTCTAGGAGAAATTGGAGATAGGAACACCCTTTTATATTATATGGGAGACGATACAGGTTTTTATCCTGTTCTTGCAGGGCAGCCACGGGACGAAAAAGCGCATTCGCGATATGCAGATACGAAGCAGGTGATCCTTCCTTATATCCCCACATTTTTTTGCATTTTTCTAAATATGTATCTCTCAGCTGAATGAAGCGCTCAGGAAGTTCTTCTTCAAAATATAGCCGCAAAATGGAAAATACAAGAAGGGTAAAAAATACAATCGCCAGCGCTATCCCTATAAAAAATGTGTCTACAAGAGACGAAGCGCAAATTACAAATGCAAGAAGCTCTACTGCCAGTATCAAAAAAAAACCGATATAGAAAAGTGAACTTTTCTGAAAGCTCTGTATACATGTTGTTACTACATCATCAACCAGCAAGAGCGGATTATCGGGATTGTTTTTCACTAGACCTCATGATGAAAAATATTTTTTGCCATCTCTTTCAACTCCTCTTGATAGAAGATCAGTAACCCTACAAAAACGATAATATAAGAAATATAAAAACTCACAGTAGCAATCTCACCAAAAACAAGCCACCCAAAAAGTGCTGTAAACAAAGGAGTTGTTAATCCTGCAAAAGACATAAAAGTAGCGGAAAATTTTCTTAAGAGATACCCATATAAGTTGTAACACACGCAGTTTGAGATAACGATTAAAAAGAGCGTGCATTCAATGACAATAGACAGGTTGCTCACTGGGATCGGATCCCAGCTTTCTGCACATAGGGAGTGGATGAGAGCAAAGCCTCCCCCAAGGAGCATGGTATAGCCATTGGCAACAAACGGTGAATATCCCTCATGATGTGCAAGCTTCTTTAACAAAATCCAGCCATATACTGATGAAATAGCCGCTATAATTACAGCAAGCTCTGCCCAAGAAAATACCCAAATCGTCCCAGCCAAGTCTTCTTGTGTAGACTCGCTCACAAGAACAGGAATAAATCCAAGAAATCCTACCAATAAGCCAAGCCATTTTTTCTTTGTCAGGACTTCATTAAACAAGAGGTATGAAAAAAGCGCAGCTACAAAAGGAGAAAGGCTATAGATAAAACAGGTTTTAAATGAGGTTAAATATTGCAATCCCCAAAATTCAAATACATTTGTGAGATAGACGCCGAAGAGCGCAAGCAATACAATTCCCGAAAGCGTCCCCTTTTTATAAGAAAGCGCTTGCTTATCTTTAAAATATTGAAAAACAAGCATAGCTCCACCGGCTATAACCATCCGCGTTCCTACCAAAAAGAAAGGCTTCGCATAGAGCAGTGCTTCTTTTGATACAGTAAATACACTTGCGAACAATGCATAGAGAGCTATTACAAAAAACATATCTTTGACCACTAATTATACGCATCGTACACAAAAAAATACGAGCGACTAAGATGGTACTAAAAAATTCAATTCTCATACATAGAATTGTACCTCCCAAGAACCTCTTCATTTCATAATTGATTGCTTCACTTAAATTTGGCATGATGCTTTCCGATACTGCAATACAACTCTTATTCACTGTTTATGGAATCATATGCATAAGTTAAAAATACTCTTAATAGAAGATGAAGAAGACATCGCAGCACTCATCAAGCTACAATCCGAAATGGCTGGATACAAAGTAGCAATTGCAACTGATGGACTCAATGGCTATGACGCTATTGAGCGGGAAAAACCCGACGTCATCGTATTAGACATCATGCTCCCTGGACAAAATGGTCTTGATGTATGCCGCAAGATAAAGATGAATTCTGCGATGAAACATATCCCCATCATTATGATATCTGCAAAAAGTGAAGAAACAGACGTGGTCTTAGGGCTCGAACTCGGCGCTGATGATTATGTCATGAAGCCTTTTTCCCCTCGAGTACTACTCTCTCGCATCAAAGCTGTTCTGAGAAGACACAGCGAACATCAAAAACCAAAGCAGATGATCCAGTTTGGTGAATTTTCTTTAGACATTGATCAATATATTGCCAAAAAAAGAGACAAGTCGATTCCACTGACATTATCAGAATTTAACATCTTGCGTAGGATGGCTTCAAACCCAGGAAAGGTACTCACACGCAATCAGCTTTTGGATGACTTGTCAAATGATGATGCCTTTGTAGTTGATAGAAACATCGATGTCCATGTGGCAGCACTCAGAAAAAAATTAGGCCCTCACTTTGATTATATAGAAACAGTACGAGGTGTTGGATATCGCTTTAAAAGCGATGATTTTTCTTCATAACTTCGATTTTGAGCCACCTTTCAGGCACGCAATACGATGAGGATCACATTGCAGAGTCTCTATAGATCCTCCCGCCACTACGACTTGCCCTTTTGGAGCGCCTTTGCGCTTGCTCACCTGATTGCGCTTCGCGTAAAGAACCTCATGACTTCCCTGCATATCACCTCTTCTTTTGCTGAAATATAAAGCTAAATGCATCGCATCAAGAAGCGTTTCTCTATCAATAAATTGCTCTTTTTTCCGAATAATAACATGTGATCCAGGGCAACCATGCGCATGTAGCCATATATCTTCTCCAGATGCCTTTTGAAAAGTAAGGATGTCATTGCCGATAGCATTTTTTCCTACTAAAATGTGATGTCCTGATGCCGAGTAAAATGAATGAAAAATGGCTGCAACAGAAGATAGCTCTTTTTCTTTTTTAGCAGGATGGAGGAGTTGATAGCGATCTTTGATTTCACTTAGCAACTCCACACTCTGAGCCTCCTCTGCCTGCCTCAGCACGGCCTCCCAATTCTCTATATCGCCCATCATTTCTTCAAGGACGCGAGGCAAGATGTGCACTCGTTTCCCCAACTTTCTCGCATAGGCAAAGCAAGCTGCGATATTTTGAGCAGGAGTTTTTGCCTCATCAAGCACGATGACTCTCATGAGGCCGTCATGATACAGATCCTCAACCTCAACTTCTTTCATCCCTATATGAAGACGGTGATAGGCACATTTCAGAAGATTCCCTTGATTTTCCCAATCTTGTTGCTGCGTGCACTCTTGTAATTCTTGTTGTTTAATAAGAAGACTTCTTCTGAGTCGCTTTAATCTTTTTGATATTGCTTTCTTGATTCGTTGTTTTTCTTTGTCTAGACTAAGATTCATTATATATGGCAGCTGTTTCTAATCGTTTTAATGGAGCCAATTCTGTTGCGAAATAGGCCCAGGATAACCCAAGAGCAATATCTTGTCCACCTCTTCGTATGCGCACAATATTTGATTTTTCTGTATAGGCATTGGGCTGTATCTCCAGTTCAATCGACAATAAAATTCGAAGCGGCCATATACCAGATTCATATTTCGAGATAATAAGCATGAGAGAGCCATTACTGTGCTCTTTTAATGACAGACTCACATGCTGCAGGCGATCTAATGAAAACCTTAAGCACTTTACCAAGTAGGCAATCCAGAGCTCAGGGGAGGTTTCTTGAAAATGGAGTAGCATTTGAGACTGCTTTGCAATATCTGACACTGAAACATGATTCAATATCTGTTCTAACTTCATATTCCAATAGAGTTCTTGCGCTTGATACCCTTCTCTTGCCTGGGAAAAAAGCTGTCTCGAGTGTTCTACTTCATGTGGGACATGAAATAAATCTGAAGTCGCTATCCAATGGAAAAAGAGAGCGCTCACGCAACTAATAAATAAAAAAAAAGTCTTCCATTGAAAAAAAGGAAAATGAAATAGGTGAAAACCACTCTTTTTCTCAAATAGAAGGTCATCACGCGTAGTTTCATCGAGGTCTGCTGGGTCAGCCGCTATGCCATTCCATACTAAGTGCTCTTCAGAATCGTTATATTGCATATCCCATCACATCAACAAATAGCGTGATAGTACAGTTTGGCTCAAATAATGCAACAAATAGTTTTAACCTACATTCCGCGGGTCGGCTCTGTTTAACTCACATACTGTAATCGCGGAATATGGGTTTTAAGAAGCGGTTGACACCTCATCTTGTACGACTGCTATACAAGGAAGATCCTGAAGAGTATCGCCGAAAAAATCACGTGCTGTAGTCAAAAATCGACTAGGATCATCGGATACAAAAAATTGAAATCGCTGGCTCACCGTTTGCTCGGACTTGTGATCTTCGCTGATATTTTTTACTAGCGAGGCACACGCACATGCCGGGTCTATAATAGCTACTTCATCCCCCATCTCCTGACGAATATATTCAAAAAGCAGAGGGTAGTGCGTGCAGCCAAGTAAGAGCGTGTCCACACGCTGCTGCTTTAAGGGAGCTAAATATTCTTTTACAATTTCTTGAATCACTGCGCGTGTCTTATATTTCTCTTCTACCAGAGGTACAAACAGAGGACACGCTTGTGTGTATACACAGATGTCATCTTTCAGCTGCTGTAATGCGCGTTGATAGACAAACGAATGAATCGTAGATCGCGTACCAATCACTCCAATACGACCATTCCGAGTACGAGCGCTTGCTTCCATAGCTGCCGGCTCTACGACCCCAATAACCGGCACAGAGCACTGCTTTTGTAGCTCATCTAAGGCAAGCGCCGTGGCTGTATTACACGCTACCACGAGATAGTCGATTCCCTGACTGATAAGAAATGCACTGTTTTCTAGAGAATATCGTACAACCGTCTCTTGACTCTTGTTTCCATAGGGACAACGTGCTGTATCCCCGAAATAAACAAAAGTATGCCATGGCGCTCTTTGATACATTTCTTTCAAGACGGTGAGCCCGCCGACGCCTGAATCAAATACTCCTATGCGAGCCATATGTTTCTCCCGCGATTGTGCTACCTCTACTGCGGCAACCGCAGCTCTTGTCCTGGATGAATCGTTGTGTTTTTAAGGTCGTTTATTTCTTTGAGCGCTTGAACTGTCGTTGCATTTTCCTTGGCGATTTTCTCCAAAGAATCTCCTGCTTTCACACGATATCGATCTTTGTTCGAAGCAGAAGAAGGCGAGACAGCAGGCTGTATAATTTTAGCCAATGCTCGCACTGCGGCGTGAAGCTCCTGAATTTGTTTTGATTGTGCTGCCAAAACTTCATTTTGAGAAGACAGCGACTGCTGTAATTTCGATACAGTTGTAGCAGTATCATTAATAGAGCTTTTGAGCGTTTTACAATCCTCGATCACTTTGGCAAGCACTTTTTCTTGCCTGGCAACACGAGGCTCTGCAGAGCTTTCCCGAGCAGCTTGCACAAGAGCTTGCACTTCTTGATGCATCGTCTCGATTGCCGCTGCCTGATTTTCAAGACTTTGTTTTATCATGGTAATTTCTGCATCATGTGTAGCAACTACATGCCCAAGGCGCCTTACAGAGGGGAAAACGTCACCTTCCCCTCCACTGAGTGGCGCTACAAATCCAAAGATCACACTGATCGTAAAAACCACGTGATAAAACGTATTCATTATTTGACAAAAATCTTAAATTGACATCTTCTATTTTTGGTATGAATCTCCTCTGTCTCGCCCTCTGCTAAAAGACGATCCTTCCCATAAGAGACAGTGAAAACATGATCCGGATCAACGCCATCTTTGACAAGTACATTTCTCGCAGCATTGCTTCTGTTAGCGCCAAGGGCATAATTGTAGGCTGCAGGCCCGCGTTTATCGCAGTGTCCTTCAATAAAAATATAGACATTCGGCCGAGTGTGCATGTAGTTTGCAATTTTTTGCAGCGTATCGAGATCAACATCGCTTTTGACAAGGCTTGAGTTATAGTCAAAATGGATATTTTTAAAAATAGAGGCAGTTCGAGGATCTTGTGAAGGATCTTGAAATCCATCAATTCCTGGGATAGAACTCCCCCGTTCTCCTGGACTCTCTTTCGATTGTGGAATCTTATCAGATACCATTAATGGCTGCCCTGACTCGTCTTCTAAGGCTATGAAATCATCATTGCCAGCTTTTGGTCTTGAAGCTACGCCATCAAATTCTTCTCCCGACCTCACCTGTCTTGACTCTCCATGCTTTCCTCCAAGAGTGCTGACACCACGACCCATATGACGTGCTGCCGACTTACTATCTCTCCAGACATCATTAGGCGTACGATTACAGCCTGTCATGACTAAAAATAGGAAAATACAAGGGGTCAAATACCAATACATAATTGCCTCATCCAAATTTATATACCCATACATATATGCATGAGTTTTTGATACGAATCCGTATAATACCAAACGCCGGAAATAAAGCCATAAGCTGAAAAAAAATTATTTCCAAACAGGAAATCGTTTTTCCCCAGGTCCTAACGAAATTTTTACTGACTGCGGTTGATTCAAATTCACAATGTACAGCTCTGATCCCTTTTTATCCTGTAGGTTGAATGCAAGATGTAAGCTATCTGGTGCCCACGAAGGATTTTCTTTATCTCCCGGCCCATCTGTAAGCTGCCTTTCTTCCTCTGTTTCTACATCGTATATCCAAATTTGTCTAGGACCTGAGCTTCGTGCACTATAGGCAATTTTTTTTCCATCTGGAGACCATGAAGGAGCTGAATTTTCTCTACATTTTTTGGAAATAAAGCGAGGCTTAATCTGTTGCAAGGGGACATGCTCTTTCGGTATGTCCATCATATATATTTTCGGAATCCCATCTCTGCCGGAGACAAAAGCTATCCGCGTGCCATCAGGGGAAAATGTAGGTGATGCTTGCGCTCCAGCTTTTGCGGTGAATATCTGCCTCGGCTTGCCAATAGCTCCTGTCTCTGGATGAAATGGTTGTATAAATAAGTCAGCGCTTCCCATGGCGTCACAAGAAAATGCAACGAGATGGCGCTGAGGCGATATCGCTGGGGTCATCTGATTGCCTCTCAGAGGAGTCAATCGCTTGCTCTTCCCATCTTTTTTAGAAACAAAAAAAATCTTCGACTGGCCTAGTTTATATGATACATAGCAAAATCCAGGACTCTCTTGAGCTGTATGCGCGGCCTGATAAACAGGAGTGACGACATGTGCTCCATCATGGGTTAGCTGTTTTTCTTGCGCACCATCATAATCACATTCAAAGAGATCTGATTTCCAGAGCATTTTCCCCGATGAATCTTTTACCTGATGCCTTTTTGTATAGATGAGCTTTGATGTTGCTATTCCTTTTGTGTGAAATAACAAATCTACAATAGTATCTGAGAGCCTATGAATCACAACTCGGTCTTTATCTAGCACGCCAGTTATCGTCATTCCATCTATCTGCTTGATGGACTGACTGTTTGCAGAAATCACTCTGCATGACAGCTCTGATCCTTTTATGCGCAGTTGTATGAGATACATGACGCCGCTTTCTTTTACGGCTGCAAAATGAATTTCTTTAGAAAAGAGATCTCTTTCTTCAAATGCTGCCAACTTCCCCTTGACAGGAGCTATTTTTGTCAGCCCATTGTGCCCACAGTCAAACGATAAAATAGCGTGGAGCTGCTCAGCGTATAAAGAAGATATTGTCGTATTTTCTCTTTGCACCTGCCCCACATAAATAGGAATAAGATGAGAGTCTGTAGCGAGACGAACAATGATCTCTTGTTCTGCGGCCATCATAGCAACTGGCATACTCATACACACGGCTAAAAGCCACATCAAAAGCGAAGTCATATAATTATTCATTTTTTTCAATACCTCATTTCATTCTTTAGATGAATGATAAATAGATGCTCTGTCTGCTCCCCAAAACTATTCCCAAACGAGGGGAAGAGAAGAGAGGGTACGCTTTTTTCTACATATTGCCGATTTTTCTGACTCTTTGCCTCTTTCACGTCCAGGTGTATTACTTTGCCTTTCGATGAAAGAGTAAGCCAGATCTTCACGCCCCCATATTCTGGCAACTTGAGCGCTATTTGTAAACGAGTGACTAACTCATCATAATAGGTCCTCTCATGAACATTTTGAAAGGTATTTTCATCAGATACCACTATCAACCCTTCCGTCTGTAGAGAATGAATTTTTGAAACTTGCAATTCTTTGTCTACAGACGGAGCAGAAACGTTTTTTGCCGCAAGCGCTGATGAGTCAAGCGCTAAAAGAGCCTCTTTCATAAGCGACTGCTTGCGTATAGCCTCTTTTTTTACTCTCTCGCTTTCTTCTTTTGAAGGGGAAGCACTTTGCTGTTTTTTCGATGTTTGAATCTTAGGCTGAGATACGGGTTTAGGTTTAGGTTTCAATTTTGCTGCTGGTTTTGCTGCTTGCTTTTTTGGCACCACCTTTTTAGGCACTGGTTTTTTAGCGGGTGGTGCTGGCTGAGGCTCGATTTTTTGCTCTACTTTTTCTTCTGTAGCTGCAACTATGACCTCTACAGCCTGCTCTGAAGCTGGCGGCTTCTCCTGGATAGCGACAGGCTCAATTTCTGGTTTTGACACTGTACACTCTTCTATAAAACGCACAGTACGCACACATATCTTTTCTTTTTTTTCTTGTTTTTGTGTAGAAAACGACAGCGCCACCATGATGGCCAAACAATGTAAAACAGACGTTATAAAAGCAGTCGTTTTTATATTCATGATGGAAGTAACACAATATCTACTTCTTTATATCCTAATGCTTCGAGGCTGTTTTTCACATCCTGGTAAGTTCCAAAAAATGCTCTTTTATCATGAAACAGCTGTGGACGATCGCCAGGGTATAGCTTTTGCAACTCTTGCAGCTGAATACGTAGCTCTTGCACATCAACTTTCCTCGTATTCAGCATAATTTGGTTGTCTTTAGTCACCTGAATCTGGATTTTTCCTGCATCTTCAAAGCGCACTGGTATATGGGTGTCTAAACGATTTCCATGCGCGAGCTCAATGCGATCGATTTCTATCAGTGGCGCTACCACAATAAAGGCAATCAACAATACAAAGACCACGTCAATAAGCGGCGTCATATTAATTAACGGCTCTGAAGGAGGCTCTGATACAGGTCTAAACTTTTGTCTTGCCATCTTGTTGTTCTACTGCTCCACTTTTCTATAATGAAGCTCTACATTCGCTAATACATCTGTTGCAAAGCGCCCCATATCTGAGTCAAAAGCATAAATAGAATTTCTCAAGTAGTTATAGCCCACAACAGCAGGGATAGCATCGATCAAACCTATCACAGTGGTGGTCAAGGCAAGCGACAATCCCCCCAAAATTTCTTGATTCGATCCTGCCATCTGCCCTCCTTGCATCCCTGAAAAGGTGGTCAATATGCCATACACAGTCCCTAGCAGGCCAAGAAATGGGGCAAGAGTTACAATTGTGGAGAGAATGTAGACATGTTGATCCAAATATTTAGTAAGAGCAGAAATCGTTGACTGGGCACAATTCGCTAAAAGATCGATATCAGGAGACGAAAGATAGGCTGTTTGTTTTTTCATCTTCTCTGGCTCATCGACAGCCACTGTTGAATTTTTTTCCATTAATTCCACAGCTCTTTTCTGAATTCCCTCATATATAATGAAAAAGGCATTGGGATATTCTGCTGACATTTTTATAGGTGCTTTTACTGTTAAAGGAGAATGCTTTCCATCATGAAATATCTTCTTAAATTGTGCCGAATCACCACGCACTCTTTTCGTCAGCCATATCTTATAAACAAGAATACTCCAGCTGATAATGGATAAGAAAACGAGAAGTAAAAAAATAGCTTTCCCAATGAGATCGGAATCGGTATAAGCATCAAAAAATGGATTAGCAGCGAAATAAGTCACGTTTTCTCCTTGACTCGTGTTTTTAAGCAAGCTACGATCCTTTATATAAGTAAGATGAGTTATTCTCAATTACAGTTATGGAGTAAGGATGACTATGGCGTATATCTACAGAAAAAGTCTTTTTTTTATCCTTATGCTTGTAGCGGCATGGCTACCTTCCTCCATATATGCTTCTGACCAAGAGCCCGTACAGATCGATATTCTCACGGAGAGCAGCACGATATCTGCCGACGCTACTTTTTGGACGCTCGTCCACTTCAAGTTAGATCCAGGCTGGCACCTCTACTGGGAAAACCCAGGCGATGCTGGCGCCCCTCCGCAGATTTCCTGGACACTCCCTGAAGGATTTGAAGCCCAGGCGCCCATCTTTACAACTCCCCATGCATTTTCGATAGAGAATACAACCTATTTTGGCTACGACAATGAAATGTCACTGCTCATACCGATTAAGTCAGCGCCCCATCTTGCAAGCAATAGCTGTGTTACACTAGATGCTGAGATCTCCTATGTCGCCTGCAAAACACTCTGTGTTCCAGGAAAATGGAAAGGGAGCATCTCTTTATCTACTGCCGATCAGCCTATCATCAACCCCGCTGTATCTCAGCAATTTATAAAGGCTCGAGCAGAGATTCCTCATGTAATAGCGGATGTAAGCTATGAACTTCATGAAAAATCCATAGAGATTATAGTCCCGCTACAAGATTCTTTTTCGTCGATTGAGACTGTACAATTTTATCCACACAAAAAATCTCTTGCTCCTCTGCAAGAGAAAATAGAGTCAAAAATCGAAAATAGTGGACACACGGCAGTCATCTCTCTTCCAATAGACTCTTCGTCAATCAGCCAAAATGTTCTAAGCGGGATACTTGTCATCACAGGTCAGGAAGGCAAACATCTTTCGCTCGTTGTAGACACCACGTTTACACAGCCAGAGGCTGTTCAAAAAAATGTTCCACCTGTCTCAAATATCATTCCCTCGCAAGAGTTTATTGAAAAGGAGGTAGAGGGGATAAAAAAGCTTATGAATACAGACATGGCAACTATTCTTCTTTTTGCCTTTGTAGGCGGCCTCATCTTAAACCTCATGCCTTGTGTCCTCCCTGTCATCAGCATCAAACTCGTGCACTATATTCAGATGCGCGGACAAAACTACTGGACTCAACTCAAGCATGGACTTTCATTTAGCCTTGGCATTCTGCTCTCATTCTGGATTCTTGCTGCCATCATCTTTGGCCTGCAGACGACTGGCAAAGTTGTAGGATGGGGATTTCAATTACAAGAACCCATTTTTGTCTCGTTTCTCATCATTATTATATTTGTGTTGTCGCTGAGCCTTTTTGGTGTCTTTGATTTTGGACTTAAAATGGCTTCCCTCGCTGCAGAATTGGAAGAAAATAACCGTATTTCATCACAAGCCTCTGCTGCTCCATCCATATGGGCTTCATTTTTAAGCGGTGTATTAACAACATTTGTTGCTTCTCCATGCACAGGCCCTCTTTTAGGATCAGCACTCGGATTTACAGCAACGCAAGATCCCGCTTTTTCATTTTTGATTTTCTCATCACTCGGACTTGGCATGGCATTCCCCTATCTCATGCTTTCTCTCTTTCCAGGATTTGCCTACCTCATCCCAAAGCCAGGCCGCTGGATGGTGACATTTAAGCATCTGATGGGATTTTTTATGTTGGCTACGGCTTTATGGCTTATATGGGTGCTGGAAGCAGAAGTGCAGAAGCTCTCACTGGCCACGCTCTTTTTCTCGTTTTTCTGTATCAGCTTTGGCTTATGGGTCTATGGCACTTTTGGAGGAATAGAAAGAAAACGCCATATTCGCTCTCTTGCTAGAACGGTTGCACTCGCTATCATCCTCGCAGGAAGTTTTCTTTTAATTAACGATGTGTATCAGACAAAGTACCAACTGCCTGTTGTACAAGAAAGTCGATGGGAGCCATGGAGTGCTGACAAATTGCAGGGAGATCAGATTGTCTTTGTAAATTTTACGGCAAAGTGGTGCTTGACATGCCAGGTCAATAAAACGGTATTAGAAAGCAGCTCCGTACAGCAAGCATTTGAACACTACCACGTGAGAACTCTTGTCGCTGACTGGACAAATGGCGACCCTGAAATCACAAAAATGATTCACTCGCTTGGCCGAAATGGAGTTCCTGTATATGCTATCTATGGAAAAAACAAAAAGAGCGCTCCACAGATACTTCCCGAGCTTCTCACTCCTGATATCGTGATCAAAGCGATCGAACAAGCGGACAAATAACAGAGCATATGCATATTATCGACTCTCATGCTCATCTAGGTGCAATAGATGAAGATGCTTTAGAAGCTCTCCTACAAAGAGCTTCTCAAGCCAGCGTTCATACCATTGTGAATATTGCAACGAATGTTGCTACGCTCCAAAAAGGACAGACACTCCTTGCACATCAAGACCCAAAAATCTACCTAGCAGCAGCGACTACTCCTCATGATGTCGCAAAAGAAGGCGCTTCATTTTTCCCTCTTGTCGAAGAGGCCGCAAGACAGAAAACACTTATTGCTATTGGGGAAACCGGTCTTGACTATCACTACGAGCACTCTCCTAAAGAGACACAAATCTTCTATTTTCGCAAATATCTAGCTCTTGCCCAAGAGGTATCTCTCCCTGTTATTATTCATTGCCGCAATGCGTTTCAAGACCTCTTTGCTATCATACAAGAGATCGGCGCCAATATCCCCATTTTGATTCATTGTTTTACAGGGACAAAAGAGGAGGCTCAAAAAGCTCTTCATCTTGGCTGCTATCTTTCTTTGAGTGGAATCGTAACATTTGCAAAAAGTAAAGAGCTTCAAGAAATAGCCTCCTTTATACCCATGGATCGTTTTCTTATTGAAACAGACACTCCCTATCTTGCTCCTATGCCATACAGAGGAAAGTCAAATGAACCTTCCTATATCATCGAAACTGCGAGGATGATCGCGGCACTTCGAAATATATCCGTAGATGAGGTTATAGAAGTCACCTCGCGAAATACGAAGAGGTTTTTTCATGTTCCCTAGTCCTATTCCTCTTTCTGATGAAGTCCTTGTAGCAAGAAAAAAGCGCAATCAGGCACTCACTCGTATTGCTCGCTATGGCATTATTATTAGACTCTGTATTGGCATTGCAGAACTTATTGGATACTATGCCTTTGATAGTGCTGTCTTGCTGATGGATGCGCTCTCTACTTTCGCTGATGTCGCAGCAAGCGCTATTCTCATTTTCTCTATAAAGATCGCTGATCGTCCCCCTGATAGCAATCATCCATTTGGCCATGGAAGATTCGAGCCATTGGTGGGATTGCAGCTGGCCGTCTTCTTAGTTCTTGGCGGCTCTTGGATGCTCTGGCAACAGCTTCACACTCTCATCAGCCCTATAAAACATGAAATCATCCATTCTTCAGCATTTGTACTTCCATTTCTTGCTGTTATTTTACTCGAACTAGGATTTCGAAAAATGATACACATCGCACGAAAAGAGCATAGCCCTGCCCTTGAGGCAGAGGCGTATCATTTTCGTATCGACAGCCTCAACAGTGTGATGGCATTGATCGCCCTTGCTCTTGCAGCGCTTATGCCTACGAGTAGCTATCTCTTTGACCATGTTGGCGCGATGGCGATTGCTATTTTTATGGTAGGTGTTGGAGTATTTGCTGCACGAAACAACATTCATCAGCTACTCGATCACACCCCAGGACAAGAATATTTTTCCTTAGTACAATCTGTCACACGAAGTGTTCCTGGAGTTTTGGGCACAGAAAAAATCAGGATTCAGCAATATGGCCCTGATGCACATGTGGATATCGATGTAGAAGTAGACCCGAAACTTCCTGTAGATGCCGCCCACGCTATCAGCCAACAGGTTCGTTCAGCTATACAAACCGCATGGCCTCAGGTACGCGACGTGACCGTACATATCGAGCCATTCTATGAAAATGACCATTTATAATGTTTTACCCCAGATTTTATCTTCTACGATTTGTGCTGCCGTGTATCTTTTTTTTACGTCAGGATCAAGCATCTTCAAGATAAGTCCAAAGAGCGAGTAGAACTCGTGATCTTGTTGTTTTTCAATCTGCTCTACAAAATCTAAAATAGATTTTTGATGATTGATAACCGCCTGAAGAAACTCCTTTGAAATACTCCTTATATCTTGTACTCTTTTTAAAAAACTCACCCAAACTGGGTCTTCTTTCAGGAGGAGGCTATACATAGCAATTCCGAGAGCGTACACATCATGTGCGCGCCTATCATATTCTTTTGTGTCTACCCATGAAAGATCTGTGTCATGAAGGTGCTGGATTGATTCAGGAGGATAGGTCCATAAGCAGGCGTTGTTGATAACATAAGGCGTCTTGCACACTTGCTCAGCAGAAAGCCTGCGAGACTCGACTTTATTTTTTGAAAGAAATGCAAAATCACATAAGGCGCCATGTAAAGCGCCACTCTCTTTACTTTTGTAGAGGATGTTGCGTTCTGTAATATCACCATGCACTACCCCTTGATCATGCAGCTTTTGTAGGGCGCGTGCGGTATCATATATGATATTTTTCACATCTGAAAGCGAATAGTTGCATAATTTATTTTTTCTCAGAACTTCAATATTTCCATCAAATTTCTCAGAAAGAATAACCGATTTTTTTCTATTACTTTTTGTTTTATACGAAAATGCTGCAAATATTTTCCCCAAGCCTGCAGAATCGCTGTACCATATATTTGCTTTGATCTCCTCTTTATAAATAGAGCGATTTTTCCGACTACTTAACTTGATTATAGAAACAGCTATATCTATTTTTGAACAAATAGCGGTACAACATTTTTTCGTCCCTCCTATTATGGGAGGTGATTCTTGCTCAGCTTCTCTGGTGAGGATATAGGCGATTTTTTTTTGAGGATGCAAATATAAAGATGACACAAGATCATCGCCTCGCTTTAAAAACACACGATCTTTATCTGCAAAAAAATGAAGTGCTTTTTCGATGATAAGAGCTGTTGTGTAGGAAAAAAAATTTTTCCCCACTTCGTGACGCAGGATTGCCCTGCCTTCAATTTCTTCTTCTTTCGGAAGCTTTTCTTTTATATCGGCATATATACATTCGTAAGGGCGCCCAAATGTATAGGTAATAGACTCTAAATTATTCATGAGGACCTCTTCGAAAGCTTCATGTGTTACTCATCTTACGCACTTGTGATGGCTCTACTTTATTTGCGTTATCGTTCAGCCAGAAAGATTTTTTTGACGTGGATTGTCCCTTTATTAAATCAAACTCTAGGGCTGACGTCAAATAATAAGATCAGCCGCAAAATAAGCAGATTGTGAAACATAGAAAAATATCAAAAATTAAGTTGAAATTCCCCCATAAACGTGCATGATCGCATGCATGAGAAGAAGCCATAACTCTTATAGATAAGGAATGCCTCATGGTAGACAACGTTGGAAAGAAGATAGACTCAGCAGAAGAACTTAAAAATTTTTTTAATCAAAAAGATCGCAAGGGCCGTTTAGTACTGAAAGGCGGTGAATTATTTTCAAAAGAACTCCGTTGGTATCATGTTTTAGGAGCAAAATTAGGTTTTGGAGGCGCTGCCCTCAGAAGAATTGTAGCATTTGCAGAAAAAAAAGAGTGGGACACAAGCCCACTAACAGCTGCTGTGGACAAACATAACAAAAAATTCTTCAAAAGAAAGATTACTCTCGCCACAATGAAACATACTGTTCCTGAAGAGCAAAAGAAGTTTATCGAAAAGCAGTTTACTGATCGTTCCTTATCGAATTCTGTTTCAAGCAATAAGGGTAAATCATCAAGCAGAACTCTCTATCAAGCCCCGCAAAAGAATATCAAAAATGAGCAGACTGAAAAATCTACGAATATCTCGACAAGCAAACCTATACAAGCAACTTTATCACAGAAACCTGCTCCTCAACAATCAATTCTAGAGAAAAAGAAACAAAAAGCGCAAAATGATATTGAGTGGAAAGTGAGACAAGAGCTTTTACCGTACCTCAATCGTAAAAAGATACCCTCTGATGCAAGAAAACCACTATTGGAGATTCTGAAGGCTGAGTTATCGAACCAAGGCAGCAGTGAGATATTCACAGATAGAGAAATTGAAATCATTGCCTGCAAAGAATACTTAAAAATGGGTATGGGTTATTACAAAGTAAAATCTGGAGAGGAGAAAAATCAATTTAGAAGTGCGTTTTTAGAGGCTGCCAAAAAAGATTTTAGTACAGAATTTTTATCCGACACAGAAGGCCTCAATAAAATATTCATTGAAGTAGGGCTTGATCCGATGTTAGAGGAACAGACTCACTCACAGCCATCTAGTCATACGCACATTCAACAACCTTCGATACAACCACCCCCAGAAAAACCACCTACACACACGCCCCTTCCCTCTATACACATTCAGCAATCAGAGAACCTCCCACCATTGGATTCAAACAATATCGGACAATTGATAAACGAATATATGAGCCAGGATGTAATGAATGTCAGAAGCCACGGCGCTGCAATCTTATTTGTAAAAGAACAATGTACCGTCTCTTCAGAACAAGAACAGCTTATCACTCAAGCATATGACGCTTATTTTCAAAATCTTATCAAATCGGCACAATCATCTACAAAGATCGTAGAGCCGCCGCAGCAAGTGCAAAAAAGCAGTTATGCCGAAAACCTGACACAGCTAGGTATTGGTAATATAGAAGACCCGAAAAGCATATGGACATTTTTCTGGTCAAAAGACAGCTCTTTCTCATCAGACGTTATGGGGTATGACAAGGCAAGAAAGCAATGGAAAGTATTTTTTAACCCTAAAAAAGAGCACTTTGAATCTGTCTTACATCGTATTATACAGCGATGTGAAAAAGAGGAAATTCCTTTTACAGGCAAGATCGTCAAATCTCCTGAGATACAACGCGGTTCTAACCAACCAATGATTGACGATCCATGTGAGCCAAAGATGCTGTTTTACTTTTCAGCAGAGTCAAGTGAAACATCTAAAGAGCAACTGAGAAAATTTATCGAGGTCATTGAAAAAGAATTTAGCCAAGAAGAAATCAACACCTTTGGCTGCGAAGAGGGAAAGAGGGAAAAGTGGGTCGAAGACAAGAATAGACCGAACACCTACAGCAAACAATCAGCGCCTCAATCTGGTCCATCATTTACTAAACAACGCAATAAATTAATCTTTTACAGCCAGGGAGGATTCACCGAATCTGGCCGCGATCAGTTTGTACGGGGATCATTCAACAAACAAGGAATGGAAAAAAAATTTGAAGGGGATAATTATTATCTTTATAAAGGAGAAGTGGATCCTTTTGCTTCGCAGCACCCAAAAAACCAAGAGGGAATCAAGACCCCCAAAAATATAGATCAGCCGACCACTCCCATTCCAGAAGGTCAAAGCACGCAAACACTATCAGTCGCCAAAGAGCGGCTGCAACGGTTTGCAGAAAATCAACTTGAGCTACATACAAAAGCAAAAACGAACCAGCAATTGCGAAATCGTCTCTTTAACGCCAGCTATACTCACAAAGTAGCGCACGCCGAAATCATGTTACGGGAAAAAAATCCTACCGATGAAGAAATCGCTGCCTGCAGCAATATGAGCATCCATACATTGCGCAGTCAAAGAATTGCTGATTGCTATCTATCTTTATGCCTAGAGCAGAAAAGCGTCATCGAATTCTCCTCAAAGCAAATTGCAGAAAAGTTAGGAGTCGATGAACAGACAATAAACCAGTGGCTCGAAAATTCTGAGCGCCTAGTAGAAATACAAAGCAGCTTTACCAAGCTCGGCACACAGTTTGACACTCTTACAAGGCAATCAATAAACACGCAATCTCTTGATGAAAAACAGGCCAAAGAGTTGCTGCATGAGGTAGAAATATTGTTTCAGTATGTCGAAAAAAATGTCGACTCATTCTCACAACCTCTTTCGATCCTCAAGTTATTTTCACTCTCTCAAAACCTCTCTGTTATCAATCAAAAAAATGGCTATTCTCAAGAGCTCTCTGAATTGTCGGTGAAGCTACAAGAAAAATCGCAAGAACTTCTTGGAACAACAATCCAACAGATGGAGCTGCATAGAAAGGGGTCTGTGTGGAAGATGATGCAAGCGAAAAGCACGCCAGAGGAGCTTCGTAAAATAATATCTTCTCATACCTGGGGGATTGGGAATAATTCCGGACCCAAGGCCACTGAAGAACCTCGTTCATTCGCATCTATAGACATCGCAAAGAATGTTTTAGAAAATGCAAAAAAACTAAAAACCGAATTAGAAAACAAAAAAGGAAAAGGTGGTGCTTTAGCAACAAAGATTTCTGACATCGATAATTTTTATAACGACGCAAGTGATGACCAAAAAGCACTCGAAATCTTAATCAGCAAAGTGGATAACGTCATCAAACGACAAGAAACACGCATAGAAAAATTCGAGAAAGGAGAGCCCATATCCATTCCACTGATGTTTCACGCGGCGCCAAAAGAAGATGTGTTATTCCAAATCACAAGCTCCGAAATTCGCTACTCAAATAGCTCTTATACTGCAGCGTTCGTATCTACCAATCCAGCAATGCTTCGATATGGAGGAGCTGTTCTTGGGCTTGGAAGTGAGAGCGCCTTTTCTTCTCCTTTGGAAAAGACGTTCAATGACATCTCCATCCTTCTTCCTGGAAAACTCTCTGCTTTTGGCTTTAACAAGGATGTCCTGAGAGACACAAAAAGCGAACAATGGATTGGGTTTTCAGAAAGTGTTACTATCAATCCAAAAGTCCAGGAGGTCGAGCAACAGTTTTTTGCTTCGCTTCAAGAGCACTTTCTTGATTATATAAGCAAGGCACACCCCGAGATCCCTCTTGACTCAAAAGAACTCCATCTTGTTATTGCACAGACAATTACCGATCTTAGAAATGAAAAACTCACCTTTACTTTCACAGAAAAAATCATACAGGAAAAGAAAGTGGCTGTATGGACCCCCTTTATTTTCAAGTCTGGCAAATATGAAGAACTAAATGCTCTGAAATTATATGCAAAAATCGAGGAAAACTTTTCTTCCAAGTTCCCAAACGTCAGCGCCACTCAAGGCGGATTTGCCAGCAATAATTTATTAAGAAATCTCGATTCTCTATGCTCCATTCAAAAAAATAGATACACTGCCCCCATCCCCTACTTTATAGGATTTGATAGCGAGTCCGAAGTGCAAAATCATTTTCAAGGAGATTGGCAATGGAGAAATCGATCTTCGGCCAAACAGAGTGATACATCTATCGAGTCAATCCAGAAAAAGGCACTCGAGCAACTGCCGAAAAGTTTTACAGAACGTGAGCTTGCCCTTCTCGAAAAAAAACGAAAAAATCCACAATGCGAAACGACTGGATGGAGTACAAGCGAGATACAAAAAGTTCAGCAATTCATAGAAGAGGTAAACATGCACTGTATTCCGATGATGGAACAAGTGATTGAATTTGGATTAATCACACAACACATTGGAGGCTCCCTCTTACTAAAAGAATGGTTAAAATAAAGGCATATGGTCGAAAAATTTGCAGCTGAAGATGCCAAAAATGGTAATTTTAGCAACCAAATGGAGTTTCGAAAGACGTCTAAAGAGGGAATTGATATATTTATTTTCTTTGAATCGTGTACAGTACAATTTTTATAGACTGAGAGGGGATTGCAAAGCTCGCTTTGGAAGCCAAATTCGGTGATTTTTTGCTGGTTCATTTTTTCGTAAATCGACATAACCTCTTGGCCATAGGCGATTTACGAAAAATCTGAATCCGACGAAAAAAGCAAAGGATGTAGCCACAAACGCAAGTTTTGCAATTCCCTCTACTGTATGTATCGATGAGGAGCAAGATGTCATGAACTTCTGCCAAGCAGTTGATCGCATTATCCAAAAGAAAAGCACCTCTCTTGATGAAGTTCTCGAAGCACTTGCTCTCTTGCCATGCGAGCCCCCATCTCCCCCGCTTCTATCTCAGCTTGCGCTGAAATGGTTTTTTCAATTCGATGCCATACGCACCTTCTTTCTCTATCCTGTTTTGCGGTCCTGGCAGCAGAAGCAAAAAAAACAGCTCGAACACTGCACAGAAGAAAGCGTTACTGCATACAATCTTTTAATCCAAAAGCTCTTTTCCCGTCAGTCAAAGACTCTCATGCTGTCTCTTTCTGAGCATAAGGCATTTGCAGAAGAAGAAAAAAATGCACATAAAAAAATGCTCTGTAAACAGGCCGCCTCATTTGAAGACCTTCTACACTCTCTTGAAGAACAGGCTTGCGACCTAACTTGTCTCGAAAAAGAGATCAACGAAAGAAATGCGAAAATACACGCTCTTCATCTCCGCCAAGCACGCCTTGTCTCAGAGCGAAAGAATGTGGCAGCCTCTATTCCACCTTCTTTTGCAGATTCTGTAACATATAAAGAAAAATGGACGGGCGCTCTTCAAGAGCTTATACGTCCTCTTGAAATAAAAGAACCTGCCCGATTCTCCACAAAACAGGCTTTCTATGATTGGATGTCTGAACAGGAAAAGATGGTTGCAGCCGTTGAAGAGGCAATTTCGCTTTTCAAGCGTGCACATCAAGCAGATGCTGCATTTCGTATATTTCTCTCTCGTGTTCAAAGATGCCACCCTCCTCTTTTCAGCGCATGTGGTGCAGGATTTGTCCATTTTATTGAAGAGAACCTCTTCACCTCACAAGAATCTCTTCTGCCACTCATTGACAAACAGCAAGAGGAGCTGCTCGCTATCGACCGCGATATTGAAATGCTCTACAGAGAGATGAAGAGAAAAGCACTTTTTCACTTCGATGCCTTTACAGGAGCCGATTTACGCCCCTATCAAGACCTTCCTCAAGCAGCTTCCCTCTTGCTCGAAAAAGTATCTTCAGCCCCCTTTGAAGGCATCACACAACTCACTGATGAAAATAAGAAAATCATCCTCTCGAAAGTAGCTACATTTGCCGATCATCTTGAGCGACAAATAGCAGCTCTTGTCCTCCAGGGAAGAGAGAGAAACCAGCACATCCAAGAAATGAATACATTTAAAGCAGAATATGGAAAGCTGCTGCAAGGACTCTCTCACTATGCCGACATGCAAAAGGAGCATACTCAAGAACTTCAGAGCTTGCAAAAGCTCAATATAGACAAGAAAAGCTTTCCTACCATGAGCCCTCAAGAAATCGATGCTGTCATCAACCACCATTATGCGATCTATCAAACACTTCGAAAAAATGTTTTTGAAAAACTACATATATTCGATGAAAAGATACACCTGCTCTACACGACAGGTTACGAAAGCCTCTTAACACTCAAACATCGGCTTTTTGAGATCTTTTCTCATGTGACTCCCTATCCAGATCTTGGAGCACCGATTGCTGCTCTACACCACAATTTACAACGGCATCTTGAAGAACAAGTGACGTTTTTCTTTTCAGGCAAGAGCTCTATTGATGACCTGACGAATGCCATCTCTCAGCTTTCCTTTGACCATGATGTACTCCAGTTGAGAAATGAGCTTTCTTCACGCGCTGCAAGACTCAATGACCTCAGACAAGAAGCCAGAAAGACTATGCGACTGCTCCAACAAGCAAGGCGCTCTCTTGACATCATAGAGACCAAACCGAATGATCCTCTCTACTCCAAGATTGTGACACACACACTCGAGATGCAAAAGACACTCCATCATATCGAAGATCCCTTTCATCTTTTTGCAAATAGCCTCACATTTGAAAGCGTCAATAGCACTATCAAGCGAATATGGATGCAGCTCGAAGAAAATCAAACCACATATACAGAACTCAAGCAAAAGACAGATAATCGCCTCAATGATGGCATCCAGCTGGCTCAAAAAAAGCTACTCTCCCTTCTCGATGACATTGAAGAGACAGAGCGCGCTCTCCATGGCAAGAAGCCGACGATTTACAACCTCTATGTCCAGCAGATACAGAATACGCTGCAGTGGGAATCGCTCGAGAAGTGCATGAATGAAATCGAACAGCGCTTTTTGTATATTCAGCCTATTTTATTCTTCATGGCAATTCCAGATATGGCGACAAGAAGAGTGTGTATAAGGCTGTCTTATGATCTTTTGCAGCAGATAACAGCAACGACATCATTTGCAAAAAGTTTGCAATATATGAAAACTTTTGAGGAAGAGCGTATCGACACGATTTTGGAAGTATTTGAGAAGTGTCAAGAGATAGAAGAAGAAACCGCTTCATCGGCAGAACAAGCATGGAAAAAGTATTATCATTCAATGCTCAGTTATTGTGATGGAGTCATAGAAGAATCTATTTTTGATATTGGCTTTTTAACAATGCAAGCACTCTTGGATATTGACGAGTCGACACTCATTCACACTATGCAACTGGTGATTCAAAAAGCAAAAGAGACCCTTATCCCCTCCTCTATAAAGCGCTTGAAAACACTTCTCTCACACGAAATTCTTACCACCTCCTCTATTGAACAGCTGATCCACGCCCTCACAATGCTGGAACAAGAAAAGAAAGATACGAAGCAAACATTGCGCTTCTATTTGACCTCTGTACAGCATATATGTCTCCTGCTCTTTGAAGCCAAAATCATGATGCATGCAGCTAAAAAAAATAGCCTTGCACTTGCCTCGTATATTGGGATCGAGCTTCGTTATCTTATTGACGATGTAGAGAAATTTTTGCAGAAAAAGCGATCTATTGCGGCAGCTCATCACCATGATGAGGCAGCGCCATGGATTGAAGAATGCTGTCTTATGAGAAAAGAGCTCATGCTGCTGGAAATTGAAGAACCTACACCATCTTTGTATTCAGAAAGAGTGAATACACTTATAGCCCGCATAGAGGAAATTGAAGAAATATCTACGCATTCCGTTACCGAGTGGAATTTTTCTGAAAAAAAACAAAAAATTCAAAAGCTTCTTCAGCTCATGACTTCATTACCTCCCGGGCAGAAACAAGAGGCTCATATCTCATTCCTCCCTGGAGATCTCACATTTTTCAATTCAAATAGCTACTAGTGGCGCGACATACTAGTTGCTTTTTTAATAAAAAAATAGTATAATTAATTATATTAAAATAATGTAGGTAATATATGGGAATTAATATATCTCATAACTTAAATAGCGCTAATTCATATCAATCTACTCTTGCAAAAATTGGCAATTCCATCTCTGAAGCTATAGCAAAAGTGGCACAAATCGCTCTTTCAATCATTTACTTTCCGACAAGATATTTTGGATCAAAGACATGGCATGCCGCTGTTGTAGATGGGAAAATTACCATTTTGAAAAATCCTGGCTATCACACAACATTAGAAGCAATTTCGAGAGACAAGCTCTGCAGCTCCGTCCCATATGCCGCAGCATGCGTTTCAGCCCATTGCAAAAAAAATTCTTGGATAGAGCCATTTGGTCTCTCTCAAGTATCTCCCCGCGATTTGAATATTGATAGAACTCATCTTCCTGACTCGTTAATAGAAAAAGAAGACTGCTTTTTTGATACAGACATTGGCCTGAAAGTCGATATTATGAAAAACAACACTACAGGTGAAGTTATTGTAGTCTACGGCGCATTCTCATCGAGCAACAGCGAACTCTCTACATGGATAGATAAAAAAGGAATGCTTGCCGCGCAAGGAAGTGCTGTAGGCTCTACACTTTTGGGCCTCTCTTCAGAGTTGTTCGACAAAGCCCTACTCCTGCAAAAAGAAATTACAAAAGCGCTGCCTGATACAAAAATTACTCTCGCTGGTCATAGCCTTGGAGGCGCTTTAGCACAGTATGTAGGCCTCCATACTGCAACACAAGCTATCTGCTTTAACAGCTTCCCACTCGGCGCAGGATTACAACAAGATATCGGACGAGAAAAACTATTTAATGCCGATCGATATGTGACTCATATATCATGCCAGACAGACTGGGCAAGTGATAATCAATTTGGAGCAGCCATTATTGATACTGTATGTTGCTCAATCGGCATTACAACACCGGGAAATTTTGGGAGACGACTCGCGATACCTTCAGCATATACCGGTACACATGATACACATGACTATATTTTCGGCAGCATCATGAAGCATCTCGGCTATAACACCAGGACTACTTCACAAGAGCTTTCTCCAGACGATCGCGCCCTAGCTATGCGTTCATTCTTTTAAATAACTGCTCTCCCCTGTCAATGTTTTCAGACATAGCAGGAGGCATCTCATCTTTCATATAAGCGTATACATTTGGAAATCGATCACGCATTCGGTAGAGCAGCTTCATCATATCCCCATAAAAATCATCGCTATTATGCTCAAGATACGCATGAAATGACTTACTCTCTGTAAGAGAAATAAAAGAGCCAATTTCATCAATCAGCGCATCAAATTGTCCTTTCTTTTCTGGACACATCGGATAAAAACAAAGATAGCGAGGATTAAACGCCCACTTCCCTTTCACCCTCATGATCTCCAAGCAATCGGCATCATGAACAATGCGTTGAATATCTGTTGAGAAATGGTGATGTGCGGGGTCTTTTTCTTTTATCGACTGAACATACTGCGGAATCAACGTCTTATCCACCCCAGCTAATGTAAGGCAATTACGCAGCAGTTCTGCACTTTCACCATCCCATCTATCTATGCCCTCTCCCTCTCTAGCACTGTCATGAAACGCAGCAGCAACTCCCA
The DNA here is from genome assembly GCA_964487845.1 of uncultured bacterium. GTDB lineage: Bacteria > Chlamydiota > Chlamydiia > Chlamydiales > FEN-1388 > CAZASK01. The sequence continues at coordinate 31,972 of CAZASK010000015.1, forward strand.
GTAAAAGAGGATTGTCAATAGAATCTCGTCCCAGCTCCTTATACAGCTTTACAAGGAGCTGTGACCACATAGTCACACGCACAGCATGCATGGCTCCATGAGTATCACGCGCCGAAGATTTCTTATTTTTGACTTGTTCAATGTGTTTTTTCGAAAAATGTTTTTCGAAATAACCGCACGCAATTCGAGAGCCTGTAGTATCATTCAAATATGTTGGATTCTCAGGCATCGGCTCTTTGTAAAGAGGCAATACCACCTGTTGTAGCACACGGGCGAGAGCCTCTGGACCATTTTCATTGTTTGTGCTTTGAAGAATTCCAGGATGCACTGACGATGAGATCATCTCCCTCATTTTGAGTTGATGTGCCGAAGAGGATTTTCCAGGTCCATACCAATCATCGGACAGATTCGAAACTCCGAGAGCCATTCGTATATGACGATGCATATAATCAAGTTGTTTCACAGAAACCACGCGAGAATGCGGGAAGCCATGCTTTTGCAAAAGAGTTACCATTTGCATTTTATCAATTTTTTTTGCTACTTTGTCACTTTGTGATGGCACGGCCATCACTGCCATATTTGAGCCACCCTGATGCTCTGTAAGAGGAATCGGCTTTTGCAGCCCGCGCCATCTCTTCTCTCGAAATTTTAATTTGATCGATGGGGAAGCGTCTACATTTTCTACACGCTCGGTAAATGAAAAGACATGAGTCCCATAGTCAGTGGCACTTTCTCGTTGCGTAGAAATCCAAGCTCCCTTGTACCATTTCCCTTGAGATACTAAAATCTTGTTCGAGGCGATGATCTTCTCCGCACTCATTCGAGGAGTGGCATGATACCACTTTGGTATTGCAATGAGCTGCTCAGGCAAATTCATTTGCGATTCGAAAAATATCTTTGCCCTTAAGGCGCGCCCCAAATCCTCAATTAGAGAATCTTCCTTTGAAGGTAAAGCCATCCATTGTTTCTCGAAACACTTGAGCACAAGATGATAATCATCCCAGTTTGCAACAGCACTCTCACCAAGCTTCTCGGCTAATTTTTTGCGAAGGACCGTCTTTGCTTCTTTAGAAAGATGACTAGTAGCTCCTACAAGCTTAGCCAATCTACTCAGATCATGCGCTGGAGGATGATTATTTTCTAAAAAAACAAGCAGTTTTTCTAACAATCCTTGTTCTTCTTTCTGAAACACCTGTATCACGACATCTAATTGATCTTTTGCAGATAAAAATAGATTTGGGAAATAACTCCTGGGCAATGGACAGGGAAGGTTTGCGCATTTTACTTTAAGCGATAGAGCCAACTTTTTATCTTCTAAGAGAGGAATGTATTGCTCGCATAGCTCAAATACTTTTCTGAACCGCAGCATATCTATTTTTTTGAGCTCTCCTAGAGGCTTCTCTTGTGCTACATTGACAAATGTCGGAGCAAACACAGCTTCATTCAAAATAGTATCTAAAGACTGCAAAGTATCGTGTACAAAGGCCGAATCGCCAGAATGCGCCTCCAATACATTCATTGTATAATCAAGATACCGATGAACGCACTCTGGCTGCTTCTGCTTTATTGCGTGCATGCACAAGCTGTGCATTACTTTTGGTATATGCTCTAAAGGGCCATCTTTATATTGTACCCCGCGAGGCAAACTCTCTGCAGCAAGGAGCAGTTTTTCAGCAAGCGTACGCAAAGCGACTGTTTCAATATCAGCATATGTCTTTTTTTGAAAACATTGCTCCGAAATATTTTTCCAATGAGTAGAAATTGTCTTGATAAGCTGTACATTCTGAGGATGATAGTCGATAATAACAGCAAGCTCTCGTGCTTTGTGGCTCATCCCTTTCAAAGAGTGAGCGTCAACAGCACGCGAAAAATCACTAAAAAGCGCCTCAACAACATGGGGAATCTCTTTTTCATCACGAAATACTGCCCGCTCTAGTTTTCGTACTATCGCAGAACACTGTGATCGCACATCGGATCGTGCAATTTTATTTTGTATCTGATGCAATCTTCCAAGAATTGCCATCTGCTCTTCTTGCTGCAGCTCTTGGAAGGCTGGAATGCAGCTTTCCAACTTTGTGCAAATCGACGCAAAATGATCGTGTCTTTTCCTGCCACAAAAAAAATCGATGACCCGATCCCATATATGCAATTTTTTGCCATCTTCACGCAGGTATTCATCTTTTTCACATGTTGTTGCAAGCGTATGCAAAAAAGCACTATCTAAGTCCTGTTGATTCAATGGAGACAACGTCATCTAGCCCCTTATATTAGAGCGAATCTGTATTCAAAAAAATATTTGTCAAAAATATTCATCCATCGCTATGGTGCCGTTCAAGCAGTATATATACTATTATTTTTTTTTCACAACACACATCAGGAATACACAATGGACAACATATCAAGCGATGCTGCCTATTATATTTCGGCGCTGAATGATGAGCATCCCTGTTATAACCCTATAGCTCAAGGTCTCACAATTGTAAAAACTCCAGGACAAGACTATTGGGGCATCGTATCATGGTTTGATAAAATTGCTGCCTATCTGCGAACGATTGAGATACAAACGGCTCCAGCGATAACTGAACGATCCTATCAGATACTAGACATGGAAGGCAGACAAGTGCAATTCAACTACATCAATAAGCATATATATGACACAAAAATTAAATCTCTTCTGCCGCACGCACCAGATTTGCTTGATGATCTGACAATACAAAAATATATAAATGAACTGAACCCTTACACATAGGTGCCGCATGTCTCCTCTGGAACCAGGACACTTAAATTTCCATTCTTTTTTCGATCGATACATCATCAACCCCTTTTCTTCAAAACTCTCAAAAAATGAACAAATATCGGCCGTTTGTTTATCCGTATTAACCGGCATATTCACACTTGGGATTGCTCATTTAGTGATTTTTCTTAAATGGTATTTTACCAAAAAAATTTCCCCTCTACATAATCAGAAAACTATTTTTCCGACTGTATCACAGAAAACACAGGCTACAGCTCGGCTCCATATATTCAGCAATTCCCTGGTAGATAGCGCTTCGCCTCGTACTATGAAAATGTCTCATCAAACCACAGGACAACTTCAGCGCGAAAACTTCTCAACTATTATGCAGCAACAATTTATAGACCCATGCTATGCAAAGCCCTTACCAAAACAAGATGATGTCACCGTTTTGCATCCCACAACGAATGAAAAAGTGAAATGGAGCTCCTTAACAATTCAAGAAAAAGTGCTCCTCAATAATAAATATGCTCATGCTCATGACCGGATCTCGGATCCAGAATACCCCGACATCGATAAACATTTTTTTGCAGATGGACAACATGTATACCTGCCAGGAGATCCTCGGAAACATCATGGCAGTGATCACGCTGTACGCACCTCTATTTTTGCAGCTGTCTTTGCTCATCTATACAACAAATACTACCCTAACTTACAGCTCAACAAATCTGATATCTTGCTCATTCAATGTGTTGCAGCAGGTCATGACAGCGGCAGGCAAACAGAGGGGGTTGATGTTCATGATGAAGATAGCGCTGAAATTACTGTCTCCACTCTCCAGCGCCTTGGCATCAAAGACCCAAACATTCTCAGCGAGTGTAAAAAAGCGATTACTGAAAAAGACAGCAGCTCATGGGATAAAAAGAGCTTTTTAGCAAGGTGTATACAAAATGCAGATTCTGCTGAATACGCACGCCTTATATTGAAGGGACCAGTTCAAGATGAAACAGGATTTCAAAATTCACGCAACTACCTTGATATCTACAAAGAAATGACCAAGCTAGCTCAACATGCAATGAAAGAGCAAAATAGTGAAAATATAGATTCGGTGATCCTGAAAAATGGGCTTACTTATAAAGATTTTATGCATGACTTGGATGCGATACGACTCGAGATGAATGCATTCATATATAAAACACACACAGAAAAATCTAGAGCGAAGAACTCTCTTGCTGAAACAAACTATTACGATCAACTTCTATCCCGAATGACCTCCATTCGCTGCCCTATTATGAATGAAATGCTCATCTCAGCAGGGGTTCTCAATATCACCCCTCAAGGCCAGGCACCTATTATCGGGAACCAGGCGCAGCGACTTATTCAGCAAGCAGGGGGGATCCATAAGCTCACATTTTCACAGATCAATACGCTTATTGCATCATTAGAAAATGTTCAGGATTCTACATCAATTCGTGAACTGTACATACAGTTACAACATGAAAAAACAAAAAGAGCAAAAGCTTCAGAAAAATTCGAAAACAATTTGCGAGAAATCAACACAGATAAAACGCCCGCAAAAATAAGACTGCATGGCCATGACCTAGTAGGGGCCTATCTTGAACTTTCCATAGAAGATAGAAAGAAACATCAGAAAATTATCTTTCAACTCCTAGGATTAGACAACAAGGGCTATGGATTCAATCCTCAAAAGCACATTGAATTTCTCAATTCGCCTCATCGTGAATATCTCTCTATGGAATTTTTTCACTCTGGACTGACGACACTTGTGGATCATGCAAAAAAAGAGCTCCACACACTTGAACAACCACAAAAAATTCAACTCGCTCATAATCTCCAGCAACAAGCAAATAATTTGCTTCAGCAATATAACACGCTCCCCACACTCTATCGCGATGACACAATCCAGACCACAGCAGCTCTTGCATTTGCAAAAGCACATGCAATATTTTTACAACATGGCCTTCAGAAAGAAGCCCTTATGGCCCTACGAGATGCAAGCTCAAATATACGACTAGAGACATCACACCCTCTCTACGACCTAGAAAATATCATGAAAGACAAAGCTCCTCATACATATATTTTAAGCGACAGTGACTGTTTACGAAAACGCAAGATGCGATTGAATAAAATAAATGTCGATGGTCAGCCCTACTATGAAGTAAGTATCGAACTCAGGCACAAGGCAAGAAAAGATTTAGAAGAACATCTGAAATTACTACAGAGTGATACCGAGACATATGACATACAGACTGTACCCTATGAATACTATGGAAAGGACTTTAAAACAGGACAATATACAACAGCGAAAAAGATAGCAGTAGGTCAGGAGCACAAAATAACCTTGAAAAATGTTCAAAACAGTCCTGAAGTATTCATCGGCAAAGAACAAAATTATTATAATCTCTACCACACCATACGAGTTCGACTAAAGCCAGGATCAACGGGACAAGACCTTCACACGCTTTTTTCTCAGATTGGCCTTCCAGTTGCTATCATGCCTTCACGCTCAGAAGATATACTCTCAGAAATGAGGGCCCGCAGTCTTGCCTTTCGCTATCCAGAACTTATAAATGCTGACCCTCTCAATAAAATAGACCCTGATATCCTCTATGACCAGCTCCCGAAAGAGAAAAAGATCTGTGTTGACAAAGACTGTCAAAATAGTTTTCTGTCTCAGGTGGGTGTCAATCAATCTGAAATGGTACAGCCTTCTATTGCACAAGAAGCATGGAAACAAGGGGTTGCCTCCTTAGGCTCCTATATCAACGCAGGAAATATCAAGCAGACGGCGCAAGTCTTGACCAATATACTCAATACAGGCTGTCTTTCATCTCAAGAGCGCTATAGACAAGGGATCCTAGGTCTCGGATGTGCCCCAACATATAATTTAGAAGTAGGCTCTGGCAATCAAGTGTTCACAAGAATGTTGCCAAAATCGCTTTTCTCGAATAATTACCCGCTGAAGAATTTTCCAATCAGCGGCCCCATCCTCTTATTATATGATGTCCGTGCATTAGAGCGAATGCCCTATTCTTACAAAAAAGACCGAGGAGGTATTCGAAACCCTCATTTTCACCTAAATTTCTTTTCCCCAGAAGGACAAATCCCAGAACTCAACTACCGCGGTTCTGATAAATTGAAAGAAAGGCAAGGCTTTTGTGCCTTTATCGATGATATAAAAAAACAGCCACATCCTACAGCTGAAACCATGTTCGATGAAACATTGAGCCCCAAATATATACAAAAGATCGTTGTCTCAAGTGAAGATGATAGAAATATCGTAATTGACAGACTAGAGCGCGCCAAGATCTACGAGGTAAATGGCATGAGCATCAAAGACATTGTGGTCTGCTCGTCAACACTCAACCCATCTTTAATTAAAGATTTCGATAAAGAAGAGCTCCCTCCTCCAAACATCTCGAACAATATAGATTATTTTTAGCCCACATTCCATAAAATGGATGTGAGTTAAAAATGTGTTTTCTGTCTACGATAAGTAGCTATCTGATTCAGACGAGCCGAAGCACACTACAACTGGCTCATTATGATCACAATCTCTATGGACACTTCATCATTTTTGGCTTTAGCTAGGAGACTTTCGAAGACATCACGGCTATACTGATGCCGCACGCATATATCTACGATTGCCTGATCTACACTTGCTTCTCCAAGATTATCTACTATCTTTTGTACAAGCGTAGCTGGTTTTTTATGCCAAACCGCCCAATGCAGCTGTGCATATGTAGTATGTGTGACCGTATTTTGAATAATCAACTCAAAAACATTCTCTGGCCGTACAGCTAATTTCACAGCCGCTAAAAATAGCGAGGGTATTTTTGAAACCGGCATTTTCTTTAAGAAAATATCCACAAGCTCTGGGTTGTATTCCTCATTTTGCCTAGCGAGCACTTGTAAACAGTGACTTTCTTCAATAGTGTCAACCTCACCACTGTTCAAAAATTCTATAATATCCTTGGCATCTTTTGTCCTAATAAGAGAGCTTAATGGATCAATTTTTCCATTATACAGAGCTGCCATTCTCTTACAGGTAAGCATCATATAGCTATACCGAGATGCCTTCTGCTCATTGAAAACATGTTGGCTTTTATTCTTGTGCTCTTCTAGTTTTTCAATAAAACTGTGTAAAATCCAGCTTTTATCTGTATCATATGTATGAAATAGACGGCCGTTAAACACCTTGTAATAGTCCTCATTTTCCAGTAGCTGTACGACCAGCCCAGGAAAGTTACATAGGCAAAACTGAACGACTGTTTGATCATTTTTTAATGAATAGTGATGAAAAATTTCTCTTCGATCTTCTTCAGTGGCCCTCTGCATCATAAAGTAGAGTATCGAACGAGTCCCCTGCTGGCTATTGGCATATCCTTTTTCAATAGCTAAAATGATACTATCCTTATCTATAGGCGAAAGATGTGTCACAAGAATAAGGACAACTTCCGGATTACACCCATTGTTCAATGCTTTTTCAAGAATTTTTGACGACAAAACCATATTAGGAGAATTCTCAAAGAGAGCTTCCAGACACTCAACACCACAATGTTTTGATCCTATTACATCAAGAATATCTTTTTCTGAAAAACTATCTATAGGAGCCTTCTCAATAGCAGAAAGCAATTCTAGAGCCCTATATTTTTTCGCAAGCCGGGTAAAAGTAAGTTTAGGAGCAGAAAATACATAATCAAAATTCACATTACTCTGGCAGGACATAGATACAGAATTCACAGCAATTCCCGCCAGTGATTTTTTGCTAGGAGTAAGTAATTTTTTTTCGTAAA
>CAZASK010000016.1:0-31970 GCA_964487845.1 uncultured bacterium
CCGACAATAAAAGAAGTTTTCAATAATTTTATTGGTTAATAGGAGACTCGCGTTTTTTTAAGAGCTTTTATGATAAAATCAACACATTGATTGAGAATGAAAAAGACACCTCCATCAAAGATCTTGTCAGCGCATACAAAACTCCACTCACTGATATTGCCGAAGGAATCATCGAATTCACGCCTCTTGATACTCCATACAAAGCTGCAAAATGTGGTATTGAGTTCGCAAAAAAATGCTATAACATATTGATGTCCAAAGGTGAAATTAGTGAAAAAGATATCGAGTTATTACATAAATCTGCGTCTCTTGTAAAATCACGGGTAAAGGTAGGGACCATATCTGGAAACAAAAAGTCTTCTCAGAGAGATCTTGCGCCAAATCTATCGATTCTTTCAACAGTAGCGACCAGGGTTGTAAACTCAGGGGGGAATTATATCCTCAAAACCATATCTAACGTATTATCGACCACAAAGAAAACATGGGAAAACGTACAACAAATAAAAAAAGGCATAGATAATGCGTTTGATGTTCACGAAATAAGACAAACACAAAAGACCGATAAAATTGCGATACAACTGATTAAACAAGAAGGTAGAAAAAAGTTACAGCGGGTTGCAGGAAAAAAGCAGAGGGAAATGGTTAAAAAAATACATGCATCAGCGATACATTCAATAGATAGGCATACGAAACAATCAACAGAGAATATAAAGAAAAAAATAAGGAAGCGTACTAAATAGAGGGAAGTGCGCATTCCCTCTGTAAAAATATTGGCTCCCTGAATAGATTACTGGCACATCTTTGAACGAGCGCTTGAAAGTTGATCGAGCATTTGTCTCAGAGCTTCTAGAGCTTCAGCTTCATCCCTGGTTGCATGTGAGATATCTTGATGTCTTCTTTCAAGAAATGACTTTATTCTAGTCTCTAAAGCCGCAATTTCTGTTCTGTCACCAGCATGTCTTGTTTCATACAGCTGCTTGAGTGTCTCTGTAACGTTAGCGAAGGACTGGAAAAACTTTGCAGCATCATCGCTGAACTCGTTGAGATCGCCATTAAAACGTCCGATGCTGAAGACATCAAATCCTGCCCAGTTATTAAGAGCTTCGCAACCTGCCATCGGAACGGGAGGGAATGCAATGGCAAGTACGGAAGTTGCCTCTAAAAGGCATTTTGCGGCTGTCATGAATATGAGTACATTTGTTCTATAGGTAGCTGCATGTTGAGCAGTTGCAAGCTGCTGAGCGATGTCCAAATGATCAGCATATTTATCATGATGCTCACGTGTGCTTCGTTTTATGAGTATCATCAGACAAGCGAGTTCACGCCGAATTGCTTCAAATGATTGTGATAGTTCTTCACTGGTAACTTCATCTAGAGAAAGCGGAGGTGAAATCAGTTCTTCCGTGGAGTCTAGTTCAAAGTTGTCTTCATAGGGTTGTTCGAGCATTTTGTTGACAGGGTAATAAGAACGAGTAATAGTATTCATAAAATTCTCCTTATATGATTATGCTCTTCGTAAAATAGTTCGTGCAGCAGCATGTTTTTGTTCTTCTATAGCACGAAGATTGCTGTATAAATCGTAGATGCTTTGTGTAGTGTGTTCTAAATCTGTGATAAAGCGCGATTGATGTGACTCAGATCTTTTGCATGCGCTTTCACACTCGACAAGAGCTGCCTCTAGATGACTGAGTTTATATTCGATCGCCCCTTTGAAGCCAATCACAGCAGAATTGGCGACTTTTAAGGCAACACTGACAGCTCTTGGTCCCGTGAGTCCAAAACTCAAACCGAGCGAGGCTACAGAGGTGAACATCTGAATTCTACTGAGCCAGATTTTTTGAGCTTCTCGGTCTTGCGGGGCAATCCAACTTGCCACCTGTTTTTTCATTACATCATCTAAAAGAGAATCGAGTGTAAAGAGGGCTCCACAGATAAGAGCTCCCACAGCCAAAGGAGTACAGCCCGTGATAATAGTTGCGATGCCGGCTATTGTAAATCCGACAGTGCTTACGGCTTTTTCAACTTTTTGAGCTCCTTGCATATGAAGGGTCGCTTCTTGTACTGTCTTATATTGTTGTGTTTTTTCAGATTCATGGTGCTTGCCCCACATTTGCTCAATAAGAAAATAGCGCTTATTGGTCATTATGTTTTTTTCTTGATTCTCGATAAGAGACATATGCATAAGATGCACGATATGTTCGATGCTCTCTTGTGCTTGATCTATCTTGCTAGTAGGTGGATCTAAGCGAGGTAGAAGAGAGCGTGTAGTTACAGTATCTGAGCTTGTCTCTATAGAATCTTGCGAAAGTGGTCTGGGAGCTTTTTCTATTTCATTTTTAAGCGATAGAGGTTCGTGAGCTACCACTTCAGGCCAATAGAGTGGTTCATACTTATTGAAAGTTGATTCTATTCTCATCTGAATTATCCATTATGTAATCGTCTGTAATCGTTTTATATCATGTACGAATTCATGTCGCTCTTTATTCGGAAATACATCTTGTATGTATTTCAGGAGCTGTTTCATCTCAAGGTTCCGCCCTAACTTATTCAAACACTCTGCTCTATAAATGTATGGTCTAATATCTGTGCTGTTTTTTGCAATAGCAACTGTGAAAATCGACTCAGCTTCTTCATGTCTCGAAAGAAGCATAAGAGAGCTACCCAACCCTAACCAATTGCGAACATCGTTCGGTTGTAAAAGAGTAAGGTAGCGAAAAATTGCTGAGGCTTTTTCATATAGGCCATTTTGATAACAGCAATAGGCATGTTCATATAAGAGGTCGCTAGCCGCCTGCGATGCCATGAATTGCCTTTTTCACAGCACTATCTGTTTTATCAGCAATGCTTTTTGCTAATTCGTAGAAGGTGGTGCGCATATCCATATTCTCTTTTATTTCTTGCTGCTTGAGTTTCGAATCTGTTTCAAGAGATTTGTACTTTGTATCCAAACCACGCATGAGTGATTCGAGTTGCGTCTTATTCAACACAGTTGCTTCGGGGACGTCGACCTCTAGCTGCTTTACCTGTTCAATCAAGTCTTTGATTTCATTGTTTTCAGTGTAGTCAAGGCTCCCATCTTCATATGAGGGGAGAAGTTTATCTCGCAGCTGTGAGATGGTGTTGATTTTATTCATGATCACTTTTAAGTCTGCATGAGTCTGTCTTACTTTTTCTTCGATAGTAGCAATTCCCTCCAGACGTAAAAGTGCGAGGAGATGTTCCAAAGAATGATCGACGCTCTCTTTTTCAATCAACTGAATTGGTTCGTTATTGTTTTCTTCAACAAGCGGCTGATTATTGTTGTTTTCCTCTTGAATTTCAGGCAAAAGCGGTTGATTTTCAGTAGTGTTTTGTGCAGGTTGAAAGAATTGTTGAATATTATTCCATGTGTTTTGGATCCCATCCACAAATGAAGATATCATATACAATTTACTCCTCTCATGTATTATAAATTACAGATAGGGTATACAATGTGTGAAGTTTATTTGTCTACTTCAATTGTCTTTTCGAGATTGCAACGAACAGACGTTTTTAGTATGGTAGCGGCCACAACTGGTAGTATATGTCATGACAAGTCCATTTATCGAATCTACGTTTTGTAAAGAAGATACAGAGTATGAAGTTCCTCTTCGTCCCCAGACGCTCTTTGATTTTATGGGACAGCAGCATGTTCGAGAGCAGCTTGAGGTAATCATAGGTGCTGCCAAGCTGAGGAAAGAGCCGCTAGGCCATTGTCTTTTTTCAGGACCTCCTGGTCTCGGCAAGACAACGCTTTCTCACATCATTGCGAACGCAATGGGCACGAATATTGTAGTGACATCTGGTCCTGTGATTGAAAAAGCAGGCGACCTTGCTGGTATTTTAGCGAATCTAAAACCAGGCGATGTGCTTTTTATAGATGAAATTCACCGTTTAAATCGCACTGTAGAAGAGTATCTCTACCCAGCGATGGAAGACTTTCAGCTTGATCTTGTTATTGACTCCGGTGCAAATGCTAGAAGTGTTAAAGTAAAGCTCAATCCATTTACACTCGTAGGTGCGACGACAAGGCTTGGATTGCTGTCGTCTCCTTTGCGGTCTCGCTTTACTTTTACCTGTAGACTTGACTACTATGCACCTTCAGTCATTACAGAAATTCTTGAAAGATCCAGTAAGATACTGAATATAGAGGCGCAAAAAGAGAGCCTACAAGAAATTGCCAACAGAAGCCGAGGTACACCTCGAGTGGCCAACAATCTCTTAAGATGGGTAAGAGATTATGCCCAAATGAGAGCAGGCAATCTATTTTCAAAAGAGTCGGCGAAAAAGGCACTTCAGTTGATTTCTATCGATGAAAGGGGATTAGACGAAATGGATATGCGTCTTCTCAAGGTCCTTGTGGAACATTATAATGGCGAGCCGGTAGGTGTGCAAACGTTAGCGATGGCAGTCGGTGAAGAGACACATACAATTGAAGAAGTGCATGAGCCGTTTCTCATCATGCAAGGGTTGATTAAGAAAACCCCAAGAGGAAGGCAGGCGACAGAAGCCGCATTTCGTCACTTGGGAAAACAGAAAAAGGATGAATGAGGATGAAATTTTTTCAATATATCATACTGCTTGGTGTCTGCGCTATGCCAACAGCGGCAACGTATGCTGTAGATGCACAACCTATTACACAGACCGCAAGCGTGAAGAATATGCTCTCTGGCAAGACAATAAAAGTATTGCTCGCAAAAGATTTAGAAGGTGCACAAGTAGAAGTAAAAGGGGGGTATTATGTATATGATCCTCTTACTGGCAAAGAGCTTGAACATTCCTTGATGTCATCATCGTTTTATATGTTTCCTATAACTGAAGGTATTAAATGGGGAGCTGAATTTCCAGGCGTGTATCAGCTGCTGATTGTGCCGAAAAAAGGAACAATTCTGGTTTCGGGCATTGAGTATCGCGGTATGGTCTATGCGTATCAAATTGATGGCGCCTTAGCTTTTGTGAACGAAGTTTCAATAGATGACTATGCAGACACTCAGCTTTCCACAAAGGTTCCTGCAGCAGTTGCGAATGAAGAAGTGCTTGCAGCACTGAGCATTGCAGCTCAAACAGACGCCTTATACAAAAGTAGCTTTGCACAGACTGCTTTTTTTGATGTCAGAGCTCCTCTCGTACACTATGCAGGTCATGGCTTGTCGAGAAGTGATCTTGCGTTTCAAGAAGTCATGAAAAACACAAAACAAATCGTGCTTACCAATGGAAAACAGCATGAAAAAGTAGTTGGATTTGCTATCGATTGGTTTGACGGAACAGAATGCAGCGCTCCTCTTGAGAAAATGCATCAACTTGCGCAAGAGGGTCATGATGCAAAATCTATTCTGCAGGAGCTCTTTCCAAACGCAACGCTTGTTCTTGCTCGATAAGGTCTCTAGCGACTACAAAATGACAGCAGGGCTGCTAAAAGAGCCCTGTTCTGTGGATTTCCTAATTGAATTACCCGCAAAAGCTGTTTTATGGCGTCCCTGTCTTGAGTGCGTGCCAGTGCCTCTAAGCTTTCTATAAAGAGAAGAGAGCGTTCTTCAAGGGTAAGTGTATGAGGAGCAGCTTGAACATTCACATCCCAAGGTACTGGGGGTCTGAGACGCAGAAGTTCGTTGATATCTTGTTGCTTGATATACTCATGAATAGGCGCTCGATAGCACTCTTCTTTAGTAAGCCTCAATAACCCTAAAGTGCAGTAGGTTCGAATAAAAGGAGAGCCTATTTTTTCGCGTCCTACTTGTAATAAAGTGAGAGCCTCTTCAGAGCCAAGTAGCTCGAGTAAGGAGACTACAACCGGGACAAGATCGTTTTGATCAGTATCGAAAATGTGATAAGCCAGATCAAGAAAGAGGTCTGGTTGTTTGTCAGCAATGTATGTTAGAAGCATCTCTTTGCCTCTTCTTCTCGCTTCATGCTCAAAGTGCGCCTCTTGTCCAGAAGAGCGATGGCTCGAAGAAATATGAAGATGTTCGAGTGTTTTTCCCGGCGAGTAGCGTGTTTCAATGCCAATATCGGGATGAGAAGGTGTAAAAAGATGAGTAAAGTAAATAGACGCTTCGCTAGGATCGCGCGCGAGGAGTGCCATAGAGGCGTTCACAGCTACATCAGGAATCTCTGAGCGTGCTTTTACTACAAGCAGCGCGGTCTTTGTTGTGCCAAGCTGTGAGAGCAGATGAAGTGCAAATAGATTGTTACACAAAGCTTTATTCTCAATAAGCGAAAGGGCATCGTGAATCCCGAGCCGATATAATGAATGGGCAGCAGCGAGGGAGACCTCTTCATGAGTGGAGCTACATAGTTGCTCAAGTAATTCTCTACTCGCAAGATTCTTGCTTTGCCCTAAAGCAAAGGCATAGGCTTCTTGAATACGTGGATCTGGGTCATCAATTTTAGATAACGTAGTATATGGATCATTGTGTGCTGCGAGAGCGAGGATGGCGGCTTGCCTGATAGTGACATCTTCGTTGTTGAGAAGTCTTTTTAAGAAGGATTGCGCATGAGGAGAATGATCATATTCCAAAAAAGAGACGACAAGAGATTTTGCCTCTGGTTCTATTTTCCAATAGAGAGATTCGAGCTGTTCAAAAGCTCCTGGAGGTTGAAGCCTTGCTACCTCATAGGCCGCCTCTAATCGGATCATCGTATAATCTGAGCGTAGCCCCTCGAGCAGAAGAGTGTGTGCTGAACTTGTTTGAAATGAGGACAAAACACGTATCGAAGCGAGTTGGAGGAGTGGATTGCGAGACAAGAGAAGTGGTTCTATGAGCGGCAATAGGGCCTCATCGTGAGATATCGCTATGGCATAGAGTCCTAAAAGAATCTCTTCATCATCTCTACTTTTTATTGCTTGTGTGATGATGGATCGCGCCATTTCATGGATGAGATCAGAAGGTAAGAGACAAAATTCATTATCGAGTAGAAGGGTGTCGATTGCTTCCGAAATATTTCCTCTACAGATGGAATAAGAGAGTTGTTCATATTTGGTGTCGTGAAGTGGAGAAGTTGTATACGTATCTGGATCTATTCCTGATTTATAAATGCCTCCAGAAGTGCATGAAAGGAAAACGGTAAAAAAGCAGCATACAAATGATCTTTTCATGAGCGCGATTTCTCAAATAAAAAAAGTGTAGCTATACCGCCCATCAATGGATTTACAACAGGGTTTCGAAAGCCAGATTGGAGAGCGATACCTACAAGTTCGTTGGGAGCAAGAAATGAGTGAATAGTTTTTTTTAGATATGAGTAGGCTTGTTTATCTTGGGTGATGACAGCGCCAATGCAGGGGACTGCAACATGTAAAAAAAGCGAATGGAGCCAAGAAAGGAATCTGTTTCGAGGACGTGTGAGCTCTAAAATAGCAACCGTCCTTCCCGGCTTTAATATCCGTCCGCATTCTTGTAGGCATTTTTCAGGCTGTGCAATATTTCGTATTCCATAAGCGATAGTAATAGCATCTACTGATGCGTCATCAAAAGGAACATGCGTTGCATCTGCCTCATGAAGAAAAAAAAGCTTCTGTATATCTTCTGGAAGAAGTTTTTGTTTTTTGTGTGCAACGGCAAGCATTTCCTTGGAAAAATCAAGAAGGTGGATTTCTGCAATCGAGTGATGATAGCGAGGAATCTGAAAGGCGATTTCACCAGTTCCAGCACATAAATCTACGACAACTGGATTTTCTACAGTCGTAAGGCTTTCACAAATAGCACGAGCTAGTCTTTTATTCCATAGAGAGTGTAGATGAAAAGAAAGAAAGCTATTGGTGATATCATATTTTTTAGCAATAGCATTAAAAAGAGACCTCACCGACGTTGGATTATTTGTCTTGTAGTTACTCATAGAAGCCTTTCAAATTCAGATAATCCCTGATAATGCCCTTCAGATAATTCATAATCAAGAAGTTGATAATAGCGCATGAGTTCGGGTGTGGATATGTTTACGCTGTTTTGGGCCATCTGAACGATTTCGGGTAACTTTTCATGGGACCAATAGCGCTGTTTTTTCATTTTTTCCATGCAGGCTTCTATCTCCGATTGCTTCTCATAAAATATCTCTTTTGGGCTGGCAAAAACAGCAAAGATAAAGGGTTTTTTTGTCTCTTTATACCAGGCTCTTGCAAGGTCTATGCGTTCAAATCCTTTTACGGTGTCATGTAAAAGACAGCTATCGCCTATCAAAAGAAATGCTGCAAAATCTCGCAGTGCATCTTCTTTTGTTGTGCGGGGATCAAATAGTGTAAAATCACAAGATACGTTCCAGTAGTTCTTGCAGAGTATTTTTAAGAGTGCATTTGAAGTTTGACTTGTATTTGGAATTGCAATTTGTTTTCCATCTAACATCTCTTTTTTTATTCTTGTATACAGGCATACGCTCATCACCTCTTTTGTGGCGCCGATACCAAGTCCTCGTAGCAATTCGTATTTATTTTTGTGTTCGAGATAGCTTGCACTGCTTACAAGTCCGACATCTATGATACCATTTGCAAGCCATGTGTTGACCTGCGCGGGATGTGCGACAGAGAGTTGTACGTTATTTTGCTTTTGCAAAGTGTAGGTAAGAGGGAGTGCGTTTATATAAGAAACGGCGCCTACTTTCAGCATGAACCACCTATCTTAGTACAACATCAGGATATCCTGAGTGTACTTTTACTGGAATTCGTCCACAATCTGTAATGATTTCAGCCATTGCTTTTTCGGACATTGCAAAGCGTACTCCGCCAGCCATCGTTATGATTTGCTCTTCTATAGCAGTGGATGCAAAGTCGTTTGCGCCGCAGTTGAGCATCTTTTTTGCCTCTTCAATGCCGAGATAATTCCAAAGCACTTTGATGTGGGGGATATTATCAAGCATCAAGCGCGCTACTGCGTATATGAGAGATATATCTTTTGGCTTCAGCTGTTGCAAGCGTTTTCCAAGAGCATTGTTTTCTATATGGAATTTGAGGGGAATAAAAGCTTGAAAGCCATGTGTCTCATCTTGTAGAAGCCTCACTTTATCAAGGTGTGTGATGATATCCTCATTGTCTTCAATGTGACCAAACAACATGGTAATGTTCGATTTTAACCCCATCTGATGGGCAATTCGATGTACATGGAGATATTCATCAGACGTTATCTTGCCTGGGGCAATTTTTTTTCTGATTTTTTCGACGAGTATTTCAGCGCCGCCTCCTGGTAGCGAACCTAATCCCCAAGAGATCATCCGCTCGAACACCTCTTCAATGCTGAGGTTGTGGATGCGTGCCAAAAAGTCATATTCTACAGGTGTAAGCGCTTTGATATGGAGGTTTGGGTCAATGGCTTTGATTCGAGAAAACACCTCTTGATAGTAATCAAGCGTGCATTCTCGCCATAGACCGCCTACAATATGAACTTCGTTTACTTCCTTATCGAGGTGCTGTTTTACACGTTGTTCAATCATCTCTGGTGTCAAAAACCATGCATTCTTCCAGCCCGGTTTTGCGTAAAATGAACAGAGTGGGCAAGAGAGCTCGCATAGGTTTGTGGGATGAATAAAGAGAGTCGTTGCAAAGTAGACTTCATTACCTACATATGACTTTCGCTTCCAGTCGGCAAGTTGAAGAACAGCGTTTTTGTCTTGAGATGTGAGGAGTTCTACACCATCTTCTTTTGTGAGCCGCTCTCCAGCGTATACTTTGTTTGCTATTTTTTCGAGTGCAGCCATTGTTTACTCATCCTGGTCATGATGCTGACAGAGATGGCATGACTTTTTTTCACCACAGCTTTCATTTTTGTTATCATCAGGATTATATCCACAACGCTTATCGAGCTTTTTTTTAGCAACGATATACCCTAATCCGAGCCCAAATAAAGCGAGAAGGACAAGACAGCCTGCAAGAAGAATAGTAAAACTAAGATGTGCCATGGATAGACCTCAAATTAAAAAAGCCCGATTGGGACCTGTTTTTACTTGCTACAATGGTTCAAATAAAGATCCAATGAAGACACACCCTAGCACAACCAGTAAAACTACTCAACGATTTTGAATAGACTCTCATAATAGGCTTCACTTTTCAGCGATAGCGGCCAATATGGCATCTGTTCGTGTTTCATAGTACTCTGCAAGCTCCGGATAGGTGATGGCCAGCTATTCTTTTAAAGTGCGTACTGTTATTCAATCAGCGAAACGGAATACGACCACTATCTTGAAAAATTTTGAAAACGGCGTTTTGTCGTAAATAAGATAATAAGATATAATGGAGATATCCCTACAATCAGGAGGTTATTATGGGCGCACATAAAGATGTCATTCGTTTTACATTTGATTGCCCTATAGATTTGCATACTATTGCAAAAATGAAAGCTTCAGCTTTGCATCAAAGTATGAAAGATTATTTAATCGGTCTTTTAGCTAAAGATGCTGTAGAACATCCACCAAAATATTTAGATAGTAAATCTTTTAAAAAACAACTTAAACATATTCTACAAGATGATACTGAGCTCATGCAAAAGTTGTCAGATCGATGATTTACCTATCTTTTGAGCAAATAATCGAACTACATGATGCTCTTATTGATACATTTGGTGGCCTTCTTGGAATACGCGAGAGAGGGCTGGTGGAATCTGCTTTAGCAGCTCCCATGATGGCTGTATTTGGAGAAGAATTGTATAAAACAATTTACCATAAAGCTGCGGCATATCTTTTCTATATAGCTAGAAATCACGCATTTCTTGATGGAAACAAAAGAACCGCGGCTGCGGCAGCCTTGTTATTTCTGAGGGTCAATGGAAAGTCTCCTAAATATGATTTGGATCACTTTCTTGAGTTTATTGTGTTAGTCGCTCAAGGTCAAGTCGATGTAAATACTATCAGTAATTACTTTGCAAAGATTTGCTCTTAGGATGCTTTTTGCATCCTATCGTTATTTGTCAACGCTGGCGGCCAATATGGCATCTGTTCGTGTTTCATAGTACTCTGCAAGCTCCGGATAGGTGATCGCTAGCCACTCTTTGAGAGGATAGAGTCGCTTTTTGTACTCATTTGTCATTTGTTCATGGAGGTCCACCGACGCGCAACGCTTCAAATGTCCTGTGTCAATATAAATTGCTCTTGTCTTTGTAAAGCCGATATTGTCATTGCGAAAGAGCGCATAATCGCTATCCATAAATCCCTTTTTGGCAATCGCCAATAAGAGATCAAAAATTTGATCGAGGCGCTGCTTCGCTTCTGCTATCTTATTCTGATTCATCAGCTTGGTGAGTGTGGGAATAATATACTTTGCGCGTTTTTGGATAATAAAGCTGACATCATCGAGCTTTATTTTATGATGTTTTCCTTGTTGGTCAAATACTGTGAGAGTGGGCAGTTGCTTGACTGTTCGATTGAGGTGCGCATAGACAAACCCAGTTTCTTCAGACAATTCTTCAAAACAAAATTTTGAACTCACAAAGATTTCTTGTCTATGAGATGCCTTATTTACAACACTGCGGCGATAGCCCTTGTCAAATAAGTAAGAGAAAGGGCGTTCTAGAAATGGTCTTTCACTCATCTTCTGCTGTTGGAAAAATTTTATAACATATTCGCCATCTGGACTTATAAAAGCATAGGCTTGGTATCCTTGTGCGAGCCACTTAAAGCGCTGTCTGCCAAGCACTTTTACTAACAGATTCTCTTTATCAGAAGTTTGAACATCCCATTCTTTTTTGTAGCTGTACTTGCATACAACATTCTCAGGTGCAAAAGCGTGCTCTTGAGGAAGTATGATTTCAATGCGCTTATTTAAACAGCTCACTTGTAAGCATAAAAAACAAGACATAACGATAAGCAATACAAAAGCTATATGGGAAAGAGTTATTTTCTTGATTCGTGAGAACATGTTCTAGCATCCATTGATTTTGATAACATACGAAATTTTAATCAATGCATGCAGAAGTTTTCAATTTTTTTATTTTTCCTGTCGCAGCAATAGTCCAATGTATTAACATTAGCTCTTAAATATATGAGGTAAGAAGATGATTTTGGTGAGCCTTGTGTTATGTATGTTCATGGCCGCTGTAGATACTTCTGTTCTGGCCACGATCACGCCCCATATCATTTCCTCTATTGGCCAGATGCACCTCTATCCACTGTTAAGTGCTGTTTTTTTGTTCGCGTTCGTAGTCATCACTCCCGTTTTTGGGCTCGTTGCCGATTATTGGGGGTGTAAAAAGGCAGGTAGCATCGCTATTTTTCTTTTCCTTCTCGGCTCCTTTCTTTCAGGTTGCAGCAACTCAATGCAACAGCTGATTGCATTTCGATTTATACAAGGTCTTGGAGCTGGAGGGTTAGTGAATGTCTGCTTTGTCACCATAGGACGTGTGTATCCATCTGACACAAAAAGATCCTTTATGCAGGCAGTACTTAGTTCTGTATGGACAATTGCGAGCATTATAGGGCCTCTGATAGGCGCTGCCTTAACAACCACATTTTCATGGAGAGCGGTTTTTTGGATGAATATCCCTCTTGGTATAGTAGCCATAGTATTGCTCTTGCGATTTCAGGAATCGCATGTCACACTCCACGAACGTGTTGATACAAAGGGGATTCTTTTATTTGTGCTAGGGTCTGCACTTACATTTTTTTCTTTTAGCCAGATAGCAGATCGCAATTTTTCATTCATGCAAGCGGCACTGTTTATATTGGGCCTTTTGCTTTTTTCCTGGTTTTCAAAACACGCGTGGGAAAATGAATCAGCATTTATTCCACTACGATTATTAAAAAATAAAGGAGTGTTGGCGTGTATTCTGCTAGGTCTTCTTTCTGGAGGATGTTTAACTACAGCAAGTACCTTAATGTCATTTTATCTGCAGGGAGCTGTAAGAGAAACCATCACTCATACAGGCTTTGTTATAGCGGCACTTTCGATCGGCTGGACGATTGGATCATTTTTTTGTAGCGCCCTGCTCCATAAACTAGGCTTGAGAAATGTAAGTGTCATTGCTATTGTGCTGTTGACTATAGGATTTCTCTTCTATGCTGCCGCAAATCCCGCCTGCTCATTGGGCTACTTTTTACTCTCTAGCTCAATTTTTGGTTGCGGAATGGGAATTGTGGTAAATAGCACTATCACTGGAATTATGAGAGCGGTCTCTCATACGATGATAGGAAGAGCCACTTCTTTTTTAAGTCTTATACGTTCAATGGGCATGAGCATAGGAGCCTCTGTAAGTGGATATATGCAGCTTTTTTATTTTCGATCCTATTTACTAGAAAGACCACAAGTGTTATCAGAAGAAGTAATCAATGAGCTTCTTACATACCCTGAAAAGCTGCTTGAATCTGATTTTACTTCATCGATGACAGCATCTCAACTCAATGAGATGTGTCTTCTATTTGGCAAGTCTATTGAAGCTGTCTTTGTCTGGCCAGTTGTCATCTTAGTCTTTTCTCTGGCACTCGTTATCCTTATCCCTAAACGTCAAAGTGAGTCTCTATGATGATATCGATGATCTATGGTTTCCTCCACTCTATCTTTTTTATATGTAGTTTGCCAAAAGCTCTTTACCAGATGGCTGTGCACAAAAAATATAGGGGCAGCATCATACAAAGATTTGGGTTTGGGGTGGCGCAATTAGACAAAAAAGCCCCAGTATATTGGGTGCATGCTGTATCTGTAGGGGAAACAGTAGCGGCAGCTCCGTTGATAGAAAAAATTGTGAAAAATGATCCTACAGCACATGTTGTCATTTCTTCTATTACAGAGACGGGACATGAGACGGCAAAAAAAATGTTGCCTCAATGTGTCCATCTTTTCTTGCCGTTTGATTTTTCTTGGACCACAAGACGCGTACTTTCGAAAATTGCTCCTGATGTTGTTATTTTAGTAGAAGGGGACTTTTGGTATCGCTTTTTACATATTGCCAAAAGGCAAGGCGCAGTCATTGTTGTTGTAAATGGCAAAATGTCAGCCACCTCGGCAAAGAGATACAGCTATCTTGCATGTTTTTCAAAAAAATTATTTTCTCTTGTCGACCTCTTTATGGTGCAAAATGAGGTGTACAAAAAGCGCTTCCAGTCTCTTCATATTCCCAGCTCTAAGTTAAAAGTTACAGGCAACTTAAAAGGGGATAGGCTACCTGCACAACTCACAGAAGAAGAGAAGCGCCACTTTGCAATTTCATATAGGATAGACCCCAGTGATTATGTGATTGTCGTTGGCTCTAGCCATGAGCCAGAAGAGGAGAAGATTGCAGCTGAACTAAAGCCGCTATTGATGCGCTATCCGCAGCTCAAGCTGATGATAGTGCCTCGTCATGTAGAAAGAGCGCCTCACATTTCTCAACTCATGCAAAAAATGAATCTTGCCGATAGGGTAGTAGTGGTAGATAGAATGGGTGTTTTGACGAAATGTTACCAACTTGCTGATATAGCAATCGTTGCTGGAAGTTTTGTCTCACACGTAGGAGGACATAACATTTTGGAGCCTGCCATGTATAACGTCGCTGTACTATGTGGGCCATATATGCATGCACAGCCTGAGCTTATAGAGAGCGCTCTTGCGGTCAATGGCTGTTTGCAGCTCAGAATAGAAGATTTGAGCATAACAATCGAGAAGCTGATACTGGATCCAAGCATGAAACAGGGATTTTGCAAGAGGGGAGACGATTTTGTAAAAAGCCACCAAGGGGCTACTGAAAAGACGTTTTCACAAATACATTCTCTTGTCCCACAATTTTTTCATGAAAAAAGATAAACGCTGCTTGAGATAAATGATGCCAGAAGAGTAGAATGTTGGAGCGGGTTTATCACAAGAGCGAAAAGAAGTGAATGTGAAAAAAAGTATCGCGGGGTGGAGCAGGGGTTAGCTCGTTGGGCTCATAACCCAAAGGTCGGAGGTTCGAATCCTCTCCCCGCTATTTTTCACAAAGCTCATCAAGCCTGTGTAGCCCGATTGATGGCGGCATAGCTCAGTTGGTTAGAGCAACGGAATCATAATCCGTGTGTCGTAGGTTCGAATCCTACTGCCGCTACAGCTTTTATCTTTTCCTTTAGATACCTTTTCTTACTTATTCAGTTTTATTTTTTAAGCGCATCAACTGATAGTATACATCCAAGGTAGGGTGCCGCGAGAACCATGCCGACTGCAAAAGTC
Source organism: uncultured bacterium (assembly GCA_964487845.1). Lineage (GTDB taxonomy): Bacteria > Chlamydiota > Chlamydiia > Chlamydiales > FEN-1388 > CAZASK01. The sequence goes on from CAZASK010000016.1 coordinate 15,104, forward strand.
GCGCCTTGCCCATGTTGGTCCTTTGCCATGAGTAGAACGCCTATCGCGGTTAATGGCAACAATCCGATGGCAAGTGCTCCGCAAACAATAACAGCCGCAACAAGACCTACCTTTTTTAAGCCATTCTTTATGCGATCTCCCCATGATGGCGGCCCGAAAATCACATCTCCGAGCTGTCGGCCACCTTCCGTTTGATTGAGTCCGTGTCTAAAATCAGTTGTCATTTGGTTCAAATTGAACATCGAACGGAGCTGATTCATTTCAGTGTGGTGCTGTTGCACTCCTGCTCCTACGGTTCTTCCTAAGTCTTCGAACAAATTCATTTTACACCTCGTTATTTATGTTGAATGGTATGCAATTGAGCTTCAATCGTTTTCGTGAGCTGTGCATCCGCTTGCTTATTTTCTTTTTGAAGCTTGAGTGCATCTTTAAGAGCCATCTTTGCGTGCTTATAATCTTTCATCTCTATAAAGCAGTTCGCAGCATAGACGTGAGGCCATACATTTTTAGGATCCAAGCTACTTGCCATGCAGTAGCAGTCAACTGCTTCTTGATACTTTTTTTGAAGAACAGAGGAATGGCCAAGACCAAACCAGCAGACCTCTTGGGTTGGATCGAGACTGCACAGTGCATAAAAAGCTTTTTCTGCAGCTTCGTAGTGTTGTTTTTCAAATAGCAATCGTGCGCCGTGATATAAAGATTCCATATATTTTTCTGAAATCGACAAGTGTTGCTTCCATGAAATATTGTGAGTGATCGAAAGACCAAGTTCTGAAAAATCTTTTGCAGTATGTATTTTTTGAAAACATGCCGCAAGTTCTTCAAGAACATGCTCTTTGTTCATAGGTGAATCAACGCATTCCGCAAGAGCTATAATGCAATTGTGTAGTCCTTGCTCGATCTTTTGCCTACAGCTTTGTATGTGAGCTTCTATTTCATGTGCAACTTTATCTTGATATGCAGCTTTGGGAAGAAGTTTGCTTTGAGGCGTATGATTTTTTGCAATCAACTCTGCAATAGATTGTACGGATTCGTCAACCTGTTGCTGTATCTCTTGAATGTCTAGCATGCGACCCCTTATGTTCATATATATATATATATATATATATATATATATATATATAATTTTAAATTCTAACTGTTTTGTCTGTTGTTCTGGACTACCCAACTTCCGCCCATGCTTTTTATAAGATCGATAGCTGCACGTAATTGTTGTTTGTGAGCTTGTACAAAACGACGTTTGGCCTCTAATACTGCACCTGCATCACTTGCTGTATCTATGAGTGCCAGTAATCCTTGACGATACCGTTCATCGGTGATTTTTTCGTTATTCTCTTGAGAAAGGTATTCATCGTATATAAGTTGTGCTGTCTGCTTTGCGGTCTCTATTGCTGTGAGCGCATTTTCTACTTCTTGAAAGGCTGTCTGTGTTTGTAGTACATACCCATTTACAGCTTGCTTATAACGCGCAATCGCAGCATCTACTTCAGCTTGTGTTTTTCCTGCATTATAGAGCGGCATGAGTAGGTCTGCTGTTCCTGATAGGATATGGTTTTTCCATTTCCATAAAGAAGCCCTTGTATTTGATTGATATCCAGCATCTGCATAGAGGGTAATCTGAGGAAAAAAGGCCGTTTTTGCAACTCCGACAAGTAGCCTCATTTGCTCGATTTCATGGCGAGCTTGTTTGAGATCGGGCCTTTTTTCAAGAAGTGATGCTGGCAATCCAACAGGAACTGATGGAACTTTGAGCGGAGAAATTGCCGGCAGAATGTGAAATTCGGATGGATTTTTTCCAAGAAGCACGGCAAGTCCATTTTCAGCATAGGCTCGCTCTGCTTTTAGGGAGGCAATATCTGCTTTTCTTTGTGCTAGAGCAGCCTGTGCGTTCAAAAGGCGTGATTCATTTTCTAGTCCATTGTTTACCCTCTGCGTATATAAAAGCACTTGCTGCCGTGCTATTTGGTAGAGAGAATCGAGTATGCCCAGCTCCTCATCGCATGATCTGATTTCAAAGTAGAGTTTTGCCACCTCGGTAGAAGTAAGAAGATGTGCTATTTGTATCTCTTCTTCTGATACATGAATATTTTCATGAGCTGCCTGAGCATATTGACTTAGTTTTCCCCAGAAATCAAGTTCATAGCTGAGCGTCGGTGCGATACGCAGCATAGATTGATTTCGAGGTGTCGCAGTTGAAATCGTTGTATTTATTGGTGTTGTGGCAGGAGGAAATGGGGGAATCTGAACAGGAACAGCGAGAGTACTTCCACTTTGAGGAAGATGTTTTCTTGTTGCAGAAGCGATCAGGTCAACTGCAGGAAAAAGAGAGGATCGAGAAGAGGCATATATCGCCTCTGCTTCTTCAAGACGTAAAATGCGATCTTTGATGGTAGCATTCGATGTAATCGCTATTTCCTGTAGATGATTGAGGTCTTTATCTTGAAAGATCTGCCACCATGCTTCATTATCTTCATGTATTGCAGAGGGAGTCGTAGAGAAGGATTGTTTCCACTTTGCCGCTGTTTTGATTTCTGTATCACCTGGCGTATACCGTACGCAAGAGGCTGCACTGAAAAGCGCCAGTACAATTATTCTACGCATTGGACATCTTTTATAAGTGGGTTTTGCATCTTAAAATTTGGTTTTTCTCTTCCTTCCTGGAGTAGGCCTACAAACGTCGTAAAGAGAGGATGATCTACATGCGTGTGGATCTCATCCCCACCGTTGTGGATCGCATGAATCACATCATAGAGACGAAGCTCGTCTGGGTTTTTGGCAAGTGAGATCCCTGTTACAGTATTTGATGAACTCTCTGTTTTTACAATAACATGTGCTTGCACGAGTTGTTCTATCAGTTCTGTGATCAGTCTAAAGGGCATTTTCAATAGTTGAGCAATAGAAGCTGGCTCGACAGGTTCTTTTCCGGATAAAAATGCGTCTACTGCAATTTTTGTAATAGAGAGCGAGATCACATCTTTTTCAAGCTGGGAAAGGGTTCGGTAGGGAGCGAGCATGATGGGATCCCATAGTCTTTCTTGATGAATCACAACAATTTCTGCGCCTATTAAAAAAATCATCCAGCTGAGATACATCCAAAACAAAAATAGAGGCAGCGCGGCAAAACTTCCATAGATTGCCCCAGTTTTGCTCACCACGATTTGTACCGAGATATAACTTGCCTGTAGCCCCTGGTAAGCCGCGCCTGCAACACATCCTGCAACAAGTGCAGAGGTAAAACGCACCTTTGTATTTGGCATAAAGAGATACATAAATGTAAAAAGGGTGCAGCTCATGATATAAGGCAGCAGCAAGAGCATCTTTTTCATAAGAGGCTGCAGCTGCTCAAGCCATACAGGATAGAGCTCAATCGATTCTACTTGTGTTGTTATAAAGAGAGTAATGCTACTTGCCGTCACAAGAAAGATTGGGCAGATTAAAATCAGTGCCAAGTAATCGCTTATTTTTCTTGGAATCGATCTTCCATATCGCAAACCCCACATCTCATTCAGTGATGCTTCTATCGTAGAAAAAAGATTCAGTACCGTATAAAGCAGCGTTACGACACCAATTCCGGCTATTAATCCACCTTTTGTTTGGTCAAGTAAGGTATAGCCGAAGTTGATGAGGTATTGAATCATCTCTTCTTGTTCTTTAAACTCACCTTTTAAAGATTGCTCTAAGAGGGACTCTATCCCGAAACCTTTTGCAATTCCAAAAATAACAGCCAATATTGGCACGACAGAAAGTGTGGAGTAAAAGGTAAGAGATGAGGCTCTTAAAACACATAAATCTGTTGTAATACGAAAGTATATTACACGGCATAATCGAAGTATCATAGTCTACACAGAGTTCTTATTGATACTTCTTCATACAAGATGAACTATTTCTTCTGCAATATGAGATCAAGAGCTTGGGTATACTGGGTAAAATTGGCTCGCTGCTTAGTCCGTAAAATCCCATTTTGACTCATTTTTTGATACAGAGCAGTGTCGTCTATCAGCGTTTTAATTGCTGTAGCGATCGCCTTTGGAGCAAGAAGTTTCGGTTTGATAAGTGTATGCGTTGCAGCATCATACACTTGATCCGGCAGCTTCTTCGAGTATAGCTCTGTCATATCCACAGTTGGAGGGAGTAAAATTCCAGTTTCTTGGTCTTTCACTGCTTCACACAAGCCATCAACTCGGCTTGCTATGACGGGCACACCTCTTGCTCCTGCTTCTAAAGCTACCAATCCAAGAGGCTCTCGTATAGACGGAATAATCAGAATATCTATCGAGTCGTAAAACGAGGAGACATCGTTAATAGTACCTAGCAAAGCGCATACATCAGACAGTCCAAGAGCCTCTATGCGCTTTAAAAGAGAAGGCTTTTCTTCACCTGTGCCAGCTATAGTCAGTGTAAAAGGGATGTTCATTTGTTTTAAAATAGCAGCTGTATCTATCAGTACAAGAGGGGATTTGAGAGGGATAAGGCGCCCTATATAACCCAAGCGTACCGGGAGGCTGATGCACTTATGTCCTTCTCGCGCTAAAATATCGGGACGCAGTGGGTTGTCAAGCACAGTAATAGGCTGTGTCACTCCCCATTTCAGCTGGAGGATAGCTTTGGCCGCATAGGAATTTGCGATAAGAGTATTCATTTTTTGAAAAAATGAAAGAAGAGAGCTCTCCTTTTTCTCTATCCAAGATGCTCCATGTTCGTAGTAGGTGATGGGGGAAGATCCAAAAAGAGTTTGCAGCTTTTCGAGTGGTTCTATGCGGTTCCATAATACGACCTGAGAAAACTGCTTTCTTCTCAGGCGCCATCCTGCAATCAGCCGACGAAGTGGCTTGGGAATGGTACAGCGCATGAAATATTTTTCATAGAGTACATAGCGTGCTTTTGATTTCACCACATCCGCAAATTTTTCATGGATCTGGGAGCCCGTGATAAAGAGAGCATGCTGCTGATGTGATGTATTCAAAAAATGGATGAAGAGTTCTTCTACGCCGCCAATAGTGTCTAAATTGATTACATGCAAGATTGTCATAATTTCCTGAGTCGAGAGTAGAGTATTGCAGAAGTTAAAATGGCTGCTATTACAAATAAGCTTATAGATATAGGAAGCGTATAGATGGCACCTAAAAGCATCTTTGAGCCTATAAATATCAATACAAGGCAAATTCCGTGATGAAGGTAAGCAAATGTATTCATGCTTCTTTCAATTACAAAGTAGAGTGAGCGAAGTCCACAAATCGCAAACGCATTTGATGTGTAGATAATAAATGGATCTAATGTAATTCCAAAAATAGCAGGGATAGAATCGACAGCAAAGAGTAGATCCGTTGTCTCTATAGTAAGAAGTACAAGAAACAGCCTGGTGATACAGATTTTTTTACCACTTCGAACAAAGAAAGTATCATGCTCTCCTTGAGCTACAGGGAGGTATCGAGAGGCAAGCTGCACAAGAAAGTTGTTTTCGCACGTATTATGTGCATTTTCTTTCTTTTTAAACATCGCTATACCTTTCATAACGAGAAAGGCGCCAAATATATAGAGTATCCAGTGCAGCTGTGTGATGAGCGCAACTCCTGCTAGTATAAAAATCAAGCGCATGATAAGTGCGCTCATAATACCCCAGGTGAGAATATATGATTTTTGTTTTTCAGTTATCTGAAAATAGTCAAAGATGAGATAGAAAACAAAAAGATTGTCGACACTCAAGGAAAGTTCTACAACATATCCTGTGAAAAACTGCATGGCTTTTTCTGTGCCTTGCAGCATACACACAACAACTCCAAATAAAAGGGTACAAATAAGCCAGGCGATATACTTTTGTACGGCACTTTTATGTTGAGCTGTCATGAGGTGGCGCACCTTGCTGTATGTGTCTCATGTCTAAATAGCTTTGTAATAAAATAGCAGCAGACACGCGATCAACAAACCCTTTGCGCTTTTTACGAGACATATTCGCTTGAATCAAAGATCGCTCTGCCTGGACTGATGTCAGTCTTTCATCCCATAGCTTTATTGGAATGTGTAATTGAAGACGCAATTTATCCACAAATGCTTTTATTTTTTGAGTCGTAGTACTTTCAGTACCGCTCATATTCAGCGGGTTGCCAACGATAATTTCTTCTATTGCAAATCCACCTTGCGCCTCTAAATCTGCAAGATAGCTTACAACAGCGCGTGTGGTCGCATCTAAAGATGGGAATGCTTGTAGATTGGGAAGTGCATTTGCAAAAATCTTCCTTTCGTCAGAGGCTGCAAAGCCAATGCGCACCGTGCCAAAATCTATGGCGATGACTTTTGTTTTTTTACGATTTTGATCCATCTGCCACTATTTTCTTTTTGTTTTTTTGTGCGATGCTCGCTTGTATAAAATCATGAAATAGGGCATGCGGTTCGGTAGGCTTTGAAATAAACTCTGGATGGAATTGCACGCCTACCATCCATGGATGATCTTGGACTTCCACAATTTCTGCCAGATTATCTTCTTGATATACACCTGTAATATGAAGTCCCTGTTTTTCAAGGTCTTCTTTGAACGAATGGGTGAGTTCATAGCGATGGCGGTGCCGCTCTTGTACAAGAGGAGCCTTATATGCTTTGTGGGCATGGCTGCCTACTGTAAGTGTACATGGATACGCACCAAGTCGCATTGTGCCACCCCGATCGGTCACAACATGTTGCTCTTCAAGCAATGAGATCACCGGATAGGGCGTTTCTGAATCCATCTCTGTTGAATTCGCTCGAGCCAATTGAAGGACATGACGCGCATATTCTACCACCATCACCTGCATACCCAGGCATATGCCAAAATAGGGTGTTTTAGACTCTCTACAATGACGAGCTGTCATAATTTTGCCTTCCCAGCCGCGATCCCCAAATCCTCCTGGAACTAAGAATCCATCACATTCCTGAAATACCGCGGGCAATTGTGCGTCGTGGGAAAGCGTACTTGGTTCAATTTTCTTTATATTCAATTTATACCCACAATACGTGGCAGCATGATAGAGAGCTTCGATAATTGACTTATAGGCATCCTGATGCTGCACATATTTGCCTACTAAACCAATAGAAATTTCACCTTTCGGGTGCTTTACATTTTCAATAAATGCTTTTAATCGAGATAAGTCAACTGGAGTATCAGGAAGAGCTAATTTTTCGCATACCATGCTGTCCATTTTTTGTGCATGCAAGTTGATAGGCACTTCGTAAATCGTCGTTGCCACATCTGTACATTCAATCACAGATTTCTGACTGACGCTGCAGAAAAGGCTAATTTTTTCTTTTACGTCAGCATCCAAGACCACTTCAGATCGGCACAGAATGATGTCTGGGATAATTCCTATTTCTCGAAGAGCCATGACAGAATGTTGGGTAGGCTTTGTTTTCACCTCACCAGCAGAGTGAAGATAGGGGATATAGGTTGCATGAATGTTGAGGCAGTAATTGGGCCTTTCACAGCGAAACTGCCTAATGGCTTCAAGAAATGGCAAAGACTCAATGTCGCCTACTGTGCCGCCTACTTCTACAATCACGACATCGATTCCATCGACTTGATGAGCGCACGCCAAAATTCTATGCTTGATTTCATCGGTGATGTGGGGGATTACCTGCACAGTTTTTCCAAGATAGTCCCCTTGGCGCTCTCGTCTGATGACATCATTATATATCTGTCCAGAGGTGGCATTTGATTTTTTTGAAAGAGGGGATTGGGTAAAACGATAGTAATGGCCTAAATCAAGATCTGTTTCCGCACCATCATCTGTTACATATACTTCACCGTGCTGGTAGGGATTCATTGTGCCTGGATCCACGTTTAAATAGGGATCGAGCTTCATCATGGCTATTTTGAGCTTTTTATGCTCCAAAAGCATGCCTAAAGATGCTGCTGCAAGTCCTTTACCGAGTGATGAAAGCACTCCTCCTGTAACAAATATGTATCTTATGTCTGACTTTGTTTGCATAACAGCTCTTCTACCTTTTGAATATCTTCTGGATTATTAACATCGATTGATTGCGACTGTACTTCACAGACGCGAATTTTGTAGCCGTTTTCTAACACTTTCAGCATCTCCAAATCTTCAGCTAGCTGGAGTGGGGTGTTTGGCATGGTGACATAGTGGAGCAGAAAATCGCGTCGAAATGCGTAGAGACCTATGTGTTTGTATGTCGTGTAATTCTGTTTTTTATAGGGGATTTCGGAGCGACTAAAATAGAGAGCATGTCCATTTTTATCAAAAACACATTTACATGTGGATGGTGAACGTATTTTTTCACTATCAGTAATAGGTGTGATCAGTGTAGCCATCTGCTCATTGGGATGTTGTATCATGATAGAGACAAGTGTATCGATGATTGTAGCTTCTACTGTTGGTTCGTCGCCTTGTATGTTGATGTATATATCGGCAGAAGCAAACTCTGGATAGGTACGGATAACATCAGCCATACGCTCTGTACCGTTCAAGCAGCTTTCACTTGTCATGACCACATGCGCGCCAAAGCGCTTTGCTTCTGCAAATATTCTTTCATCATCTGTTGCAATAACAATAGTATGAAGGAGAGTGCATTGTTTCGCTTGCAAGTAGGTTCGCTCGATGAGAGTTTTTCCAAGGATAGGGACGAGTGGTTTACCTGGAAATCTGGAGCTATTGTATCTGACAGGAATAATTCCAATTATTTGCATGAGGCTCCTTCTGATTAAAGAAGACAATCCAAGAACTGGGCCCAGATTGTAGCAAGTTTACTCCTTAATATACACCTGGAATTTTACCTTTTTGAGACCATTTTCTGCATAAAGTGAAGAAAGATTATCTTGAACGTATCGAAGTATTCTTGAAACTCTCTTGTCTGTGCGTAATGTATTGTGATTTTCTTCTGCGGCATCATAGATGAAAAATCGATCGTCTGATTTGATGATACAAAAAGTATGGTCAAAATCTTTATCAGATATTCTACAGGGGCGTCCAATGATGTACATGTTGCCGTTTTCCACCAAGACCTTCTGCAATTCTTTTTTTTCTATGTAAGAAGGCGAGTTATTTTTTACAGAAATATCTGTTTTTCCTATCTCTTGAAACTCTTTATCGAGTCGAAAACCAGAAAAAACTTGCTTTTCTATTGCTTCAATTTGTTCAATAAGCTTTATTTTTTTTGCTACAATATTTTTTTTATTGTCTACGTGTGTTGACACATCAGGCATCACTTTTCGAGATAATACCTTTTTTCTTGGAGAGCTTGGAGGAGTTGTGGTATCTGTCTTTACCTTGAGAGACTGCTTCATCCCAAATCGCAATTCGTAAAGAGTTTGGAATACAAGGCTATCATGTACGTGACTCATCGTTTTTATGAGTTTGGGATCGGCATTTTTTTGAAGACAGGACAGTGATTGTCCGGTGCAGGAACCTGCTGCAAGAGATTCCTGAAAGTATTGTACAAACTGATTACGAGAGTCTGTAATATCAGGTAAAACATTGTGCTTCAAACACTTCTCAATAATTTTAGAGAAATTACGGCCATCCGACAACTTGCATAATTTTTCAAATGTAAGTAATGGAATTGCTGTTTCAATACGATTTTGAATATCTGTGATGTTCATAAACTGATGATTCCTAAAAATTCTAGCGATTCACGTACACTTTAAATTTGGCAAAGTTAATCCCTTCCGGAAAGGCTGAGGAGAGATTTTTCTGCATGAAATTGAGTAGTTTAGAAGCGGTTTTTGCAGTTCGCATTACCCGGCACTTTTCGTCAGCACCATCATAGAGCGTAAAGCCCCTATGAGATTTCATGATGCACACACTGTGACCAGTGCTGTTTTTCTGCTTTGATTCAATGCCGCAATAAATATATAGATCTTTGTCTTGTTCTAAAATCGGAAGGAGTTTTTCTGTATCGAGGTATGTCTCAATAGAAGATTTTTCATTTGGATCAACTGTTGCTTTGATAACAAGAGTGGTATCTTTCCGCAGATGCTCAAACGATTTTTTTTCAACAGCCTTTATTTTTTTAATAAGCTCAAGACGCGCCTTGTGTATACTATTGTCGTCATCAGATGGCTTCGATAGCGTTGGAAGAGCATTCTTAGAAACTACTTTCTTTTTGGGAGAGCTTGGAGTAGTTGTGTTATCTGTTTTTTTGCATAAGAATCTACTCATATCTATTCGGCACTCGTAGATAAACTGTATCCGAATGGTGTCAAGAATATGCTCATGCGACTTGATTTTCTTTGGGTCGCCACGCTTGTTGAAAACCGACAAAATCTGCCCGTAACAGGTCCCTTCTGCAAGTGACTTTTTAAAGTAGTCATTAAACTTCGCTTTTGAATTTTGCACTTCTGGGTAGGCGTTGAGCTTGAAACACTCTCGCGCGAGTGCTGCAAGCTCCTGTCCATTTGATAGCTGGGTAATTCCTTCAAACGAAAATGCTTTAGTTTTATTTCTGATGTGACCACTAATTTCTGATATTTTCATATAAATCTCAATAAAGTAATTGATCAATATAATAAAACAGCAATTAATTAGCACTTATTATTTTCCATTCCTCAAGGGAGGAGAATCCTCGTGCAGAAAAATAATTTTCGAAAGTGGAAGCATTAAATCTTGCCTTCAGTTAAAGTAGAGACGAAGAAATATATTGCATGAGACTGTTGCCCTTTGTGAGTACTTGTAAGCCTAGTGTCCTATCACATCATTCTTTCATATCAGCCAAGAAACCTATTTTGTTTTCCCAATGAATTTTGATTATACCTGTTTACCTACACTACCTATGCTTACAACTCACGAGCAATGCTCTCTATGCATGCAAATTGAAAACGACTCTTGCAAAAGGCAAGGTAGCAAAGAGCGTTCGTTAATAACCTTGCCAAGAAGAGGCGATGTTGAAACTGTTTTCAAGTTGCCCTGATGTACACATATAAGGAGAAGGTACATGAAATTATTCGTAGGCAATCTATCTTGGGAAGCTACTGAAGAAGCACTCAGACCACTATTTGAAGCACATGGAACTGTAGTTTCTGTGCGGATTATCCAAGATCCATTTACTGGCAGATCAAAAGGCTACGGCTTTGTTGAGATGGCAGATGATGCTTCAGGTGAAGCAGCAATGAACCAGCTGAACGAATTCCAACTTCTTGGTCGTCCACTACGAGTAAGCGCAGCACGCACACCAGAGCCTCGCGGCGATCGTGGTGGTGATCGTGGTGAGCGTCGTGGTGGTCCACGCGGTCCTCGATCTGGCGGCAACCGTCCATTCCGTGGTGGTGGAAACAGATTCGAAGACTAATTAGTTTTTCGGATATCTATTCCAAAAAGGACTGTCTCTTTTGAGACAGTCCTTTTTTTATGTCTAGCGGAAGCTATTTCTTGTTTTTTGGTTGCCCAACTTCCTTCCAAGGGAAAGGAGAGGTAGTAGGTGGGGGGACAGGCGAGTCTTTTTCACTTATTGTCGCTGCCGCTCCGAGTAACCCACCAATCAGCGCCGCTTTATCGCTTTTCGCGTCCTTCATGGTAAGAGCAGCCAGTTTTGCTGTTGCTCTTTTTGTATCCAGTTTTGGCTCACTAAAAGATCCTGTTATAGCCATTTGCAGCATATAATCTGGATCTAAATGTTTGATTCGAAATGCGTGCTTGAGCGCTACTCCATGCAAAGCAGCGACCATATCAAGTTTTTTGGAAGAAAGATGTATCGTTCCCCAAGAAGCAACTGGAAATGAATTAGCAATAAGAGCATCAAAGCGTTTGCAATTCAATACGCCATTCGATAGTGAAAAATAGAGTGGAGTACACCACACATGTATGGCTTCATTTTTAGAAGAGGCTTTTGATTTGAGAAAATCAATGACACTTCTTATGAGACCACTATTTTGCACTTGTAGCTCTCCGATATCAATTTTTGCGTTTGGTATCTTTATTTGTGATACACTGAAATTTTTCAGCGGAACCGACACACCATTTTTATCGATACATAATTGAATCGGTTTTTTTGCATAGAGTAGTTTTATACCTTTCGATCCCGAATCTTTAAACATCGCGTGGCCGCTCTTTTCTGTAAACGAAAGTGTCGCTGTGACAGGCTCATTCAATGTAAAGTTTGAATTCTGGATTTTGCCAACAAGTTGTGCGACGAGATTTTCTGAGGATATTTTTGCTGATAGAGTCCCTGTTTCTAAACGGTCGATTTTCGTAGAAAAGTCCGTATCGAGCGTAGGTCCTAGAAGAGCTGTAATTTTTTTCGCATTCTCTTTTGTTGTCATGAGTGAGCTTAGAAATGATAAGGGAAAATCATGGACTTTGGCATCGAATTCCAGCATAGATTCTGCAATGTTTACAGCCTCTAGATTCCAGAGATCACGGAATGATCCTTGAATATTGATTTCAGGAGAGGTGATACCTGGCTTGTGGTACGTATCTTTTTTTGATTGAACGGATACAGAAATATTTCTGGATCCTTTTTTAAGACAGCTCTGAATATCTAAAGAGGGGATAGCAAGATTCGCTGACTTTTGAAAGCTCACGTGCATGGGCTTTGAAGTTGCCTGGAGGTCAAAGGTAGCCTCATCTAAAATTGCGCCAATCGCTGCATGGGTGACCATTTTTTTGACTGGAAGTGAACATTTCGACACAGAAATCGCAAGCTCTAAATCGTGATCGACTGTAGACGCCTGTGCATGCTGCTTAATGATGTCTTTGGGAACCTTGACACTGCACAAAAGTGCGGGCTTACTTCCTGTTTCAGTGAGTATTGCCCCTCCGACCAGCTGTACTTGAGCTGACATATTTTCACTTACCGCATCTACATACATCCTATTTTTTGACTGTTGAAAGCCTTCCCAGGAAATATCCCATGTGCCGTGAATTGATTTTCCAAGAAAATCATGCCATGGCTGATTGGGTATATACCGACGAAGCTGATCGATTGAAACGTTGCTCCATGCGCCTTGCGTGATACATCCAAACGGATTGTCAACTGATGGCAAATGTATTACTATCTGAGCGGATATTTTCTCGCGTAAAGAACTCACTAATGCTAATTGTATATCGATTTGACTTTTCTTTAAATTTACAGAAAAATCGTTCGTGAGATGATAGGTATCAACTAGTGTATTATCTAAGCCGCATAGTGCAATATCTTTACTTGATAAAACTCCCTTGAGAACGAATGTTTCTTGAATTTTTTTAATAAAGAGGGGTTGGGAAAGCTCCGCACATATTTCGAAGGGAATATCGCTATTTGCATGTATGTATGGTGCAACTATATTTTTATCACAGGTAAAGTCAATAATAGCTTTTTCTTTCATTGTAAGAGCAAGCTCTGGCTCCATTGTCAGTATCGACTCTGGCATCTTGAGTTGGATTTTTGGGGACTGCATTGTAATACTGAGTTTTTTTTCTCCATTTGGCAGGGGAGTAGAGAGTATTGAAAGAGCAAGTCGATTACCAATTAGATCGTGCAAAAGAGTAGCAATATTTTGACATTGGAAAAATGAAGCCAACTCAAGCGTAGGTCCATCTATTGTAGCAGCTGCGTCAAATAATAAAGCATCGTTATTTTTGATCGATGCTATCGTCTTGCACGTCGTTACACTAGCTCCAGAGGTAAAACGACACTGCAGATCAGATGAAATACCCTGACTGAGAGATTCGCCTGAGAGAACAGCGGAAAGGTCGACAGCAAGCGCCTGTCCTTTTTGATTTGCGATAATGGCAGGCTTTGATTGCTCGATTGTGCATAAAAATGGACTATTTGCTACTAGAGGTTTCGCGTTCGCCTTGAGAGTGCTATTTTCCTTTAATGCATAGGGGAGTTGGTAGACCTGCAAAAGTTTATTCACCGCTTTTGTTTCAAGCGTATAAGCAAATGACATACCCTGAGGGACCTGAAGAGAGGTAGCATCCAAAAATAGATCGAAGTCGCATGTCATGTTTTTGCTGTCTATTTTTGCAATCGTATAGGCAGTGTTATTTTTCAAGTCATGTTTGACATGGGCTGTCAGCTCGGGACCCACTAATGCTGAAATGAGCCCTTGCAGCTCTGGATACTTGAGAGCTACCAGCTGGTCTACCAAATCAAGCGGTAATTTTTCAATACGCACATCGCAGCTAGCTACGACAGAATCGGTCCTCGTTTTATTGGAGCCGAAAAACAGGTTGTCATATGTGTTTACAATATGCTGGCAATCCACAAGTTGTAGAGTTGTATGAATATATCCCTTTTTTTCATTACTGTTGGCTATACAGTCAATGCTCAGATGCGCATTCTTATATCTTTCTATTTCAGCTTCTACATTGAGATCGGTGAGTGTTATCGTATTGTGCGCATTTCTCATGGTGAGAGATCCATTCACAATACGGGCTTTCATTGTTTCATGAGAATTGAATGGGATGAGTCGGTATAAAGGATGATCAAAAGATATATGATCAGCATGCACAGAAAATCGTTGATTCGCATCTTCTATTTGCAAATTTTCAATTTGTATGCCCGATATCCATCCAAAAGAAGCTGACTGCACTTGCACATGGCCTGGAATTCTATTGCTACAGATACGAAGAAGATAATTCTGAATAGGCTGTTGGGAAAGCGCAAACGGTAAGCATGCAATTACAAGAAGACTAAAAGATAGTAGGAGAAGAAGAGATATAAAAAGCTTTTTCAGTATATTTTTCATGAAAAATTCCTCGTTGCACAACCATCTTACTTTTTTCATTACTTCAGAGAAACAGTAATTTACAACGTCTGATAATCATACTTATGATGAAAACGAGCGTGTAGACGGTTCTGTTACACCAAATTCTTGTGTCAATTTGTCCAAATTCGTATGGTGTATGCCATTTGAGGTTTGTATGTCAGAGGTGTTATATGTCATTTGCATTTGACATCGGGGCAAAGTGCTGTAGCATTCCGACGGCGTTTATAGCCAAACAGGCATTTTGCATGTATGGGCTAGAGCCTATCACGCAGCAGCTCGATGCAGCGATTACTAAAGTGGCAACTACTCGTTTTGGGCAGTTTGCTGGTAAAATTGTAGGTCACGAGCTCGCGATGGTATTTTCAATTCCAGCAACTCAATTTTTCTCAGATCTTGTCTACACAGCCGTGAAAGAAACGGTAGAGGCAATCGCCACTCTTGTACGGCAATTTTTTTTCCCTGAAACACATGCTCCTCAAGAAATAAGCATGAAGTCGATGCTCTGCGCGGTTATAAAAAAAGTGGTGTCTGTCACTACCTTCTTTTTATCGAGAGCCTATTTTTGTCATTATGGGATGCCGGTGATAAAAACAGGCGTCGAATTAGCTCTTCGGCACATTATCGCATTTCCTCCATTGGCTGCTGGAGGCTGTATAGCAGCACTGATGGCACTTGCTATTGCACCTACTGCTACCTTTTTCTTGGGAGATCTTGTGGGTAGTACAGCCGCAGAAATAACCAATTTTCTTTTAGATAAAGTATTTACTTGTTTTTAGGAGGCCCTTCCATTACATCGAAGTGCGTGCCTCTTTCATTACAAAGATAGATTGTAGGCCTTCCCTGATACAGGTCAATACTTCTGCCTCCATCACGTGTTGGCGGGCCCTTATCTTGCTTCATATAGAGGTCTACATTTACCTGATAGAGCTCGCAAAATGCTTGCAGCTCAAGCTGGCTTCCCCAGGAATATGGGGTTCGCATTCGCTCTATATATTTGTCCACTTTTTCGTCATCAGAGCCCGTGATGATTTTTTCTTGAATTCTCTCTTTGATTTTTTCCCGAACTTGTTTATCAAGCCGTGGATATTCATCAAACTCATTCAATTCCTTCTGATATTTTTCATTATCGATCTCTATTGTATCCAAAAGATTTATTCGAAATGTATTTTCTACCCATT
Source organism: uncultured bacterium (assembly GCA_964487845.1). Taxonomy (GTDB): domain Bacteria; phylum Chlamydiota; class Chlamydiia; order Chlamydiales; family FEN-1388; genus CAZASK01. Next base: position 30,956 of record CAZASK010000016.1, read on the forward strand.
CCTCTCCTTGTAATATCAACTCGGTCTTATGAGCATCTATATAGTTGACGATTTCATCACGTAGATAACCATTAAATTTGTCTGGGCCTTTGTTATTTTTTTCAGCTAGTTCCTTTGCTCTCTGTGTATCATGCAAAGGTGTGTTATTGAGATGAAGACCTGTTGCTAAAGAGCGGAAGAGGCAAGCGCCATCACCGCGCTGGGCGATTATTCCATACTCCCCTGCTTTTGGAACCTCAATTTCTTCCATATATGGTCCTTGTAGCACTACAAGCTCACTCCTTTTGTTTTCAAATTGGCGCCTTGCAAAATAGAGGGCATCACATACTGCTTGAGGAATACTAGAAAGCTCTTTTCCTATAAGTTGTTCTTGTGAAAGTTGATTGAGTCGTTTTTGGATTTTAAAAAAATCCTTCTTGCTATTTACACTCTCACACTGCTTTATAAGGTTGAATATTTCATCAACAGCCGCAATGGGCGCTTGTGTGTTATGTGTATAATCACTATTTGCTGAGCGTTTTTTTGCTAAAATAAAGGCTTCTTGTAGAATATAGGGAGCATTTTGTGGAATTTCCAGCTGGTCTATCTCGTTTTGTGCTGCTTGAAAATCATCGTCTTGTGGATCGCCTAATACAAAAAAATAATTTCTTAATCTATCGAATACTTGTCGATCCTCTTGTGTGAGTGATTCCATTTTCATCTGTAAACAAGTGAATATCTTCCTGAACCATCTATCGTTGTGTTTTTCAATTTTCGATTTCAGTTTTATTTTGACTTCATTCGCGATTGGCGTATCGTCTAAAATTTTGTCAATATAGTGGGTGATAGCTTTGAGGCGAAAGCCGCCCAGATGAAATTTTCTAGCTATACTATCGAAAAAATTCAACTTCTCATTTTTTTCAACAGCAATAAGCTTTTTTATACCACCTTCGACAACGAGTTTTAAATACACATTGTCATTATTCGCGAAACGCTCGTATGGATTACCGACTGGATTTACTTGATCTATTTTTGG